>NZ_QMED01000005.1 GCF_003286125.1 Algibacillus agarilyticus
ATGGTAAGGGTTAAATTGGCGACTGCGTTCAACCAATTTCACGCTTCGAGCCATTGAAAAAAGTGTTTTAGGATCAAAAATGGCTTGGATTTTATCTGTTAAAGTTGTAAGTTTCATTGTCTTCGCGTTTGTTTGTCTTTTTATCAGTTTTGGTGAACCAATAAGATCACAAATTGAGCGCGAAGACACCTCTTTTTTTCTTAAGATCCTACATATGAAATCCATTTAGGCGGCCCCAATCACATAGTAGAGCATATGCTCATGGCGTCTCGAAGCTTGCCTGCATGGATGCAGGTAAGGGGCGAGAGCAGGACGCGGTAGCTTTGACGGCTTTGCTTACATGGATGTAAGTACTTCGGTTTCGTCTGGAACGAGAAACCTGCCCCTAAAACCCGATCGCTTTGACTATATTGTTCGAGTTTTTTACGTAAGCGCGACATAGACACTCTAACCGAAGCATCTTCAGTTGAATTAAAATCAGTTGTTTTGCCAAACACCTCGATGACTATTTCAATTTCTTTTAGGTGCTTGGCTTCATTTAAGCCGCTTTCTAATCTATCGGTTTTTTTTTGCAGTAAAAAAATCGAATAATTTACTTAAATTCGCCAATCGGGCTAAAGTTCCACTTTTTTTGTTTTGCTGCGCCTGCAATGCAATGACAGATGGAATATAGCTCATTAAATCTATCCTGTTCAATGCTAGGGATACACTTAACATGACCTATAACGTTAAAGATAACCTGTAACGTTACGTCACTTAAATAAATTGACAAATAAATTCATAAGTGAATTTATATTTTTATAAGTGTATATTTAAATAATAACAATTACTTTGTGTTTAGTTGCAACTGGGTTGAATCATTTATAGATCAAGGTTAAACAATAATGAAAACGTTAATAACAATATGCTTACTGTTTGTTGCAAATATTGCATTTGCAACAGGATGGAATTACAACAACAATCGGATAGCGATCAGCGCCGATGGTAATAATCAGCCTGATAAATTACATTTTTGGCCAAGAGCCGACCCTGATGATTGGGGCGCAACACCGGCTACCTTAGCCATAATAGCCAAGCTAAAACGCCAGCATAATTTAGTGCATTTCTCGTACAACAACTTTATCGATTCAGCGGCTCATACCACAGCAATAAATGAAATGGCAGTTGGCATACAAGGGGCGATTAAACATTGGCATTACGATAATGCTAATTTCTTTGATGTGACAACTCACTACAAACATGCACTCAACCATTTGGTTAAGGTTATTGAAGTATCCACTAAAGATGACCCTTTATATTTTGTGCATATGGGGCCGGCAGAGTTTTTTTATCGAGCGGTGAAACAAGTTATTGCCCACGGTAAAATCGACAGTTTAGCCCATGTTTATGTGTTATCACATAGTGGTTATAACGATAACCATTTACGCCGTGGTGACAGCCAGTATGATAAAAACCCAGTACCAGATAGCGAAAAACACCATACGTTACCCCAAGCCATCAAACTCAGTGGTGATCGCATTCAATATCGTCGAATTAAAGATCAAAATGGTCAATGGGATCCAAATTTATTATGGAATTCAAAACAGGATTGGTCGGTATGGCAATGGATGAAAAATCATTCAGATGAAAGTGTATCGTGGATGTATCAGCGTATGCAAAGACACCCTGATCAGGTCGCCGATATTTCTGATGCCGGTATGGTGTATTTTTTGTTATTAGGTGACGAAAATGGCAGCCCTGAAAAATTTAAACACTTCATCGGCCAAGGTATTAATTAAACATTAACTAAGCCTTTAAGCCACTTAAAGTGCACACGGTTTTGGGTTGATACCAGCATGCTTTATTAATAGATGTCTTAGAAACATGCATATATAGTCTTCTCGCTCAGGTTTTATGGTTCATTGTCAGCGCTTACTCGCCCCAATCACATAATAGAGCATATGCTCATGGGGTCTCGCCCCTTGCCTGCATGGATGCAGGTAAGGGGCGAGAGCAGGACGCGGTAGCTTTGACGGCTTTGCTTACATGGATGTAAGTACTTCGGTTTCGTCTGGAACGAGAAACCTGCCCCTAAAACCCGATCGCTTTGACTATAGCACTGTATTTATGTGCAAGTCCTGTTCTTTGCTCCTCTATTCAAGAAAATGCGCAAGTTGCGAATTTTTATCGTTGATAACCTTTTATCAGTAAACAAACAATATCAATAGTAATTCGTTTGCGTGTTTGTTAAAAATATAGTCAGTATAATAATGCGCGCGGATTTGGTAGGAAAATGCGCACATCGCGCATAATTAAGCGTTAGCAATATAGGAAAGCTATGAAAAAACTTTTAGTAATAGTATTCGCGTTATTTTTAGTATCGTGCGCTAGTACAGAAAATCAAAATACAAGCTTTATTCGAATGGAACCTGTATACCCTGAGTTCGCACTAAGAAATGGAATCAGAGGTTGGGTGAAGTTAGGGTTTGATATAACGTCTGAAGGATATGTTGAAAATGTCAAAGTATTGGATGCAAAACCACAAGGTGTTTTTGAAAGATCAGCTCGTAGAGCACTAAAGAAGTGGCGATACAGACCTAAAATAGTAGATGGTAAAGCCATAGAAGAAAAAGGGCTAGATGTAACTTTGACATTTGGTTTGAGCATAGTAAACATTGATAACAACACGCCCTGAGGTGGGCAGCAAGCATTAAAGTTTACTTTCTACCGCATATTTTAAGAGCTGTGACTCCTTACTTTTCAAGGCTTCTAGATAGGTTGATTCATCATCTGCAGTGCTGGTTTTCCAGCACTAAACTCATTCGGGACCATCTCAGCAGGCACTAATAAACCAGTTGCGCATTTTATCGTTGTTAAATTTTCATCTGTAAATAAACAATATAAATAGCAATGCGTTAGCGTATTTGTTAAAAATACAGTCAGTATAATAATGCGCGCGGATTGAGCAGAAAAATGCGAAAATCACGCACTATTAAGCGTTATGTTTTAATCAAATTCGGGGCTATTAATGACAAAAGAGGAAGGGTTAATTCGTGCTGGGGCAGATGCGATTATTGCAGCAGATTGGGATTTAGCAGTCTCTCTGTTTACTCAAGCATATAACCTAGGGAGTGGCAGCGCTGCTTTTAATCTAAGTGAAATGTACAAGACGGGTATGGGTGTTGTTCGAGACCATGATAAACAGCAGTATTGGCTTGACCGCGCCAAAGAACTTGGATTTGTACCAAAATTTAAGATAGACCCCAAGTCAAATGAACTTTTTTATCAAGCTATAGACGCTAGCAGAGCTAACGATTGGAATTTAGCTGTGTCACTCTACACTGAATCATATAACCTAGGGAATGGCAGCGCTGCATTTAATTTAAGTGAAATGTACAAGTCTGGTAAGGGCGTAGCTCAAGACCATGATAAACAGCAGTATTGGCTCGAACGATCTAAAGCACTAGGGTATATACCAAAACCAAATAGAGATTTAAATGTGTGTAAGAACGTTCCTAAGCCAAAGAAAGTAATACCTAAAAAACAAACTTTAATAGATAGGGTTCTGTCTTTATTTCGTAGTCCTTAAAACATAACAATTCATGCGGGACAGGCACTAATAAACCTAGGATTTTAAGCCTTTAGTTAGGGTACTAACGATACCAGTAGCACACGTTTTTGGTTATATCAGCAATAAGTCAAAGTGGTGCTTTATTAATGGATATCCTAGAAACACGCACGCACTATTAAGCGTATATTTTTAATCGAGTCTAGGTGTAAATGGATAATCAAATAATTAATGATAAGCCTATTGCGGTGAACAAATGTCAAAAGATAATTTACGGTCGCAGCGACTTTTTCTGGGGTATGGTTTTGATCTGGATTGCTTTACCTATATTTGCATCACTAATTATGCTGTATTTTGGAATTGATCTCGGCGGCATAGAAAAAAAGGTTAAACTCTACGAGTCTGGAAATATAGCAAAGGGCTTTCAGTTTAACTTTTTTTCTGTCTGGTACTTACAGATACCCTTACATATTTACCTTTGTTTTAAGCGTGTTTCAGATATGGGGCTTAACAAGTGGTTTACTGCTCTATTTTGTATACCAGTAATACATTTAGCTTTACTGGTATGGCCAAGTAAAAAAATATAATCGGGTAGCCAAGGGTATCTAAACCTCAGCCCCCACAACATAATTCTACAAGCTAGTTAGCACTACTCACGGAGTTTAGAGTTTGATTCTCAATAAATTGAAATGGATTTTAGTTATATTTACTCTTGTTTTTTCTGGGTATTGGTATCTTTTAGAGTTTCCATCTTTTCTATATTCACATAAATTCATTAACGATAATTTGGTTATCCATAGTGATAAAGCGATCCCGAAAAACATTAAGACAATAACAGATGAAGTTCTAATACGTTTAAAAAGATCTGAATTATATAGCGCCGAACAAACATATAACGTTTATATACCAACTGAATATTGGCGTTGGGGTATTGTATCAATGCCTATTTACTATCAAAACGTTGGTGCATTCTGTATCGGGAATAATCATAATATTTTTTTTAGACCTTCAGATATCGCAGGTAACACATTAATTCCACCTTCAGGTAAACTTGCAGATGCACAAGAAAGAGATTTAATTTACTTCATTACACATGAAGTTGGACACGCATTAATGTTTGAACGTGTAGGTGTTATTTCACACTTTAGCGATCTGCCCAAATGGTTAAGAGAGGGATACCCTGATTATATTGCGAAAGAATCCTTCGATTTTGAAGATAACCTAGATCAATTTAATAATAACGAATGGCGGTTAACTGAAAAGTCAGGGCTTTACGTTAGGTATCATTTATTTGTTTCTCTACTTCTCGACAAAGAAGGCTACAGCCTAAACGAACTTATAGATAGAGCTCCAGATAAAAGTGAAATTTTAAATTTATTAAAATCTTATAGTGATAAAAAGTAGTGCTAATCGGTAGCCAAGGATGTGCATATAACACAGCAGCCAATGTATTAAATGGCCTTGTAGAGTTGAAGCTTTTTACAAAGAAAAAAGAAGGTAGAGAGTGGGTTTATAGCATGTTAAGCCAGAAGAAAATTCTTAAGTCTTGGAAAAGCTAATCGGTAACCTAAAGTATCCCCCCCTCTACCCGCGCATAATAAATCCACTTAATTTTTAGCGCGTAATTAAATAGGCAAGCGATAATTTATAGGGTATACCCAACTTAGATACTCCCGTGCTACAAACCCTCAATAAGCCTGCAAATCAATTGGTGAAATCGAGTGATATAAATTGGTTTCTCACTTTTATAAGCGTGTAATGTATAAATGGGCCATTGTGATCCCGAAAAATTCGGGGCAATTTGCATCAAATCGCCGCTCTTAATTAAGGGTTGAGCAACGACATGCGGGATCAAAGCAAACCCCATATGCATCATGACCATTTCAATGGTCGTAAGCAATGTATTCGTTTTTGAAAACTGTTTTAATCTAATGATATCTACCGAGCCATTAGTATTATCGGTGACTTCAACACGCGCTTGTTGCCATCCTGTGGCAATCCAATTGTAATGACACAAGTCTTGAGCGTGCTGAATGTTAGGGTTTCGATTTATATAAAGCGGCGTTGCACAAAAAATTTCAGTTAAGTTTCCGGCTGGTAATGCCCGATAAGTACTATCAGGCAGTTCTCCGATGTGTACCGCGATATCGATTTTATGACTGATCAAATCTAAACTCGAATCATCGGCAATTAACTCAGGCTCTAAACCTGGAAACTCTCGACATAGCTGTTCGATGGCGGGCAAAATGACCGCCTTTTGTAAACTAAAAGGATACGTTATTACAACTCGACCTTTTGGCACTTCGCCTGCATTTTTAAGATCATTAAATAATAAATCAACTTGATCTTGAAGTACTAAACACCGTTTAACCACTTTTTCACCAATCGGTGTGATCGATACCCCTCTTGTTGTTCGGTTTAATAATCGAACACCTAATTCAGATTCCAGCAAGGTAATTTGCTGACTAACTGCCGATTTTGAAATATTTAAGTGCTTAGCCGCCTGTGTGAAAGACTTTTTAGAGACGACGGTGCTGAAAACCATTAGGCGAGATAATTGCTTACTCGTGTTCATTATTCTTAACTTAGAGTTTAATTTTTTATTATTGTCTTGATTAAACGCCACGAGCATAATAAATGTCAAGATTTACTCACATCCTATTAAACCTAAACAGGAAAAAATATGACAACTTATGTAGTAATTGGTTTTAACATCAAAGATACCGAAAAATTAAAAGCGTACAGTACACAAGCGGCCCCGACCGTAGCAAAATTTGAAGGTGAATTTTTAGTTAAAGGCAGTGTATTGCCGCTATGCGGGCAATACGATTATAACGTTCAAGCGATAATCCAATTTCCGAGTAAAGAACTCGCGGAATCTTGGTATGCTTCTGAAGAATATCAAGCATTAATTCCATTACGAACGCAGGCAATAGACTGTCATTTTCAAATAATAGAGTAAATAAAACACTGGATTAATCGCATTAAATTTACGCTGAATCACTAATAAGTAGGAAGCAATCACACAAGTAGCTTATATTAGACTGTATTGCTTACCGACAGATTGTCTTCTTAACATCATAAACACTGTAAACTTAACAGCTCGGTGATGAGCGGCGCTAAATCAATCTAACCCTTAACTAACGAATAGGCTCAATTAATATTAGTTTTTCGAAATCTGATGGGGGTATGGGTTTTGAAAACAAATAGCCTTGTATGATAGCACTGCTTGTTTGCTGTTGAATAAAACCTAAGTGTTGTTCCGTTTCAACGCCTTCACAGATCACTTTTAACTCTAAGCTCGCTGACAAAGCAAAAATGGCTTTGATAATGGCAGCATCTTGCTGATTGCAGGGTGCATTAAACACAAACGACTTATCTATTTTAATAAAATCGATCGGGAATTGAGTAAGATAACTTAACGATGAATACCCCGTACCAAAATCATCAAGCGCTATAGCAATGCCATGTGTTTGTAACCACTTCATCTGCTGTATTAATACATCATTTTCTAAAATTAACGCATATTCTGTAATTTCGATACCGATTTTTTCGTAGGGGATAGCCGAATAATCTAACTGCGCGACAAGCTGGTTGATAAAATCAATGTCGCATAAACTTTGTCCAGATAAATTAATAAATACAGGTGCGGGGTTAACCCCATTATGTAACCATTGCTTAACTTGTTTTATAACCGCGTTAACCACCCAACTATCGATACCTTGCATTTTGTTTTTGCTTTCGGCAAGTGGAATAAATTCCGCAGGTGAAATAGCGCCCATTGTTGGATGTTGCCAACGTAAAAGCGCCTCGCAGCTCACGATATTTTGAGCTTGATCGAACTGCGGTTGATAAACCAAACAAAACTCATTGTTTTCTGCGGCAGTATTTAGCGCAGACAAAATAGAATATGAACGTTGTAGTTGATGATCGAATTCTGGCTCATAAAACAAATATTGGTTTTTACCGGCATTTTTAGCGTGGTTCATGGCCGCTTCGGCGTTTTTTAAAAAATCGATATTTGAGTTAGATGCTTCAGGGTCAAATACCGCTTCGTTAATACAAATGCCCGCACTTAGCGTAATTATTTTCTGTTCGTTATTAACAGTGCAAGGGGTTCGGCCTGATTTTCGAATATTAGCAAGGGTTTGCTCAAGCAGATCAGACTGGGTATCTAGCGTTATTAAAATAACAAACACGTCACCACTGTATCGAGCAATATAATCTTGGGGTCTAATGCTACTGGTTAACCGTTCAACAACTTGTGCTATCACTTTGTCGCCAGCACTGTAACCATAAGCATTGTTAGTATGTGTTAAATCATCAATGCCTACAAAAATAGCAACGTGAGATTCTGGCTCCTTTGAATTAGTGGCTGTGAGTTTTTTTGCATAACTAAATAAACTGTCTTTGTTGTGCAAGCCCGTTTGTTTATCAAATTGAGTGAGGTATTTAACTTGTTTTTCTTTGTTGCGTTGCCCTGATAGATCAACATCAACACAATACATTTCAGGGTTATCTGTATGCTGATACAACATAACGTGGCTTGAATAAACAGGCACCAAATGATCTTGCTTGTGCTTTAATTCAAGTTCACCGGCAGGAATAGCAACGCCGTCATTAACCCAAGCGTGGTGAGCATCAATAACACCTTGGCGCATAAAATCCGGAATAATTAGGTCTTCTAGCAGATTACCCATTGCTTCTGCTTCAGTGTAGCCATAGAGCAACTCACTGGCGTGGTTCCAATATACAACCCGACGATCTTTATCGTATCCCTGCACCGACACGTTAGGCAACGCGGTTAACAACGCCCTGAAATGCTCATCGTTTTGTTGAATAATATTATTTTCAAATTTATTCATCGCTAACTCCAAGTTCCCTTATTAGTTATACCCAAGTGACTTTAAGCTGCAGGATTCAGTGGGAATTTAAATTGATTTAGGCACAGCTTCCGCATCCTGCTCACGCTAAGCACCTACGTCCTGTAGGCGAGGCAAACAGATGCAAGTTTAACGGGTTAAATTAAGTCTGTTTAACACAGCATAAATCAATTTAAAACCCACCGGGACGGAGCCCCTGAGCGCTTTTACTTCGTTGTTGTATTAACTTGAAAGGGGACTACATTCCTGCCTTAATACGCCTAGAATTAAAATCGCTCAGGGACTCTGAACTCGCATCTTGAAGTGACTTGGGTATAAAAGTAACAATGTGTCCTTAACTATAACTAATAGTCTCGATTAACTTTAAAATCAATTAAACCGTAAAGCTTCCCATTTCTTCAGTTAGCGTTTTAACATTTAATTTAAGGTTATTACCCGTTTCGGTGACAATTCTGACTTCTTGTTCAGTGTTACCCGTTAGCTCTGCTAAGTCATGTAAGTTGGCATTCAAATCTTCAGTTACGCTCATTTGCTGCGATGCGGCAGTCGCGACAACCGCATTAACTTCATTTATCACTTGAATAGACCCATTCACTTTTTCAAGTGAAGATTGTGACGCTGCTGCGACTTCTTTCGCATCCAAACTTGAATCTTTAATAACCAACATGGCGGATGCCACCTTTCGAGCCCCTAATTGTAACTTATCGATCATGGCTTTAATTTCTACAGTGCTGTCTTGAGTTCGAATTGCAAGCGTTCTAACTTCATCGGCGACTACAGCAAAGCCACGACCTTGCTCACCCGCTCTTGCAGCTTCAATAGCGGCATTAAGCGCTAATAAATTAGTTTGCTCTGCTATTTGTTGAATAACTTTTAAAACCGTATCAATCTCGTCAGTTTCTTTTTCTAATTCATTCATCGCTAAAGACGATTGATTAATATCAACGTTTAAGTCATCTAATTTTTGTACCGCAGACATTAATGCTTCTGATGTATTAGTCGCTTCCTCACTGGCTATATTCGCGGCATTTGCAGCGGTATTCCCATGATTAGTTATTTCTTGTGCACTTGCGACCATTTCATAGATGACCTGATTCAAGTATTCTGTTTTAATGCGTTGCTCTTCAACTAAGTTCAAGCTCACTCGAGATGAATCATCTAACCTAATCGTTGCTTTATCTATAATTAATGCTTCATTTTTAACCGATTTGACTGTTTTATGTATTTTATTCAAAAAATCATTAAAGGACTTAGCACATCGACCGATCTCATCTTCAGACTCCACTCTCAGGCGATGAGTTAAATCACCTTCACCATGCGCAATGTCGTAAAGCGCTTCATTCATATTATCCAGTGGCTTTAAAGCGCGCATTACAGAGATAAAACAAACCATCAATGAAATAATAATAATGATGCATGCGGTAATGACCGTTTTCGTCATAATGCGTTCCAGTGTGGAATCAAAGCTTTTAATCTTAGCTTGAACCCCTACTTCAATATCATCAATAAAATACCCTGTTCCGATCAACCAATCATAACCTGGTATGTTTTGCGCATAGGCAAGTTTCGGGGCTTGTGTTTTATCACCCAATTTTTTAAACGCGGTGTAGTGAATAAAGCCCCCTCCTTGTTTAGCAACTTCAACCATTATATCAAGTGGATGCTTTTTGCCATCAAGCTTCACACGATCAATATTCAGCTTTTTTTTAGCTCTAGGCCCTACCCGACCATTAGCAATTGAATACATATCGTAACTATTTATAAAAAAATAAGTGCCATCACCAAAATTAAGGTTAAGTAAATAAGATATAACCGCTTGATCACGTTCAACTGAAGCTGGGCGATTTAAAATATCTTGCATGCCAGACAACGCAACTAAAACAATAGATTTAAGCTCATTCTTTTTTTGAGCGAGTAATGCATGGCGTTCATGTTCGATTTGCTGTTGTTTAAAGGATCCAAGCTCTGAAATTGTGCCCCAAGACAAGACGACCGAAATAACAATTAAAGGCAAGCTACAAATTAGTAGCATCTTGTTTTTCAAAAGTTTTAATTTTTTAAACATATGCACTCCAAACTTGGGTTGTAGTAACCGATAATTAACTCATCAAACTTTGTCACAAATAGCCACCTCAACTTAATAAGCATGATGGCAAAAACAGGTTTAAGCGGGTGAACATTGATAATCTTAAATAAACAGTCAAAAACATAAAACTTCATTGTCGCGATATAACATTTTACTGAATTAATTATAAATCAAAGTATAGCTAACCTTACCAAACTTGCTTACCCGTATGGTTAAAATAGGTTAATTACATTCACAAACCAACCTCATTCAAACTTACACAAACCAATAACAACCTAGCATGACCGGTTTAAGCTGTTTTTATTTATCATTCCCCCCTGTAAACTTAGATAACCTCAACTCACTAAAATAACAACAAAAACAAGTTACTTTGCAAGCTTGCTATTAAAAGGACCATTTTGATGAAAATAGATATTAATAAAGTCGAGTTAAAATTAACCGATACCGACGACCCAATCGCAACACAAATAAAATGGACCCCCGCTAAAGAAGGCGGCTCAAACTTTAAAACCAGCACGTTAGAAACCATTGATAATCAAAAAATAAGTATCAAACCATCACCTTTTTTTCGCTTGTTTTTAGGCGCTTTTGTTGGCTTTGGTTTTTTGTTTGCTATAACAGGGGCAATTAACGGTGACATAATGCAAACTATTTTTAGTGCTATTTTTGCCGCCATACCTTTTAAACTCTTAGCGAAAGAACTTAAAACGATCTATTTTGATAAGGCCAACAATTCAATATATGAAAAGAAGCACGTTGCGCTACAAAAATTCGATCCGTCGCCTTTATTATCTGAAAATATTAATGAGGTACATGCCATACAAATTGTGGGGGAACACGTGAGCAGTAAAGGAAGCGGTGGACGAACATCGAATTACAATAGTTATGAAATCAATTTGGTTTTCAAAAATTTACGACGGGTTTGTATTATCGATCACGCTCAACATAATTCTATTCTTGAAGACGCTCAAACAATATCAACCTTTTTAAACGTTCCGCTCTGGGATGCAACCTAAAGTGTTCTAACAAAAACCGGTATGATTAAAAATCATTTAAAATAAACGTTAAGTGACTTCAGGGTTTGGACGACTTTAAGCCATTATTTTTATAATATCGCATAACCGCCAGCCCTAAGCCGATTAATACGAGCAACGACAAGATAAAAGCAGCACCCGCCGTTTCATTACTACTCACCTCGTTAGCAATCGTCATGCATACATAGTTGATTTCGAATTTAGCATCTATACTTTTTTAACATTAATTAATTGCTTGAGGCTGCTTATGCACTCATTCACGTTAACGGCTTTATTTGTATCGACAGTAACTTTATTTCTGTGCAGTTTAAACACAATAGCCGCCCCCGGCACACCAGTTAAAATACAAATCAATACCGAGGTGACGCATAAAGTTGGCACATTTGATCAATTTGAGCGAGAGCGTTATATCACGATCCACGAAACCAATAATGGCCACGACTGGTGGGGAAAAAACCCACAAAGCCTCAATCAAGAAAATGAGCTTGAAAACTTAATCGGCGAAGTTATGGATAAACGCGATGTCTATTTTGGCCGTGATACGGGCTCAATGAAATGGATAGTCATTAACACAGAAGAAGATCCAAATCGTAAAGGCTGGGCCAATAGCGATACACTAAAAAAATTAGGTGGTGATTATCGGTGGTGGTACAACAATAACCCTGATGAACAAGCAAAAGTGGCGCTCGCTTACGAAAAACGTAACTCTCGGCTTATAGTCGGCGCACAACAACGCCCATACTGGCCAGACGGTGGCGCAAAAGTAGGCACGTTTATCAAAAAACCGTGGCATTTTGCGACAACAGATACCCCAGAAGAACCGCTAGGCAGTGCGGTTGGCGATTTTATGGGGCAATACATCGCCCAATTTTTTCGTGGCCGTAACAGCGATTCAGTCGGACAACTCAAGCCTAAATATATCGAAATAATGAATGAGCCTTTATTTGAACTCGTCGAATACCCAGGTAACCATCATGCAGCAACCGTTGATCAAGTTATGCGCTTTCACGCTAACGTGGCCGACGAAATTCGCAAACATGATAAAGAAGTACTGATTGGCGGCTATACTGTCGCATTTCCGAATTATGAAGTAGACAACTTTAATGAGTGGGAAACAATCGATAAGCACTTTATGGAAGTCGCCGGCAAAAAGATGGACTTTATTAGCATCCATTTATACGATTTTCCGAATATTCCGTACGGCAGTGTTACTCGTGAACAATATCGCAAAGGCTCAAATATGGAAGCCACACTGGATATGCTAGATGCTTACATGGCGATTGAATGGCAAACCTTAATACCCATTGTCGTGTCAGAATACGGCTCACAATTACACGGCATGTATAACCAACCTTGGAGCTCAGAACGTGATTGGCTGCAATTAAAAGCCTTTAATGCCATGATCATGCAATTTTTAGAACGCCCCGATCGCATTGAACAATCATTACCCTTTATTCCGCTCAAAGCAGAATGGGGACGAAATGCACCAGATATACCCTATTATTGGCGGTTAATGATCCAACAAAAAGAACGACCGGGGCAAACAGGCGAAAAGTGGACATTCTCCGATTTGATTTATTTTTATGACTTATGGAACGGCGTAAGCGGTAAACGCTTAGATACCCGCGCCACCGATCCGGATATTCAAGTCGATGCTTATTTAAACGACAAAACACTCTATGTTATTGCTAATAGTTTAGAGTTTGCCGACTCCGCACTCGATTTATCGATGTTAGGTATTCAAGCAAAGAATATAAAACACGTAACACAACGCGTTTTATATTTAGGTGATGACAAGATCGTTAAATATAAAGAGAAATCATTAGGCAATCAGTTCCCTAAAAACCTAACTTTACAAGGCGAAGCCACCATTGTGTTAGTTATTGAACTCGAGAATGCCGTCAAGCAAAAATATTATTTACAAGAAAGTCGTCATTATGCCGACAAAATGACACAAACGATAAGCGCAAACAAAATACAGAGCTTTAAAGTGAATGGATTAGATGTCGCTAAGCAAGGAGATGCTATTTTACGTTTAGGTGTGGGGCGAGACTTTACCAAAAGTTTAACGCCGACAATTAAAATAAATGGTTCTTTAATTAATTTACCTGATGACTTTAGAGGTTATGATCAAAACCATAATGCCGCAGGTGAAAAAGGCAAAGCCAGAAATAGCTTCTTTGGGGTGCTAGAGATCCCTTTCCCTTATAGATTACTGAAAAAAGACAATAATGTTGACGTTACTTTTGCAGATGATGGAGGAAAAATATCAACCGTTATCATCCAAAATATTCAACATAGCGCAGTTTTACCCCGTCGATAAAATTCAGTACAAAAATAGACTCAAGTAACTTGGGTTTAGCACCAAGTTACTTTCATGCACTAAAAAGCGGTTTTATTTTGAATATGAGTCTTAATGATTGAATTCAAGAAACGATAAATTAAAAGTGTAATTAAATAAAAGTTAACCTATACTCAAGCTACATTGTCAACAACATACAATATTATTATGAAAAAATGCATTTCAATATTATCGATTTTACTCTTTACGCTGATCGCGTTTACTAGCCAAAGTGCAGATAAACGACCTAATATTATCGTCATTTTATCGGATGATTCAGGCTATACCGATCTCGGTAGTTTTGGGGGGGAAATAGACACCCCAAACTTAGATCAACTTGCCAATGAAGGTATGCGCTTTAGTGACTTTTATACAAATGCTCGCTGCAGCCCGACGCGCGCAACCTTATTAACCGGTGTTGATGCTGCACATGTTGGCTTTGGCGGCGGTGTGGTGGGTGATTGGGTGCGCGAATTACCTTTTAAAGCGCACCGAGGTCGCTTACCTTACGAGCAACCGTTAATCTCTGAAATGTTAGGCAGTAATGGCTATCAAACATTAATGGTTGGTAAATGGCATTTAGGCGGCAGTTATATAAAAGAACAGCCTGAATTATTAAGCCCTTATTGGAAAAAAACACACCCACCTAGCATGAAATTAACGCAAGAAGAAATGGAGTTAGATTATTTAGCTTTGCCCCCTCAACGCGGCTTTCAAAAAAGCTTTGTATTTCATGGGGCGCAAGGCAACCTGTTTTACTTACCTGAAGATCAACACGAATACTACGAGGACAATCAAAAAGCGACACTCAAATACGATTACAACTATAAAATGCATTGTTACACCAATAATGCCTACAACAAAAAACGTTATGGTGGTTGTCATGGCAAGTCGGGTAAAGTGTTTCATGCAACCGACAGCATGACCGATCGCGCGGTTGACATGATTAACACAGCGGCTGCCGATCCTAAGCCTTTCTTTATGTATGTTGCGTATCGTGCACCACATAAACCTTTGCAAGCACCAGAAGATCTTGTGCAAAAATATTTAAAACGTTATGCCGATTTACAAAAAATAGCGGATGACAGACACAGTGGATTAATTAAAGCTGGCTTATTTTCTAAAGACGTTAACATCGCTAATAATAACTACTTATGGACAAAACAAGACCAAGCTAAAATAGAGAAATTTCGTTTACAGTCGGCCATTCATGCCGCCATGATGGAGAAAGTAGATGAGAATGTCGGCAAGCTGATCGCCGGTTTGAAAAAAACCGGTGAGTATGAAAACACGCTTATTTTATATTTTTCTGATAATGGAGCCGCTTCGCACATAGGTGATTTAATGAATTCGCCTTATAAAGGTGTTAAAGCCCTCTTATGGGAAGGCGGTGCACGTGCGCACGCCATTGCTAATTGGCCAGGTGTTATCAAACCCGGCACCATCACCAATGATCTGGTTTGGGTAGGTGATATTGTGCCTACTTTATTAGATATTACGAATACCCGTTTCCCAGAAAAATTTCACGGTGCGACGCCTAGAAAACCAGATGGTCGTAATGTGTTAGCCACACTTAAAGGTGAAAAAACAACAGCACCAGAAGCCATTTATTTTAACGATAAAGGCCAACAAAGTGTTATTTATCAGGGGCGTTGGAAACTGTTAATTGAAGCCGGTTGGTATTTGCAAACACTTAAAAAACCAGGCATTGCTTATGAGTTATATGACTTAAATAAAGACCCTGGTGAAACAAATAATTTAGCGAAGCAAAAACCGGAATTAGTTCAAAAGCTCACGGCAATGATCGACAAATGGACCAAAGAAAACCAAATTGTTAATTACGCAGAGATCATTAAAATTAAACCGAAAGACCCTTTTTAGTTAAAACGTATGCTAAGCACGGCTTAAACCTTAGGCCGTGCTTAAGTCCAATTTATGCGTATATCCTTTTTCTATACCTCTATACTTATATCATCGTCGTAAATAGCAGGTCACCTTACTGGGTTTAAAAACTCGATAACGGCGAATAAACATTAATAGATCCAATAAGGATTAAGCTGGAGCTTTTTTCTTAGGCTAACATTAATCACTTATGAGCGCGGATAAGTATCAAACAACCCGCTTAATTAAAAATATTTGCTTTATTAAACATCATTATTTTTCTTTTATACTCCGATACATTTCGTCAAGCTGCTTTTGCCAACCCCATTATTTTTAGTTCTAAACACCTTGTAAGAAAAATGACAATCCGAATAACATTGCAAATTTAGTACAAAACAAACAAATTAAATTAAATTAAATCAAAACAAACAAATAATTAATCTATACTAAGCCCATATATACTAATAGGAGTAAACAATGAAAATCGCACTCATGAATGAATTTAGTCAAGCGGCTAAAAATCCAATTGTATTAGCGCAATTACAAGCGGTAGGGCAAGAACAAGGTCACGATATTTTTAATGTGGGTATGAATGGCGACAATGATCACCGTTTAACGTATATCCACTTAGGTATTATCGCGAGTTTATTATTAAACAGTAAAGCCGTCGATTTTGTTGTGTCGGGTTGTGGTACTGGCCAAGGCGCTTTAATTTCATTAAATGCATACCCTGGTGTCGCATGTGGCTATTGTATTGACCCATCAGATGCCTTCTTATTTGCACAAATCAATAACGGCAACGCACTCGCGCTTCCTTTTGCTAAAGGATTTGGTTGGGGTGCAGAACTAAACATTAAATACATTTTTGAAAAAGCGTTTGGCGGCGAAAGAGGTCAAGGTTATCCACCAGAGCGTAAAGAATCACAAGTCACTAATGCGGGAATTTTAGATCAAGTCAAACTCGCTACCGCTAAAAGCTTTTTAGACGGTTTAAAAGCGTTAGATCCTGAATTAATAAAAACAGCGGTCGGTGGAGAACGTTTCCAGCAATGCTTCTTCGAAAACAGTAAAGATGAAGAAATAACGGCATTTGTTAAGCAGTTTGTTTAATCTATAGCCATTCATGCTATTGCTTAAATTAAGCCATTAAACATCATTTTAATGGCTTAAAATTATTAACGTACCAATACTCTCACAAACCAATACCCTCACAAACCAAAAGCATTTGTGAAGAAAATAATTAAAGAAGCTCAAATTCCATTTTTCGTTGACGTAAATCAACCGTTTTTAATACCACATCAACACGATCACCTAAGGCAAAACTCTGATCTTCATCGGCTATTTTTTGAGTTGCAGCATCATAAACAAATTCACCTGCACTAAAACTCATGATAGGCACTAAACCATCAATACCGAGTTCATCTAGCTCAACAAAAAAGCCAAAACTGGTTACGCCCGATATAGTGGCGCGATAGGTTTCACCAATAAAATCTTCCATGTAAGCGCATTTTAATGCGCTATCTACTTCACGGCTAATATCGTCGGCTTTTCTTGATTGCTCAGAACAGTGCGCACTCAATTTTTCAACTATTTCAAAGTCATATGGATAGGCTTTTTTACATAATTTTTTGCGACTTAATTTATCCAAACTCAAAAAGCTTAACAAACGTTGCCAATTTGATGTTTCGTCTGCATTTTTTTGCCCGTTAGACATCGCTTGAATTTTAGCGCGGATCGCGCGATGCGTTATTAAATCAGGATAACGTCTTATTGGCGACGTAAAGTGCGCATAAGCATCATACGCTAAGCCAAAATGCCCTTGGTTACTCGGCGAATATTCAGCCTGACTTTGTGAACGTAATAATAACGTATGGATCACACGAGCATCTTCCCGAGCATCAATTTTGGCAAGCAAGGCGTTATAATGTTGTGGTGTGGGTTTATCTCCCCCACCCAGCTCCAAACCTTTCTCTAATAAAAAAGCCCGCAGTGCATTTAACTTTTTAAGCTGAGGGCCGGCATGTATACGAAACAACCCCGGTATTTTATGTTCGGCTAAAAATTGAGCCGTTGCCACATTAGCGCACAACATACATTCTTCAATCATGCGATGAGCATCATTACGTAAAATAGGCTCAATGCTCTCAATTTTGTTTTGCTCATCAAGGTTGAGCATTGATTCTTGGGTTTCAAACTCGATTGCACCCCGTAACTGACGTGCATTGAGTAATTTTAAATATAATGTATGTAAGTTCGTAATTTGCGGTGTGATGGCCTGCATTGAATCAGTCACAAGCGTCTCAATTTTAGCCATCACCGATTCTGACATCACTTCAGTTAGGCTAGCGCCAGAACGTGCAACAATGCCATAAGCTTGATCATAAGTGAGTCGAGCATGAGAATGAATAACCCCCTCTGTGAAAGTCGATTTGATAACAATCCCTTCATCATTGATTGTCATATCACAAACTAAGACTAAACGGTCTTCATGCGGATTAAGCGAACATAACCCATTGGATAATGCTTCAGGCAACATAGGGATCACTTTGCCTGGACAATAAATAGAAGTGGCTCGCGTTTGTGCTTCTAAATCTAAAACATCATCCGGTTTCACATAATGCGAAACATCGGCAATAGCGACCAATAATTGCCAATGACCTTGTTCAATCGGCTGACAATACACCGCATCATCAAAATCACGAGCGTCTGCGCCATCGATAGTCACGAAAGGTAAAGCTCGATAATCGACTCGTGATAATTTATCTTGCTCTAATACTTTATCGCCCAAATTTTTAGCCTGCGATATCAGCTCGTCAGGCCAAACATCCGACACACCATGACGTCGTAAAGCAAGCTTCGTTTCCATGCCTGCAGAATGTGGATGACCTAATACTTCCGTTATTTCGACCTTAGTCGATTGGCGGTAAGTCGGGTAATATTTAATCGCAGCATTAACATACTCGCCAACCTGCGCATTAAGTAATGCATTGCCGTCGACATCTATCTTCTTGGTTATTTTATTGTTTTCAGGGATCAGAATATAATCTTGACCTTGTTTTTTTAATAAACCTGCAATGTGCGTTGTTTTATGTTCAAGTATTTTTAGCAAGCGATTTTGTGGACGCTTGCTATTACTATCTACAGGTGCCAGTAAAACCATTACTACATCACCATCAAATACATGACTAATTTGGTTTTGCGGTAAAAATAAATCTTTTTCGTCTTCCCCAATATTCACAAACCCAAACCCATCAGGATGAATACTAATAACGCCACTCACTAATCGCTTGGGATCAATAACTTCAAACCCGGTATGTTTGCTAAACATTAACTGACCATCGCGTTCCATTGCACGCAAACGCCTACGAAGCGCTTCTTTTTGTTCAGGCGTAGTTAATGATAGCTCACTCGCAATTTGCTCTCGGGTGAGGTGTTTTTTAGATTGGTTAAAAAGGCTTAAAATAAAATCACGATCAGGGATCGGGTTTTCATAGGTTCGTGGGGTGGATTGTTCGGCGGTTGGCTTCAAATTAATAAAATTCTCTTAAAATAGCCCATCGCTTTTTACGGTGTATCTTTAAACTTGGTATACAAAATAGTGGGAAAGATAGTGCGAAGTAAAGCTTAGGACAGTAATGATTCATGAAACGAATCGAAATAGTAAATAGTGCGTAAATGATAAAGATAGAAAGGTTTGTTAGGGGGTAAATCATTGCACTCATAATAAATTATGAGTGCAAAATTAATGCGTTATAAAACGTATTAATTAAAAGCTTAAATACAAACGATGTTTTCAGCTTGTGGACCTTTTTGACCTTGAGTAACAGTAAACTGTACACGTTGGCCTTCAGCTAAAGTTTTGAAACCATCGCTAACGATTGCGCTGAAATGAGCGAAAACGTCTGGACCAGATTCTTGCTCGATAAAACCAAAACCTTTAGACTCATCAAACCATTTTACTGAACCAGTTGTTGAATTAGACATAATATGTATCCTAGAAAATAATAAAAAAAATTGCCTCGAAAATAAGGCGGTTAAGCAGGAAGAAAACGATTATTTAACTAAGGATCACGCGAAGAATTAATACTAACAAAACGGTTGAACATGCAAATAAACAGGCTTTCTCTCAAGCCAGAACCTCACTCTAACAGTATAAAATATGATAGGCAAGGTTTTAAATGGTTAATTTAAAACCAATTGCGATTAATATGGGAGTTGTTTAAAGCAGTAAGCATTTGTTAGGTACTTATTAAGTAATCAGGTTGATTATGTTAAAAATAAACCTTTATAAACAACACTTTTTATATTTTTTACCACTACCGCATGGGCAAGGATCATTCCGCCCTACTTTTTTTGTTTCACTCACCGGCACACTATTAGCCAAAATAAAATCTTCATCGTATATCATATTGGCTAGTAAACCATTATCCGACATAAGATCGGCAAATTCAGATTCATTGGCCAGCGGCTGAATAAAATCACTTTCGGTAGCCACGCTAATAGACCAATTACTTAACGTATCAACCACATTAAATGCCGTTGAGATTAAACCCGACTCGATAACTTTTTTCTCGTTATCATATTGCCATTCTTTTACTTCTTTCGCTGAGAAGCAACCTTCATCAAACACAGACTTATCACACAAGGCAATAAATTCAGCTTTAAATTCATCTAACTGATATTTAACACAAAGATGCGCCAGCGTACTTAATAAAAAACCATGCGTTAAATTTGGAACAACCAGAAAAGCGGCGAGCCAACGTTTTATATGCTCATTCAATACCGACTGAGTAATATCCCCTGCTTCGTATTGGGCAAATACCGCATCAATCGCCGAAGCTTTAACATACATAGCCTCATGATCACCCACGATATAATCCGATAAAGCTTGCGCATCGCCATCAGCCAACATATAAAATATCGAGCCGGTAAGCTCAGTAATGGTATCGCCATAAACAGCTTCAATTGGCGTTAAAAACATATCGCTGCGCGAAAAAATTTTTAAAACGAGTGGAAAAAAGGGCTTATGTTTAACTTCAGCAGCCAGTAATGTTCCGTAAAATAAAACAGACTGCTGATCTTCAGTTAATGACGTATCATCATTAATAAACTCATTTGCAATACGTTCAAACACCGGATAAAAATCAGACCAGTTTTCTTTAGCCGCATTCAATGCGGCACTCGGTAATTCATTGGTGGTAACATCAGAAAGATCATTTAAAATTTGCTCTAAAACCACTTATAGCTCCACTTTAGTCCTCATCATTTGAGGCCAATTAATACAGTTAATATAATATGTACAATTTACTGTATTTAACGATTTTAACCAAATGTAAACGTTAAATATTTCGGTTCACTAAAAGTGATTGTTACTGTATTTTCACTGTTTATCACGGTATAAAACGATCTGATAAACCCCGTGTTGATTATTTATTTTAATGATTAGAATGACTCACTGTTAAATAAAACGATAAGTACGGTTGCTTGATAAATGAAAATTTATATTAAAAATATGGTTTGCGAACGCTGTTGTCTAGCCGTATCTAATATCCTTAAATGTCATGATATAGGCTATGACTCAGTTAAATTAGGTGAAATTGATTTTGCTGGTAAATATGATTCTCAATTACCTGCTGAAACATACAATACCTTGAAGATTCAATTAGAGAATTTAGGCTTTCAAATCCTAAATGATCAAAAAAGCAAATTGATTGAACATGTTAAAATATGTTGTCTTGAATACATCGAGAAGATTGAAAGTTTAGATGGCCAAAAGTTATCTGAATACTTAAGCAAGAACACCCAGCTAGAGTACAACTATGTGAGCAACATTTTTTCTGCGGTTGAAGGAGTGACCATTGAAAAATATTTTATTCGATTACGCATTGAAAAAGTTAAAGAGCTATTAGTTTATGCTGAAATGTCCACTAGCGAAATAGCATTTCACTTAGGCTTTAGTAATGTAGCTCACTTAAGCGCTCAATTTAAAAAACACACCGGGTTAACGCCAGGGCATTTTCGCAGCTTAAAAAATGAAAAATTAAGGAGCCCTCTTGATAAGCTGTAAATTTTATAAAAAACAATAAAAAACATATAACACGTTTTTTCTAAGCGGGTAATAACATACACCAAGTGATTAAAATTTAACTTGGGATAGCTGATGAGCATAACCTGGAAAAATAAAAAAAATTGGATAAAAAGTGCACATAATACTAAATGGTGCCTAATGGGTTGTGCAATCGGTGACTTTGGCACTATTGCTTATTTCCAATTTACACAACATAGTTTATCAACCTTGATAGTTATGCTTTTAGCCATGTTTAACGGTCTAATTACGAGTGTGATTTTTGAAACTATTATTCTTTGTAGAGCAAAATTTAAATTTAGTGAAGCGCTAAAAACAGCACTTGGAATGAGTTTTATCTCGATGCTAGCAATGGAAGTGGCCATGAACCTGACTGACTATATTTTAACGGGTGGAGCCATACTCACCTGGTGGGTAATTCCTATTTCACTGCTTGCTGGTTTTATAACGCCATGGCCCTATAACTATTGGCGATTACAAAAACATGGAAAGTGCTGTCATTAATATTGGCGTTAGATCTGACTAATACCAATCCGTAATAATAAGCATTTTGTGTGCAGGTTTGTTCATTTTGCCAGACGAAGGTTAATCAACAAGGTTTTGCCGATTAACCTCATTTTACTTTAACGAGACAACGCTGCAATTTTCTTCTTTGAAAATCGGCTATATAACACAGGTAATACAAATAAAGTCAGTAGTGTCGCGGTTATCAACCCGCCGACGATCACGCTGGCTAAAGGCCTTTGTATTTCAGCCCCAACACCATCAGACATAAGCATGGGAATCAGACCTAATGCCGATGTTATTGCGGTCATCAGTACCGGCCTTAATCTTGAAGTTGCGCCTTCAAAAACCGCTTTTGGCGTTTCTAGTCCATCGTTAATGCGTAGATTAATACTTTCAACCATAACAACACCATTTAATACAGCAATACCAAATAAAGTAATAAAGCCGACTGCACTGGGTACTGACAAATATTGGCCAGAAATGTATAAAGAAAAGACACCGCCAATAACCGCGAGTGGCACGTTAACCATGATCAGCATGGCTTGACCAACCGAGCCAAAAGCCAAATACAAGAGTAAAGCAATGAGCACTAATGATAATGGCACCACAATAGCTAAACGATTTTGCGCACGTTGCTGACTTTCAAATTGCCCACCAATCGAAACGGAATACCCCGCTGGTAAGTGAACTTGTTCTGCAATCAGTGCGCTGATGTCGTTTACTACACTGCCCATATCACGATTTTGCACGTTGGCTTGAATAACAACCCTGCGTTGTACATCATCTCTTCTTACTTGTGGAGGACCTGATTCAAAGGAGATGATGGCAACATCACCTAAACGCACCCAAGCGCCAGAAGGTGATTGAAGTCGTATATCTGAAATAGCGCCTTTGCTTTTGCGGTATTCTTTTTCTAATCGAACATAAATATCGTAACGCTCATTGCCGTTGATTATTTGTCCCGCTTTAACACCACCAATACCGTCACGAACAACGTTCATGATATCACTAACCGAAAGACCGAACCGAGAAAGCGCTTGTCTGTCAGGCTTAACAACTAATTGAGATTCACCCGTTATTTGCTCTAAAGCAACATCTCTAGCGCCTTCAACATTTTTTATTACACCTTCTATCTCTCGCCCTTTACTGGCCAACACATCAAGTTCAGGACCAAATAGTTTTATGGCTAATTGAGCTTTGACCCCTGAGAGTAATTCATCAACACGCGTAGCAATGGGTTGTGAAAAGTTTAGGAGTAGCCCCGGAAATTCGTCTAAAGAACGTTCCATTTTAGCTTGTAGATCGTATCGATTACTTGCGCTTGTCCACTCAGATACAGGCTTTAGCCCAATGTAAATTTCAATATTGTTAACTGGCTCTGGATCACCACCAATATCAGGACGGCCAATTCGACTCAGCGCATAGGTAACTTCAGGAAATGCCATCAACTTTTCTTCAAGAATAGGGGCAACCATCAATGCGGTATCTAAACTTGAAGCGGGAGCAAGCGTGACTCTTAAATTGATTGTGCCTTCTTCAAGCTCAGGTACAAACTCGGTGCCTATATAAGTCACAAGCGCAAAGGCAGCAACAACTAATAGTACAGACGCTGAAATAATCGTTTTAGTGTATTTTAGCGCAATTGTTAGTCCTTTTTTATAAAGCGCATCGAGTGGTTTAAGAACAAAACTTTCTTTTTCTTTGATACCCGATTTAAAAAGATAAGTCGCAAGAGCAGGTACAATGAATAAGGCCACAATAATGGCAGAGACTACCGCCAATATGATACTGACAGCCATAGGCTGAAACAATTTAGCTTCAACCCCTTCAAAGCTAAATAAAGGAGCAAACACGACAAGTATGATTGAAGCAGCGAAGAATACCGGACGAGCGACTTCTTTACCGGCCGCCGCAAGGCGCAGTTCAATACCCTGGTTGTCATGAGCAACATTAACATGATCAACATGAACACGATTAAGATGTTTGAACATATTTTCAACCATAACAACAGAGCCATCAACAAGCATACCAATGGCGACAGTAATACCGCCTAGAGACATCAGGTTGGCTGAAATATCCCACCAAGCCATCATCATTAACGCGATGCCAATAGAGATAGGTATTGATATTAATACAAGAAAGGTTGCCCGTAAGTTCATCAAAAAAAGGGCTAGCACAATAGTAATGAAAATAAACGCAAGTAATAAAGCATCAACCACCGTGCTTACTGCTTTTTTAATGAGTTCAGCTTGATCATAAAAAGGTTCAAAGCGAACGCCTTTGGGTAGTGCTTGATTAATTAATGGGATCCTGGCATTGATGCCATCAATTGTCGCTTTGGTATTTGACCCCATGCGCTTTAACACAATGCCAGAGACCACTTCACCTAAGTTTTCAATGCTACCGTTTTGAGCTTTACGCGTCATGGTCACGGCGCCTTGGCGAATTTCATGTCCCATTTCGACTCTAGCGATATCAGCTACCGTAACCACGGTGCCAGCAACCGTTTTTACCGGTACTTGCCTGATATTCCTAATACCCGCAACACCACTTTCAAACCAACCCGTGCCTCTAATAACAAGTTGCTCTTGTCCTCGGTTCATATACCAACCGCCAACATTAGCGTTATTATTTTCGAGTGCGGTAACGATATCGTCTTGCGTTAGGTCATATGCTAACAGCTTAGCAGGATCAACATTAACTTGGTATTGCTTAACATTGCCACCAAACGATAAAACATCGGTCACACCATCTACCGGCATAATGAGTAACTTAACAATCCAGTCGTTCAAGCTTCGCAGTGCCATGGCATCATAACCCGCGTTTTCATCCGAGATCAGTAAGTATTGAAATACTTGACCTAAACCCGATGTGTTGGGTCCCATTTCGGGCGTACCGACGCCTTCAGGTATCAACTCCTTTGCGGCTTGCAGTCGCTCAAATACAAGTTGTCTGGCAAAATAAATGTCGGTGCCCTCTTTGAAAACAATCGTAACCCCAGACAACCCTGTTTTAGAAATAGAACGAACCTGTTCAACATCTGGTAAGGCGTACATCACCGCCTCTATTGGGTAAGTAATTAGCTGTTCAACCTCCTCTGCTGCAAGCCCAGGCGCTTCAGTGTTAATGGCGACTTGCACGTTAGTGACATCAGGAAAAGCATCTAAATTTAATTTAGGAATGACCATTATTGCGCCCACAATAGTTGCGCATAACACAATTAAGATGAGCATTCTGTTCGTAACTGCCCAATCTATTATTTTATTAAACATAGTATTGCTCCCTAATGGTTATGCGGATCGAATCCGCCTTTAGCGATTTCCGAAGCCACAAAAAAAGCGCCTTGAGTTACAATGCGTGTGCCGCTTTCAATGCCTATAATTTCTCGGTAATCACCTAAAGAACGGCCCAACTCGACTTCAACGGCTTGAAATTCCCCGGGATGATCTTCTACAAAAACAACCCAATCACCATCCGCACTGCGCAGCAATGCGTCTTCAGGTACGGCCATGACTTTTTGTTGCGTCGTAAATTGAAAGTAAACTTTAACAAACATGCCTGAATGTAATTTATGATTGCTATTGTCGACAGACAGTCGAATAATTCGGGTACGGGTTTGGGGGTCAATTGTATGGCCTTCTTGAATAACCTTGGCGCGGTATTCTTGGCCATCAAAGCTCACCATAGCTGGTGAGTTTACTGAAAGTTCTAATGGTTTATTGGGAGAAACTTTAGCTTCAACCCAAAGTTGTTTTTCGTCAGCTAATAACATTACGGTATCACCGGCGTTTAAACGTTGCCCTTGAATAAAGTCGTCTTGCAGCACCACACCTTCACGTTGTGCGACTAAAGTGTATTGACCAAAGGCCTTTATATCTTTGTTCGAGATGTCGTTAATCGCTTGTTCGGTGAGCCCTAATGCAATGAGTTTTCCATAGGCCGCACTGTAGGTTGTTTCTGCTTGTAATAAACGGCTTTCGCTCACCGTTTTATTGCCAAGGCGCTTTACTCGATACCATTCTGTAGCTGCGATTAAATAATCAGCTTGAGCTTGCGAAACCGCTTCGCTGAAGAGTGTCACTAGCTTTTGCCCCTTTTCTACAGAGTCTCCTAGTGCAGCATAACGGCTGATAATAACTGACTCAGTGCGCGGCGATACGACATAGCTTTTATAACCATTCACTTTGACTTCACCTGGGGCATACACAGCGCTATATTGAAAGCTTGGCGTGATACTTTCTACATTAATGTTAGCAAGTGACATTTTTTTAGGGCTAAGCGTAATGCTTGCTTCGTGCGCATCCTCATCTATCTTACTGGTTGTTTCAGGCTCTGAATAAACATGACCTTTCGCTGTATGGCGGTTGCTTTGCACACCGTGTTCATGGGCGTGATTTATTGAAGATTGCGAATCTTGTTCTAATGATTGATTTAATCGATTTGCAGAGAGCTTGGTACTCGTCGTAAATAAAATAAATATCGACAGGAGTACACCCGTATTTTTTAAATATATAGACATATGACTTCTTAATTTTATGCAGTAATGAACGACACTTTCATCTTTCGAGTTAAGATAAAAATGCTTGAGATCAAGAGAAATTGAATACGAACAGAATTAAGAAATAGGAGGGCGTAATATAGGGTCTAAAAAGGCTTTTGTGTGAATAAATTGATAAGGCGGATTATTAGCACTTTGTATCTTAGCGTGAATATTCGCGTTTAAGGTGATAACAGAAAACCATGATAAATGGCTTCCGCTACAATGATCACAGTGATGGCAATCGTTTATATCATGTTCATCAGTGTCTTTATCATTAAAATGATTCTGATCATCTTGATGGTTATGTTGTGTTTGTAGGTGCTCAAAATCTACCTGATGATTTTCTGAAGTTGCAGATGCGATCGCAGTTAACGATTGCAAAACAATCGAAACGACCAATAGCATTTTTAAAACAACAGAAAAATTCAAATTAATCCCCGACAAAAATTGGATCCATACCCTAACAAATTATAAATTATTGAGCTACACCTAAACATCTTATTTTACTTATCTCGACAGGTTTCATCAGGAAACTCAAACTCGATCGTCGTATGGGATAAGTGATAGGAAGAAAGCGCCAAAGCCACTCTTTTTTTCAAACTAATAATGCCATCAACGCAAAGGTTATTAACTAATTCTAGATGAACCGTTAATACGTGACTTTCACCATCTAATGACCAAAAATGCAGATGGTGAATATCTCTAATTTCTGGCATTGCTAGCAATTTTTCTTCAATTTGTTTTTGCACCTTTTCATCAGGAGTCGCTTGTAAAAAAAGCACTAAGGTCGATTTTAAATTTTTGAATACATTAAATAATATAAACAGCGTGAATCCAATTGATAATAGAGGATCCAATATCGGTAGCTCAATAAATAGCAACACCACAGAAACAATGAGCACCGCGACCCAACCCAACATATCTTCGAGCAGGTGCCATGTCAGCACTTTTTCATTTAATGTTTTGCCTGCTTTTAATTTAAACACAGCATAGCCGTTTACAGCAACACCAAGCAAAGCAAGCCCTAACATTCCTTCAACAACCGGCATTTCAGGGTTAGATAACCTTGGAATAGCTTCAAACAGCACCCAAATTGAACCAATCACTAATACAATACCGTTTACTAATGCACCAAACAGTGTCAGTCGACGATATCCATAACTAAATTTATCTGATGCGGCTTTATCTGAGAATCGACTCAGAACCCATGCAAAACCGATAGAAAGGCTATCACCTAAATCGTGTACGGCATCGGCCATAATAGCGGTACTGTTGGTTAACCAGCCACCAATCAATTCAATAATAGTAAAGGTTACATTAAGAAAAAAGGCCCACCCCATTCGGTTATTACTTTCATGATGATGGCTGTGATGATGACTGTGATTGTGGTCGTGCATTTGACACCTCCAGCGATATCTTATTTCTTATTTCTTATTTCTTATTTTTACTACGTTTAAATTGATTAAATGACGGATCATACGACGATACAACCAGCGTTTTACCCCTGATAAGTTCGTGCCTTTTTCAAGATAGAATTCGTCAGGTGAATCATAAACACCAAAGTCATCATGAATACCTTCTTTTTGAATATAGGTATCAGCTCCACGCCAATCCGTATCGGGTGATGAAAAACACGTGGTAGCAACACCATAGCCACAAAAATCATTCTTTATTTGGCTGAATTGCTGCTGTAAAGATGTTAAATATTGAGAATCTAAAATGAAACCTTCTAAGTTTATCCAGCGTCCATCATAATAAACTTCAACCCAGCTATGAATAATATATTTTGGGGCTAACCAGAATACATAACTAGGAATTGCCCCTTTTTGCAGTTGTTGGTCAATGGTAAAACCATGGAAACGGCATGGAATGGCTAAGCCCCTCAATAATGCCATTAACAAGTTGCCTTTGGTGTTACATTGTCCGTAACCATCAGCTAACACATCGCTTGCTGAAATATCATCGCTTTGGTTATAGCCAAACACGATTTCATCTTTGACGAATTGATAAGCAGCGCCAATTTTGTCGTACTCATTAAGTTGTTGCCACTTTCTATTTTTGATCAATGCCTGAATTGATGAATGTTCAAAATTTATTATATTGGTCTTTTTTAAGTAGTTGTTATTCATAATATTTCCTTTACTTAGAACAGCAAGAAGTCGACTTTTTATTTAAAGCGTCTTCAGTTTTTTGAGCAATAACAATCTCTTTTTTAGCATCAATTAGGATCCGATAGGCACCTCGCAAAATTAACAGTGAAATGATGCTGCCAATGACAATATCAGGCCAACGTTGTTCGAGTACCATCACGAGTATGCCAGCAATAACGACACCCAGGTTGGCAAGCACATCATTAGCTGAGAATATCCAGCTTGCTCGCATATGTACATCATCACTATTGTGCTTACGAATAAGCAAAAGACAGATTACATTTGCAACTAAAGCGACCATGCCTATGCATATCATAAACCATGAATGTGGCTCGCTTTCACCATATAGCCTTCTTGCAATATCGAGCAGAATTAACACGCCCAGCCCTAATTGGAAATACCCACTTATTAACGCGGCGTTCGCCTTATGCATGATCGATTTACCAACGGCATATAGCGCAATAATATAGACAATAGCATCAGTCAACATATCTAAAGAATCAGCAATTAAAGCCGTTGATTCAGAAAGCCAGCCAACGCTAATTTCAAAAACAAACATGGTGGCATTAATCGCTAAAAGCCAATAAAGCACCGTTTTTTGTTGGTTATCTTTTAATTCAACTTCACACCCACAACCGCTCATTACAATCTTCCATTTAACTTGTATAACTTTACTATAAAATCTATAGTCACTATAGAGTCAAGGTTATTGGAAAATTTTATGAAGATTGGCGAATTATCAAATATATCAACGTGCTCGATACAAACAATACGGTTTTATGAAAAAGAGGGGCTGCTTTCAGAGCCAAAGCGTTCAGAAGGCAATTTTAGATTATATGGCCATAAAGCTTTAAAAGAGCTCGAATTTATAAAACATTGTCGAAGTTTAGATATCCCTCTTGTTGATATTAAGCTTCTTATAGCACTAAAAAACAAACCTGACGAAAGTTGTTCCGATGTTAACGCGCTGATCGAAAAACAACTCGCGTTGGTTAACCAACGAATGAAAGAGTTAATATCACTTAAAAATGAATTACAACAGATGATAAGCACCTGCGGTGCAGATAATACGATAGAAGCCTGCGGAATTATTAAGTCGCTAGATAGTTAAACTATACCCAAGAGATCTCAATATAGTCTTCTCGCTCAGGTTTTATGGTTCATTGTCAGCGCTTACTCTCGACTTTGCTTACATGGATGTAAGAACTTAGGTTTCGTCTGGCACTAGAAACCTGCCCCTAAAACCCGATCGCTTTGACTATAGTTTCCTGCACCTAAATTAATGTCAGTGACCAAAAATAACAAATGTTTTGTTTTACCTAAACATGAATACGCTCGTTTATGACGGCTAGCGAAAAGCGTAAAACTCAACGTTCTGCCATTTTTTTTAAAAAAAATGGCAGAGCTAATTAACGTTATCAGTTAACTATTTATCAATTAATAAGTGTTTTCTTAACCCCCTTAAAAACCTTGTAAACACTCGCTTTAGTTTATTTTTACGTTTTATTTAGAGCTTTTTTTGGCCTTACCATTGTTAACAAAAAGTTGAATAAAGCAATAATTGATAAAGCTATAGGGTGGTAAGTCCAATTATCTTGTGCTAATTTTATTTTGTCGAGTGAAAAACAAACCTCGATAGGCGTAATTACAAACCAAAACAGTTGTTTTTAGAAGCAATGCAACAACCAGGAATGTAAGCGCTTACACGAAGTGGGTTATCAAAATAAAAAATACAGATAAGGCCATTTCAAATTAAAACCACATTACAAACCGACCCGTCGGTGCGTAAAAATAAAAATCAGCATGATAAATAAAGATTATACAGCACGTTATTGGCAAGTGACCTCGCAGAAATGTAAGCGATTACATTTGTGCCAGCACGGTTGTGTTTAATTTAATAAATGATGCGAAAATAAGGTTTTCTTATGACCAAGTACACTAAAAAACAATTTCAACTTTACTTACCGCTGGTATTAACCGCGGGGTTATCGGTGGTATCGCCAATATCAACCGCTGAGGTAAAGCCAATAAATAAAGTAAGAGTAAATCAGCACGGGTATTTACCCGGTCAACCTAAACACGCGGTTTATGTTGGGGCTGCCGGCACTCAATGGCAACTTAAAAACAGCGCGGGCACAACCGTAGCCTCTGGGGTAACCACCCCCTATGGTAACGATAATGCGTCAGGCGATACAGTTTCTCATATTGATTTCTCAAACGTGTCGACTATCGGCAATGGCTTTTATATTAATGCGGGAGCAGGCTCAAGCTATCCTTTTAAGATAAGTGATTACACCTATACCTACATGAAAGAAGACGCCATGATGTATTTTTATCATCAGCGCTTTGGCCATGCTGTTGATGCACAATACGTAGGGGAAGAGTTTGCACGCCCAGCGGGACACTTTGATACTAACCTCGTTTGTGACGACGACCTCGCGGCTGATTGGCCAGCAAGTTCACAATGCAACTACAGTTTAGATGTAAGAGGTGGCCACCAAGACGCCGGTGATTATGGTGGCTACGTTGTTAATGGTGGGTACTATAATTGGCTTTTACAATATATGTATGAAGCAAACAACAATGTCTATGTTGATGGTTCATTACGCATACCTGAAAATTCAAATGGCATTCCAGATATCTTAGATGAAGCGCGCATCGAGCTCGATTTCATCATGCGCATGCAAGTTCCGCAAAGTAAATCCCCTTATCCAGGCATGATACATCACAAAAAATCATACCAGGCTTGGGCTCCATTTCCGCTTGCTCCGGCTGACGATAATGGTATTTATTGGGGTGGTGAACAAGCAAAACGCACGATCAAGCCCGTATCAACATCCGCCACGTTAAACGGTGCAGCCGTAATGGCTCAAGCCGCTCGGTTGTGGCAATCATTTCCTAATGCCCTGCCCTTTGATGATCAAACAGAACCTTACCATGCAACGTTAATTAAAAATGCTGAAATAGCGTGGGATGCAGCCGTCGCCAATCCAGATTTATATGCATCAACCGATGCCTCTAAAGGCAGTGGTCCTTATAACGATACAAACCTAGCAGACGAATTTTATTGGGCCGCCGTTGAGCTTTACTTAACCACCCAAAAAGTAAAATACAAAGACTTTTTTGTGAGTAGCCCACTCTTTGCTAAATACCGTTCATTTGATTGGCAAGAAGTGCAAGTCGCGGGCAATTTGTCATTACTGTTGCATAAGCAAAACAATGGCTTAACGGCAACACAAAATGCGCAACTTGAAAATAATTTAAAAACACTGACCGATGGCTTTATATCAACCATCAACACTGAAGGTTACATGAGCCCTTATGCGCCCAAAGCAAGCTCACCTTCAGGCGGTTCTTGCAGTGGCAGTTATAGTTACCAATGGGGATCAACCGGCTCATTTGTACTCAGCCATGCGGTGCAGTTAACCGCCGCACATCGAGCCTTAGGTGATAAAAAATATCTTGATGCAATAACCCGCACGATGGACCATGTTTTGGGCGTAAATGCCTTAGATAGAGCCTACATGACAGGTTATGGTGAAAACCCAACCACAGAACCTCATCACCGCTTTTGGTTAAAAGCAAAAGGAAACCCAGTAACAGAGCCCGGTGCTGCAGTATCGGTTCCTTACCCTGCAGCCATGGCAGGCGGGCCACAAAATGACTTTGTTGAAGATGGCACCAGCGGGCCAGAAACAAATGGCACGCCTTGCGCAGCCCCAGCAAAATCGTACGCTGATCATTGGAACAACTACTCATCCAATGAAATCACGGTTAATTGGAATGCAAACCTAGCCGCAGTTGTATCGTATATTGAAGAGCAAATACCCGCCCCTGCCGATACGCTAGCGCCATCTAAACCAGCTAACGTGCAAGCTGTTGCCACGAGTGGTTCTTCAATTGAAATAAACTGGCCAACCGTCATCGATAACGCGCAAGTGCGTGAATATCTCATTTATATGAAGCCTAACAACGGTGATTATCAGCTCTATGCAACCACCCTTTTTAATACATGGTCATTTGTACCTTTGGCACCTGAAACTGAATATTGTTTTCAAATTGTCGCTAAAGACTTTAACGGTTTAGCATCAGCTAAATCAGACGAAGTATGTGAAACAACGTTAGCCGCAACAGCCTACGAAATATATTATCAGCCTGATAATACGGCCATGAGCGACTACGTGGGCACCGGCGCTATCAATCAACCCGAAGCACCGACCACAATACTCGGTAATGGTTGGTATCATTACGCATTCCATCAAGATCCCTCATACGATTTCCATTTTAGTATGCCTAACTACGGTAGCCCAGAAAGGTTCTCGCCAGACGGCAGTGGTTCAAATTGGCGTATACAAGCATCTGCTTTTAGTGATGAAGGAACGATTTGGTTAACCGCTGATAAAGTATTTCATAATGCGCCTCCTAGTTTAACTCCCCTTTCTGAAGGTGGCGAAACCGGTGGCGGCGAAACAGGCGGCGGCGAAACCGGCGGCGGCGAAACCGGCGGTGGTGAAACCGGCGGTGGTGAAACAGGCGGCGGCGAAACCGGCGGTGGTGAAACCGGCGGTGGTGAAACTGGCGGCGGTGAAACTGGCGGCGGTGAAACCGGTGGTGGCGAAACCGGTGGTGGCGAAACCGGCGGCGGCGAAACCGGTGGTGGTGAAACAGGTGGTGGTGAAACAGGCGGCGGTGAAACTGGCGGCGGTGAAACTGGCGGCGGCGAAACTGGCGGCGGTGAAACAGGCGGTGGTGAAACAGGCGGCGAAACCGGTGGCGAAACAGCAAATCGTATTTATGAAAACGGCTTCGAGACCATGAGCTTAGGGCTTGCAAATGATAGAGCAGTAAAACAAGCTTGGGCAACACGCTATGCCAAAGGCCCAGATGAAGGCCGATTAACCATCACAACAAACGGTTATGTAGGTCAAGGCGGACGCGTTAAATACCCTGCCGGTGGTAACACAACCAGTCATAGTGGTGCCCATTGGGAAACAGACATTAACGTATCGGCAGAGAATTTATACCTCGCTTATTGGATAAAGTTAGATTCAAATTTTCAATGCGTTAAAGGCGGTAAACTCCCCGGTTTAGCGGGTTCAGAAAGCTTTCCATACGGCGATAACGACTGGACAGCCCGCTTAATGTGGCGAGAAGATTGTAAACTAGAATGGTATTTACACGATTTTGGCATGAACACACCACAAGGAACAGAACCCTATCGCGTACTTTGGGATGATTTTGGTACACATGCCCAACTCATACCCGGCCAATGGCACCATATTGAGCTACGCGTAAAACTCAATACGCCAGGTGAGTTAAATGGCCGATTACAAGGATGGCTAGACGGCGAACTCGTATCAGATGACTGGGAAAACTCAGGTATTAGAGCCGCAGGTAACAACACCGTTAAAATAAATCAATTACTGTTCTCAACCTTCTTTGGTGGCTCAAGTGCTCCGGCATCGCAGTGGCAACCAACACAAGATGTATATGCCACCTTTGATGAGTTCAGTGTGTCGACTTCACGCATTGGCGTTAACTCAACCACCGAAAATGGCACAACAGACGATACCAATACAGGCTCAAATGAGACTAACAACGGTGATAACACAGATAACGGCACAAATAACGAAGAAACCGAAACGAACAACGGCAATGCCTGTATACAATACACAGGTAAAGGCCTTGATGAGCTAACACTCAACGAGGCGCATTGCGTAAAAGTGGCAGACGGACTCTTAAATAAAGAAATCTCAATAGCCGACAGTGATGAAAATTCTTCATGCGACATCAGAGGTTCGGCCCATTCAGCAGACGGAACGGGCGCTAGAATTATTGATGGTAACTGGGAAAAAATAAGTGGCGGTTGGACAGGTACTATCATTAACTTTGATATATCGAATGATTGCCCATATTTAAAGTTACGCGTTAGACCGCTTTAAATGATCAATTAACATAAAGCGTTTAATTAATCACAATAACCAATGCCGTTTGTTACAACAAACGGCATTTTTTTACTAACAACCCAATAAAAAATTAAACCCTTCACCCCGTGCAACGACACTATGCCTAATAACAAATGGCATAAAGGGCACAGTTAGCTTGCTTGATTTTTGTTGGATTTCGCACCTCAACCAAACCGACCAACGGGTCGATAACCTAAAGTAGGTTGGCGCTAAGGAACGAAGCCCAACGTCACGCATAAATTCCGGAGATCAGGTCTTTATTATTGATTTTTAGTTTGTCGCAGGTTTATAAAAGTTTACCTAAGTAAGGTCATTCTACAAACAAGCCCGTATGGCGATCAATAATCAAATGGCTGGGCGAATAATATCGAACAACCTTGTTAAAATCAGTGATTAAAAGCGGTGGCGGCCCTTTTAATTTAGGCGGTATTATTAAGCAGCAAATGTACTTTTGAACTATGGTTAGTTATAACGTAAATCATAGGCATCAAGCATGAAAAAGCGATGGATTTTAGCTCTTTCTCTGTTCTGCCCTTGGGCATTAAGTAACACCCTTTATACGATACAAGCCAGCTTTGATGTTGAAACCACCACAACCTACGAATACCAAGTTTTAAAACTCGCTTTAAAAAATACAACAGATGAATATGGTCAATTTCAACTCAATGTAACCCCAACCCCTGTGCCAACCACACGGTATTTAATCGAAGCGAATTCAGATAATATTCATAATTTTATTTTTGTCGATTCTGTCAATAAAGAAAAATTAGCCGAGCTAGCTTATGCTAAATTTCCTGTATTGCTGGGTATCATCGGTTATCGCGTGTCATTAGTCTCTCAAGATTTAAAACAACGAGGTTATACCATTGCCAATAAAGCCGATCTCATGAACATAGCTATGGTGCAAGGTAAAGGTTGGTTAGATGGTGATATTTTAACTGACAACGGGTTTACATTGCATACCGGTAAAAATACCGAAGGGTTGTTTTATATGGTTGCCAATGAAAGAGCCCATTTTTTCCCAATTGGAGCAAATCAAATTGATTCAGCGTTAAACACTTTAGCCATGTGCCCGGTTTAGCTATCGACGATCAAGTTGTAATTTATTATCCGCTGCCTCGGTATTTCTTTATGAATAAAGACAAAAAAAAGGAAATGGCTCGTATCGAAAAAGGCTTAATTGCTGCTTATAAGGATGGCAGTCTCATTAAACTTTGGCATAAACATTTTGACGCGCCTTTAGCGAAAATCCACTTAAAACAACGTACGCTGTATAAATTCAAAAATAAATTTATTGAAGGTATCGATCCATCGTATGAGCAATATATTTACAACCCTTATTTAGAGTAAAAATGCGTCCAAAGTAATAATCAGTGACAACGTTTAAAACGAATTTTTTATTAAAAATTAAAACCACGTCCTTTGGGCGTGGATATTTACTTCTCTACCCAATCAAAACGTCTAATCTTTAGCGGCCTATTATTAGCTAACGTGAATATAGTCTTCTCGCTCAGGTTTTATGGTTCATTGTCAGCGCTTACTCTCGACTTTGGCTCCTGCGTCGTTCTAACACCTAAATCCATTTAGGCGGCCCCAATCACATAATAGAGCATATGCTCATGGGGTCTCGAAGCTTGCCTGCATGGATGCAGGTAAGGGGCGAGAGCAGGACGCGGTAGCTTTGACGGCTTTGCTTACATGGATGTAAGTACTTCGGTTTCGTCTGGAGCGAGAAACCAGCCCCTAAAACCCGATCGCTTTGACTATAAAGCGCATATCTATTTCTTGTTGGTCATTATCATAAACGGATCGCGATAGTCGTATGCAGCGTAATAAAATCACGCCGCTGATATAAGGAATACGGTATTGAGTTGTTTAAACCTTATTCATTTACTTGTTTGACTAATTTTTTATTTTCTTGTTGAATGCGCTTACGTTGCGCTTCAGACAAACCGTATTGATAGTGTTGAGCCGGGGTATATTTTATAAAATGATTTTTCATATTGGGATCATGAACATCTCGACTCAGATCAGCATCAAATCGAGTTAATACCGAGTGATTCGCCTTCCAGTTTACCGCCGCATTAGTAAAATGCGAAATGCCCCACGTTATGCCCCTGCCATCTTTTGTATCGGTAAATGCATCGGGTACATAAGGCCCTGCGGCTACCGGCATCATTTCAACATGAGCTTGAACATCAAAATTAACCCAGTCTTGCGCATATTGTATGGTGTTTTTTTCAGTACCATCTTTAATAACAAAAGCGGCAACCCCTTCTTTAAAAGGAAAAAGTGTCGTTTCATGCCCTGAATTAATTACCGGATTTAACGGGTGTTTAACAAAAGGACCAAACGGGTTATCCGCAATGGCTAACCCTTGCATTCTGACAATTGAAGGTTGAATATTTTTACGTTGATCAAAATCAGATTTGTAGTAGATATAAATTTTACCATTATGCACCAGCGGGTAAGGATCATGTACCGAGTATTGATCCCATTCACCAGGCTTTCCATTGTCGATAATCACTTTATTGTAAGGCGTCCACGGGCCATCGGGGCTATCAGCATAAGAAAGCGCAACCGGGCAATCATCGCCTCTTAGGCCGCTAATTTCACTAAACGCTTGGTAATATAAATAATATTTACCTTGCCACTTTAAAATATCCGTTGTCGTTACCGCACGCCAACCTAACGCCGGCTTAGCTTGACGAGGCACGGCAACACCTTGCTCTTGCCAAGTAAAACCATCAACCGAAGTGGCATACCATATTTCGCCTAAATCCCAATCACTTGATGCAATGGTTGCTGTCGCTTTTCTCGCATCACCAATAGGAGGTGTCTTAGTATGTCGGTATGTGTACCAAACATAATATTGGCCATTTTCAAAAATAACCTTTGAGGGATCACGACGTGAAATAGTACCGTCACCATCGTTGTAGTTAAAACCTTTTAATTTTGTATATTTAAACTGACTATACAACTCGTTAGATTCAGGTCTAATGGAATTATATTGGGTGTAATTACGCTTAATTGCACGGCTTAAAGGTTGGTTTGGGGCTTGCTCGGGGATCAAAAAAGGAAACGCAGGTTGAGCCTGCGAAGAACCCACTAACAACCCTAACATAGAGAGCATCACAACAATTTTACGCATGAGATTAACCTTGCTTATTATTCATATAAAAACAGGCTCATTGCCGAGCCAAATTACTTTAAAGCGGCTTGGGCATTGCCCAATTAACTTGGGTATAAGCTACTTATACCCAATAATTACCAGCTAAATTCAAACACCGTGGTTTCGTCATAAACGTGTCCCGGCTCTAAATACGTTCGCGGCGAACCCTTAATATTAGGTCCATTGGGGTATTTCGATGTTTCAAAACAAAACGCTTTAAACTGACCATATTGCAAACCGTCTTCACGGGCTAATTTGTCTGAGGTATAACGGCCTGTATACAACAATGCCCCAGGCTCGGTTGTTGATACCACTAATTGTCGACCCGACTGTAGATCGCGAATCGTCGCAACTTGATTAAGCGTTGCGTTAGGGTTATCAAAAACATAATAATGCTCAAACCCCATTTTTAACGTTTTGAAGGCGTTTGCGAGTAATTTACTTTGGTTAAAATCGGCAGCGGTACCTTGCACTTTGGTTAACTTACCATCGGGTATATGGGTATTGTCGGGCGTTAAATAAGAGTCACTATTTATTTGCACATGATGGTTAAGCACATTTTCAGTAAAACCATTCAAATTAAAATATGCATGGTGTGTTAATGAAAGCGGCGTTTTTTTATTAGTACTGGCCAAGTAACGAATTTTAATTTGATTTTGATTGGTTAATCGATATTCAACATCTAATTTAAGTTCACCTGGGTAACCCTCTTCACCGTCTTTGCTTATTATTGCCAAGATTAACACGGCGGCATCTGGCTCTTGATAGGCTTTTTTAACTTGCCAAATACGCTTATCAAAACCTAATTGGCCACCATGTAAATGATGGGGTGGCATATTTTGCGATAATTGATGCGTTTTACCATCGAGTTCAAATTGACCATTTTTTAAAACGGAAGCATATCGACCCACAATACCCCCAAAGTAAGGATTATTGCTTTGATATTCCTCACTCAAATAGCTCGAGAATTGATTAAATCCGGCGGTAATCTCGGCTGTTTTGCCATGTTTATCGGGCACCATTAGCGAGGTCATCGTTGCCCCATAATTAGTGATTTTTACCTGCATGCCATGTTTGTTTTTTAGGGTAAACAACGTAACCGGTTGCCCTTGGTGTTGTGCAAAATGTTCACTTTGAATTGAGACCGCATAAGCACAATTACTTACAAGCCCCAAGGCTAAAATAAAGAGTGGCATCATCGCTTTAACAAACCATATTTTTATCATTTAAAATTCCAAAATAGTTTTTTGATTTATTGCGAATTAAATATAAAGCAATACACTTAAATGTAAATACTGGTTAACAATTAATTAGATATTGTTAACCATTTTGTAAAATATCAAATATTTGAAAGACATGCATATCCCTGACAGGGTAATAATCAAAAGTAGGTTAGCGCGGTGGAACGAAGGCCAACATCACGCCTACAAATCGAGAAGAACAGGAATATCTAAACTCATGATATTACTGTTTTTTTAGGCGAGTTTTCATCGCCATTCTATTGTTTTAGTAGGGTATGGTGAACTTGCGAATCGCGCGATTTTACTTTGTTTGCATACAGTGAACGTAAGTACTTAGGATTTGTCGGGAGCAAAATTCTGTTTATTAATTTAAAAGGGAATACCATTCCTGCATTAATACGCCTAGAATTAAAATCGCTTAAGGGCTCTGAACGAGCACCTTGAAGTGACTTGGATATAGCAGCTAGCGCCTGTTTAATAAAAAGTGTTTAATTTAAGCTTGGTTAGTGCGTGTTCTCGAGTGAGATGATGTTTTTTTCTTTAATACTATTTTGATTACTGAGAGCACCATAGTGTGGATGAATGGATGAAATCCAACCTTTAATTTGCGGTGCTTGTAGATAAATAGAATGTTTTTGCAGATTAAAATTAACATAAAACCATTGAGCTTGAGCGCTGTCTTCTGGTGAATAGTAAATACCTTGATCATCAAATGAAAATAAAGTCGAGTTTTTAGGAATATCCTCATTTATTTTTACGGCTTCGATGTTATCTAAGTTTATTTGCCATACACCTTGCTCATCCTGCTTTTGAAAGTAAGTTTTCCCACCTTGACCCCATGCCCAGACTAAATTATCTATAATTTTTTTATCCGTTAATGTATTCCCTAGCGGCCGTTGCCAAAGTGATTTAATGTCGTTTTCGATTTTAATATACGTTAAGGTATTTCGTTCAGCTGAGAATGAAATAGGGTAATGATTCGGTGAGTTTTCAAGTAATGTTTCACTTTGGGTTAATAATGAAAATAAACTTGAATGGCTCGAAAATTTGACGAGTAAATGATCCTGACCTTGTGCCCAGTTTATATTTTCAATTTTCCTATCATCTTCATAATGACTGAGTTGTTGCTCTGATCCTTGGGTGTTTTGCCAAATTTGATCACTGCCACTTCTATTTGATACAAATACAAAGCTGTTTCCTTTGTGAGTAAATATCCCATTGCGATCTGTGTATGTACTTCTAGTGAGCTGTTCATCTTTATTCGGTGGGTTAATGCGCCAAATATCATAATTTTCTTTTTCTTGCGTGATATAAATTTTTGATGCATCCGTACTAAACCGTGGACGGTGTAAGCTATTTTCGGTTAAGTAATGAATGGTTTGTTCTTCGCCTTTTAACGAGTATAGGCTCATTTTATTATTCGTTAGCAATAATAAATGTTCATTATTTGGATGCCAGCTTAAATCGGTAATGTGAGAGTCGATTTGCCACTCATAGTTAATAACTTCTGATGAAGGGTCTGTCACGTTTACGATTTGGATAGTTGTATTATGCGTATCAATAATAGCGCGCGCTAAAATGTTGCCTTTTTGCTGCACAAATTTCACATTTTCTGTATTGGGTAAGGCTGCCAATGTATTTTGGCTGATATCAAATTGGAATAACTGATATGAATGGCTTTGCTTTTTAGCGGCTAGTAACAAAAGATGTTCGTTTTGCCAGGTTATGCTTGATAAGTCATAAGGCGAAAAAGGTAAATTATGGGCTTTATGTTTACTAAGCTGTGTTACAAAGTCGAACTCAAAAATAGATAATTCTGTTTCTTGATTATTGGCTTTTGATATAGCGAGACTTCTTCCATCGGGGGACCAGTTCAAATGGTTCCAAGGGTGTTCACTTTCGGTGATGATCCACTCTTCCCGTTGGGCATTAACAATCACTAATTGATACACGAATTGTTTCTTTTTTACATAAGCAATATGACTACCGTTAGGGTTGGGTTCAGCATAATACTCATAACCATCTGCTGAAGTTAAGGGTGTTATTTTATTGAATAGCAAGGGAGAGTTTTGTTGAAGCGATATTATAAACTGACTAATAAAAGCCACAACTGTCATTATGGCTAAACAAGTCCCTATAATCATTTTAATATTGACTAAACGGGGCTTACTCAAGGTATTAATCTGAGCAGGGGCGTTACTTATTATTACGTCACTGATTAAGGTATCTCTCGTTTCAGAATCTCTCGTTTCAGAATCACTTGGGTATAACCCTTTTTCTACTTGAGTTGTATCATTTTTTAAAATGGGCGGGTGTAATAGTTGATAGCCTTTTTTAGAGTAATTAGCGATGTAAGGCTCTGCATTTTGTTCAGTTTTAAATACTTTTCGTAAAATAGAAATGCAACGCTGCGCAGACTGATTTGAGACAATGGTTCCTTGCCAAACATGAAGAATTAACTCGTCAACACTAACTACTTTTTCATGATTTTGCGCTAAATAACAGAGCACCGCCATCACTTTAGGTTCTAACTTTATCGTTTCATTAGCGTACATTATTCTGTTTTGACGGGGTAAGATGTGAAACTCACCAAGTGTAAATTCCGTATCAAGCGTTAATGCCATTAATGAGAACCTTATTTTATTGATCGGACAAGCAAGTTAAAGCACTGAACATGCATTCATACAGTAAAAATTTATGCATGACAATAAATTAATACTTAACTCATTGTTATTTCTAATAAAATACATTCAATTATAAAAGCTAAAAAAATCATAATTGAACGATTTATTAACCATCAACAAACCATAAGGTTTTTTTGTACCCATTTCCGTACATTTATTTCAGCTAAAACAATAAATACAAAGGAATAAAAATGTACTCACACATAAAAAATAAATTCAAACTGGCTAGCGTCATGGGCTCTTTAATTATGTTAACTGCATGCGGCGTTGACACTGTTAGTCCACCAACTGGCCAATCTAAAGCCGCTTTTTATGAGCAAAACCCTGAATTTTTAAATCCTCCGGAAAGTGATGAAAAAACAGAGCAAAAGTCAGAACCCGATATTGTCAAAGAGACCAGAGGCCAATCTTTAGTTGTCAATATAGATACACCTTCGCTACAAAGTGGTTTACTTGAAAACATTAGTCAAAAAGCGGTCAAAATATATTTGCCACCTAACTATAATCACTCAGGTAAATCTTATCCTGTTACTTATGTGTTGGCTGGCTTCGGTTCGTCTGCGGCTATAATGTATGACTATATGAATGTGTATGGACGCACTAACGAGTGGTTACTAGCCAACCCAAATAAAGAGATGATCATTGTTTTTATTGATGGTGTTAATGAACTGGGAGGATCTTTTTATACAAACTCGACTATCACTGGCGATTGGGAAGATTACATTACTGTTGATATCGTTAATTATATTGATAGCCAATATAGAACTATTTCTGATGCTCAACATCGTGGACTTGCAGGGCATTCAATGGGGGGATCAGGCGTTTTAACAATTGGCATGAATCGCCCTGATTTGTTTTCTCATCTGTATAGTATGAGCCCGGGTGTGTTTGAACCAGGTGCGTTTGAAAATCATCAAATAGCAACAAATCCGATAAAAGATAAAATACTTAAATTATTTACCGATATTGCTCAGCAATCAGAAGCGGATGCAGCTCAATCATACCGTTCTTTTATTGCCAGTAATAAAAATGACAATAACCTTATGTTTTCATTGGCGCATAGCAGCGCCTTTACCGATAAAACAGAGCATCAAGCACCATATTTTAATTATATTTATGCGGCAGACGGCACGGTTAAGCAAAGCGCTTGGGATAGTATTGAGTCTGGTTTTGGTAATGTAGAAGATCGAATTGCGCTGAATGAAGCTAACTTTAAGGCGCTTAAAAACATCGTTTTAGATGTGGGCACAAATGATAACTATACTTGGATTATCCAAGGTACAAGGCACTTTTCAGATGTCCTAACCCAATATGGTATTGAGCATGATTTAAGAGAGCATACCGGTAACCATTCTAATCGTTTGCCTACGCGTTTCGCCTCTGACCTGTTACCATTTTTTGCAGAATCCTTTGCAGCTAAATAATTAATAAGGTTCATTACAATGACATTTCCTTCTATGTTTTCATACGTAGTAAAACAGTGGCAACGATATCTATCGTTGCCACTTATGGCTTTTAGTTTTGCGATATTATTGAGTATAGCCTGTAATAGTATTCATTCTAATACTGAAGCTAACCATCAAGCACAACAAGAAGCACAGCAAGAAGCACAGCAAGAAGCGGAAAAAAGTACGTCAACAGAAGTACAAAGTGAACTACTTGTTGTGACTGACAATGAACAAACGTCTCAAAAATTAGAACAATACCTGACAGATAACGCTTTTAATGGCGCTGCATTAATTTTTGAAAATGACCAAATCACGCTAAATAAAGGTTTTGGTTTAGCTAATCGCGCAAAAGGTTATGACAATAATGCTGATACGGTATTTCGTTTAGGCTCTGTGACTAAACAAATAACAGCGACAGCGATCATGCTATTACATCAACAAGGTAAACTTAATATAGTTGATACGATAGACCAATACATTCCGAGCTACCCCAATGGCGATCGCATCACAATAACCCACCTACTTCAACATACTGCAGGCATAAAAAATTACACCTCGTTTGCTAATTTTGGCACTATCATGCGTGACTATTATACAGCAGAGCGACTCATTGGTATTTTTAAAGATTTACCGCTGGAGTTTAATCCGGGTAGTGAAATGAGATATTCAAATTCTGGATATGCGCTACTCGGCTATTTAATTGAACAAGTCAGCGGATTACCCTACGCAGAGTTTGTTCAGCAAGAAATTTTCACCCCCCTTGGTATGACTAACAGTGGCTATGGAACTAATCAAATTGGTGATGACGCTATCGCACAAGGTTACGGTCAAACAGGAAACCAATCGATCACTATTGATATGTCGGTTCCTTTTTCTGCGGGGGCACTGGTGTCAACGGTCAATGACATGCACTTATGGATGCTGTCATTCAATCAGCAAATATTGCTGTCAGCTGAAAGCCAAGACATTATGTTTTCACCAGCACTAAATAACTATGGCTTTGGTTGGGATATTCGTGAACAAGATGGAATTTTACTAAATCAGCATGGTGGTGCTATTAATGGTTTTAGCAGTTTTGTCGTACGTTACCCAACAAAAAATAAGCATGTTATTTTATTGAGTAATGAAGAAGGCGTTAACTTATACAAACTCATTCAAGGACTTGCAGCGCTATAAACAAAAGCTAACAAAAGGGAGGAATTGACTTAATCATCCTGTTTAAGTCTATTCCTCCCTTTTGCTTTATATAAGCCATGTTCAGCGCTTGGTATCGCATTTTTAATGCCTTTTTGGGGGTTAGCTGAGCTTATTCTCACGCTAATGCTTATTTGAACAAAAGTGTGTTGTTTGTCTTGAATTAAAGAAAATGTCTGGCCATGTGTTGCTTCACCGCTTATTTAACAGACATGCATATTTAATATCAATGCAAGACCAAGACCCGACAGTGCCGTTTATGGCACTGTATTTATGTACAAAATCTGTTCTTTTCTCCCCTATTCAAGGGAATGCGCAAGTTGCGCATTTTTATCGCTGAGAAGTTTTTTATCTGCAAATAAGCAATATAAATAGCAATGTGTTAGCGTATTTGTTAAAAACACAGTAAGTATGAAAATGCGCGCGGATTGAGCAGAAAAATGCGCAAATCGCGCACTATTAAATGTATATACCTAGGGAGAGTCTGAGTTACATGGACGTACTGAGTAAACTTCAAGAGAAAAATAAAATACACTCTCAGCAACAACGAAATGCAAGTTGGAGTACAGTTTGGATTTTCTGCCTGTTAAGCCCTTTACTTTTTAGCTATGCCTATGAATTTTATTTTTCAGTAATTAAGCTCAGAGAGTTGGAATTCGTTCCTCCATTTATTGTGTTAATTGGTTTATTAGGTTTTGGTTTACCTTTTGCTGCTATGGGTGACTTAATCCTTTTTAATCGTAAAGTTAAGCTGTTACTTTTACTAATCGCTGAGGCTTGGTTCACTTGGTTTTGGGTTGTCTCTCCATTATCTTGGTTAGCTTTCTTACCCTTAATACCTGCCTTTATCATATTGCAGGTACAGTTACCCAAAATAAAAGCTGGTAGTTAGTCGGTATATAAGCCACTCAAGCGGGACTAAAAGCAGTTCGCGACTTTCGCTCCGCTCGGTATTATAGCCAACAATTTTTAGCCCCTTAGTGGGTGTTGAGGCTGTAGAATTAATCAAAATGATAATTTTTATGGCTTTTTGTATGCGCAGAGAGTCGCTTTAAATGTGTTTTTCGCTCAATATGTCCTAGATTTCATACAGAAGTGCAATTTAGGGCTTAATTTTAATGATTTTTATGAGCTGTTTTTTCTAAAAGAGAAATTCTACAGGCTCGTTTATGCCTTGGGTATTACGTTTGAAAAATAAAATTATATTTTCAACTATCATTTTTATTCTTATTGGACTTGTAACCATTCCAATGTTGATTGGTACGACAGTTTGTCTAAAGTCCTCTAAAGCTAATTTTGACATCAAAAACTTAAGTAAATCTATTTCCATTTATTTCAAGAAAAATTCGAATCTACCAAGCTCTCTTTATTCATTAATAAGCCCCGATTACAATTTAAATCGTTTACCAATTGACCCTTGGGATAGTGAGTATAGCTACCAAGTCATAACGAAAAATAAATTCATGATTTGGAGTTCTGGTTCTGTAATACATAGTGATACTGCTATAGTTGCTGTTTACAGTAAAACAGAAGATGGTTTTGAACAAATGCTCCTTTATAACTTTTAGGCGGCATATAATCGGGTAGCCAAGGGTATCTAACCCTCAACCCCCACAACACCCTGCATGCGGCTCCGCACACGACTATAGGGATATCGATTTAAAGGACATGCATATTTATTATCAAACACCCATGGAACACCCATGCAGGACAGTCTTTGATGTATTCTTCAGAAATAACAAAGGCTCCATCTAGGGAGCCTTCGCCAAGATATGATCTTAGATTCAGAACGTCATTACCGGGCACTGCCTCGACCTCTTAAAGGTTACGTGATGTCATGTCAAGAACATGTCTGCTACATCAATACTCAATATACTAAAGCAAGCACAAACGTCAACAACAAAAACGCTCTAAAATTATACTATCAATCCTTAGGCAGAACATGGTAGATGAGCGCCGTAGTAAGCTAACATTTAGCATTCTTGCATCACGTAATGTGTGATCGCATAGTGCCTTGTTGAATTAAGCTGATGCCTGCGCCCAACTATAAATTGGTATGCTAAATGATTTAGGAAATTGTTTTTTAAAGGAAGCCAACATTTATAAGACCCGCATTAATACCTCGCATAATACCCCATTGAAAAACAGTGAGTATAATAAACAACGTAAATGCCATTTGTTAACACAAATGGCATTTAGTTTATGCACGCGAATCAAAGGCTGGTTAATCTTATATTGCCGGTATTAAATGCGCCGGTATATTCAGTTTTTTATCGTCTGCCCCCACCGCAAAATCACTCAACGAGTATGTATTGGCTTGGCTCCAATCAGCTTCTATCCGTCTATCACCTAATACGATATTGCCTAATTTTTGTCTAAACCAATGAGCTAACGGTGCATGAGATTGATCATAAGCAATATTGTTTCGCTCAAGTGGATCGGTCGATAAATCATATAGTGTCATTTCAACTTGCTCTGCCGACGCTTGTAAAGCCCATTTTATATCGTGGCCTAGTTGCGCTGGCGTTAAATTGATATTGCTAAAAGGGCGTGTGCGCATTGAAAACCGAAAACGCTTGCTGTGCAAGTAGGCTCTAGGCCCCGAGATTATATTCACCTCACCCAATACATAGTCTCGTTTAGGTATATTTTGGTGCATCACATCAAACAAGCTGACACCATCTAAATAACTAAACGACGGTTGCTGTATATCAATATGGGCAGCACTCATGATGGTGGGCGCAAAATCAACAAACTCAACTAAATCATGATTAATCTGCTTAGCCGGCACGAGGTTTTTATCTGATGAAACCACAATAGCGGCGTTTGAGACTGACTGTTGCCACGGGCCAAATTTAGCCATGATACCTTGCTCGCCTAAATGCCAACCGTGATCACCTATGGTAAAAATAATAATGTATTCTTGATTATGTGCTTTGCTATATTGCTTAAACGATTCAACCGCTTCGCCTATTAGCGCATCGCCGTATGCACAAAATGCATAATAATCTCGGATCGCTTGCTGTTTTTCTTCGACTGTTAGCGTGTCTGATTTCACCACTTCGTATAATTTAACCAGTTGTTTGGGTAACTTCGCTAGTTCCGTTTCTTTATCAAAAAGCGGTAATTTATATACTTTATCTTTAAATTTATCTCTAAACGATTTTGGCGGTAAAACACCGGTGTGGGGTAAATGAAAACCTAAATTTATAAATTGCGCTCGACTACTATCGGCCCCTTTTGCATCTGCACCCCACGAGGTTTTAAAGGGTTGATTGGCATTGGCTAAATAATTTTTCATCTCTTTAACAATGTAAGCATCAACCGTTTCACCTGCCGGTTTAGGGTTAACACCGCCTATAATTAAATTTTTATTGCCGCCACGTGTATACGATCGCAATAGATCAAACTCGGCTGATACGGCATTTTTAGCGGCTATATCTTCTGCGGTTAAATCAGCTTGGTGCCGCTTTAAAAAGTAAGATTTTTTAGGCCTGTCTGAATAAAGTACATTTTCAGTGTACCCTTGCATAACCGGTGAGCCATCAACCGTGCCATATAATGCTTTGGTGTAAATATCACCTAAACCGTTCGCTTGAATATCATGTTTAAAATGCACCTTATAATCATATAGGTTGGCATCGTGAAACCCTTGCCCTGGGCCCCATTTATAAATATAGGCATCTTCTTTACCAAATACCGATGTCGCATAACCATGTTCACGCATTGTTTGCGACACGGTTGGCTTAACAAAATCTGGGTTTTGGTGCGTTAATTCAAAAGCATAATGACCATTTCTAAACGGATAACGACCCGAATGCATAGACCCACGTGAAGGCCCGCACACCGGTGAATTTGTAAAAGCCTGAGTAAATAACACGCCTTCTGCCGCTAACTTATCTACATTAGGCGATTCGACATGACCGATAGGGCTAGCTGATTGACCATAAACAGCGCGATTATAGGCCGCGATAGAATCCGGTCGCTGATCATCGGTAATGATCCACAATATATTGGGCTGAGCCTTTGATGTGTCATCAGCTTTAAAATCGCTTTGCTGCTCATTATGATTTGAGCAACCGGCTAATAATAAAAAACTAATAACACCTAAGCCCCCAGCTATAAATCTGTTGATATTAAAAATCATTATATATTTAAACCTTTATTTAAATTTATTTTTTTAGGCAACACATATACCTACTCTAGATTTAATAAGCCCAACTTCATGTGTTTATTTAACAGACGTTTAGCTAGAAAACTTATTTATCTATCAACCTTATGTAAACACCTCATTCACCTGACACATTTAGTTAACAATAAACATTAAGAAATAAATTAATCGAGGTTAAAACCTATTTTGGCGCGTTTATCTGCCATACAAATAATTATTTATCATTAAGTGTGTCAATTAACTTCTATATTTACATTAAGTATTAAATGCAAAAAATGGCGATAGAGGTAATACGTGATCGAAGAAAACGAGTTAGCATTAATAGAAAAAGCGCAACAGAATGATCTAGAGGCATTTTCGCAACTGATCCGTTTGCATGAGCGCGAAGTACGAATATGCTTGGCCGCTCGTTTAGATTCTTATCATGAAGCCGAAGATTTAGCTCAAGAAACATTTATTGTTGCCCATCGACGTATTAGCGAGTTTTCACCGCAAAAGCCGATCAAGTATTGGTTTAGAGCTATCGCGATTAATTTATTAAGTAACCAAAAAAGAAAAAAATACCCGATTGCCATCGGCAGCAGCCACGATCTTGAAAACTTATTGAACGACAAAATAGAAAACCATTTAACCGAACATAATGAAAGTAATGTAGCCTCGGCATTAAATAATTGCATTGCCAACTTAAGTGATAATTTAAAAAAACTCGTGAATCAACACTACAACGAAGAATATACAGTAGGTGAGTTAACCGAGTTATACGGAGTTAAACACTCGACATTAACCATGCGTTTGCATCGAGTGCGCGATAAATTGCGTCAATGTATTAACGCGAAGTTAGCATCGAGTAACACATGAATAAAGAAACGGAAATCACAAAGTTAATCGCCCAATACCTTGCTAATGACAGTGACAGTGACAGTGAACCAGCAAGCCATGAATTATTAATGCGGTGCAAAGCCGATCCTTCACTTATTGATCAAATAGCTGAGCACAAAATAATTGAACGCTTAATACGTTTTGAAGCACAGCATTCAACCACCGATATTTTTACTAAAGAAGTAAACTATCGGCTTGAACTACCAGCAAGCTTAGCGTTTTCAAACAAAATTGAATCGCAAATTAAAGCGAATCAAACCGACAACGTGACTCGGCTATCACACAATAAAAACACCCATGTTTTGGCGTTGGCGGCTAGTTTTTTAATTGCATTTATGCTGTGGTTATACCTACCGGTTGTTGAACAGAACACGCCAGCATCAGCCGCTTTACCTTCACATAATAAATCAACTAATCAACCCCCCTTACCCGCATTAGATCAAGGGCCAGAGCCGACACAGGTTATATCTTCTCATAACGTTCAAATTGGCCATCAGGCAGAATCAACCCATAAACGATTTAGCGCACCGTTAGCGATCATCAAAACCAATCAAAACACCGAACGAAAAGAAGGTCAAAAAACAAAACATGAATCGACTGAATTAATCGCGGCAATCGACCTTAATAGCGACTTATTAGCCAGTTTAAATGGTGACTTTGAAGAAGGCATGTTAAGCCCTTGGCAAATAAAAGCGGCCAGTGCGGGTTATGCCGAGGTTCAACCTGAAGCCGCAAAAAATGGCCAATACGGTTTATACGTAAATACCCGTGCAGGGCGTGTAGATTTAGCTCTTAATTCACACGCGTTACCACAGGGGTTTATGCAGCAAGGTAAACTTTTTAAATTAAGTTTTGATATGAAAAGGTTGCTTAACAACAAAAACTGGGCCGGTAGTTTTGCCCGATTAACCAACACCAAAAATAATTACATAGAGACCGCGCTAGGGCCTTGGCTTGGCACTTATGATTCAGGCGAATGGTTACATCATGAGAAATTTATCATTGGCGAAAACTGGCCGACAACCGAAACACAGTTAGAGCTAATATTTAATAACCCTAATGAAGAGTTTTATATCGACAATATTAAATTAGCGCCAGTTCAACAAACCAATAACCTATTAAGCGATCGTAATGGCGACTTTGAAAGCGGAAAATTAGGCCCCTACATTACAAAAAAAGTAGGCACGGGCTACGACAATTATGCGCAAATTGAAGTGACGGAAGCGGCCGCGATCGCGGGTAAGTATGGGCTCTATGTAAATTCACTTATTGGTGAAATGGCCATAAAGTTTAACGCCCTCGCCTTTGATGATCCCAGCTTGAGCAAATCAACTCAAGATTATATTTTTTCATATGATTTGCGTATTATTGAAGGCTCGGTTTCAAGTATTAATATGACATCGACCGGTTTACAAACGGTCGTACCGGGTTGGCCACCTCATAGTTTTGATTTAAGCGAAGCGGTTGTTAGCCCAAGCGGTCTCATAAAGGTCAGTGTACCGGTTGCACATAAATACCTGCCGACTGATCGCTTTTTTGAAATCAGCGTGCACATACCCACACAAGCGATTATGCATTTAGATAATTTTAAATTTCATCCAGTAGAATTATCCGCTAAAGTGGCAGCTAAAGAACGATCAACCCAAGAATAGCCCTGTAAAATTGGATTAAACATGCCGACAATATTAGCGTTAATTTTATCTTTGCTTTTTACGTTTTCAAGCAATTGCTTGGCTAGGGCGTGTTTATCTTTTCGTATAGATTTTGTTCAATTCCAAAGCGTTTTGATCGCGGCATTGGCTTGATGGCATAGTGGTTCTACGTCAAAAGCCAATAACAAAGAGCAAAACGTTTTGGATTGAACCCAAAGGGCAGCGCATTTGCACTATTTCTACTATGTTGCCCCACATGGATGTGGGGTAAGGTGACTTTGCAGGAGCATAAAGTCTTTATCGCTCTTTTATGTAGAATAACGACACCGCAATCGCTCTGCCTTGTATAAATCGTGCAAATACGGCTGCAAAAGCATACACAAAAGATAAACACGCCCTAGCACCCAGCAAGCACCTGACACATTAATGTGCCAATATGCGGTCGATCATATGATCCAAATCGCTAAACAATCACTCAACGATAAAAAGAGTCGGCCAGAACGCATTAAAAAAAGAAAACAAAAGGTTGAGGAATGGGTAACCAAAATAAAAAAAGGTGATGACCCTTGTGATGTTTATGCTGATATTCAAAAATCGGGCAACACTTTTTAGCCCTCATAAACATTGAATAATATGCGACCATGCGTGATGGTTGTCACACTATTAACCACTAAATAGCAACTAAACGTGAAATATCGTCTTTAATATACCAATAATACAAGTCCATACCACCACAAAGTTAACAACAAACAATTAACAATGTGTTATTTTATAGTATATTAAAAACACATATAAAGTAGGATCACCATAATGAAATTGATTTTGTTACTCATCTTGTTAGCTGCAAACGTGTTTACAATCGCGCAAGCAACACAGTTAAAAACGATACTAACGGGCTTTGATAAACCCACTGAAATTAAGTTTTTTCCGTCTTCTAATAACTATGCCCTTATTGCAGAAAAAGAAGGCGATTTAAACTTTGTTAATTTAGACACTAAAAAACACTATGTCATACATACATTAGCGGTAGATTCTGCGGTTGAAAAAGGGTTGCTTGGGGTTGATTTTCATCCTCAATTTAATAAAAAACCCTACCTCTTTATTAATTACAACCCGGCAGAAGGAGAGCAACGCACCCGTGTTTCACGTTTTAATTTAACGCTGAATACCGATCAGCGATATCAACTCACTCATGAAAAAATTATTATCGAAATTGACCAGCCTTATCCTAACCATAACGGCGGCCAAGTCGCCTTTGGTCCAGATGGCTATTTGTATATTGGCATGGGCGATGGCGGTAGCGGAGGCGATCCCGAAGGGCATGGCCAAAACACCCAAACATTATTAGGTAACATGCTGCGCATTGATATTAATACACCGCAAGATACACCTTACGCTATACCTAAAGATAACCCTTTTGTTGGTAAAGCCGGCTTTCGACCTGAAATTTGGGCATACGGTGTAAGAAACCCTTGGCGTTTTTCGTTTGCAGGCGAAACCTTAATTGTTGCCGATGTGGGTCAAAGTAAATCGGAAGAAGTCTCTGTGGTCAAAAAAGGGCAAAATCTAGGTTGGAACATTATGGAAGGTAACCATTGTTTTAAACCCAAAAAAGCGTGTGACCAAACTGCATTAACCTTACCTAAACTAACTTATGGTCGCGACGATGGTTTATCTATCACTGGCGGTTACGTTTATAAAGGTAAGTTAATACCTGAATTATATAACCATTACATTTATGCCGATTTTATTTTAGGCGGTGTGTGGTCTTCTGCTTTTCCTGCGCTAAATTCGTCAACCAAGTTATTTACTGCGACGGGTATTAACCTTTCCACTTTTGCATTAGATGCAAAAGGCGAAATTTATAGTGCCGACTATGCCAGCGGCGATATTTATCAGTTTGTCCCTTAACAATTAAAGAAACACCCCGTCAGACAGCTATTTGTTAATTTTTAAATAGATGTCTGTCGGGTTGATATTTTGTTGATCCACTATTTATTTGTTGGAGATCAAAATCATTAACTCAATCCTGAGCCGGTTTTATTAAATATTTAAGGCGCAGTTCTTCAAGCTTATTAATCGCTTTATCAATATCGGGGTTATTAACAAAATCTAAGAATACAGCCGGTGTTTTGCTCGCAAAATTGATATCAGCATAGCGATCAAAATATTCAATTCCGCCAGGGGAATTTTTAACAACATCAGCTATCTTGTTGTCTCTACTACTATCGGCCGGTAACTTTATAATTCTTGCAGGCAAATGTTTAGTCACTTCTACAAACCCACTCTGAAACGCCTCTGAGGCCATGTAATTTAAAACACGAGCGATCTCTGTCGACATAATCGCGTAATGTGGCACCATAAAAATACTCAGTGGTGTAACCGTATAATGCGGTATGTCTTCATTAATGACAGGAAAGGTCATAAAACCAATATCACTGAAATCTGAAAAGTTAATGTGAGTTGGCACCGAATCGGCTAAAGCCATCGCGGTAAGGCCTCGAGTGATCGTAGGAAAAACATCCCAAATTGAAAAACTATGATGGTCGGCATTAAAACACTGAGAATCAATAAGCTTTTTAAAGTGCGTTAACGTATTTCTCACTCTTGAGTCTTTAAAACTCACCTTTCCTTCTAATAAAGACTGATGAAAAGCTAATCCGTTTAATCTTAAATTTATATAATCAAACCAACCATGAAGTATCCATTCCGTTTTTAGCGTTCCTAAAGCAAATAACGTTATATTTCTCTCATTAAAACGTTCACAAGCGGTCAAGGTTTCTGCCCAGTTGGTTGGCACTTTAATGTTATATTTTTTAAATATCGTTTTACTATAATAAAAGCCAAATAAGGTCGATGAGATCGGCACACCATAAATAGCGTCGTTATAAGAAACAGAGTCTAACAGTGTTTGCGGAAAGTGCTGTTGATTACCACTTTGTCGCCAAAAATCAGTTAGGTCAGTCAATAAACCTTGTTCTGCATAATAACGCATACGTGAACCACCAATCCACCAAGTAACATCTGGTCCATGCCCTTGTTTTAACCATTTATTTAGCTCATGTTTATGTCTGTTGGCACCACGGTAAGCTAACAATGAAATCTGTAAATCAGGGTTTTGGCGATTAAAATCATTAACCAGTTCTAATATTTTTTCTCGGTGGTCGCCACTATCGGCATGAAATGAAACAGTAATAGTTTTAGGGGTCGGCTTGTGGGTGGAGCTATCGGTCGCAAAAAGGTCGCCAGAAGAAAATACGCCTACGGAAACTAATATCATTCGTAAAAAATATTGATTAAACAAAATGGTTAGCCCTATAGGTTAATATTTATTTATATTACCTTAATAGGGCTAGCGCAATTTAACAAGTCACTTGTTGTTGTTGCACGGCTTAAATGTGTATTTATCTAAATGCAATCTCGCATTACCGTGTAAAATACTTAAATACCTAATTAGTGACTATATTTAACATTATGCTGAAAAATTTATCGCTTCTGATACTTGCGTCTCTTTTATTATTCTCTTTAAGCCAGGCTAACGCTGATGTTAAGCCCGTTGAAATAGTGTACCCCGATGCCAATGCTAATTCTTACTTCGTGCAATTGCTCGAACTAGCCTTGAGTTACACTGATAATAAATATGCATTAAAAAAATTAGGCGAACCTTTACCTCACGACAGACCTTTTATTTTTTTGCAGCAAAATAAGTTTATCGATGTCGCTTGGGGTGGCGCAAGAATAGAACGAGAAAAGCACAATTTACCCATTCGATTTCCGATATTTAAAGGGTTAAATGGCTGGCGAGTCCCAATTGTTAATAGCGATAACAAGGCGTTATTGGCTCAGGTGACTCATAAAGAAGGATTAAAAAAATTCAGCGTTGGTTTACACGCTAGATGGTCTGACTTTAAAATATTTAAGCACAATCATTATCATCTCATACCCGGTTCATCTTTGCAGGGCGTGCTCAATATGGTCTCGATGAAACACGTAGATTATCTGCCACAGTCAGTATTAGCCGTGCAATATAACCTCGATCAACACCCTCAATTTTCATTGGTCATAGAACCCGAGATCCTAATTCAATACCCCTCGGCATATTACTTCTATGTGCATAAAGATAATCATGCACTAGCAAAAGATATTCAGCTAGGCTTAGAGGCCGCCCTTAAAGAGGGTAAATTTGATAAATTGTTTCATTCTATTTACGCGCCAACACTAAAAGCACTTAATTTAAAATCACGCAAAGTAATCAAGCTAACAAACCCGCTTTTGTCAGATAAAACACCGCTAGAAAAAACCGAATTATGGGCAAAGGAAACTGATTTTTAATTTTAGACTTAGCCATCGAAAAATATCGAGTTTTAGATCTAAGTCATTCTTAATAAGTACTTTTTAACAACCATTATTAACAAATGGTTTTTAACAAAAAAGCTAAACACACATAAAAATACCCAGTTTGCACACCTCTCAACACCGTTTAAAACAAAACGATGTACAAAACAACGTAACTACCCGCGCTCGCATTTAAAGGTATTGTGTGATCATCACGCAGCCCAATCAAACCTCTCCATGATTATAAAACGTGCAAAAAAAAAGCCTGCTATTAATAGCAGGCTTTTATTATGGCCGTTTTATCATTATACAAAGTGTAAGCCTATGAATAGGCTAATGATTGCTTGTGTAACTCACATCAGTCACTGTTGCTTTTGAAGTAGTGATACCAAATTCTTCAAAACATTCAGCCCAAGAATCTGAATCACCTCGGGTGCCACATTCTTCTCGTGTTACCGGATCTTGCGACTGCATGTAGTTACCAAATTTTAAATAAGTCGCCTCATCATTTTCAACTTTAAGCTGTGCTGAAACCCCAAATGCAGTAATAGTCATCGTACCGTAGTTATTCACCATACTCAGATCAAAACTACCACCACTGGTAATTGTACCTAATGCGGTTTTAACTTCGTTGCCATCAGTACCACGTAAACGAACATAAACATCAAAGATGCCATTATTAGCAACACTATCAATAAAGCCAGACTCGCTCGAATCAGCAACATAAACCTTCATTAATGTAGAGATCGTTGAACCGTGAGTTTGTGCGACAATGGTTTTAGCACCATTAGATAAATCCATTTTATAGGTCGCAGAGAACGTTTCATAAGTGCTATACATGGCTTTACGTTCACTGGTTTTAATTTTGTATTCATGACGCCAGCCGCCGCCACCTGAAGTGGTATATTTAGTTTCTAATGGTACAAACGCTAGCGTTTTACTATTAACTAATGGATGCGGGTTATCACCTTCTAAATCGAATAACGAACCATCCGTAATAATACTTGGAATATCGTTACCGCTACCTACATCGTCATCTGCACCGTATAACTTCACTTCAGTGATGTTCATCCAATCACTACCCGCGCTGTTTGATTGCGCTTTAATTCTCACTTGACGCGCAGTAGTGTCAGTTACATCATATACTTCTAAGCTGGTAGAATTACCTGAACTCACACTGTCGTGTACTTTAGTCCATGCTCCACTCGTACTCGGTCGAGCGTAAATTTCAAAAGTATGGGTACGTGAATTACCTTGGCCCCAAGCCACTGCAACGTCTTTAACCTCTTTGGCCTCATCAAGCTCTAACGTTAAATTAACCGCCGAACCACCCGCCTCTGCAGCCCAACGAGATGACCAAGCGGTATTATCATCAATCGCTTTTGAAGCAGGATAATTAGCATGACCCGTACCATCATCAAAAGCACGACTAACCGATAATTCACCATCAGCGTCATTGCCGCCAGAACCATACAATTCAACTTCTTTTATATTGGTCCAATTTGAACCTGCACTATTTGAAAAGGTTTTTACACGCACTTGCTGTGCTTGAATATCATCAATATCGTAAACTTCAATGCTTGAAGTCGAGCCTGTGCTCACGCTGTCGTAAACTTTGGTCCAATCGCCACTCGTTGCAGCACGAGCCCAAATTTCAAAGGTATGTGTTTGGTCGCCCCCTTTGCCCCAAGAAATACCCACCTCCGTCACGTTTTGTACTGAATCTAGGTTTAACTGCAAGTTAACCGGTGAACCAGAAGCCGCCCAACGAGACGCCCAAGCTAAACTGCCGTCAATCGTATTTGAGGCAGGGTAACTCGCATGCCCATTGCCCCAATCTGTTGCGCTATCGATATTGAGTGTATTTGCATGTGCATAATTTGTGGTTAATGCTAATGCAGCGAAACCAAGTGCTTTAGTTATTCTCATTTACAGCTACCAATAATATTGTTTGTGTTATATGTCAGTGCAACTTTTATTAACCACTTTTTAGCATGGTTTTATTTAAACAGAGCTGCGAACTAGCAAAACCCACTTACAAGGTGGTAATACCAAAAAAAAACCAACCTATAAGTCAAAAGTTAACATACCCATAACAACCGTACAATCTGTAATTTGATCTTTTATTAACCTAATTAACAAAACAAACCTTTAAAGTCTCGTAAAAACAAATAGATGCAATTGATAAATCTATATTAAATAATCTGTAAAAATAATTTAAAAATTAACAAACCCAATTTTAGTATTACCAATATATAACAAAAACACGTTGTGCGTTAATTAGTGTTAACATTAAAATATAAACCCACTAAAAAAACCTGGAATTGGTCAACCAGTTATACAAATATGAGAGTGGCTATAAAATTTTAATGCGGAGTTTCAATACCGAGTTTTAATAAAGATAAAGAGCCGACTTGATTTAGTTAATCACGTTGAGGTATGACATAATCAGCCAGAGCTTTAGATTACGGCTTTCTTACTAGGGGCGATTTACCCTTATATGGTCCAAAGAGTTCTGGCTAACCCGTAGCTTTAACGCCAAGTAACCTAAAACCGCAGGTAACGCCTTAATACGAAACTTGATGTTGTCTTGGGTGTCAAAACCGCTCGCTAATCAAAAAATAAATAATAGGAAGAAACAATGAACAGGAGTCAATTTTTGATACTACGTCTATTTTCGATGATCCTTATCAGTATAATGAGTGCAGTCACTGCAGCAGAACCATTCGATAATATCAAACCCAAACCCACTTGGGCGAAAACGATATCGGCCCCTGCTCTCTATTCTATACCACAAGATTACATTAAAGATGGTGCTTATTATTTACTACTCGATAGGCAAGTCAAAGCGAGTGATGAACAAGTTGAATCTTATTATCAATACGTAATTGAGATAGTCAATCAGCAAGGTATAGATGAGTTTTCGCAGATAAATATAAGCTTCGACCCTTATTATCAATCGCTGCAACTACATAAACTAGAAATAGAACGAGAGGGAAAAAAGCAGGATCGAATATCAACGTCTACCCTATCGGTGATCCAACGAGAAAAAGAATTAGAAGAACAAATCTACAATGGCCGCAAAAGTTTAAATATATTAATAGATGACATTCGCGTAGGCGACAAACTGACATACAGCTATACCCGAACGGGACAAAATCCGGTTTATCATGGTTTATTTGCCAGAAATTATAATCTGAATTGGTCAATCCCCGTTGCTTCGTTAAATATTCGTGTTTTATGGCAAAAACAGCAACCATTACACTATCAGGTTTACCAAGACCACGCAGAATTAGTTAAAACCCAATCAACCCCGGCGGGTACCGAATACACGATAAATAAGCAACAAATAAAACCAATCAGCGGCGAAAGTAACCGTCCGGATTGGGCTGATCCGTGGGCACATATTCAGTTTAGTGAAACCAAAAACTGGCAAGCCATAGCAAAATGGGGCCATTCACTTTATCAAGATCGCTATACGCGCAATGATGAGCTTATCTTAATAGCTAACAACATAAAAAAATCAACGCCAAATAAGCATCAACAAATTTCGCAAGCATTGCGTTTTGTACAAGATGAAGTGCGCTATTTAGGGATTGAATTTGGTCAAAATTCACATGCTCCATCACCTGCGACCGAAACGCTCACACGCCGATTTGGTGATTGCAAAGACAAAACCGTTTTATTTATCGCTTTGTTAAAAGAGCTAGGGATAAGTGCACGACCTGCAATGGTTGATACTGACAATGAACATGTTATCAACGATGAGCTACCAGCGATTAATGCGTTTAATCATGTGATAACACAAGTAAAATTAGACGATAAAACCTATTGGCTGGATCCAACTCGAAGCTATCAACATGGCAATATCGATTCAATTTATCAGCCTAACTATGGCTATGCTCTGCTTGTTGATGAAACTCAAAATACATTAACCAAAATGGTTATTAATGATGATTTCAGTGGCATTAATGTTAAAGAAGTTTTAACCATACCTGAAGATGTTAGCGCGCCAGTATCACTAGTAGTTGAATCGCATTACAAAGGTTGGAAAGCCGCTAGTTTACGTGATGATTTTGAAGCCGAAGGGTTAGCGCAGTCGAGTAAAGATTATCTTGACTATTACCAAGACGAATTTGGTGACACCGAACTCCTGACAGCACTGCGCATTGAAAATGATGAAGAAAATAATATTTTCTCAACATTCGAACACTATAACCTTAACGCTTTTTGGGATGAAAGCGATAAAAAATATACCGGTAATATTAATACTAATATAGCGGCAAGCTATTTAGATAAACCCGATACACTCAAACGGACACAAGCTTACCACTTAACCTACCCGATAAAATTAGAACATACCATTGAACTCAATTTTGAACGAAAAGATTGGTCATTCAAGAATAATGAAAAAAGTGAAGAAAACGATTTTTTTACCTACCACTACACCGCTAATTGGGACAAAAAAGCGCAAAAATTGACCCTCAGCTATTTTTATCAATCACATCAAGATCATGTGCCAGCCGATCGATTTGATGAATATTATCAAGCTATTTTACGGGCTCGAGATTATCGATATTACAATATCTATACCTACAAAAATAAAACCGCTCATACCGGAAAAAATGAAAACTTAGCCGATAATGATACATTCTATTATTGGTTAATTTTTGGAGGTTCATTAGGCGGTTTTATATTATTAACATTAATTTGGCGTTTAGAAAAAGCGAACGAATCCATTGCCCCCGAGACTCAATTATACCCGGTAAGTGTCACCAAATTTATTTACATGAGTGTTTTTACAATGGGTATTTATCATGCCTATTGGTTTTATAAAAATTTTGCTTACCTCAAAACACAACAACAAGATAATAGTTACCCTGTTTGGCGGGGTATATTTAACCTAGTTTGGTACTACCCTCTCGCCCAAGGTATTAATAAAACATTACCCGATGTAAATAACAACAACCGATTGTCTCAGCCTATTTTGATATTAATGGCGGTTGGCTTTTTTATCGCGAGCGTAACCGAAAATACAATCGAATCATTTTGGGGTTTGATCGCCGGTTTTATATCATTAGCTTTTGTTATCCCCCTAGTATTAAGCGTATTAAACGGTAATAAACACAACCCCGATGGCATTGCATATAATTCTCGCATGCACGGTAGACACTTTTCACTCCCGCTTTTTTACCTACCTTTTATGGCCTTAATGTATAGTGGTGAATTGTATTTAATGCCTTCAAACCAGGTTATAACGGGTGACAAACTCTGGCAACATGATGTTAAAACGATGACCCGCCAACGTATCATTAAACCCAATGAAGAGCTCAGCCATTTTTATAGTTCGGCTTATTTATTTTGGAGTGCAGACGGCAATGGCATTACGGATAAAAGTGTCTTTTCTTATTGGCGTGAATCGCAAGCATTACAGCTAGAAAAAGCAACATACGATGAAATAAGTAATATAGAAACGAAGTGGGGTGAAGATGATGAAGAAACCCTTATCACGATCACCCGAAAAGATGGCAGTGATTTCTTCTTATATGTGTCGTCAATAGCCGATAAAGATCATGAATTTGATCAACAACTGCGTCAAAACTGGCAAGTACATTTAAACTAAACGTACCTTATATTCAAATACAAACTCAATGTAGTAACCAATTATGCACTGAGTTTGTTTAATATAAAAAATAGATTGATCATACCGAGTTAAGTCATCTTATTACTCAAACCTTTAATGTGAGGGGTAAATATAACAGCAAAGTTCAGAATGAAGTGTTTTAAAACAATGATCAAAAGGATAAGTGAGCACACACATACTAAGTTAATTACTAAACGTATTAAATAATTTGTACCATTCAAAACAATAAAATCACGCGTAATAAAAGCGGTTACCCAGTTTCATTAATATACCAATTGCTATTCTTTTTGACTTTATGCACACTAGCGTAAAATAACAAGGATGTATCAATGAAAATACGTTTACAAATAACACGGTTTATTCTGCTCTTTTTACCACTTATGACTATTAGTCACTTTTCGTCAGCCGCTAAAATACCTATTTCGGCCTATGGTTATTTACCAGAAGTCAGCATGATGACTATTTCACCTACGGGTAAATATATCGCCTTTAGAAAAAACAATGTTGACAAAGACACCTACGCGGTTGTTTCACTAAAAAATGCTAAAACGATTGCTGCCATTGATATTGGCGATGCTAACCCGACCCAAGCCTATTTTGTATCAGACGAAAAAATCATTTTAAAAGCCGGTAAGCATCAATTATTGTTGAGTGATTTTGGTCACTCAAAACGAGAAGTAACGACCGCATTTGGTTTTAATATTCCTGAAAATAAGATACACCCTTTACTGATCCCTGGTGAAGGTATTTATCGTCATCAATTTGGTATTGGTAACGTAAAAGGCGTTTCTGAAGATCATGAATTTGCGTATATCCCCGCTTATATTGGAGGGGTTGCTTACGGAGAATGGCAAGGCACTGAGTTAGCCTTAATGCGAGCTCGCATTAGTCACCAACGTAAACCTAAAATATACGCCAGAGGCACCGAACACACTTTTAACTATGTCATGGGTCAGCAAGGTAATGTATTAGCTCGAGAAGATTATGATCATAATACCAATCAATATAAAATTGCAGTGCCAGTTGAAGATAATTGGCAACCTATTTACGAAGTAGAGTCAATCGGCAGACCAACTGGTGTATTAGGTGTAACGCCGGATTATAAGCAGCTTGTTATTATAAAAACCTCGAGTAAATATGGCCGACAATTATATTCTATTAATGTCAAAACGGGTGAAGTATCAGATCAGCCATTATTTAAAAAGGCAAAACATGAAGTCGAAAACGTAATAACAGACATTAACAATGTTATTTATGGTGTTAGGTACGCAGGTTTTACCCCGAGCTATGCCTTTTTTGATGATAAAATAACTCAGCGCATCCAAGGTATTCAAGACTCGCTCGCTAACACCAGTGTTTACATTAAAGACTGGAGTACTGATTGGCAAAAAATTGTGGTTTATATTGAAGGTCAAGAATCATCAGGCGAATATATGATTTCGACTCCTGATGACCAAGTTGAAATTGTGGCTCATGCCAGACCGCAAATTCCGTATACCGCCGTGCACCCCATGAGCCAATTTAAAACCAAAACGCGAGATGGTTTAAAAATACCCACTTTAATTACCTACCCCAACACTTGGAATGGCAAAACAAAATTACCTACGATTATGTTGCCTCATGGCGGTCCTCATAGCCATGACCGAATTGGTTTTAATTGGATGGCACAATATTTTGCCGAAAGTGGCTATTTGGTGGTGCAACCGCAGTTTAGAGGGTCAACAGGCTTTGGTTATGAATTAAGGCGTGCAGGTCAAGGCGAATGGGGTAAAGCCATGCAAACCGATTTAGATGATGCATTAGCAAAGTTAATAAAACAAGGTATGGCAGACCCAGATAGAACCTGTATTGTAGGCGGTAGTTATGGTGGTTACGCGGCGCTAACAGCGAGTACGATCACACCTAATAAATACCGCTGCGTTGTTTCATATAATGGCGTGAGCGACTTAGCTGAAATGGCTAATAGTGAACGTAAAAAACACGGTGAAACACATTCATCAACTGATTATTGGAATAACGTAGCAGGCATTAAACTTGACACTGAAAACGATAAAAGTAAGTCGTTGGATAAAAAATCGCCTATCAATAACACCGAGAAATTTAACGCCCCTATATTGTTAATTCATGGTGAAAAAGATGAAAGAGTGCCGTTATCACAATCTGAAGCCATGTATTCAGCACTCAAAAAACAAGGTAAGAACGTTAAGCTAATTGCGCTTGAACAAGAAGATCACTACTTACGTCAAAACGAAACCAGAATGAAAACCTTAGAAGCAATCGCAGCCTTTATTAAACAACATATTTAACCCATATTAGAATAAATAAAGCAAAAGGGATTTTGTTATCGAAGTTGGTTGTCGAGTTGTTTACCGAAACCGCTTTCGAGGTTGGCTTTAACAATTCAGCCTATTTTTCAACAGCGTTTAAAAAGAATGTCGGGGTCAGCCCCAAGCAATTTCAACAAATGGCAAAATCGTCTAATAATTAATACATAAGCAAGCGTAAAATGATTTTTGGGGTTTTAGTTTGTGCTAACGCCCCTCCCCCATTAGACCTGAAAAAAGAATACCGATCTTAAATAATTTAATAATCCCCCTCCTACTGAAGCCGATAAAATTTTAGAACACTTATGTGATCAGGTCGTCTTTATACTTAAATTGGTATAACCAATAACATAAAACACTTATTTATTAAAAAACAACCCACCCTAAAAAACGATAAAAATTAACAACAAAACAAGATTAAATAAAATAAATATCGCTATTAGCAATGTTTAAGCGCTTGATTAACAAAGATTTTACAATTGGTATAACCAATATGCAACTACTTACATGTAAAAAACGCTTGATCTGCGTTACAAGATTGTTATATCTTTGCTGGCAATTCGTTACCAGAGATAACGATATAAAGGTGAGTCGCTGAACCCGGATCGTTTCAGCAACACCTACAAACAATTAAACGGGGATTACAATGAGCAAATTAAACAAACCTACTTTGAAATATTGCGCCGCTAGCGTTTTATTCGCTTTAGCCGCACCATTAAGTGCTGCAACGGTTTCAATTGAAAATGCAGGTTTTGAATCTAGTTGGGATGGTTGGAAAGATAACGACCCTTCGGCTATTTCAGGCGACTCTAACTCAGGTAGCAAATCAGCTAAAATTTCAGGTTCAGGCGGTCGTATCGGTCAAACGGTTCAGCTTACACAAGATACGAATTATGAATTAACAGCCTATGTTAAAGGTAGCGGTCAAGTCGGTATAAACCTTGATGGTTCGGTAAAATATAAAAATACGGAATCGTCAGATTGGACTCAAGTTACCGTTTCATTCAATTCAGGCTCATCGACATCAGGTGAAATTCTAGCTAAATATTATAATGATGAAGGTCGTTTTGATGATTTCGCCCTTGTATCTGTCGATGGAGGTACTGATCCAGAAGAACCAGAACAGCCAGAAGAACCTACCGACCCAACAACCGTTAACTGTAGTGGCAGCGCCGAACTAGACATTGTAAATGCATCAGACAATGGCACTAACGATGGTCATGGTCCTTTAAATACAATCGATAATGATTTATCAGATGATTCACGTTGGTCTTCAAAAGGCAGCGGAAAAACGATCACTTACGATTTAGGTGAATTGGCAAAAGTTAAAGATTTAAACGTTGTTTGGTTTAAAGGCAACAGCCGTAGTTCATATTTTGATGTTGATACATCAACAAACAACAGTGATTGGACGTCAGTATTAGTGAGCGGCCAATCAAGCGGTTCATCTTCAAGCTTTGAAACACATGGCTTATCAGATACAGATGCACGTTATGTGCGTATAACCGGTCATGGTAACTCGTCGAACACATGGAACAGTATTATAGAAGCTAAAATCTTAGGTTGTACCGATGGCGTAACAGAGCCAGAGCAACCAGAAGAGCCTGAAGAACCTCAAGAACCAGAGCAACCACCAACAGGTGATGCTGAGTATCCTTCTGATTTAATGAGTAATTTTGATCAGTGGAAAATCACTTACCCAGACGGGGAAGAAGTTAAACAGCTTTATCAAGAAAGTAATGAATACTTTTATGTGAACGATGAAGGTAACGGCATTGTTTTTTATGCGCCTGTACGCTCAAACAATGGCACAACACCAAACTCAAGCTACATTCGTTCAGAGCTTAGAGAGCGAACTGAAGACGGTAGCGCAGATGTCTATTGGACAACAAGCGGTACACATGTTGTTTATGCTAAGCAAGCAATCACACATTTACCCATTGTTAAAAATCACTTAGTTGCAACTCAAATCCACGGTGATAAAGAAGAAGGTATTGATGATTCATTGGTGCTTAGACTTGAAGGCTCGCATTTATTCTTGAGCTTTAACGGTGGCAAATTAAGAGACAATGTAACCATTAAATCTGATTATGAATTAGGCACATTACACGAAGTTATGTTTGAAGTGATTGATGACAAACATTACGTTTACTACAGTGAAGATGGTAAGTTAGCGCAAGCTTACGCAGCTGGTAACGCAAGCCAATACCTAGTTAAAGATGGCTCTAGCGATTACTTAATGGACCTTAGCTATGGTAAATCTTACTTCAAGATTGGTAACTACACGCAAAGTAATTCAGAAAAAGAAGGCGATGAAACAGATAATCCAGAAAATTACGGCGAAGTTGTTGTTTATGACTTCTGGGTAAATCACGAGTAAACCAGCCCTATTATCACGTAACATTAACTTAAAAACGAAGCCGCATACTTTGTAAAATATGCGGCTTTTTTCGTCGTTTGAATTCCAGTCATAAATACGTCAAAAAGCTAAAAATATCGAAATGGCTAACAACATGAACTCATGGGATACCACAAACATATAAATAAGCTGAACAACCTAATATTAGGGAGTTGTCTACCGATATTGAGGTGAATATCAAAAAATTAAAGATTACGTTTATCAGCACGATAACCCTTATACCCAAGTGACTTCAAGATGCGAGTTCAGAGCCCCTGAGCGATTTTAATTCTAGGCGTATTAATGCAGGTACGGCATTCCCTTTCAAGTTAATACAACACCGAAGTAAAAGCGCTCAGGAGCTCCGTTCCGGTGGGTTTTAAATTGATTTATGCTGTGTTAAACAGGTTTAATTTAACCCGTTAAACTTGCATCTGTTTGCCTAGCCTACAGGACGCAGGTGCTTAGCGTGAGCAGGATGCGGAAGCTGTGCCTAAATCAATTTAAATTCCCACTGAATCCAGTATCTTGAAGTGACTTGGGTATATATATACTGCGTTATCTGATGATGGCAATGCTTAAATAGAATATCCAGGTGATATTTATAGCTATTTGATATATTATGCATCAGCAATGCTAATTTTGACAGTTCATCAGAAGTGAGGTCAATTTAACCACATTAAATGACTATGATAAAAAATTCCTATGCGTAAAATATTAATCAACCTAAAACAACGCCCTCTGGCAGATTTTTTACCTTTTATCCTTATTATTGTATTTTTTATAATGACCTCGGTCATTCGAGCTCAAGAATTAGGTATAAATAGCTTTTTTAACGTTGATAATAGCGTTGTGATTGATCAAAGCGATAAACAAAAAAAACCTCATATTGCTAAACTCGTCATATTGCCTGCAACACTCGCTATTTTAAATTTTTACTACATCTTTATCGCATTTCAATATTTCAAAAAAAACCAGAAACGATTTTTAACTTACCTCAGTTTATGTCTCATTCAATGGACTACCATTACTTGGCATATGTCTGCCTTTATGGCAAAAGGCATACATCCACCTATTATTGATAAATGGCCATTAACCTTGGGTTTTCTAATATCGACATCAAGTTTGGCTATCTTTTTATCTTTACATATTACCCGCTTAAAAAAAGAAAACATGGCCGCAAATAAATTAATGGTTGAACAAAAGCAAGCACATCAACTTAAAATTGAAACCCTATCAACAGAATTAAATAAAACAAATGAGCAAGCCGCAGATTCAACCCACAAAAATCAAGATTTGACCGCGAAAATAGAAGAGAATAAACACAACAAATTTGTGAATGAATTAACACAGGCCATTGACGAATTAATCCACAAACCCGAACTTGATTGCAAATTATTAGCATCTCAACTTTGCATGAGCGAAAAAACGTTACAGCGTAAAATTGTTAATTCACTTGAGATGACACCCGGTTTATTTATCAAAAAATCACGCATGCAAAAAGCAGAAAAATTGATGTCTGAACAAGGAATAACCTCTCGCAAACAATTGGCGTTTGAGGTAGGTTTTAAAAACGTCTCTTATTTTTCAAAAGTTTTTGATCAACACCTCGAAAAATCATCATAAATTAGCCTCGACATGAGGTTTAAAGTAACGTCAATTCATTCACTATTAAAGCGCTTACCTTAGTTCTTTTTCACGTATCAACCTATCAGATAAAACCGTTAAAAAACGTTATTCTCAAATCACCTTTCTGTCGTTAACGCACCTAATTATTATCAATGGCGAAGTAATATCTCCTGGATCTATTTTGAACCGACGATTAATCCGGGTTACTTTTTGCGTTGTGCCCAAAACTTAGCCCTACTGATCCCCCCTCACTTACTTTGAATATTTCAAACGAACAATTGAAGATAATTTAATGACTCAATTTTCACATTGCCTAGCCGCATCGCGTTTCATCTACACATAAAAGTCAGAAACCCAGCTTTGCTCGTGTTTCTAACTTAAAATTTTAGTCACTTATCGATACAAAACGGTCAATCCTGCATTCTACCTATGATCTAGCCTTCAGACATATTATTTTTAAGCGAAACATAAAGTGCATTTTAAAGATGAGTTAATTTGCTTTTTCACTCTGTTTTTAGAAAAAGTACAAAATTTTATTCACTAAATTGCTTAATACATTAATCCCAATTTTTATTTATAAAAAGGAACATAAAAATGTTTAAAAAAATATCCACTTTTTTGATTGCGTCTTCAGCATTAATGTCAGTTTCAACGATGGCGGCTGCCGATTATTGTAAAACGACATTTTGTCATGGTAATGATTTAATCCAGTACGTGAAATCAACGACCAGTGGCAATGCGCATATCAGATTAACCAATTCATATCGCAACGTATTAACTTGCGATATTGATCAACAAAATACCTCACTAAAAGGTGTTTTGTATTTACCGGCTGACTCACTCAATTTTGATCAGGTTTACGCCACGATCATGACCTCAATATCAACAGGTAAAGACTTGAGATTTTATGCAAAAACAATCGATGAAAAATGTACTTTAACCTCAGTCTATTTATACAATTAAGCCCATGGTGACGTATGAAAAATAAAATAACAACCGGGCTCATTGCCGCGGCGGTTGGTAGTTTCATGTCACCCGCATTTGCTTATGATCATCTACTTTATAACGTAGCTGAGCAGGGTATTGGCGCTGGCGAAATTTATTTTGTCGGTCAACCCTCGCCTTACACAACAAGTGAATTCCGTGATTTATTGGCGGATAGTGGCTTAGAGCTTGTACAAAACTCGGTGTTAAAACCAGGGCAATGTACAATTATGTACAGTGAAACCGACAGTGCTAATAACACGGCAGGTTTTGGTATGCTCGCTTGTTCTAGGGAGTTAACCGAAGGTGTTACCCTTTCTGTGCAAGCTGTTTATGGTGAATGTGGTGGCGCAAGTAATGGCGCAGGTGGTAGTTGTGCTGTCGGGGTATTCTCGACTGAGCTAGAACTCGACTATGGCCCCGTCTCACAAGCATTTTCAGTTTCGGTTGCTGAAGCTGAAGTCTGTGGCTCTCTTTCACCTGAAAAGCTCTGTATGGGAGCTGAAGCTAACTTAGTTGAAGCCACAACCTCAGTTACCGATCCGTTTGGTAATGAGTTAGGAGTGGGGGTTTCAGTTGGTGTAGGCGCGGGTGCAAATGGCAGTGTTGAAGGTGGTGTTATTTCAGCTGATATTGCACTGGGTATTGGTTTAGGTGCCGAGATGAGTTTCTCGGTTGATTATGCCACAACCGGAAAAGCGATTTTTAGTGCCGGTAAAAATGGTTATTTAGCCGCTACTAACTCTCAAGGCGGCAGAGTCATCATTGGTGCAGGTGCTGACTTTGGTGAAGCGCTAAGATTGAGTGATAGCAGCATGGCGTTATATGACATGGGTAAATATGTTGTTGCCGTCGATGCATTCAGTAGCACGCGAAATACGCTAGTTGATGCCGCTAATATATCGGCGGATGGTATTCAAGAAGTTGACTCATTTTTTAATAATGAAGTAAAAGATGCCGTTGGCAACGCGATTAACACGGTGGGTAATACCGCTAATAACATACGCAAAAAATTAAAGAAGCTTTTTTAAATTCACTTTAAATTTTAGCACTATTAAGTCGCATACGAATAAGTAAAGTATGCGACTTTTTTATGCCTGTCATTCAATTAAATATCGCTAAGGCTACTAGCAAAAAAGTACATCAGTAAATAACTACGCCCAAAGGACGTGGTTTAAATTCTGACAAATAAGCCTTTGATTTTATATCATATTATCGAGAGCACTTATCGTAACTTACCCCAAATAAAAACTCAAAAGTAAAAACGCTAAGAGTGCGGTTCACGAGAGTATATTAAAGATCGCCGTAAAGCCCTAACCAACCATACAAATAAGGATGGCCAGGCCTCCGGCACAGATCCGCACGTGCAGTACTAACCCATACGACTCCACACTGTGTATAACGAGGATCGTTGGCTCAGATAGGGATGACAATTGGGGCATGTGGAATGAAGTAAATAACCCGCCTTTTCATGAGCATTTTTGGCTTCGTCTTTTTAATGGCTTTAACCAGTAACGACAAACCTCCGTTACCCGGCTGCTGAAAAAAAGATGTACAGCTAACAAGCAATACATCTTTTTGATCGTTATATATGAGGTCCGGCTTTGACTAAGTCTGCACCATCTTCAATATGGGTATATTGCACAAAGTTATTAATGAAGCGCTGAGCTAAATCAGTTGCTTTGTTATGCCATTCTTCTGGATCATCATACGTGTCACGTGGATCAAGTATAGAACGATCGGTATTCGGTAACTCGGTTGGTATCGTTAAGTTAAATATAGGCAACGTTGTAGTTGGCGCGTGTTCAATTGAACCATTTAAAATGGCATGGATAATTGCACGCGTATCTTTAATTGATATGCGTTTTCCGCTGCCGTTCCAGCCGGTATTAACTAAATAGGCTTCGGCACCCACTGCGTCCATTTTAGCGACGAGTTCTTCAGCATATTTTACGGGATGTAATGTTAAAAACGCTTTACCGAAACAGGCTGAAAAGGTGGGTACGGGTTCTGATATTCCACGCTCTGTACCGGCCAACTTAGCGGTAAAACCCGATAAAAAATGGTATTTGGTTTGATCATGACTGAGCTTAGACACCGGCGGTAGAACACCAAATGCATCCGCAGTTAAAAAGATGACTTTTTGGGCATGACCTGCACGCGAAGGTAAAATAATATTGTCGATGTGCTCAATGGGGTAAGACACTCGGGTGTTTTCGGTAATGCTATGATCAAAGTAATCAATCACGCCATTTTTATCAACGGTTACATTCTCAAGTAAAGCATTACGGCGAATGGCGTTAAAAATATCCGGCTCGCTGTTTTTGTCTAAATCAATTGTTTTGGCGTAACAGCCACCCTCAAAGTTAAAGATGCCATCATCATCCCAACCGTGTTCATCATCACCAATGAGTTTACGTTCATGATCGGTTGATAATGTGGTCTTTCCGGTACCAGATAAGCCAAAAAAGATCGCAACATCGCCTTGCTCGCCTACATTGGCACTACAATGCATTGATGCCATATGATCAAGGGGTAAGTAGTAATTCATCATGGCGAACATCCCTTTTTTCATTTCGCCGCCGTACCACGTTCCGCCGATCACTTGCATTTTTTCTGTCATGTTAAATACGGTAAATACGTCGGAGTTAAGACCTTGTTTTTGCCAGTTAACATTGCTCGTTTTAGAGCCGTTCATCACAACAAAATCTGGCTCACCAAAATCAACCATTTCTTGTTCTGTAGGGCGTATAAACATATTTTTTACAAAGTGCGCTTGCCAAGCCACTTCAACAATAAAGCGGACTTTCATTCTGACTTTGTCGTTGGCACCGCAAAAGGTGTCGACGACATATAATCGCTTATCGGATAATTGAGCCGCGACTTGTGCTTTGAGATCTTGCCAAACTTCAGGTGAAATAGGTTTGTTGTCGTTTGGTGCTTTGTCGCTATTCCACCAAATATGTTCCTTGCTTACCTCATCCAACACGATGTATTTATCTTTTGGGGAGCGTCCAGTAAATATACCGGTGCTTACGTTTACGGCGCCCGATTCGGTCACGGTACCTTTTTCATATCCCGTTAAATTAGGATCTGTCTCATCAATAAACAGTTGTTCATATGAAGGGTTATGAACAATCTCTTTAACATTATTAATTCCGTATTGCGATAAATCTAGTTGTTGGCTCATTTAGTGCTCCCAGCGAAAAATAAATTACCTTACCTTTTGAGTATTGCACAATATTAGAAATAATGAAGCTTATTAACTTGAGATAAATCAACCGATTAAAGTTCAAAAAACGATTAAGCACGGTTATGTTAAGGGGTGTTATTTTTGTGTTTAATGTGTGTAAAGCTGAGATAAAATTATTGAAATAAACGTTAAATCAGACTGCTGTATTTTAGAGAGAGGAACGCCCGCGGTATTGAGTCGGTGCCTCTCCATCAAGACACTCTGTGCGGTCGTTTTTCGAGTTGTTTAATACGATAAGTAAGTTGCTGGTTGATACCTGAGAACAGCCATACCGGACAGGTATTAATATATCGTTGATATATATAACATTTACAATCAAGGCTTTAATATCCAATTATATTAATCGCGTAAACTGGATAATGCATAACGCAATAACAATTACTGGTTTAACAACATAAAAATGAGATCGACTGACTATCGATCTCATTTTATCGAGGGCGTATTTCACTTAATAAAGAATCTCTAACGCTTCATTAAACCAATCATTTCGATCTCAATGCCATGCCATTTATTGCGTTGGCTACTGCGGTATTGGCTGGCATCAAACGGTATTTGAAAACCTTGTAATTTAGTTAAATCGCCAAAATCAGCGGTGGTATGGGGGTATTCAGCCTGCATAAACACGGGGTTTAACATTAACGGCATGCGATTGGCTTAACTGATTAATGTTGCTGCCTGCGTTTATACCTTGCAGATAGAATTGTGAATACAAGTCGGCTAAGCTTAAGCTCAATTTATTTTCAGCGACAAACAATTGCGCGACGGTGCGTTTTAAGCTGCTGGGTAAGTTCGTTTCTGCGGTTTTAATTACATCGGGACACACTTCAAGTCGCTATTTCCCTGGGTTAACTTGGTCTACAAAGTAAGCAACCCGAGCCTTGGTATTGTAACAGCTTAGAGTTCCCTCCCCTCTGCAATGGCCGTAATATTTTCGGCCGGTTTTAAGATGTAGCTGGCACTATTATTCAATAGACTTGTAAAGATGCTTATAACCAACAATGGAAAGATGATTATAAACGTTACCCTGCACTATAGAGGTTAATTTAGAGGTTTTTATTCAAGCTTGAATAAAAACCTTTTCAATTTTAGCGAAGAACTAGCACTACACGTAGCTATTTTTATCTGTAAACCCTTACCCTGTTTACATTACCTTTTACGTTAAACACAGGCTATAAACCTTCACGAATAATGCGAATAATATCTTCGTCCGATAAATTTTTAATATTCTTTTTCAACAATAGGCTTTTTTTACCCGCTTTTTGTAAAATTTCGTGTGTATTATGAGTTTCTAATACACTAAATGTCGTTTTTTGTTCAGGTTTTGGCTTATCAAGCATCAAATCAATAATTTTTATCAATTCGGCGATCGTGGCGCGCTCAGCTGAATTAAATCGATTAATGAGGTCGGCTTCTAATTCTGCTTCTCTAATTGCTTTAATATCTTTTGCCAGCGCTATCGCTTTTTTCTTAGAAAAGTTCGCTTTATCTTCATCTGAAATGAGATCGAGTATTGGTAAAGGGATTCGGCTAACCAACAACATTTGATTAACCCAAGGCCTAGCTAAACCTAACATTGAAGCAAGTTCAACTTGATCTTTACAAGCCGGATTTTCACCTTTTAATAAAGCGGCATAACTCGCGGCGACCCTAAACGCATCAGGGTCATCTCGATCTTCATTTTCGAGGACAGTGAGTTGTTGCGCGTTATAATCTGACAAATTATGAATATATAACGCAGTAAGCGGTTTAAGGGCTTCAATACAAGCTTGACGACGGCGGCTTCCTGTAATGGCTTCAAAAACACCCTGCTCGTTTTTTCTAACTTTAATCGGTTCTACGTTAGTCCCTGACGATTTTATACTACCTCGCAGGCTATCAACGTTAGCATTAACACCAAAACGGGGATTACCTTTCCAAACAATACACGTAGAGGGATCTTCAATCAGGATAATTTCACAATTTGATTCAATACCTGATGGTAATCGTATCGTGCTGTAACCGACTTTTTCGGTTGTCTGTGACGGTAACGGATTAACCGGAACCTCAGCAGTTGAATTTAAATTGGTTGAGTTTACAAATGTTGAATCAGCGGGTAAAAGATCGGTTGGATCAAGATCGGGTATATCAGCTTGTAAAGCTAGGTGTCGTCGGTTATTCCGAGTCGTATTAGGATTAACTTTCGCTTTTTGGATGCTTTGCTCGCCAGCATCTGCGAGCGCAGCTAAACTTGCTTTTGGTCTGCGTTTAATTGATGCCATCGAGTGCAACTCCCTCTTTAATAGCTCGCGGCTTTCTAACGCCAATAACTTCGTCTAGCAATAATTGAGGTTTACTTCTTAGCTGATCGCCATAATCAGTAACCGTTAAGCCCTGCCCTGTTTTAGTAAATGCTTTTTTGGTTGTAAATTCAACATTGCACAATGATGCATATTTACCGTATTTAGCAATAATAATATCACGTAACTCTTTATTAGCGGCGATGCTTGATGGATGTAATTGATTAAGCAAAATTCTCAAATCAATACGATTATTACCGTCGGGATCTAGCTGCATTAAATTTTCTTCCGCTTTTTCAATGGCATTAAATACACGGGGTAATTGCTCAAACTCTTTAGCACTATCAGAACATGGCGATAAAATGGTATCGGCAATCATAGCAACAACAACAAAGTCGTAATCGTTACCGCCAACTAGATCCACGAATATAAAATCATAATCTTTACTTAATTGCAGTAGCGTTTTGCGCACATCTTTTTCTGCAGGGTTACGATTTAAATTCATAATCGTAGGAACAGGATCATCTGTATTTTCATTGAATTCATTTCTACGAGCAACAAAACGGGAACCAGAACCTTGTGGGTCCATATCAAAGATAGCGACTTTTTTCCCTCGATAGGCAGATTCAACAGCCAGTAACTCAACAATTGTCGTTTTACCCACACCGCCTTTTAATCCACCAACAGCGATGATCCTTTGCTCTAACTCAGTCATGCAACCTATGCTCCAAATTTATTACATCAATTAAAAACGTCTATTTTTCAATTTTAAACGACATATCACCAACTAACAAGCGTTAATTTAATAAATTATTTATTATTTTATATTAATTTATTTATATTTTGCTAAATACGTAAAGTGTAAACTAGGTTAACAGCTAAATAGGTTTTATCTATTAGCTTGAATGTTAACCTGGTTTACAGCTAGTAAGTTATATCTATTAGTTAGAGTGTTAACCTGGGTTACAGCTCAATGGTTATATAAATAAGGTTGAGTATTAACCTGCTTTACAGCTAGTAAGTTATATCTATTAGCTAGAGTGTTAACCTAGTTTACAGCTAGTAGATTATATTTATTAGCTTGAGTGTTAACCTAGTTTACAGCTTAGTAAATTATAAAAATAAGCTTGAGTGTTAACCTAGTTTACAGCTCAGTAGGTTATAAAATAAGGTTGAGTGTTAACCTGGTTTACAGCTCAGTAGGGGGTATCTATTAGCTTGAGTGTTAATCTAGTTTATAGGTCAATAGGGGGTATCTATTAGCTTGAGTGTTAATCTAGTTTATAGGTCAATAGGGGGTATCTATTAGCTTGAGTGTTAATCTAATTTACAGTTCAGTAGGTTATATCTATTCGCTAGGGTGTTAACCTGGTTTACAGCTCAGTAGGGGATATATATAAGGTGGAGAGTTAACCTGGTTTGCAGTAGGTTAGGCTATATATGCGTTTAAATGTCAACAACGTTTATAGCCTTCTTTTTTTGTATATTAAGTTCATTAATAAGCTTTAATAAAAATGATGGCATAAACAAACTTAAGCTAAAAATAGGGCAGGGCTATTACATAAGCTAGAAAGTTAAACAAATTGAGTTCCCTTTCAATGTTAGGTGATTTGCTGATAATTAGTCATATATATGATTTTGGTTTTATCTGTTTCAACTAACTGGAAATATATTTAAGATAGAAGTAAAGAAAGGGTTTAGGTAGATACCTTAAATATATAAGATAAAGTGTTAACTAGGTATACAGTTATAAAACTATATATAAGCCAACCGTATTTTTAGGAACACAACTTTCAAAGTTAATATAATTAACTTTAATAGCAATGTATAAACTTCACTAAGTCACAATTAACACTCCATTACTATAATTAGTTAAGGATCTAAAGAATTACACTAAGATAATACATATGATAACGTTAAAAATAATTAAAAAATTAGTCCAAGTTCAATCTCTAAATCCCCATAGTGAAAGTCAAAATATCATTGTGTTAACCTAGTTAACAAGTCACTCTTTTATAAACCATTAAATATTAAGATTAATAAAAACATTTGCTCAAATAATAGATTAATAATAAAGCACGAATATATATAAATTTGTTAATACAAATAACGATTTGTTTAAAAATGTCTAAACATCAGTGTTAACCTGGTTAACTATTAAATAAACAAATTGGACAAAAGGTTATTTAAATAATTGATTACATTGAGATCATAAATGTTTACCTGGTTAACACCTACAATGTAAATTTCATTAAACAAAAAAAGTTTTATCTGAATTTAATATTTACAAATAAACATAAAAAACAAATACACATAATAAAATAGGGGAGGGGACCAACTGATAAATATAATGAAGAAAATATTAATTGTTTAACTGTATATTAGCAAAATCTAAAACTTTATCTTAAATAAAAGTGTTAACCAAGTTAACTGTACTATTAAAATTATATTAGCGTTTTATATAAAAGAGTAAGAGGCTTAGCTTTAAATGAGATATATAAATAACTTAGCTACCTTGATAAAAAGTAAACTCAACAAAGCAGAATAAAGTGAGGTAACGAATAAAAATACAAAATTATTAAGTAGAAAAAGTTGTAACTATTACTTAATAATTAAAGTAATTAGGCAGAGCGTATTTAGGTAATAGTTCAACATACTACTATATAGTTTAATATGGGCATAAATTTAAGTAGCAAGTCATAATAAGCGATTAATAAATAATAGTACAAAATCATCCAAGAATTAAAATCTTTCAATTTACACACGTAAAAATGACAAAAATAGATATTGATAAATATCAGTTAAGCTTACTTCACAAAAAAATGGCTAATCTAGTAACAAAGTTGTTATGCCTAAGTTTTTATAAATTATATATTTGGGCTTCCTTACTCAGCAAGCTAGACTTCATTACAACAGACACCAACAATGAAAATCAATGTCATACTCCCTATGAATTAATAAATAACATTAAGATTAAGTAAAAAGGATTAATAATAAGGGGGGGAAATTTACTGATGTAAAACATAGTGAAAATCGTTTACTTACCTATACCAATCCCTCAAAAGCGGATCTGCTTATTAGAAATATCATATTTCCTTGTAGAAAAAATAGACTAAAAGGTCGAAAAGCTTACCTATCTTAATAACAATTTAGTGAATTAATTACTGAAAAAAACAGCCTGATCGTGCAGGCCGGTAAACTAGTGTTGGTATCTGGTTTCAGAATGAATCTCGATTTAGCCAACAAATACCGCAATTCGGTTATGAACACCTAAAGCTAAAGGCACACAGACTAAATCAGTAAAGCCATCAAGCTTCGAGACGCCATGAGCATATGCTCTACTATGTGATTGTGGGCGAGTAAGCGCTGACAATGAACCCTAAAACCTGAGTGAGAAGACTATATTAGTGCTGATTGTCCAGCTGGTAACAAACCAGAAGCGCTGAGCTCACCTATTATCAATAGTGCTTGATGTACCAACACTTAAAACAAATGTACGGCAATACAGAATTTAGCCAATCCGCAGTGTGTTAATGGATGGAGGAGGGTGGGAACAAGAAGTTATTGTAAAGTATGTACTTTTTCTTGGAACACTTTGCTTAAAGAAACAAAAATTTGATTCAATATGCATGAGAACCCGGACAAAAGTAAGCAGAGCTTAAAGTGGATGAGTATAAATTGTAAGCATATTCAAATAAACCAATACCTAAGTTATAACAAGAAAACGTTATTTTAAGTAGATCAAAAATAAAATTTTGGGCTTTTTAAAATGAATAATCAGGATGACTTTTATTGACTATTTAAAGAAACCTCTAGGTTAATAAAAAACTTATTATAAGGAGTTTGTAATAAGTCAATTTACGGTGAATTGGTTATTAGAAGATAGCTCTAATTTACTTTGGGGTATACAAGGTGTACTAAAATACTAATTAGATGTAAAAAGCGACAAAAATACTAGAAATTACTAACTAGTAATATGAACTGTAACATTTTTCTTACAAGAAAAACAATTACTTAAACCCGAAATTGAAAAAGGTCAGAAAATTAGTATATATGTACACCATTAGGGCAGTATCGATTAAAAAACAAGCACTATTAATGGAAAATAATTATATCGTGTACCTTTATACGAGAATTAAGAGGTTGTAAGAAAATTATGCGTATAAAAAATGTGCAAAGGTGTATTTTTTTACTAATTTAAAAGCTGTATTAAAAGCAAGGTGTACAGAAATACTAGAAAAATGGTAAAAAAGTCATAAAACTTAGTATATAAGTACACTTTTCAAAAATATCTTAGTAAAAAAGTACACTGTAGTAAGAAATAAGCTAGTTTCTAGTAAATAAGGACACTATTGAAACCTTAAACGGGTATGTAATATATAAAAAACTATTAAAATTTAGTTTTTTAAGATCAGATCTATTAATAGATATAAAAAATATCTGATCAGATCGATCTAAAAGTTGTAATAATAAATCTTTAAAAAACAATGACTTAATATTTAGTAGTGTACTCATTTAAGCAAAGGTGACTCTATTTATAGGCTTAAAGTGTACTGATTTATAATAACAGTGTATTTATTTACGCTTTATGGTGACTGTATTTACTCACTATAGTGTCTTTGTTTACGGTATATAGGTGTACTTATTTACGAATAGATATCGTAAATGAGAACACTTTAATACGTATATAGGGGCATGATGAGTGAAACAGCTACGTAAACCAGTACACTGTAGACAGAGATAATTCAATGAAATGGGCAAACTGAATTATTTACTGATAAATTTATATAAAAATCAATGGTGGACAAAAATACTAGATATTGACAATGTAAAAGATGCGTGTAGGATGCAGATAAACTTGTTAACACTTTTATAAAATGAATTCAAATAACGCTAATTCCATAATCATCCCAGATACTGAACAACTTGCCTTACTACCCGAAGATGAACGGAATTTAAGCCAGTTTTATAAAAGTGATGGTGTTGCTGCATTTAGTACTCGAGGTGGAAAATTAACTGCAACGACACAAAAATGTATGAATGCGGTTATCATTAGCTTACAAACTCACGCATTAGAGCGCTTCGATTCTGTCGAACAATTTAATGAAGCCATAGGTGAAAATGTATATGAACTAAAAGTTCCATTTTCTAGGTTTGTTGATTATATTGGCTATGACCGTTCAAATAAATCTAAAGCTGTTCAAGTAATTGATAAACTGAAAGAGTTGCAAGTTGATTGGAATATTCTTGAAGCTTGGGACGAATCTGGTAAGCAAATTCAAGATGAACGTATAGGTTTTATTAATTTAATTTCAGAAGCTGAAATTAACAAAAGCAAGGATGAAATTTCGATATCAATTGTGCCTAAAGTTCGACGGGAATTGTTGAATCAAGAAACTATTAATGTTTTTGATATGAGAATTTGTAACCATTTATGGTCTGATAAATATACCCCTCGATTTTATGACATTTGTCGTGTGTATATGCGTAAAGGTTATGCAAATTTTGAATGGACCGTTGTTCAATTTAGAGAGCTAATGAATGTTAGTTACACTGAGAAAGCGGGAGTAAAAGTTTGGGGTTACCCACAGTTTAAAGATTTAAAGCGAAAAGTGTTGCAACCCGCTGTTGATAATATTAATGAAAGTAATCTTATTCCATTTAGAATTGAATGTGAGACTCCTGGAAATCCAGTAAAAATAATTAAGTTTAAAATAACGCGTAAAGAAAAGTTATTAACCCAACAAGATGTTGTCGCTGCTGATGTTGAATTAAAGCTTGAAGTTATAAAATTAATAGAACTATATCGTTTCAATTCAGTTGTGATTTCTTATTTTGGTTATCAAACAAATGAACTGATGCATGAATTAGATTTAAAAGCGATCCATTATTTAAAATATGCTTTAGATAAATTTGATCAATATTCTAAAAATACACAAGTAAAAAGTCCTTCAGGTTATTTTAAAGCCATCTTAGAAAATACAAATAATCATAATGAGTTTATTCCTATTTACGCAAAGATTGAAAAGTCGAGAGAAGTTTCACGGCGAGAAAAAGAACTCCAAAGAACAGATGCTTTTGAACGAATATCTACAGAAGAAACTCGAAAATATAGACAAGCGGTAATTAATCAATTTTGGAGTAAATTATCAGAAGATGAGCAGGGGAGTATTATTGCTGCTTGTAAAAAATATCATGGACAAGGTAATTTAATTACAAAAAATACTGAAAGCGAGGCTTTCAAGAGATTACTAAATACTTATATAACAGACGTTCATGATCCAACGCTTATAAATAGGAAAGAGCTTGAGCGTAAGATCAAACAAAAACAAAAAGCGTTTGATGCTACCAACCAAGGTATATTTTAACTAGTATATTTGTACAATATAAAAAGCTGAGAGATAAGAAATTCTTAGCTTTATTTAAAAAAATATTCATAAGAAAATAAATACACAGCTCTGTTTGATAAGAATAAAAGAAATTTATGTATAAAATTTGGTACCCAACATGCATAAAGAGTTTAAATAAAACAGGTTTCTTATTGAGCTTTGGGTTTATTTGATTTTTTAAATACAAAAACATGTTGGCTACTAAGCATGAACCATGTCAGTTAAAATTATGAAGTAGTTACTTTATGATTATAAAAATAAAGGTCTTACTTTTATCTTTCTAAAAGAAAAGGTAGATAAATGCTTTAAAGAATTAATGGAAGGGATCTCTATTATTTATCAATATGTCTATTTATATGTTGGTTTGTTTTTCTTTGAGTGATGTTGGTATTTGTTTAGCTAGGTTTTATTGCCGCTTTTCGTCATGATTTAGAATCTTTTCTGATTATAAAACAACTATATCGACATTATATTCTTCTGGCTAAAATAAAAATTGGTTAAAGTTTTATATGTAGTGCGCATATATTTAGCTCAAGATAATCTGATATCGATTGTTTCTGCAAAAGTTTAACAAATAAATTTATATTACTTGTTTGCATCTACAACTTTTAAAATTTCTCCGGTCATAAATGTTATGAACTATTTTTTATTCGCATAAGATGGAATTAGTAATGCTGAAAACATGAGATGATTTATTAAATGGAGTTATGCTAATTGTTTAAAGTTTCTTGGCTAATGACCTTTTAAGCTTACCCAGAAAAGTAGTGTAAGAATTTAACGCAGTGTATCTAATTATTTTATAAACCAATCACATTTGGCATGTTGGGTACTTTAGTTAATTTGAAAGATGTTTTTTTGCAATTGTTAATAGATGAACTTGTTGATGAATAAACAAAGTTAATATTATTGAATAATAACTAAAATATATGAAATAAGCCAAATATGGTCATCACGTTAAATGTAAATAATGGATAACAAAAGTAATCAGTAGAATGAAAGACAATGACTACATGTAAACCTTTGCATTGCTTATGTCGAATACGAAAATTTACGAAAGGAACACACAACGGCTAAAAAAAATTTACACATATCATAAGCTGCTATTTTGCTACTGGGAACCGGTTAGACTAAACAACAAGTTGTAAAGGCATTACTAATCGAAATCGTAACGTTAATAACGAAGGTGAAACAATCCAACTCTGAGAACCTGAGTGGGTTATTATAAATCATAAATTACATGGACTACTTTGTTGTTGAATTAACGGACACTTTAATAAAGGATTATAATCCCATTATTGAGGTGAATATGATTAAAAAAACAAATAAACACTATACCGTAGAATTTAAACAAGAAGCGGTTGCTTTAGTGATTGAGCAAGACTATTCAATTGCTCAGGCAGCTTCTGCGCTAGGTATTACTGATAAAATACTTTACAACTGGGTTGCCAAGCATAAAAAACAAGCTGAGGGCACGACATTATCAACAGATGAGCGGGCTGAATTAATACAACTCAGGAAGGATAATAAACGCTTACAAATGGAACGTGAAATCTTAAAAAAGGCTTCAGCCTATTACGCTTGGTTAAAGAAGCCAGGTGAACTGATTAGCGCTGAAACGTTAAGATTATACCGATGTGCCAAAAAACTATTCAAGGTCAGTCGAAATAGTCTAGGGAGTCGAGAGCTGGCTAAAGCGTTACACAAAAAAGGCTTTGATATATCACGTTATAAAACAAATAAGTTAATGAGCCAATTAAAACTTGTTGTAACTAAACGGGTTGCCTACAAGGTAACGACAAAACGAAAACACAGTGATGCCGTCGATCATAACTTGTGAACATGAATTTTAATCCCGTAGCCCCAAATCAGGTATGGGCAGGCGATGTGACGTATTTGAAAACAGGCGAAGGTTGGTTGTATCTCGCGATTGTTATGGATTTGTATTCCCGTCGTATTATTGGCTGGCACATATCTAAGCGTATGACACGAGATTTAGTTGAAAAAGCGTTAAATAAAGCGCATAACTTACGTAAACCGCCAAAAGGCGTGGTATTTCACAATGATCTCGGATCACAATATACGAGCACATGGTTTAGGCATGTACTAACAAAATTAGGCTGCCGAGCGAGCATGGAAGATTTTTGAGGCATGCTGGGATAATGCAGTCGTAGAGTGGTTCTTTGGTTGCTTAAACATGATTGGCTATTTAAAATACTCCAAGCAACCCGTTTGCATATGAAAGAAGATGTGCAAGGTACATGAAATATTATTATGTTGAGCAGATAGCATTCTGCTAATGATGATCAGTCGTCAATTGATTATGAACATTCCTTTAGAAAATGTGTTCAGTTACGCTTGACCAGAACAGTATAAACAATTAGTGACCCTAAGCGGCACTCTTTATTTAGCTAAAGATTATTTTTAGATATCTCTGTATTCAATTTATCACCATGGTATCTATTTAAAAAAATTTGTGTTTATATAGATACCTAAGGCATGTTGGGTACTTTAATGTTATGAATTCACACCTAGATTTAAAATTACTAATAAACGAGCTGGATACAGAATTAGATAAGTTAACCAGTTTGATAACGGTCAATAAAGCAAAAATAAACTGTGAGTTATATAAATTAGGACAAATAGATCCCAATTTAAACCGTTCTACATTAATTAACTATGCAGGCGTAGATGGAATAAAAGAAGCTTGCCATGCATTTAAACATTACACATTGAAAACAGGAGAAGATACAAAAACAGTATATCGATACCCTGGCCTGCTTCTTATAAAAGAACAAAGCTTATTCAATCAGATACATGTACAAGTCGATAAAATAAATAAGCAAAAACAAATAATTGTTAGTTACATTGAAAAAAATAATTATCCTATAACACTCAAAACAGCAAACGGCGAACTTTATAAAAAAAATGGATTGTTATACCAAGCGATACCAATGGCAAACCATGCTATGTTAACAAGGAAATTATCAATAGAATGCACACAAATTCAAACAATCAGTTTTAGTTGGAATCACGATATAATAACTAAGAAGTTTGACGATAGAGACGACTATATAAATAGAGTAGAACGTTTATATCATGAGCCACCAATACAAATAGATAAAGATATTTGGCAACAACAACTTCGTAAATTAGTTAATGAAATACATCAAATCTCTGATAATAAAGATGGCCTATTTTTAAAGTGGGTAAGGCGTAAATCACCAGAACCACAAGCTAAATATAGAGTAATTGGACAAACAGGCAGGTTAACGCCACATAAATTAAAATTGCCCCTGATCGCAATATCGTTAGATAATAATAAAAAGATCAAAAAGGCCCTACCACAACCGCCATCAAAGCGAGGGGAGATGACAACTGGCCGAGGTATAACCTACAGAAAACTACACCCTAATTTTGATTTTTATGAATGTACACCGATAAAATCATAGTTATACATACTTACCGTCAATATAATCTTCAGAAGCGATCAACCTGGTTATAAGGGTTAATATAAGCACATTTAGTCTAAGAAATTGTTTAAGTGATTTTTAGTCCTATAAATGTTAGACAGCCTTTTTCTATTAATGGGGTTTATTTTTTTAGTTTTCTCATCTTCAGATACTGAAATAAATTATGAAGTACCACAGAAAATTGGCGGTATATTGGTCGTTGAAGGGGTTGAAACTGATTACTATGAAGCCTGTAATTATAATATTAAAATTTTATACAAAACGAGTAAAGCAGAATTTGAAATAGGTTATTAAACAGACAATACAAGAGATATAAATGTATGTGAAAAATGGGGAATTACATTTCAACCAATCTTTATTCAGATTTACAGGTCATAAAAAAACAGATAACCAATATCAAATGGCATTTTATATGATGGCGAAAACCCGCCTCAAATATTTAAATCAGAAGATTTACAAATATGGATATCAAAAAAAAATTACATATTTTAATAATTAAATTAACGAAATAACATAAATAGCACTGCATTATCATACAGTGCTATTTTATATTAAATTTATTTTTAATCTTTTAGCGATGTCATATCATTATTCTTTTCTTGTGAAGATACCGGCGGGTTAAATTTTTCTTTCATTGTTTGCATGATGACAAACAAAGAAGGAATAAATAATGTGCCAACAAAAGTCGCTAGCAACATACCAACTAAGACAACCCAGCCTATAACCATGCGACTAGAAGCCCCAGCGCCAGAAGCAAAAGCTAAAGGCAATACACCTAATATGAAAGACAGAGCTGTCATCATAACCGCTCTAAAACGTAATTTAGCAGCCGTATGAGCAGCATCTAAAATTGACATACCATTATCACGTTGTTCTTTAGCAAACTCCACAATTAATATCGCACTTTTACTCGCTAAGCCAATCAACATAACAATACCGACTTGGGCATAAAGATCATTACTAACAAAAGGTAATAACATAATCGGAATTAATGCACCAAATATAGCAATAACAACTGAAAGAACGACGGCAACAGGTGCTGTCCAACTTTCATATTGTGCCACTAGAAATAAATAAGCAAAAATAAATGCTAAAGAGAAAATTAAGAGCACATAGCTACCGGCTTCTTGTTCTTGAACCGCAGTGCCAGTCCATTCAATCGCGTAACCATCGGGTAATGCTTTTTTAGCAACCTCTTCAAAAGCGATTAACGCATCACCTGAGCTTAACCCTGCACCTGGGTTACCTTGTACTGTAGCCGATTTTCTCATGTTATAACGGCTTATCATTTGCGGACCTAACACAGGAGACACTTCAACCAAGGCCGTTAATGGCACCATATCATTATTCTTATTACGAACATGAAGCCGACTTAAGTCAGTTATTGATTGACGATATTCGGCTTCAGCTTGGATCATAACCCGGTATACTTTTCCATATAAATTAAAGTCATTAATATAGGAAGAGCCAAAATTAGTTTGTAATGTTGAAAAAATTTCTTTAACACTGATACCTAACGTTTCTGCTTTATCACGATCGATATCAATAAAATATTGAGGCACATTAGCAGAATACGTACTATAAACTCGGCTCAAGCGTGGGTCTTGATTAGCAGCATAAACTAAACTACCAATAGCTTGTGCCAGTTCAGCGGGTGTACCGCCAACTAAATCTAATACTTGGGCTTCAAATCCACCACCAGTACCTAACCCCATGATAGCAGGCATAGGAAATACAAAGCCCTGAGCAGCGGGAATGGTAGCAACTTGCTGATTTAATCGACCCAAAATATTATACCATTGCACAGACGCATCAGTCCGTTCCTCCCAAGGCGTTAAAATGGGAATAACGAGTGCAGCATTAGAGGCCGCACCAGAGATAATCGATATACCTGAGATAGCAATAACATCTGAAACACCTTCAGTAGTCAACATCATTTCCGTGATATCAGCAACGACTTCTTCCGTACGATTAAGTGATGCCCCATCGGGTAATTGAATATGAGACATAAAAAAGCCATTGTCTTCTAAAGGCAGAAAACCCGTAGGTGCCATTTTAAATAACCCAACGGTACCCGCAATAAAAGCAGCCATGATGATAACAGTTACCATAAGGTGTCTATTTAGCTTATCAACAATAACCATGTATTTATTACGAGTGCCATCAACTAAACGGCTAAACAATAACAAAAAACCTTTCGCTTTGCCTGTGTCTTTATTAAGCAACAAACCAGATAAAGCGGGTGCTAAAGTCAATGCATTGATAGACGATATTGCAACGGCCACACTAATTGTTATCGCAAATTGCTTATAGAGCTCACCTGTTATACCGGGCATGAACGCCACAGGGACAAAAACAGCCATTAATACTAAAGTTGTTGCTATTATTGGGCTGATAACTTCTTTCATCGCGAGGGCGGTTGCTTCTTTGGGCGTACAATTTTTCTCAGTTAAATGACGCTGTACATTTTCTACAACAACAATACAATCATCAACAACAATACCGATTGCTAATATTATGGCAAAAAGCGAGATTGTATTAGCGGTAAAGCCCACTGCAAATAATACCGCAAACGTACCAATTAAAGAGACAGGAATTGCAATAGCCGGAATTAAGGTTGAGCGCCAATCACCTAAAAACAAATAAGTAACCAACACAACAAGGAAAAAAGTAATCATCAATGTATTCAGGACTTCTTTGATTGATGAACGTACAAATTTAGTTGTATCGTAAAGGACTTTATATTCCAGTGAATCAGGAAAACGTTCAGATAACTTATCCAATGCTTTATACACATCATCAGCAACAGTTAAGGCATTAGCACCAGGCGCTTGATATACAGCAACAGCCGCAGATGGTTGACCATTTAGCGTGCTGGTTGCAGCATATGATTGAGAGCCAATTTCTAGACGAGCTACATCTTTAAGCCTTAAAAAAGAACCATCTTCGTTAGCTCTGATCGTTATATTTTCAAATTCTTCAAGTGTTGTTAAACGGCCTTTGGCCTGGAGTGTATATTGAAATTGTTGCTCACTTTTAAAAGGAGGGGAGCCAATTTGACCTGCTGATGCTTGGATATTTTGGCTACGTATCGCATTAGCAACATCAGTTGCTGTTAAATTAAGGGCGGTTAATCTCTCAGGTGATAACCAAACTCGCATACCATAATCTTTAGCACCGAATTGACTAACATTACCAACACCATTGATACGAGATAAAGCATCCTGAATATAAATCGATGTATAGTTACTTAAATATACATCATCATGGTTTTTATCCGATGAAATGATATTAATAACCATTAACATGCTTGAAGATTGCTTTTTAGTCACAACACCTTGTTGCGTGACTTCAGCTGGTAATTTGGCAGTGGCCTGCACAACTCTATTTTGCACATTAACGGCTGCAATATCAGGGTCAGTTCCCACTGCAAATGTAATAGTCAGTGAGTAACTACCGTCGTTACCACTACTAGAAGACATGTATAACATGTTTTCAACACCATTAATTTGGGCTTCAATGATCGTTGCAACAGATTGCTCAACAACATCTGCACTGGCACCAGGATAGGCCGTTGTAACGAGTATTTGCGGCGGGGTGATATCAGGAAATTGATTAACCGGTATTGCTTTAATAGCTAACGCACCCGCAATCATAATCACAATGGCAATAACAAAAGCAAATTTAGGTCGATTTATAAAAAATAATGAAAACACCGTTTAGCCCTCCACTGGATTAACAATACCGCCTGAACCCACTTTTTGAAGGCCTTCGATAATCACTTGTTCGCCAACCGTTAACCCTGATAAAACTTGCCACTGCCCATCAATTTGTTTACCAACAGTAATCCGTTTAACATTAACTTTATTTTCTTTATCAACGCCCAATACAAAATAACCTTGCGAATCTTTTTGTACGGCGGATTGTTTAATTACAATACCCATTACCTTTTGTTTATCGGTGATGATAACTTGGACTAATTCGCCAGGTAGAAGCACACCTTTAGGGTTAGGAAACTGTGCACGAATTAATATTGTATCGGTTGATGTATTGACTTCGGTATCAAAATAATCGAAATGCCCAGCTTGATCATATAAAGACCCATCAGATAACTTCATCGTAGGCGCAACAGGTGGATTTTTTAAATCAATACCTTTTCGTCTTGCGCCTAGCATTGATTTTTCACTAATTGATAATGTTACGTTAACAGGGTCAGTGCTTGTTACTGTTGTTAATACTTCAGCATCACTGTTTAAATAATTACCCACGCTATAATTTTCACGCGCGATACGTCCTGTAATAGGTGAATAAATTTTGGTAAAACCTAAGTTTAGTTCTGATTTTTTTAATTCTACTTTAGCTGTAAGTACGTTTGCTTCTGCCACTAATTGCTCAGCTTGGGCTTTATCAAAATCTGATTGAGATACGGCACCTTTGTGGCTTAAATTTTTCAAACGTTTAAACGCTGCCGTCGCTTGCGAAAGATTGGCTTTTGCACTGGCTAACTCTGCTTCATTTTGTTTAACTTGTAATTGGTATATATCAGGTTCTATCTCAAATAATAATTGCCCTGCAGTAACCTTTGCTCCTTCTTCGAATGCTCGGTTAGTTAAAAAACCATTTACACGCGCTCTAATATCGACTTTATGTTGCGCTTCAATTCGTCCAACAAATTGAAAACTTGGTGTAACATCTTTCATTTTAACGGTTTGAACAACAACACTGGGCGCGGGTGCATTTTGTGCGTACAAGGAAGGGCTTATAAAAATTAAAACAAAGATTCCTACTAATGAGAAAAAAGCTATTAACCTACTCATAACGTGCTGTCCTTAAAGTATAAATCATAAATAATTGGCTTAAGCATATACCATGTGGCTGGTTATACACATTTTTTATTAAGTGGTAACAGATTTAAATAATGAAGGTTTCAAATACAATGAATTATTTTGATTAGTCTCAATTACATTTGAATGACAAATAATGCAGCACAACAATATATTTGTGGATTCAATAACGTCAAAAATTTCTGTACGCGTTTTTTAAGTCATTAATATAATGTTAAAGACATGGTGAAATATTGAATAATCAAAAATTAATACACTTCATTTATTCTAGAAATAAAGGCATTAATACCTTAGTGGTCTAATAAGCTGATCTATATATGTTTTTTAATTATATAACTGTTAACTAGGTCTCTAATAAATCCATTGCAATAATGATATAGGCTGTGTACGATATTTTCATTCAAAGTTAGGGGTATTAACTTTAACAATTGACTTACAAATAAAGCGACTCGGTAATTCATATAATTATCCTTATCACCGAGCATTCTTTGGGGAAGAAAGAATTGAAGTCAGCTACACCAGATTATCGCACGTTAATGGCGAAAGCTTTGCAGGAAATAAAAACGCTAAAAAATCAAATAAAGCGTTACGAAGCCGCAGAAAATGAACCTATAGCTATTATAAGCATGGCCTGTCGATTTCCTGGGGGTGCTAATGACCCAGAAAAATATTGGTCATTATTAAGTAATGGTCAAGACGCTATTACGGATGTACCCAAAGCCCGTTGGGACTTAGACCAATTTTATGATTTAGACCGCGACGCTTTTGGCAAAATGTATACACGATCTGGTGGTTTTATTGATGATATCGCCGGTTTCGACGCTAGCTTTTTTGGTATCTCACCAAAAGAAGCCGAAAGCATGGATCCACATCAACGTATCCTGCTTGAAGTCTGTTGGGAATCTTTAGAATACGCTAACTTAGTGCCTTCCTCTCTCTCTGGGACTAATACCGGTGTCTTTATCGGCGTTAGTAGTTTAGATCAAATCACGAATCAAATAGGCGAATCTCAAATAACAGATGTCGGTCCATATCATGGATCAGGTTGTGCAATGGCCCCAATTGCAGGTCGTGTTTCCTATAATTTTGGTTTTAATGGGCCTAGCTTAGTTGTTGATACCGCGTGTTCTTCATCTTTACTTTCATTACATTTAGCCGCTGAAAGTTTAAGACGCAAAGAATGTGATATGGCTCTTGCAGGTGGGGCTCATTTAATCTTTCATCCGGGTTATTCAGTAGCGTTTTGTAAAGCTAATATGTTAGCAGAAGATGGCCACTGTAAAACATTTGATGAACAAGCAAACGGCTACGTTCGAGGAGAAGGCTGTGGTGTTGTCGCCTTAAAACGTTTATCGGATGCAGAGCGCGATGGCGATACAATCTTAGCTCTATTTCGGGGCTCAGCGGTAAATCAAGATGGCGCGAGTGGCGGTTTAACGGTGCCGAATGGCCCAGCACAAGAACAAGTTATAAATAAAGCACTGACTCGAGCAGGTATAGATGCTGCATATGTCGATTATATAGAGGCACATGGAACAGGGACTCCTTTAGGAGATCCTATCGAGATTGGAGCGCTGGGTAATGTATTCAAACAACCTTTAATGGTAGGTTCAGTAAAAACGAATATTGGTCACCTAGAAGCCAGTGCGGGCATAGCGGCGACAATGAAAGTTATTATGGCGTTGCAACACAAGAAGATACCGCCGCACTTACATTTTAATAAACCTAATCCTCTGATCCCTTGGTCTGAAACACAAATTAAAATCCCAACTGAACTTACACCTTGGCAGAAAAACGATGGCGAAGAACGAGTTGCGGGTATTAGTGCCTTTGGCTTTAGTGGCACCAATGTTCATGCTGTTTTATCAGACCATTTGCAACTTGAGACAAAGCTAGAGACAGAGCTAGAAACAATAAACGAATACCAAAATAAAGAACAACTTCTAGTTTTATCTGCCCGTAATATTGAAGCACTAAAAGCTCTCGCTAAAAAATGGATCGATGGACCGTTAGCACAACCCAAAGCCGATTTTGCAACACTTTGTGCGGGTGCTGCGCATTACCGAACAGAATTTAAAACTCGTTTAGCGTTAGTGGCTCACAATACAGAAGAAGCATCTGCCGCCTTAACTGATTTTATTAATAATAAACCAACTGAAAAAATTCAATATTCAGATACTCCCGAAAATATACCTGAAATCGCTTTTTTATTTACAGGTCAAGGCTCGCAATACAAAGGAATGGGTCAAACATTGTATGATAATGAACCCGTGTTTCGACATGCTATTGACGAGTGTGCTTCTTTATTAAAATCCTCTCTAGACCTCGTTGAATTACTTTATCCTGCATCAAATAATGAAAATGCCAACACACTCAACGAAACCGACAATACACAGCCCGCACTATTTGCATTCGAATATGCATTAGCCTGTTTATGGCAATCAAAAGGCATAATGCCATCAGCGTTAATAGGACACAGTGTAGGGGAGTATGTAGCTGCGTGTTTAGCTGGTGTGTTTTCATTAGAAGAAGGTTTAAAATTAATAACCGCACGCGGTAAACTCATGCAAGCACTGCCCGCAGGTGGGGGGATGTTGGCCGTATTAGCGGCAGCAGAACAAGTAGAAACGCTCTTAACAAATTCAAGTGACATAACTAAACTTGTTATTGCCGCTTATAATGGGCCACGCAATACTGTTGTTTCTGGCGATATCAATGCAATCGAAAACTTAAAACGCCAATTAGATCAACATGAGATCCAATATAAACCTTTAGTCGTTTCACATGCATTTCATTCACCGTTAATGCAACCTATGCTAGCTGAATTTCGTAAAGTAGCAGAACAAATTAATTACCAAACCCCCATTTTGCCACTCATCTCTAATGTTAGCGGTTTGTTTGCAGGGAAGGAAGTCGCAAGTGCCGAATATTGGTGCCAACATATACTGGCGCCAGTTCGTTTTACCGATGGTTTAAAACAACTTCTCACAGAAAAATATCACTTTTTGTTAGAAATAGGACCAACTGCTACATTAGTCGGAATGGCTAAACAAAGTGCTTTAGATAATAGTGCTTTGGATAATATAATATTAGCCCCTAGCATCATTAAAAAAGAAGTTCCGCGTTATACAATGCTAAAAGCATTAGGGGCATATTGGTTACAAGGCGGAAAAGTTGATTGGGCAAAACAAAGTATGCAACCTCAACGCAGTTTGCAATTACCTAAATACCCATTCCAACATAAAAATTATACACAGCAAGTTAAAATAGGCGCATCAAAAAGTGAGTTACACGGCGTAACAACACTATCTGAGCCCTTACTACAACGATCTTTTCAATCCCCCTTGTTAGAGCAAACCTTATTTGAGACTACGTTTTCTAAGAAAAACCAACCCTTTATAGAAGACCATCGCGTATTTGATCAGTTAATTATCGCTGGAGCCTCACATTTATCGATGGTGTTATCAGCTATAATGTTAGCCGGTTTATCTAATAAAGACATTTGTACGCTTTCACAAATAATATTTCCAACTGCGCTTATTGTCCCAGAGCAAGGTGAAATAACCACCCAACTTTCGCTTACCCCACGAAATAATGAACCTAGTGAGTTTAGGTTAATCAGTTTAAGTGAAAATGAAGAACCAAAGTTACACGCTAAAGGTCTTATTTTACAAAAAGAACAAACCTTTACCATACCTGAATTAGCCTCTATATATTATCGTTGTACTGAATCGGTTCCGCCTGACAGCGTATATGAAATACAACGAAAACGGCATATTGTTGTAGGCACTAGTTATCACTGGTTATCAGAGTTAAATAGAGGCAAATCAGAGGTCATAGGTCGCTTAACGCTACCGGGTATTTTAACTAAATCAATCGAACGATATAGCTTACACCCCGGACTAATTGATTCATGTTTTGGTGCGATGGTGATGGCACAACCAATCGACATAGAAGATAGCTTTATTCCTTTTTCAATAAACACGTTGCATTTCAATTCAGCAAAACAAGACTTCCTAAATCATACAACGTTTATTGTACATGCCCTTGTTCATCACCATGATGAAACAAAAATGGTAGGTGACATTAACGTATATACAGAATCAGGTGAACTTATTGTCGCGTTTGAAGGGCTTGAAGGACGTAGAGCAACAAGTACGGCGTTGTTGTCAAATAATGAAAATCCTGAACCAGGACAATATCAAATCAATTGGGAAAAACAGCAACAGCTATCGAACACGGCAAACAGTAATACCTTAACAAAACAACATTATGTTGTATTTAACAATAACGATGGCGTTAACGATGACTTTGTTATAGCCCTTCAAAACAAAGGCATTGATGTAACCATTGTTCTACCCAGTGATAAAACTCAACAGCTTCAAGAAACCGAAACAAATAAATATTTAATATCACCTACATCAGCTAAACAATTTAATGAACTAATAAACCAATGTCCTACAGCTGATTGTATTATCTATTTATGGGGATTAAATACATCACCCGATTATTTTGACCCCGACCAAAAAGCCTGTGCAGGTGCTTTACATCTAATACAAGCTTTAGGTAGATATAATAACCAAAAGAACATAACACAGACTAAAAAATTAATTTTAACGACACAAAACGCTCAACCTGTGCTTCAACACGAACAGCTTCAATCGCCACAACAAGCTCTACTCTGGGGGTTAGGCAATGTGGCAAGTTCTGAACATAGCGAGTGGGCAACCATTTGTTTAGACTTAGATAAACAAACACCCCCTGAACAGTTTTTGAATAATGTACTGATTACATGCCAGACTACTCATAACGATAACCGCGTAGCATGGCGCAATAAAACCCCTTATACAGCGCGGTTAGTGAAATCTGCAGAAACACAACATGAAGCCCAACATGAAGCAACTAATCAAATAATATCGACAGATATAGAAACAGATAAAACGTATTTGATTACCGGAGCTCAAGGTGCAATCGGACGCGAACTGATTAATTGGTTACTAAAACAAGGCGTTAAACACTTTGCTTTAATCGGCCGAAGCCCTGTTGATGAACATTTAATTAGCCATTTACAAACACAAAATGCTAAACCGTTCTATTACCAAGTTGATGTAGCTGACGAATCCGCATTAGCAAACGTCATTGCCAAAATAGAACATCAGCAACCCGCATTGACAGGCGTATTACATTTAGCTGGACTACTTGATGATGGCTTATTAATAAACCAAAATTGGTCACGATGGCAAGAGGTGCTTGCTCCCAAAGTTCAAGGCGCTTGGAACCTACATAAATTAACCCAAAATAAAATCTTATCAATGTTTGTTAATTTTTCTTCTTTAACATCGTTGTTAGCACCTGCAGGCCAGAGTAGTTATGCTGCCGCTAACGCATTTTTAGATTCACTGGCAAATTATCGACACTCTCTTGGATTAAAAGGCTTAAGTATTAATTGGGGGCCTTGGGCTCAAATAGGCATGGCAGCCAAACTTGATATTGAGCAACAAGCTAGAATAGAAAAATTAGGGATAACTCAAATCCAGACTCGACATGCTTTAGCTAATTTAAGTGAATTAATTAAAACAAGCAAAACACAGGTAGGTGTATTATCAATTGATTGGCAACGTTTTTGTGAAACAAATCCGCAACCATTTTTACATCATTTAGGAGCCATAAAAAGTGGAGGTTCCATTAGAGATCAATTACAAAATGCGACAAACGACGAACGTCTAGTTCAACTAAGCTTGGTCATCACAAATGTTGTAGCAGAAGTTTTATCTCTATCGCAGAATGAAATTACGTCTCGTGAACGGTTATTTGATTTGGGTATTGATTCGTTAACGGCTCTCGATATGAAAAATCGATTACAAACCTTGCTAGATTGTCAGTTAAGCTCAACTTTATTATTTGACTACCCGACAGTTGAAACATTAACCCAGTATTTTATCAATAAACTATATGCACCTTTAACCTCACAAACCGAAGAAAAAGTGGTTATTAATAGTTCGTTACAACAAAATGAAGATATAGATGCAATGTCTGAAGCAGAAGCAGAAGCATTATTATTAGCTCAGCTTGGACAAATGGAGAATGAATTTTAATGAGTATTGACAATATTTCAGCCGAACAATCGCCCACTAAACGGGCGCTGCAAGCTATACAAAAACTACAAAAAAAATTAGATACGTTAGAGCAAGCTCAGGTTGAACCTATTGCAATAGTCGGCATGTCTTGTCGTTTTCCAGGTGATGTAAACACTCCTGAAGCCTATTGGCAATTACTCTGCGACGGTAAAGATGCAACAACAGAAGTGCCGTCTACTCGATGGGATGTTAATGAATTTTATGATCCAAATCCAGATGCCCCCGGAAAAACCTATGCGTATAAAGGTGGCTTTGTTAATAATATAGACCAATTTGACCCTGTTATGTTTGGTATTTCACCTCGCGAAGCGGCAAGTATAGACCCACAGCATCGGATGCTCCTTGAACTCGCTTGGCAAGCACTCGAGAATGCGAATATTCCAACTGAAGATGTCTATAACCAAGATACAGGTGTGTTTGTCGGGATGACAAGCACTGAATATTGTGCCCACCTTTTATGGTCAGGCGATACCAGCCGAATAAATGCGTATGCAGGTACAGGTGGGTCATTAGGCGTTGCGGCAGGGCGTTTATCTTATACGCTGGGTTTAAAAGGTCCTAGCCTTGTGGTTGATACCGCATGTTCATCTTCATTAGTCACAACCCATTTGGCGTGCCAAAGTTTAAGGGCTGGCGAATGTAATGTCGCGATATCGGCAGGTATTAACCTTATGTTAGGCCCTGAAACATTTGTTAACTTCTCTAAAGCTAAAATGCTAGCCCCTGATGGTCGTTGTAAAACTTTTGATGCATCAGCAGACGGTTATGCTCGTGGTGAAGGTGGCGGGGTCATTGTTTTAAAACGATTAAGTGATGCTGAACAAAATGGTGATAACATTTTAGCCGTTATTCGAGGATCAGCCGTTAATCAAGATGGTCCAAGTGGTGGTTTAACCGTACCCAATGGACCAGCACAAGTTAATGTGATAAAAAAGGCACTCAAATCAAGCAAAATCAATCCTGAACAAGTCGGTTATGTAGAAGCTCATGGTACGGGTACAGCATTAGGTGATCCAATAGAAATGAGCGCTTTAAATAGCGCATATGGAGAACAAAGACCCAATGCATTATGGGTTGGCTCAGTAAAAACTAATTTTGGCCACTTAGAATCTGCTGCGGGAATAGCGGGATTAATAAAATCAGTATTAATGTTAAAACATGGCCAAATACCACCACATCTACATTTTAACGAACCAAGCCCGCACATCCCTTGGCAAGAATTAGCGGTTAAAATTCCGACAAAACTTCAGTCATGGGACCAAAAAACGCGTTATACCGGTGTTAGCTCTTTTAGCTTTAGCGGAACTAATGCGCATATAATACTTGGAACCCGACCTGAAATATCTAAAGCCCCCGTCAGCAACCCCTTGCAAAATTGGAGAATATTACCAATAAGTGCAAAAGATGAAAGATCACTAAATGGGTTAAAAATAGCTTGGCAAAATAAACTCAAAACATCACCTTCATTAAACCAAGAAGAATGGGCAGAATTAGCACGAACATCAGTATCAGGCCGAACTCAGTTACCTTATCGGACAGCACTAATTGGAAACAGTACGGATGCGATTCTACAACGATTAAAATTAGATAATTTGCCAACGGGTCGTGTCTCAAATTCAGGTAAAGAAAAAATAGCCTTCATTTTTACCGGCCAAGGTAGTCAGTTCCGAAGTATGGGTCAAGAGCTCTATCGTGAATCTACTGTTTTTAAAGAGGCACTTGACGCCTGTGATGGTTTGTTAAAACCAATATTGGGACATTCGTTGATCTCCTTGCTCTATGCTGAAGAAGAAAAATTCGAATCATTACTTAATATAACCGCTTTCACCCAACCCATACTTTTTTCAATTGAGTATGCACTCACTCAATTGTGGCAATCATGGGGAATAAAACCAGATGCAGTATTGGGCCACAGTGTAGGTGAATATGCAGCAGCATGCTGTGCAGGTGTATTTTCATTAGAAGATGCGATATCGCTTATTTCAGAACGTGGACGCTTAATGCAAGAGCGATGTGAACCGGGAGCGATGGTTTCTGTGCCTTTAAGCGAACAGGTTGTACTTGAACTCATTAAACCGTGGGGGGGGGAGTTATCCATCGCATCAATAAATGGGCCTAATAATGTTGTCGTATCATGTGAACCCATCGCGGCTGCCGCATTTGCCGATGCCTTAAAGGCTTCAAGTGTGGAGCCTCAACTTTTAAAAGTTTCTCATGCTTTTCATTCAAACATGATGGGGCCAATGTTATCCCCATTTTCAAATATCGCCAACAGTATCCGTTATAATCAACCATCTATCGATGTTTACTCAACCCTAACCGGTGAAAAAATAGATCTGGCCATATCAAAACCGAATTATTGGGTTGAGCATGTTGAATCGCCAGTTCGCTTTTCACAGGGAATACAAGCATTAATAAATGATGGTTATACAACCTTTGTTGAAGTTGGCCCTAAACCCACTTTGTGTTCACTAGGAAAGCAAATTTGTGACACACTTGATGATGATACAGCCAAAAACTGTGTCTGGTTACCCAGTTTAAGAGCATCTCATTCGCCCTGGGCAACAATATTACAAAGCTTAGGGCATTTATGGACCCTAGGTTTAAACATAAAATGGTCTGAATTAAATGGCACCGGCCCGGCTCAAGCTCGCTTACCTAACTACGCTTTTCAACGAAGCCGGTATTGGATAGATTGGGAAATTGGCGAACAAAGCAAGCTAAAGCAAAATAAATCAGCACATATTTTATTAGGTGAGCGTTTAAATTCACCGGCATTCACTAAAAACACAATTGTTTTTAACGCAGAGTTAGATCCTGCAACTATCGATTTACTGGCTCATCATAAAATTTTTAATCAAATAGTTTTACCGGCTGCAGCCCATTTAGAAATTGTTCTAGCGGCCGCTGCTCAATTGTGGTCTAACGGTGAAAAAGATAAATTTGCTATAACCGTTATGGATGTAGCCATTGAACAAGCCTTAATTTTATCTGAAGAAAAGCCCACTTCTGTTCAACTCGTCTTAAACCCGGCTAATCAGTCGAAAGATGATATTTCTTATCTCGATTTTAATATTTATAGCTTGCAAATAGATGGCAACTGGCAAAGCCATACTAGTGGTAAATTGCAAGTAACAAACAAAGAAACAGCCGTTATACAAAAAACAGACGTGATTGATTTACACAATTTACAAACACTCTGTGATGAGCAATTATCAGTTGATGAATATTATAAAAAAACCCATGAAGTAGGCATTGAGCACGGTACAAAATTTCAAGCGCTAAACGAATTATGGCAAGGTAAAGGGATGGTACTGGCTAAATTGGCATTGCCAGAGACCGTCTCTAAGAGTGTTAATGATTTTTTGCTACACCCTGTTATTTTAGACGCTGCTTTTCAAATGGTGGGCGTGCCTTTATTAGCAAAAGATAGCGAAACGCCTTATTTACCTGTCGGAATGGCGGCTTTACATCGATACCAAGCCACAGGTAAGGTCGCTTGGTGTATTGTAAAACCACAAGGTGAAGCGAATTCGACTTATAGTGCTGATATTGAATTAATCGATGAATCAGGCAACATTTTAGTAAAAGTGGATGAATTAAGATATCAACGTGTTAGCAAACACGCATTAGTCGCTAAAAATTCAGACCGCTACACTGATTGGCTCTACCAAACTAATTGGGTACAGCGAGTTGGTTATCAAGCTGATGCCGCCTGGTTGCCGCCAATAGAATCGTTAGCAAATAAGCTTGATAAAACAATGAAGCACGTTGCTGAACAAGTTGATTGGTACGGTGATTTATTTGTAGCTTTAGATGATTTAGTAGCCGTTTATGCGTACGAGGCGTTTCAACAATTAGGACTAAACTGGGTAATAGGTAAGGCATTAACACTAAACAAAATAATCAATGAACTGGCTATTATCCCTGATTATCATAAATTATTAGGTCGTTTATTAACGATTATGACGGAACAAGGTCAGTTAGAGAAATCAATGGATAACTGGCTGATATTAACTTGCCCGCCAAGAAACAGTGAAGAGTTAGTCGATGATATCGTTGATCAATTCCCTCATGCACAACATGAAATAGCGCTGGTTAGACAGTGTGGTAAATCATTAGCACAAGCATTAACTGGCCAAATAGAAGGGTTGCAATTGCTATTTCCAAATGGCAATGCTGATCTTGTTACTCGCTTTTATACCGAATCGCCAGGCCCACAAGAAATAAATAAATTACTGCAACAAACATTGCACCACGCAATTAAACAATTACCAGAAGGGCAAGGCGTCCGTATTCTTGAAATTGGTGGAGGCACAGGTAGTAGCACACAACATTTATTATCACTTTTACCTAAAGATCGATGCCAATATGTATTTACCGATGTATCAGCGGTATTTATCACTAAAGCTCAAGAAAAATTTAGTCATTTCGATTTTATTGAATACAAAGTATTAGATATTGAACAAAGTCCAATTAATCAAGGTATCGACATCGCTAGCTTTGATATTATCATTGCAGCCAATGTATTACATGCAACTAAAGATCTAAATCAGACATTAACACATGTGAACCAGCTTTTAGTACCCGGAGGTCAATTACTATTATTAGAAGGTACGTCTCCTCAACCTTGGTTAGATATCACGTTTGGATTAACTGAGGGATGGTGGCGCTTTAGTGATGAAAAACGTCGAAATCATTATCCTTTAATTAATATAGAAAATTGGCAAAAAGTATTAGCTGAATGCTCATTTGAAAAAATGATCGAGATCAGTCCAGATAAAGTCGCAAACAAGGATTTATGCCGTCAAGCCGTTATTGTCGCCAATAAAGCAATCATTAATACGAATGAAAATTGGTTAATTATTGCAGATAAAACCGGATTAGGATCTTCACTAGCCAATAGAATAACCGCAAGTGGTGGCAATAGTTATTTATTAGCGGATGATAAAACTGTCAATAACGACAATTTACGCCATTGTTTAAATGGGTGCGATAAACTCGATTTCATTGTGCATACTCGAAGTTTAGGTGCTAAAAACACAGACGAACTTGATGCTGAAACCTTAATAGAAGCGCAAGAGTTAGGCTGCAAATCTGTACTCGACTTGCTCAATACTCTTGAGGCTTTGCAACTATCAAAGCCGCCTCGTTTAGTCTTACTGAGTAATATGGCGGTTAATGTTGATATTGAACATAATCAGACTCTATTAAACCTGAGCCAATCATCTTTATGGGCAATGGGGCAAGTGATTAAAAAAGAGTATCCAGAATTAAAATGCCGCCAGATTGATCTTGGATGTAAATCAAATGAATTTAATAATTGTATTAATACTATATGGCAAGAAATCGCTGCCCAAACAACAGAGAATGTAGCTCTTCGAAAGGTTAATGATCAATTTTATCGTTATGTGCCTAGATTAGCGTCATTATCAATTGAAAAACCAACACAAGCAGAAATCATTATACGTGATAACGCTACATACTTAATCACCGGTGGTTTGGGTGATTTAGGTTTATTAACAGCACATTGGTTAGTTAAAAACAAAGGTGTTAAACATATTGTTTTAGCCGGCCGTAAAGCGGCAACACTAGCCGTTGAAAAGCAAGTTGCAACGTTAGAATCATTGGGTGCTAACGTGCAAATGATTTCTGCGGATATCACAGATAGTCATCAAGTAAATGCAATGATTGAATCAATTACCCAAAAAAGAAAATTAGCGGGTGTTATTCATGCGGCAGGCACGATGGATGATGGGGTATTGGCCTCAATGACATGGCCACGATTTAAAAGTGTATTGGCGCCAAAAACGGTAGGTGCATGGAATTTACATCAAGCTTGTATTAACCAACCTCTTGATTTCTTTATTATGTATTCATCCGCGGCATCACTGCTAGGGCCGACAGCACAGGCAAATTACGCCGCCGCAAATGGCTTTTTAGATCAATTAGCTTCATTCCGTCAAAATCAAAACTTACCCGCAATGACAATTAACTGGGGGGCTTGGTCATCAATAGGTTTAGCCGCGCAAGTCGTTGAAGAAAGCGAATTAGATGCAAGAGGAATGGCCAGTATTAAACCAGAAGAAGGTTTGTCTATACTAGAGATTTTAATCAACAAACCTCAAACTCAAGTGTTGGTCGCCGATATTGATTGGCCTAAAATGCTAATGAAAAACCCACAGATTGATTTTTTTGAACATTTTGAAAATTTTGAAAATTTTCATGATACGGTTGATATCGCTATTGAAACGAGCTTATTTCAACAATTACAAAATATGCCAGCGAGTGAGCAAAATGCATTGGTAACCGATCTTGTTAAACAGCAACTTGTGAGAGTATTAGCATTAGAATCGATTGATTTAATTGACGAAGAGCTTGGCTTTTTTGAAATGGGGATGGATTCGTTAACGGCAGTTGAATTACGTAATGCATTACAAAACATAGTAAAACAAAATTTACCAACCACTTTATTATTTAAATACCCAACGGTTAGCGTTTTAGTCCTCTTTTTAATTCAAGATGTGCTTGAGTTAACAGATACAGAAACTAAGAGTGACGAATTCCCCCTAACTACCGTAGAATCAGATGAACCAACGATGGAAGCGACGAATACAGCCGCAAAAGAAATTAGTGATATGTCTGACGACGAGTTAGCCGCTATGATTGATGCAGAGCTGGGCGATCTAGGAGAGTTCGACCATGAGTGAAACAAAATCCGCAGAAACCTTAAATGAATTATCGCCATTACAAAAAGCCGCGTTAGCAATAAAAAAGCTAAAGGGTCAAATAGCCGAGGCTGAATACGCAAAACGTGAACCTATTGCGATAATGGGGATGGGCTGTCGATTTCCTGCTGCAGATGGTTTAACAGAATATTGGGATTTGTTATCACAAGGCAAAGATGCCATTAGAGAAGTACCAAAAGATCGTTGGGATCTCTCACATTTTTACGATCCGAACCCTAATGCACCCGGTAAAATAAATACACGCTATGGCGGCTTTGTTGAAAACGTTGACGCTTTTGATGCCGAGTTTTTTGGTATTTCTCCCTATGAAGCAGAGCGAATCGATCCGCAACAACGAATATTACTTGAAGTCGCATGGCATGCCCTAGAAGATGCCGGTATACCACCTAATGAATTACGCAGCTCTCGCACAGGTGTTTTTGTGGGTATAACACAAATGGATTATGGTGTGATGCAGCTCGGTGGTCAACTCAACGATATTGATGGTTACACTGGCACAGGCAACGGATTTTGTTTTGCTGCCGGCCGACTTTCCTATTTATTAGGTTTACATGGCCCCGCATTTTCAGTTGACACCGCATGTTCATCTTCTATGGTTGCACTGCATCAAGCCAGCCAAGCACTACGCAATGGAGAATGTGACGTTGCATTAGTGGCTGGAGCACAATTGAATTTAACGCCATCTATGCAAGTCTTTTTATCTAAAACACAATCATTTGCCCCTGATGGCAGATGTAGAACATTTGATGAAGCGGCAAATGGCTTTGTTTTAGGTGAAGGTGTGGGTGTACTAGTATTACGACGTCTGTCTGATGCTCAAAAAGATAATGCCAATATACGAACAGTAATTCGTGGCAGTGGGGTTAATCATGATGGGCCCGCTAGTGGTTTAACGGTACCGAATGAAATAGCGCAAATAAATTTAATTAGAGAAGTATACCAACGAGCAGGCTTGGTACCTGATGATATCGATTATGTTGAAGCTCACGGTACAGCAACAGAGTTAGGCGATCCGATTGAAGTAGGGGCTCTACGCTCTGTTTTTGGTCAACGTACAGCAAAAAATGATTTATGGCTAGGGTCAGTCAAAACCAATTTTGGTCATTTAAATGCAGCAGCCGGTATTGCAGGGCTAATTAAAGTAGCGCTCATGCTAGAGCATGAAAAAATTGCACCTAATTTACATTTTAAACAGGGTAGTTCAAAAATACCTTGGGATAAGTTTTCAGTAAAAGTACCAACCGAACTTGAACCTTGGCCAACACAACCAAATGAATATAGAAAAGCCGCAATCAGTTCGTTTGGCTTATCTGGAACCAATACACATGTGGTTTTAGAAGAAAAACCTCATGTAGAGTTAAAAACGCAAAATAATGCAGAGGTAATTGAAAGACCATCTCATATTTTGTGTTTATCAGCACGCAATCAAACTAGCTTAAAGCAAACAGCACAAAATTTACTTTCATGTAAAGCCATGTCAGATGAAACACCCATCGCCGATATTTGCTATAGCGCGAACACAGGTCGAGATCATTTTAATGAACGTTTAGCATTTATCGCAACGGATAAAGAAACGCTACGCCAACAATTACTCGATTTTACAGAAGCAAAACATGCAAATAATGTAGCTACAAGTCAAATCAAGAAGGGGTTGAATAGTCGTCTAGCCATTGTTATTACTGACGATATACCCGTTAATGCGATTTACCATTTAGCCAAAACACAACCCAATTTAAATAGCAGTTTAAAACGTTGCCAACACATTGCAGATCAAATAAAACCTGGATTACTTGTTGAAGGTGAGTACAGTCAAAGCTCATTATTCAGTGCGCAATTTGCGTTAGCCGAATTTTGGTTGGGGCTAGGCTTAAAGCCAACAGCCATTTCTGGGGCTGGAGTTGGTGAGCTTACCGCTCTTTATATTGCGGGAGTTATTGATTTAGAGCAAGCATTTAAAATGCTTGCTGGGCAAGCCGTTAACACACGCGCAGCATCAATACCTGTATTTTCAGCAGTCGATGGACAGAAGCAACCTTATAGTGCTTTAGATAATTATGAGTTTACTCTTAGTGATAAATCGAGTAATAACACTGCTGTTGAAGCACTTGAAAAGGCGAGGTTTAATAATTTATTAGCCATTGGCTCTAATAAGAATAATGTAACAACCCCGTGTATTGGGCTATTCCCTCAAGATGAAGATTTATGGTTTGCATTATCAAGTTCAATAACAGAATTACATCTGAAGGGTATAAAAATCGATTGGCGCGCTTATGACGAACCTTATAATCGTAATCGAGTACGTTTACCCGGTTATGCATTTCAACGTCAACGTTATTGGAGAGGCCCAACAAGCCAAGAAGACGCTAATACAAAATCAAATAACCAAGAAGCGTCAATTACCAAAATACAGAAACAAGTCGCTGAACCTAATAACCTCAATAAGACTCATGAGACTAATATCAAAGCGTTTGAAAACGCTGAAACCGCCAAAAACGATTTAAATATTAAATTGGATGTTGAAACAAAAACAACACCACTTGATACTCAACCTATACCGTCATTTGAAAGCGCATCTAACACCAAGATAGTGACCAACAACACAAATAACATTCAACAATTACTAGAAGCTCAATTATTATTGGCGTCGGATGCAATTAATGACGTTGTTGAACAACAACTCGCTTTTATTAAACAGCGCGTTAAAACAAGTCCAATTAGTACTTCACTTGACCCAAATATCGATAAGAATCCAGCAATAGAAACAGAAGTAACACCCACTAAAAATAAACCACCTCGTTATCAAATAGGGGATTGGTTTTTATTATTAATGGCAGCAGAAAATGAACAAGGCCTAACAGAATTAACCAATCAAATAGTACAAAGCCTGTCAGATGAGACTAAATCCATTATTGGATGTGAAAGTTCAATCGGAGAAGGTAAGGTTCGCCGTTTACTCGTTCATCAAGGTAACGAAGATATATTAAGCACATTAGATTCAAACGGCATCCCCGATCTTAAACGAATTATTTCTGCAAAAGCGCAAAATAATCGTGATGTCATCTTTATGTTTCCAGGTGTAGGTGATCATTATTTAAATATGGCTCAAGGCTTGTATAAAAATGAGACAGTATTCCGTGACACTGTTGATGAATGTTGCCAATATTTAAAAACACATTTGAATGTTGACTTACTATCGGTTATTTACCCTGCCAAGCAAGAAAAAACCAATGAAACTAATGGAACTAATGAAGCCAAAATGGATTTTAGAGCCATGCTTGGCAGAGGTAATGTCGCAGTTGATCCTGCTATAGAAAAATTAAATAAAACACTTCATAGTCAACCCATCGTTTTTATTATTGAATATGCGTTAGGGCAGTTATGGTTATCAAGGGGCGTGAAACCAAGCGCAATGATTGGCTATAGCATTGGTGAATATGCAGCCGCATGTTTATCAGGTGTGATCAATTTGCAGGATGTGCTTAAATTAGTGACTGAAAGGGCAAGAATGATTGACTCTGTCCCCGCAGGTGTTATGTTAGCAGTCCCTTTATCAGAAGCACAGTTAACCCCGTTGCTAAATGACCAACTATCGTTGTCAATAATAAGCACACCTAAGTTATGTGTAATTGGTGGAACAGAAGAGGCAATAACAAACCTGGAGAGTAGCCTTAAGCAAGATGAGGTCGTTTCTAGACGATTACCTGGAACACATGCTTTTCACTCTCATATGTTGGCTCCCTTACACGATTCATTAGTTGATTTAGTTAAAGGGTTTAATTTAAAAGCGCCAACAATTCCGTATATTTCGAATTTAACCGGAAATTGGATCACAAGTGAACAAGCCACTGATCCAAACTACTGGGCACGCCATACTTGGCAAACCGTTCGTTTTGCTGATGGCTTAGAAAAATTATTAACCGCAGAAGGTCGAATATTTTTAGAAGTTGGCCCAGGTCAAAGTTTAGGGAGTTTTGTATTACAGCACCCTGCTGCGCAAAAAATAAAAGATAAAGTGGTGTTGCCTTCAATTAAAAATCGTTATGAAAAACAATCTGATGAAGCATTTTTACTGAGTAGTTTAGGTAAATTGTGGTTATCCGGTTTTACTTTTGAATAAAATAGATTGGGATAAAATATGACACAGCAAGTAGTGGGCGTAATAGGGGCAGGAGTCATGGGGATCGGTGTTGCGCAAAATTTAGCGCAAAGCGGTTTTCATGTTGTTTTAATTGATATATCAGTAAGTGCGCTTGAAAAAGCGCGTAACGAAATTAGAAATAACATTCGTTTTCAAGCGTTTGGTAAAAAAGATAAGAGTCAGTTAGATGACCCTGAAGCTATTTTAGATCGTATAAACTTTACCACTGAATATGCACCGTTATCAGACGCATTTTATGTCATCGAAAATGTATCGGAAAAATGGGAAGCTAAGAGTCGTGTTTACCCACAACTTGATGCTGTTTGTCCTGAACATACTGTCTATGCGGTGGATACATCTTGTTATTCAATCACCCGTGTTGCAGCAATCACCAATCGCCCAGATAAAGTAATTGGTATTCACTTTATGAATCCAGTACCAATGAAACCAACTGTAGAAGCAATTAAAGGCTGGCATACGTCTGAAGAAACCATTGCGATCACAAATGATATGTTAGCTAAAATGGGTAAAAACAGCGTATTAGTTAATGACTCACCTGGTTTTGTTTCTAATCGCATCTTAATGTTAACAGTCAATGAAGCCGTTTTTACTGTTCAAGACCAAGTTGCCAGTGCGCAAGAAGTTGATCAAATATTTAAACAATGTTTTGGTCATAAGATGGGGCCATTAGAAACAGCAGATTTAATTGGGTTAGATACCATTTTATATTCAATTGAAGTACTGCACGAAAGTTTTGCAGATAGTAAATATCGCCCATGTCCACTATTGAAAAAAATGGTAGATGCGGGATTACACGGCCGTAAAAGTGGCGAAGGCTTTTACAAATATAACTAATAATAGACAAGGAACTCACATGAACTTTGAAGAATTAATCTCAAAATCACATGCATTTGTAACGCAATACTTAAATGGTGCAGATGTAGACCTCGATATTGATTTATTTGCAACAGGAATGGTTAACTCATTATTTGCTATGCAATTAGTTTTGTTTGTTGAAAAAGAATTTGGTTTTGCCGTTGCTAACGAAGATTTAGATTATGATAATTTCAGATCTATCAATGCAATCGCCGATTTTGCGGCAAGAAAGCTTGGATTAACGGTTAACGCTTAGGTATAAAAATGGATATTCAACTGAGTGAAAAACAACAAAGCGCCCAAGATGAATTTAGGGACTTTGTTGACCGAAAAATAATGCCGTTTGCCAATGATCACGACAAACAAGAAACAATGCCTGCAACCTTAATTCAAGAAGTGGCAGATAAAGGCTACCTTGGTGGTTTAGTACCCGAGCAATATGGTGGTAATGGCATGGATAGTGTTACCTGGGGGCTTTTATGTGAAGAAATTGGTCGTGGTAGCGCATCACTAATGTCATTGTTTACTGTGCATAGCATGGTTATACAAGCTATTTTGAAGTGGGGCGATGAAAGTTCACGTGAACGTTGGCTACCTCGTTTGGCAACGGGTGAAATAATAGGTGGATTTGCTTTAACCGAGCCAAATGTAGGCAGTGATGCAACTGCGATTGAAACTAATGCAACATTAGATGAAGGTCAATGGTGCGTTAATGGGCAAAAATGTTGGATATCATTTGGTCAGGTTGCGTCTTTATTTTTAGTTTTTGCTCAAACTGAAGGCAAGTCAATTGCGTTATTAGTTGAACGAGAATGTGACGGTTTTTCAAGTGAGCCTATTAGTGGAATGCTCGGTTTTAGATCAGCAATGCTAGCTAATATAAAATTTGATCACTGTAAAATACCTGAATCAAATTTACTTGGCCGTCCAGGATTTGGTTTCTCACATGTAGGCGGTACAGCATTAGATCAAGGTCGATATTCTATTGCATGGGGCTGCCTAGGTTTAGCACAAGGTGGTTTAAACGCGAGTTTAGCTTATGCCGGTAAAAGAAAACAATTTGGTGTATACCTAAATGAGCATCAGTTAATTCAAGCATTATTAACCGATATGATTACTCAGGCGCAAGCAACGCGAATGCTTTGCTATCGAGCCGCCGCACTAAAAGAGCAAGCCGATCCAAGTGTGATTATGGAAACCGCCATGGCTAAATATTTTGCATCACAAGCCGCAGTAAAAATTTCTACCGATGCAATACAAATTCATGGTGCTAACGGTTGTTCTGATAAATACCCCGTTCAGCGTTACTTACGTGATTCAAAAATTATGGAAATTATCGAAGGTAGCAATCAAATGCAGCAAATTATGATTGCAAAACACGGTTATCAAAGTCATGTAATGAATGAACGTCGGCAAGCAGAACGAGCAAAAAGAGAAACCAAATAATGAGTGTGGATCAGACTGAAGTTTTAAAACAAGAACAAAAGCAACGTATTGTGAAATGTGTTGTTTGGGATTTAGATAACACATTATGGGACGGTACTTTACTTGAAGGTGGTATTAAAGGATTACGTCCAAATGTATTCACGGTCATTAAAACACTCGATGAACGTGGAATTTTGCAATCCATAGCCTCTAAAAATGACCATCAGTCTGCTTTATCTCAACTTGAACAATTAGGGTTAACTGATTATTTCCTGAGCCCTCAAATTAATTGGGGAGCAAAGTCTGGTTCAATCGAAAGGATCGCAAAAGACCTCAATATCGGGTTAGATACCTTTGCTTTTATAGATGACCAAGCTTTTGAACGAGAAGAAGTTAGTTTCGCTATACCCGAAGTTTTATGTATTGATGCCGCTGATACCGATAAAATACCTGAATTACCCGAATTTAAACCACGTTTTATAACTGAGGATTCAGCTCGACGTCGCCAAATGTATCAAGCCGATTTACAACGTCAAACCGTTGAAGAACATTTTGATGGACCCCAAGAAAAATTTCTAACAAGCTTAGAAATGAAGTTAAGTATAAACCCGGCAGGTGAGTCAGATTTAAAAAGAGCGGAAGAATTAACGCTACGAACTAACCAACTGAATACAACCGGTTATACCTACTCATATGATGAACTAAATTTGTTTCGTCAATCCTATAATCATCAACTTTTAGTCGCCAGTTTAGAGGATAAATACGGTGACTATGGAAAAATTGGATTGGTATTAATTGAACGCTTCGAAGGTAATTGGGTCATTAAATTATTATTAATGTCATGTCGTGTGATGGCTCGCGGCGTAGGAACGGTATTAATTAATCATTTACGAAATCAAGCTCGAAATAATCATGTTAGATTATTAGCTGAAATGTTACCTAATGACCGAAACAGAATGATGTATATGACTTATAAATTTAATCATTTTAGTGAAATAGACAAACAAGGTGAGCTCGTCATATTTGAAAATGATCTAAAAGTTGTGCATGAATTCCCTAATTATTTTCAATTGAATATTGGTGATTTATAGTATGGATATGGATGGCGTAACACTATTTGATATGACCGAAATACACCCCTCCATAAAAGGGTATTCGGGCGTAGTCTCTGATGGGCATTATTTATATTTCATACCGCTAAATAATGGTGATTTTTTTGGTACGGTAGCTCGCTATTCGCTGAATGAAACCTTCAGTGATGCAAAATCTTGGCATACATTTGATACAACCCGAGTAGACAAATCGAGTCAAGGCTTTGTTGATGGCATTTTTGATGGTCGTTATTTGTATTTAATTCCATTTTGTAACGATAAACACCATGGCCAAGTAACACGATACGATACTTCAAAAGCATTTGATGATATAGCAAGTTGGCAAGTATTTGATTCATCCCAACTGCATCCTAATAGCAAAGGCTTTGTTAGTGGCTGTTATGATGGGCGTTATCTGTATTTATCGCCCTATCAGCTAGACCATGCAACACATCATGGACAAGTTACACGATACGATACACACGCCGAATTTTGTGAACTTACCGCCTGGCAAGTCTACGATACCGCACAAACACATATCGATAGTCGGGGTTTTCATTCTGCGGTATCCGATGAACAGTATGTCTATTTTGTCCCTTATCTCCGTGATGCGGGTGTGCATAATGGTATTTTATTATGTTATGAAAAAAGTAAAGCATTTGATGACACCAACGCTTGGCAATATTTCGATATGACCCAATTAGGTGAAGAATGCCAAGGTTATATCGGTGCGGTTTATCATAAAGGTATGATTTACTTTGCCCCTTACCGTAATAATGAACAACGGCATGGTAACGTTTTACGATTTAATACGAATAAAAATTTACATGATTTGTCGGCCTGGACTGTATTCAATTGTGAAAAAGTCGACATAGGCAGCCGAGGCTTTTTTGGTGCCATCTGTGACGATGAGTATTTATATTTATTGCCACATTGTCGTGGCCTCAATAATTATCATGGCCAACTAACTCGTTATAAATTGACACAAAATTTTGAGGCACCTGAGAGTTGGTCTATTTGTGAACTCGAAAATGCATCTTCTAATTGTAAGGGCTTCATTGGCGGTTTAATACAAAAGAAAAAATTGTATTTAGCCCCGTTCGAAATTGATGCAGGTTGCCATAGTGGCGTAGTTGCATGCATTCAACTTGATAAAGATGATATTTGGCAACAACCGGCTACTGAAGTAATTGACTAAAAAAACAATAATATGTTTTCTATGGAGTGAGATAATAATGAATGCCCCGAAAAATGTAAGCTTAACGGTAAGTCGTAACGATGTTGAAGAGATGTTACGTGGATTTATGGCTAAGGTACTTCCATCAGCGCCTACCGATGCCGATATGCAAATTCCGTTTTTAGAAATGGGGGCAAATTCATTAGCATTAATGGAAGTTCAACGAGCAGTTGAAACAGAATATGGCCTAACAATATCCATTCCACAATTTTTCCAAGAACTCACAAACATAAATGCGCTAGTCGATTATATTGTTGAAAAGCAGCCATCGGTATCAGTAAAAATAGAAGTTGAAGATAAACAAGCGCAGTCGATTGCTGAACCCACTATCAAAACACCTACGCCATTAAAAAATAACAATCAATTAAATACGTTAGCGACTGACGTAGATGATTTGCAGACCATTTTATCTCGTCAACTTGAAACAGCATCTAAAGCGATTAATCAAGTAGTCGCCAAACAACTCCAATTTTTACAAGAACTTGAGGCAACAGAAGATTCAACTCCTCTGACTAAAACGCCAGAAGCTACATTAAAAACCAAACCGCAAAATGGTCAACCTAAAAGCAAAAATAACGACGAAAGTGCTTCGACACAAAAAGCCATAAAATCAAGCTCCACAACCGTGATGCATCGAATGCTGTCGCCACTAGAAACACGGGCAAGGGGCTTAACCGCAAAACAAAGTGAACATCTTGAAACGTTAATACAAACCTATACTGAAAAAACAAAAGTATCTAAAGCGTTAGCATCAAAACATAGAGCATCATTAGCTGATAGCAGAGCCGCCGTTGGATTTCGATTTACCACTAAAGAAATGTTATATCCGATTGTGGGTAGACAAGGAAAAGGTTCACGTGTTTGGGATGTTGATGGTAATGAATATATTGATATTACCATGGGCCAAGGGGTGACGTTATTTGGTCATCATCCAAAATTTATAGATGAAGCTTTAGCCGATCCCGAAAACGATACCATGATGTTAGGCCCGCGGTCACCTCATGTAGGTGAAGCAGCTCAATTGGCCTGTGAAATGACCGGGATGGATCGGGTTACGTTCACAAATAGTGGAACAGAAGCTGTCATGGTTGCACTACGTTTGGCACGTGCTGCAACGGGTCGTAATAAAATAGTGATGTTTGAGAATGCATATCATGGTCATGCTGATAATGTAATGGGTCGTCCCGTTAAGAATGAAGATCAGTTAAGCTCGGTTCCGGTTGCGCCAGGTATTACCCAAGGGTCTGTTGATGATATATGGTTACTCGATTATGGTAGCGATAGCGCATTAGAATATATTAAAGCACACGGCCATGAAATAGCAGCGGTTATGGTTGAGCCCGTGCAAAGTCGTCGACCCGATCTGCAACCTCGAACCTTTTTACACGAGTTAAGACATATTACAGAGCAATCTGGCAGCTTGCTTATGTTTGATGAAATGATTACGGGGTTTCGGGTGCATCAAGGTGGCGCTCAAGCATGGTTTGGCGTTAAAGCCGATATTGCCACTTACGGTAAGGTATTAGCGGGAGGCATGCCAATTGGCATGGTCGCCGGTGACGCCAAATATATGGATGCAATTGATGGAGGGGCTTGGCAATACGGCGATAACTCTTATCCAGAAGCCGATAGAACCATCTTTGGCGGCACGTTCTGCCAACACCCTACTGCAATGATCACAACATTAGCTACTTTACGTTATTTAAAACAAGAAGGACCCCAGCTTCAAGAAAGATTAAATGAAAAAACAAAAATGTTAGCCGCTGAACTTAACGAATATTTTGATGCACAACAAATACCGATGCGGGTCATTCATTTTGGTTCATTATTTAGGTTTTCTTTCGAGGGCAACTTTGAGCTCTTATTTTATCACATGATGCAAAAAGGCATATTCATTTGGGAATGGCGAAACTATTTCTTATCGACTGCGCATACCGATGAAGATATAAACGATATTATCAGTGCCGTTAAAGAAAGTGTAACCGCGCTACAAGAAGGCGGGTTTATTACTCAACGTAAAAATGAATCTGAATTACCTGAACCAACCGAACTTAACGAAGCGCAAAAGCAATTACTCACACTCGCAGAAATAATACCCGAAGGGTCTAAGGCTTATCATATTAGTCCTTTGCTCGCATTGAAGGGTAAACTGCAAGTCAAAACACTTAAATTAGCCGTTCGTGAAGTGATGCGCCGTCATGATGCTTTACGAACAGTGATCGTTAACCAACAGCAGCAAATTTTACCACTTAATTCATTTAAAAATGTTGATTTAACTTACACTGATTTAAGCCAAGAGTTATCGCCAGAAAAGGCCTTAACAGAATCATTGAGTGCCCATGCAGAACGAGCTTTTGATTTATCATCAGACCCGTTGTTCGAAGTACATTTATATTGTATGGCAGAAAATGAGCATCGATTATTAATTAAAGCTCATCATATTGTAACCGATGGTTTATCGGTTAATCTTATTGTCCATGACTTAACGGCTCTCTATAACGCCAACTTGCAAGGCGTTGCGAATACACTCGCTACGCCAATGCAATTTAGTGAGTATCTTAATTGGCAAAAAAATGCTTCATTTGATAAACAAAAAGCATATTGGTTGACACAATTATCGGGCGAGTTACCCGTTTTAGATTTACCGGTAGATAGACCAGAACCCCTACATAAAACCTATCGAGGTGGTCGATATTGCCAAGAAATTTCTGCGCCTTTGTTAGCAAAAATACAACTATTAAGTCGTAACCAAAGCTGTACTGATTTTATGACCTTGTTTTCTATTTATGCTTTATGGTTACATCGTCTATGTCAGCAAGATGATTTGTTAATCGGTATTCCGGTCGCTGGAAGAAATTTGAAAGGGGCAGATGAATTAGTGGGTTACGCTACACACCTGATACCCGTAAGAAGTCGTGCAACATGGAACCAGCCTTTTAATGAATATTTACGATCAATGCGTGACACATTATTAGCGAGTTACGAAAATCAGGATCTCCCTTTCTCAGAATTACTTAATGAAGAAAATTTTAAAAGCAGAAGAAGTAATTTAATTTCCGCGATATTCAATTTAGATCGTCCAGGCGCGGCACCTAATATGGATGATGTCGAAGTAAAATGGCTTTCACAGCCCGTTCATTATACTGCGTTTCCTATTACGCTAAATTTAACAGAAGTTGATAATGGCATGGTGCTCGAGTGCGATTTTAGTCGTGATTTATTCGATACAAGTTCCATAGAGCGCTATGTAGATAGCTTTTTTACAATACTTGAAAATGTGATAGAAAAACCGGAGCAAACTTTAGATTGTGTCCCTTTATTAAATGCTCATAATCAGAAACGATTATTCACAGATTGGAATAACACGACTAAAGAGTACAATGCCGAAAACACGATAATAGAGCGTTTTGAAACACAAACCACGTTAACACCAACCGCCATTGCGCTCTATCAAGGCGAGACGGCGATAACTTATGAGGCCTTAAACAGTCAAGCGAATCAACTGGCTGTTTGGTTACAAAATCAAGGCGTACAGGCAGAAACGGTGGTTGGAGTTTGTTTAGAAAGATCAGCAAACTTAATTGTTAGTCTTTTAGCTATTCTAAAAGCGGGTGGCGCCTATTTACCCTTAGATCCGGCCTATCCAACACAACGTTTACAATTTATGGTTGAAGATGCCGATGTAACAACGTTGTTGACACAAAGCTCGATCAGTAAACACTTTGATGGTTTGAACCATATCCACTCATTATGTTTAGATACACAACAAAAAAACTATATTAATAACCCTCAAAACAATCTTGAACATCAAATAAAACCAACAGACCTAGCGTATTTAATTTATACATCAGGTTCGACCGGTAAACCAAAAGGGACATTAATAGAACATCGTAATTTATCTAATTATATTTATTGGGCTTCTGAATATTATCAAGTTTCACAAGGTGACGGGGCGCCTTTGCATTCATCGATTAGTTTTGATGCAACCATTACCAGTTTATTTTTACCTTTACTGAATGGCCGAGCACTAACATTATTGCCAGAAGACGAAAAACAAGAAATTGAACATATTTGCTCTGCATTACAATCTGATAAAGAATGGAGTTTTATAAAATTAACACCTGCGCACCTAGAATTAGTAAATGTTATGGTGCCAAATGAAAAATTAGGCCAACAAACTCAATGTGTTGTGCTAGGCGGAGACGCTTTACTTAATAGTCAAATAAAACCTTGGCAAGCGTTTGCAACCGATACACGCATAATTAATGAATACGGCCCCACAGAAACCGTTGTTGGCTGTTGTGTATATCAAGCTGATCCTAATTTGCCGACAAACAATACCGTTAATAGTGTGCCCATTGGTAAACCTATTGCTAATACCCAATTGTATGTATTAGATCAAAATAAACAACCTGTTCCCATTGGTGTAAAAGGAGAGTTATATATAGCAGGTAATGGAGTTGCTCGTGGATATTACAAACAAGAAAATTTAACGGCGGCGCGTTTTATTCAAATAAGCGAAACGGGCATAAGCGCTTTAGAACCAGAAGAAAATAATACACGTTTATATCGTACCGGCGACATCGTCAAATATATGCCTGATGGTAATTTAGTATATTTAGGCCGCAGTGATAACCAAATAAAATTACGGGGTTATCGTATTGAGTTAGGTGAAATTGAAAACGCAATAACACAAGAAAACCAAATTCGCGAAGCCGTTGTAACAATCAACAAAAAAACCGAAAAAGATATACGCTTAAATGCATATGTAGTTATTAATAGCGGCTTTGTTTTTGATGAACAGCAATTACGTTCTTCATTAATTAATCTTCTACCTGCACATATGTTACCCAGTACATTCACTGAGCTTGAATCGTTACCCCTAACAGCCAATGGAAAAGTAGATCGTACCGCGTTACCTGAGCCTAATGCAATACGCTCCAAAATCGCATCAGCTTTAGTTAATCCGAGTAATGAAGCCGAAAAGAAAATAGCCAGTATGTGGCGAGAATTATTAGGTATTGAACAATTAAGTGTAAACGATAATTTTTTCGAATTAGGTGGTCATTCATTATTAGTTATCCCCCTTCGTGATCAATTACAAACAATGTTTGAGAAACCATTATTACCCGTCGATATTTTCCGTTTGCCTACAATAGCGGCTCAGGCACGGTTTATGACTAAAACACTAGAGACGCAACAACCCACTAAATCAGAAAATATAAAACAACGCGCCAGTCGACAGCGTCAGGCTTTTAAAAAGAAAAAACAAAGGAATCAAAGTGCCTAATTCAGCTTATTCAGATCAAATAGATGCCGTTGGCGATGAAGAATACACAGACGAAATGGAAGGCGTAGCCATTGTCGGCATGGCTTTACGCGTTCCTGGAGCCAATGATTTAGAGAGATTTTGGCACAACTTACATAACGGCGTTGAATCAACAACATTTTTTAGTGATGCACAACTACGAGCCGCCGGTGTATCTGAGTCAACATTAGCCAACCCGGACTTTGTTAAAGCATTTGGCTTACTTGAGGGTGCTGAACTCTTTGATAATGATTTTTTTGACATATTACCCAGTGAAGCCGAAATACTTGACCCTCAGCACCGTCAACTTTTAGAGTGCAGCTGGGAAGCGTTAGAGCATGCAGGCTATGCCCCTGCAAGCCAAAACTTCGACAATGCAGGACGAGTAGGCATGATGTCAGGCGTTGGCTTAAATAATTATTTATTACACAATTTAGTGGGACGAACCGATTTAATTGAATCACTCGGGGGCTGGCAACTTACATTAGCCAATGATAAAGATTTCGCAGCAACTCGTGTCGCTTACAAATTAAACTTACGCGGGGCGGCAATGAATGTCAGCACCGCGTGTTCAACCTCATTAGTGTCGGTGGCAATGGCTTGTCAAAGTTTACTGTCTTATCAAAGTGATATGATTTTGGCCGGTGGATGTTCAATACACCTGCCACAAGATCAAGGTTATGAATATCACCCAGGCGGTACATTATCATCCGATGGGCATTGCAGAGCGTTTGATGAAAAAGCACAAGGTACCTTTGATGGCAATGGTGTTTCGGTTGTAGTGCTCAAACGTTTAGAGGATGCCATAAATGACAATGATACGATATATGGTGTTATTCGAGGTTTTGCGGTTAATAATGATGGCGCTCAAAAAGTAGGTTACACAGCACCAAGTGTTGAAGGTCAATCAAGTGTTATTCGCGAAGCTCAAGAAATGGCAGAGATTAATGCAGATACCATTGCTTACATAGAAACGCATGGTACAGGTACCGATTTAGGTGATCAAGTAGAAATAACCGCATTAACCGAAGCCTTTCGAGACGCCGGCATCACCAGTAATCAACAATGTGGTTTAGGCTCAGTTAAAACCAATGTCGGTCATTTAGATACGGCAGCAGGCACTACGAGTTTAATTAAAACGGTATTAGGTTTGAAAAATGGTCAAATACCACCCTCACTGCATTTTACCAAGGCAAACCCTAAACTAAACCTTGAAACTAGCCCGTTTTATGTAAATGCTAACCTACGGGACTGGCCAAGACTCAATGGCGCGCCTCGACGCGGAGGCGTTAGTTCTTTTGGCATTGGCGGAACCAATGCGCATGTAGTAGTAGAAGAACCGCCTGAAAGCCAAATATCAAATGAAGGCCGAACTTGGCAAATGTTAGCTTTATCAGCAAAAACGGAATCATCATTACAACAAAATAGCCAGAACTTAGCAACGTGGTTGACGAATAATACCGATTCATCATTAACCGATATTGCCCATACGTTACAAATGGGTAGAAATGCATTTGAACACAGACAAGTAATCGTATCAAACGCTCATGAAGATGCAGCCCATATAATTAATACCACGGCCGTAAAACAAATTTTTAGTGGTACTCAACCGGCTACCGCCCCATCCATTGTTTTTATGTTTCCAGGCCAAGATGCACAATATTTAGGGATGGTAACAACACTTTATAAAGATGAACCCTTATTTGCAAAGCATGTGGATTTATGTGCTGAAATAGTCAAACGTGAACACGGCATCGATCTCATGTCGCGCATGTTTTCAGATCAAAGAACCATAAACGAGCCTTGTTATTCACTGGATTCACTCCCTATTTTTGTGACTGAATATGCATTAGCCCAATACTGGTTAGCATTAGGCGTAAAACCACACGCCATGATGGGCTGTAGCTTAGGGGAGTATGTATGTGCTTGTCTTGCGGGTGTGTTTAGTTTAGAAGATGCCTTGATGCTCGCGATTAGCAGTGGGCGTATATTGACCACATTACCGTCAGGCTCTTTGATATCAGTGTCGATGGCAGAAAATGAATTGCGTCCCTTGCTGACAGATGGTCTTGGTTTATCAATGATCAGTGCCCCGAAACAATGTGTCGTAGGGGGTACGGCAGAAGCCACAGAACAATTGAAACTGAAATTAACAGAATTGGGGGCATCATATGTTGATGTATCAATGGGTTTGCCTTTTCATACAGAATTTATGCAGCCTTTCATTGAACCATATCGCCAAAAATTACAACAAGTGAAGTTTAATCCGCCGACAACGCCATTTGTGTCTTGTGTTACGGGAGACTGGATCACATCAGAACAAGCCATGGATCCAGAACATTATTTGCGTTTAGCCAACCAAACGATCCAGCTTGAAAAAGGGTTTGATAAATTATTTTCGATTGATAATTGTTTATATCTTGAAATAGGCCCGAGTCAAAATATGAGCAGTTTTGCTATGTTGCAAACAAGCCGTCCAGTTAATGCTCAAATTTTATCGAGCTTAGCGGATCCCCGCTACACGTCAGTAAGTAACGCTCATTTGAACGACTCCTATCATTTACAAACAACAGTTGCAAAATTATGGGTTTCAGGTGTTGAGATTAATTGGTCAGCTTTATATGAAGGTATAAAACAAAAGCAAATTGCATTACCAAGTTACGCTTTTGAACATAAACGTTACTGGGTTGAACCCGCCGTCACAAAAAGTGAAACTAACAAATCCGAAAATACGGGTAAACAACCTGACTTAGCAAAATGGTTTTATCGTACAAGCTGGCAAGAACAATCATCTCTCACCGTCAAACCTCTTAATGGTCATTGGCTTGTTGTTGGCGAGCAAAGCTCTTTTACCCATGAACTAATTGAGAAATTAAACACGTCTGGTGTAAAAGTCAGTTTTCATTCTTCAGTTGGGCTAAATACAGCGGCAGATTGGGATAACGTTTTTACAACAACAGAAATGGTTGAAACGTCTTTTGATCACATCGTTTACCTCGGTTTAATCAAAAACAAAATAGATAATGATTTCAACCCTTTAGCGTTAGGGTATTACGCATTACTGGCATTAGGGCAATCTCTTGGGCGGCGTGTATTTTCTGATACGATTAAGCTCACACTATTAAGTACACACAGTTTGTCAGTCACGGGTGAAAAGATAGATCCACTTAACTCTGCCGTATTAGGCCCTTTACTTGTTTTACCGCAAGAGTATCCAAACTTACAATGCCGGTTAATAGATTTTGTCGAACCTGAATTCTCTTGGCAGCGAACACGCTTATTTGAAAATATATTAAGTGAATTTAGCGCCCAAGAAAGATTTGTAGCGTTACGAGCTGAACAACGTTGGGTTGAAGAATTTGAACAATATAAACCAAACGCAGTGTGTGAAAAATCAGCCAAAGACAATTCGATATTTAAAGATAAAGGTACATATTTAATTACAGGTGGTTTAGGTAATATTGGGTTAGTTTTAGCTGAATTCATTGCAAAACAAGCATCTGAGGTTAATTTAATTCTTACGACTCGACAAACGTCATGGATGTTAGATGATGCTCGGGCAAATAAAATTGCCTTGCTTAAAACACTGGGTGCCAATGTTCAAGTTGCCGTTGCCGATACCGGTGATTTTAATGCCATGAACGCTTTGATTACCCGTACAGAAAATAATTTTGGGCTAATTAACGGCGTTATTCATTCTGCAGGTTTAGTCGGTGAAGAATCATTTGCTACCGTTAGTGAAAGTACACGCGCGTTCTGTGATAAGCAATTTAAACCCAAAATAGAGGGTGTACAAATACTTGAGCAAGTACTTGGTGAGCGTCCTCTCGATTTCTGCATACTGTGTTCATCACTGGCATCTATATTAGGCGGCCTCGGTTTTGCTGCGTATGCCGCTGCAAATGCCTATTTAGATAGCTTTGTGATCCAACATAATCAAGCGCATCCAACACGCTGGATCAGTGTAAATTGGGAAGGTTGGCATTTTGAAGATGAAGTAGACACTAATCAAGCAGGCGCATCAGTAGCTGAGTTAGGGATGTCTCCCTGTGAAGGGCTAGACATCTTTAAACGGATATTAACATCTGCACATCGCGATCGTATCGTAATCTCTAGTGGTGACCTAACAGAACGAATGGCCCAGTGGGTTGCACCAAAAGATGAATCGCTCATACAAACGACACCAGAAGCACAACATGAACGGCCGAGTATGTTAGGCGCCTATGTTGAACCTGTAGGTGAAATAGAACAACAAATTGCACAATTATGGCAAGGCTTATTGGGTATTGGTGGAATTGGATCAGATGATAGCTTTTTTGAACTCGGCGGTAATTCATTATTATTAACGCAATTACTTGCTCAAATAAGAAAAATATACCGTTTAGAGCTTTCTTTAACCTCATTATTTGATAGACCGACAATAGCCGATATTGCGGAGATGATTAAACAAATACAGCAAAATGCGTTAGAAAGTGAATCAGAACGCGAAGAAGGTGTGTTGTAAGCATGGCATAAAGTGCATTAAATAAAAGTATACCGTAGTAATCACGTGAATTATTTGTTCAAAGTTAAATTGCAGAGTTGTAAGTTTATGTTATTGATAGAAAAGGGATTAATTGTATGAGCGCGGCAATATTGTTGTCTGAATTGGAACAACTTGATGTAAGATTAAGTGTAGATGAAGGTCAATTACGCTTTAGTGCACCAAAAGGTGCACTTGATAACGTGTTAATGCAACGTTTACGCGATAATAAAGCCGATATCATTACTATCTTAGAACAACGCAATTTAGAAAAAAGTTGGGATGAACAACCTATCCCTATTTTAGATCGCAATCAAGGCGCACCTTTATCATTTTCACAACAACGTTTTTGGTTTTTAGATCAACTTGATCAAGGTAATTCAGCTACTTTTGTTATGCCACCTATCGTATTACGATTTGAAGGCAACCTTAATATTGATGCATTAGAAAATTCGTTAAACGACGTTGTACAGCGTCATGAGGTATTAAGAAGTGCATTTCGGATTGAAGACGATCAGCCCGTTCAAATCGTATTACCAGACGCACAATTATCCTTAAAAATAAATGATATCAACGGTTTAAACAACGCTGAAAAAGAAGAAGAGATAAACCAACATATCAAAGAACAAGCGCTTATGCCATTTGACCTGCAACAAGGTGAAATATTAATGCGCGCATTGCTATTAAAACTAGCGAATGATGAGCATGTATTTATGCTCACGATGCACCATATTATTGGTGATGGTTGGTCTATGGGCATATTAATTGAAGAGCTGTCTACACTTTATCGAACTTATACTCATGCCTATCAAACTAATACAAAAATTGAGCATCAATTAACTCCCTTGCCGATCCAATATGCTGATTTTTCGGCTTGGGAACGCAAACGAATGACGGATTCACGACTTGAGAACCATCGTAATTATTGGTTAAAACAATTAAGTGACGCGCCAAGTTTTTTGCCATTGCAAACCGATCGTCCAAGACCCAAAATAAGAAGCAATCAAGGTAGTGCAGTTTATTTTGAACTTGGAAACCAATGTGCAAATCAACTTTCGAAAATTTGTACTATGGCAGGCGTTACCCCTTTTATGGCTTTACTATCTGCTTTTAGCGTTTTATTAAGTCGTTACACAGGGGAAAAAGATATTGTTATCGGCTCACCAATTGCCGTTCGACCGCACAGCCAAACGGAGTCATTAATAGGGTTATTTCTAAATACCCTGGCGTTACGTATAGACTTATCAGCAGAGCCAAGCTTTAACGAACTGTTAACCCGAGTGCGTAAAGTTTCATTAGAAAGTTACGAACATAAAGAAATACCTTTTGATCACGTTTTACAAGCTTTAGATTTAGATCGTAATCCGAGCTACACCCCTTTATTTCAAGTGTTATTTGCCCTGCAAAATGCCCCGATGAGTGATGTAGGTTTAGATGGATTAAACATTAGTAGTCAACCAACTCAATCATTACATTCTCCATTTGATTTAGTTTTATCTTTAGAAGAAAGCACAGATAACATTCAAGGTTTTTTCCGTTACAACACCGACTTATTTGAACATGCAACCATAGAGCGCATGGTTGAACATTTCAAAATACTCTTAAACGGACTATTAACACAGCCTACTGAAAATATTCAGCATTTACCTATTATATCGAATGAAGAACGTATTCAACTTAATGATTGGCGTGGAGGCAAAGATCAACCCACCAATAAACTGACATTAGCACAGACGTTCAATATACAAGCCGACCAATATGCTAATTCGATTGCGGCTCGATTTAATGATCAAACATTAACTTATCGTCAACTAAACGAAAAAGCTAACCAACTCGCACATCGTTTACATAAAATAGGCGTGAGCCGAGGTGATTATGTCGGACTATATACCGAACGCTCACTTGAATTAGTCATTGGCGTACTAGGTATATTAAAAGCAGGTGCAGCTTATATACCACTTGACCCGGCCTATCCTGATGACCGCCTTAATTACATGGCGCAAGACAGTAAACTGCAAGTCATCGTGACTTATCATGAGTCAAAACCAAACTTAGCAGTTAATACTGTTAACTTAGATGATCCAACATTAAAAGCAGAAAGCATTGAAACACCCAATATAACAACCAGTCTCGATGATATTGCTTATGTCATTTATACTTCAGGGTCTACAGGCAAGCCCAAAGGGGTAGAAGTTTCAAACGCGAATGTCACCCGTTTATTTACGACAACTGAACCACTTTTTGGTTTTAATTCAAAGGAAGTATGGTGTTTATTTCATTCCTATGCTTTTGATTTTTCAGTATGGGAACTCTGGGGAGCATTGTTACATGGTGGTAAAATCGTCGTTGTACCATTACATATTTCACGTACCCCCGATCAATTTCATCAATTTTTACAACAAAATGGCGTAACGGTTTTAAATCAAACCCCTTCAGCATTTAAACAATTAATTGAAGCAGATCAGCGATTAGTCACCACAAATCAAAATCCACTTGATTTAAAATGGGTCATATTTGGTGGCGAAGCACTTGATCCACGGCATTTAGCCAATTGGGTTGAGCGTTATGGCTTAAATACGCCTCAATTAATTAACATGTATGGTATTACCGAAACCACGGTTCACGTTAGTTTTCATTGCTTAACACAACAAGATATTGAAAAAGGCATTAGTACTATTGGTAAACCCTTGCCTGATCTGAACATACAAATCGTTGATCAGCATAACCAAATAGTACCAATAGGCATTGCAGGTGAAATGTTAATTGGCGGGGGAGGCGTAGCAAAAGGCTATTTAAATTTACCCAAATTAACCGCTGAACGATTTGTGCCAGATCAAAACCATATGGGATCTTCACAACGTTTATATCGCAGCGGAGATTTAGCACGTTGGCGCAGTAACGGCAACTTAGAATATTTAGGCCGGATTGATCATCAAGTAAAAATTCGCGGGTTTAGAATAGAACTTGGTGAAATAGAACGCTGCTTAAGTCTTCATGATGTGGTTAGTGAAGCGGTGGTTTTAACAACTGATGAAATAAATGGTGCTCGCTTAATTGCTTATGCAGTTACTCATGACAACCAAAATAGCGCATTAACAACAACATTGCGTTTGCATCTTCAATCACTGCTACCCGATTATATGATCCCAGCTACTATTTTGTTATTAGACCAATTACCGTTAACGAATAATGGCAAATTAGATCGAAAACAATTAGAACGATTACTAGATAAAACCCGAAATGAGCAAGCGAATCATAATAAATTGTTGTTAACGCCTCCCGAAACGGATTTAGAAAAAACCTTAGCTGCTTTATGGTGTGACGTTTTGTCCATTCCGCAGATTAACCTCGATGATAATTTTTTTGAGCTCGGCGGGGATTCAATTCGAGGTGCAATCTTAGCCAATAAAATACAACAAAAAATAGAAAGCGTTGTTTACGTGGTTGCCTTATTTGAGGCACCCACAATCCGATTACTCATTACATATTTGCATCAACATTACCCTGAAGCGATGAAAAAAATGGGTGAAATCAGTGTAGCTGAGCAATCAAGTCCGTTAATTGACGAGCAAAGCGTTGCTGCATTTAAAGCGTTAATCCCGCCTACCCCCAAAAGTCCGTCTTTACAAAATATAACCGCAAAACGTAAAAAAAATCCACGTGCTATTTTTGTTTTATCTCCCCCGCGCTCAGGCTCAACATTATTAAGGGTATTATTAGGTGGCCATGATAATTTATTTTCACCACCAGAACTTGAACTCCTGGGTTTTGAAACCCTAGGAGAACGCAAACAAATTTGCTCGGGCCGAGACGCTTTTTGGTTAGAAGGTACACTACGAGCCGTTATGGAAGCCTGCAACGTAGACGCAGACCAAGCTAAAGAAATCATGGCATCTCGTGAAAATGTCGATATGCCTACCCAGGCTTTTTATGCTGAATTACAAGAATGGGTTGGAGATAAGGTTTTAGTTGATAAGTCGCCATCTTATGCATTACAGAAAGGGGTTATGGAGCGTGCCGAAGCTTACTTTGATGAACCGCTGTATATACATTTACACCGTCACCCCTATGGCATGATTAACTCCTTTGAAGATGCTAAGTTGGATCAAATCTTTTTTAGATACCCGCATCAACTAACTGAACAACGCTTAGGCGAACTGATTTGGCTTCAAAGTCACCGTAACATTTTTGATTTTTTATCGACTATTCCTGCTGAAAGACAAATCAATGTTAGCTTTGAGGACATGACTAAACAACCAGAAACCGTTGTTAAACAGCTCTGCAAGTTTATTGACCTCGATTTCTCTAGTGACATGCTCGATTTATATAACAATCAACAAAAAGCGCGTATGACCGATGGCATACATCAAGAATCCACTATGTTGGGTGATGTTAAATTCCATACTCATAAACAGATAGACGCAGCAATCAGTGAAAGGTGGCGAAAAAAATATAACAAAGCATTTTTAGGCCAACCCACTTTAGATATGGCAAAAATATTTGGTTATAACACGGATTTAGAAACCGATAACTTGCCAATTAAGCCGTTAGATAGGCAAGATAACACCTTACCACTTTCGTTTGCACAACAAAGACTCTGGTTTTTAGACCAACTTGAAGGTGCTGGTTCTGCTTATAACATGCCCGTTGCTTTAAACATTGAGGGTTTATTAAATACAGAAGCGATGACAGCCAGTTTACGCGCGATCGTTGCACGACATGAAACTTTACGCAGTCAATTTGAAACAATAGAAGGTCAACCTGTAGTCAGAGTGAATAATGAATTACCCGATACAGAAATTATCGATTTAAGCCATTTAGCCGTTGTGGATCAACAAAAACTGGCATCTAACTATATAAAATCAGATGCTCAGACTGTTTTTAAACTATCTTCAGGGCCATTATTTACAAGTAAATTACTCAAACTTAGCCCGACTAAACACATCGTACTCGTCAATATGCATCATATAGTTTCTGACGGTTGGTCAATGGGGGTTATTGTTAGCGAATGGGGACAATTATATAACGCATATATCACTAAAAATGCCTCGCCCTTACCCCCACTTAGCGTGCAGTATGGTGACTATGCAAATTGGCAACAAACAAATTTAGCCAATGGCAATTTAACAAACCAATTAGCTTATTGGGGTAAACAGTTAAACAATTTACCTGCATTATTAGAATTACCGACCGATAAACCACGGCCTGCAATACAGCAGTTCCGCGGTGGCACATTCAATTTAAAATTAGACAGTCAGCTTTCAATACAACTTAAACGTTATGCTGAACAATCGGGTGTTTCACTGTATATGTTATTGCTGGCCGGTTTTGGCATTTTATTGATGCGTTATTCTGGTCAAAATGATATTGCCATTGGTTCCCCGTCGGCTAACCGAAGCCGGACTGAACTCGAACCCTTAGTCGGTTTTTTTGTTAATACCATGGTAATGCGATTAGATTTGGCACCCCATCAAACCTTTGAAACATTTTTAAAACAGGTTCGTCAAATATCATTAGAAGCTTATGCCAATCAAGATGTGTCATTTGAACAATTAGTTGAAGAGCTAAAACCGCAACGCAATTTAAGCTATTCACCGTTATTTCAAGTTATGTTCTCTATGCAAAATACCCCTTCAATTGCCCCTAATTTAACGGGTCTTAATGTAAGTGAAATAACAAACGATCAAATTGTATCCAAATACGATTTAACATTAGCCATTTCTGAAATTGATAATCAATTAGAAGCCAATATTGAATACAATTCAGATTTATTTGAGTGCGCGACTATCAGCCGTTTTGCCAAAAATTATACACAGTTGTTGGGATCTCTATTACAAACGCCTAACAGCACAATAGATAAGTTAAACATCTTAAATAGTGATGATGTTTATGACTTAATAACCGCTAAAAACAAAACGGATAAAGACATAGATTCGGCTCTCACTATTCACCAATTATTTGAAAATCAGGCTATAAAAACACCTAATGCGATCGCCGTTACATTTCAAAAATTAAGTTTAACCTATGAGCAATTGAACCAAGAAGCTCAAAATTTAAGCCAAGAGTTACAACAGTTGGGCTTAAGCTCAGGTTGTTTAGTGGGTATTTGTGTTCCTCGCTCTTTAGATATGTTAATTGGTTTGCTGGCTGTACTAAAAGCTGGGGCCTCTTATGTCCCTCTTGATCCCAACTATCCGGCTGATCGTATCGAAGATGTGCTAATCGATGCGGATGTGAGTTTATTAATAACAACCCAAGGCTTATATGAAAAGTTTGCCCATTTAACATGTCCTTTGTTTCTAACGGATAATCAAAATACAAACAATATAATAATCAAAGCAAAACAAAACAATTCAAATTTGGCCTATGTAATATACACCTCAGGTTCTACCGGAAAACCTAAAGGCGTCATGATAAATCACGCGGCAGCTGTCAATTTTTTAACCAGCATGGTAGTAACACCAGGAATTAAAGCGTCCGATACATTATTAGCCGTCACCACCATTGCATTTGATATTGCAGTTTTAGAATTATATATGCCGTTAATCGTAGGTGCTAAGGTCATTATTGCTGATGAAGAAATGACACGTGATGGTCAGTTGTTAATGAAAACAATAAACACTGAGCAAGTGAGTATTATGCAAGCGACTCCCGCAACTTGGCGTTTATTATTGGCTTCTGATTGGCAAGGCAGTCCGCATTTAAACGTATTATGCGGAGGCGAAGCTTTACCTTCATCATTAGCCAAAAAGTTATTACCTCGTGTTAATAGTTTATGGAATTTATATGGCCCAACAGAAGCGACCGTATGGTCTACCATACACAGTGTAAGTGAAAAGGATTTAAACAGTGCGACCATACCCATTGGCAAACCGATAAATAATACCAAGATTTATATATTAGATGACAATTTAGCGTTAGTCCCTGTAGGCGTCAGGGGGGAAATGTATATAGGTGGCTTAGGGCTCGCTTGTGCTTATTTAAACCGCCCTGAATTAACACAACTCAGTTTCATCAATGACCCTTTTGTGCCTGGTCAACGCATGTATAAAACAGGCGACTTAGCCCGAAATTTATCAAACGATAGTATTGAATATATGGGTCGAAATGATCAACAAATTAAAATCCGAGGGTTTAGAGTGGAGCCTGGTGAAGTTGAACATGTACTCACTAACCAAACAGGTGTTGATATATGTACCGTCATTGTCGATCGTGCCAATACAGAGCATGCTCGTTTAGTTGCTTATTACCTTGGAAATGAAAGCGATAAAAATAAATTAAAGCAAGCTCTACAACGTGTATTACCTGACTACATGGTGCCAAGCTTAATACTACAATTGTCAGAAATGCCTCTGACCAATAATGGTAAAGTAGACAGACGGGCATTGTCACAACTTAAAATAGAACAATCAACCAGTACAAGCTATATAGGAGCTCGCGACAGTATTGAAGTCAGCTTAGTCCGTATATGGGAAGAAGTACTTGGCATAAAATCCATTGGTATACGAGATGATTTCTTTGATCTTGGCGGGCATTCTATTATTGCCGTCCGTTTGATGGCACAGGTCAGTCAACAGTTCGATCGAAAACTTCCACTTGCCAGCTTATTTCAAGGTTCAACAATAGAATCACTTGCACAATTATTACGCACTGATAATGACGAAAATGTGTGGTCATCAGTGGTGCCAATACAAACAAAAAGTAAAGGAACCCCCTTCTTTTGTGCAGCGGGGGCAGGCGGTAATATCGTTTACTTTAATGAACTTGCTCGAGCAATGTCCGATACCCATCCTTTTATTGGTCTACAACCATTAGGATTAGATGGTGTAACAGCCCCCTTTATTACAGTTGATGATTTAGCCAAACATTATTTAAACGAAATAAAAGAACAGCAGAAAGAGACACCAAAAGTTATTTCTGGCCATTCTTTTGGTGGGTTAGTCGCATATGAGATGGCACTGCAGTTAGAAAAACAAGGTAATCCCCCTCCAGCACTGATATTAATTGATACTCCAGCCCCGCACTTTTTCAAACCAACAGGCGATAATTGGTCTCAATCTCAATGGTTAACACAAGTTTCAGAAATAATTAGTCATTTATATAATGTCAATGCGGTTATTCCAACTAAAGATTTCGAATTACACGACCAAGATGGGCAACTTAATTTATTACATACTAAACTCATTGCGACCGGTGTTTTACCTGAACAGAATGACGTTAGTTTTTTACGTGGCTTCATTGAAGTATATAAAGCAAACCTTTGTGTTGAATACGACCCTGCTAAATTAACCAACAATACAGAAATACTGTTATTGCGGTCTCAAGAACAGCAACCGGAATATTTAACGACAGAGCAATTTTCAACAACAAGGTCGTCTCACTGCTTAGGTTGGGAGCGTTATTTTGATAATCCGATAACCGTTAAAGACGTGCCAGGTGATCACTTAACCATGATGCGATCACCTAACGCAAATGTGTTATCAAAAGAAATAATAGACTTTATAAAGAATTGCAAAAAATAATTTTTATGCGATAGCGAGTTTCAATCAATTAATAATCGATTTTAAATTTAAAATGGAGATGCTTCACAATGAATAATAAAAAATTAGCAAGCGTATTATTGGCAGCAATGGTCACTGTGCCCGCCTGTGCGACAACAACATCAATCGTAGGTACTGGCGATTATGTGGTAAAAGTTGAAAACCCGACCTATAAAAAAGGCACTGGCCCTCGAATTTCGATTGATGAAGGGCATAATAATTACCAAACAATGGAACACCGGTTTAAAGGTTTTGCCGATCTAGTCCAAGGTGATGGTTACCAAGCAAAACCATTAAAAGCAACGTTCACCGCCAGCTCACTCGCAAACACCGATATATTAGTTATTTGTAATGCACTTAATGCAAAGAATGCCCCAAGTAATAAAGATTGGGTATTACCTGCACCCTCAGCTTTTACAACTGAAGAAATTACAGCGGTTAAAGAATGGGTTAATGCGGGTGGCTCTTTATTATTAATATCCGATCACATGCCATTTCCTTCGGCAGCTGCAAAGTTAGGTGAGGCCTTTAATGTTGAAATACAAAGTAATTTTGCTTTCAACCCTTACTTTACATTTCGACCGGGTGATATGAATTTAATGAGGTTTTATCAGTATCCGGGAGACAAGCAAGGCGGCACATTATTAAACACCCCGATTGTAAAAGGCAACAACCCAAGTGAAGCCGTACCTTATGTTATTACGTTTACCGGCAGCGCGTTTAGAATGAAGCCAGGAGTTCCATTTACTCCCGTTATGCAGCTAGGCAAAGGAACAACCATACTTTGGCCAACAGATTACGCCGTTATGGGGCCAACAACACCATCGGCAGGGGGTGATGGCTTATATCAAGGCGTTATCATGTCTTCTGGTAAAGGCCGAGTCGCTGTTTTTGGTGAAGCGTCGATGTTCTCTGTAGGTTATGCTGACTGGGAAAATAATTATCCAATGGGATTCAATAACCCAGAAGCCAACCACAACCAGCAATTTGTTTTAAACTTAATGCATTGGTTAAGTAATAAGTAGTAACAACCAATGTAAGTATTTAGTCAATGGTCGACTCTCAATGTGTTCGGCCAATATAGACAAGTTAAACATGTAGATAAAATTTAATGAATAAATTGATAAAAAATAAAGCGTGGTTCCCTTTTGGCCTGGGTGAAGATTCAACCGAATTAAGAGTTTTTTGTTTACCTTTTGCAGGGGGAGGCGCTTCATTTTTTAGACCTTGGCGTAATCAAGCCCCAACGACTACATCTATCGTACCAGTACAATATCCAGGCCGAGAAACAAGGTTAAATGAGCCCTGTATTCTTGATATAAATGAATTGGCGACAGAACTCGCGCAAGCTTTATTACCCAATTTAGATAAGCCGTACATAATTGCAGGCTATAGTTTAGGCGCAAAATTAGGGTTTGCTGTCGTTCACAAGTTAATAGAATTAGGTGCAAAAGAGCCAGAGTTATTTATTGCAATGGCACATAGCGCACCTGATCACAAATCAGAGCATATTGGCGCGAGCAAGTTACCGATTGAAGAGTTTAGAACCTTTTTACAACGCTACGGTTCAATGTCAGAACAGATATTTGATGATCCAGAGTTAGCAGAAATGTTTATACCCATATTAAGAGCGGATATTGGTTTAGTTGAATGTATCGTCACACAAAAAGCATTAACTTGCCCTATTATTGCTTATGCTGGTAAGCAAGATGAAATTGTACCACCGACCAGAATGCAAACTTGGCAGCAATTTACAGTAAATGATTTTGAGTTGCGGTGCATTGAAGGCGGGCATTTTTTCGCTAAAACCAATAGTGAATTTTTGCCTATGTTTGCTAATGATATAACGCTCACAGAAATTATAAATTAGACAGAGTGACTGTTGACATTAACGTTGATTTAACTTATTAATTTAGGGGTATTTATAAGTTGAATTAAAGCATGATTTGAGAATACGTTATTATTGCATTAAAAGAATAAAAGCCAGAACAATAATAAATTATAAAATTTGAATAAAAATAAAACATGCGGCATTCAGCAGGTTGACTTAAATCATCTGATAAATTTTCTAAGTGCGCATAAATAATAAAAAATAAGTTAGCACCGCTAACTATTAATAATAATTCAGGACACTATTGATGGAATATTCTAGCAAGCCAATGGATAACTCGTTACCAGTAACTCATAATGGAATTGCTTTAGGTAGTGAACGAACACGCTATTCAGTCTCAGATACTCGACTCGTTAGTTTATTGCAACGCGCAGCAAGTGATCATAAAAACAAAGGTTTTGTCTCAATTCATACAGATGGCAGTTTAAAACACCAGCATTATGGAGAATTACTTGCAGCGGCATCTTGTATTTGTGGCGGTTTACAAACCGCAGGCGTCAAACCTCGCCAAGAAATATTATTGCAAATAGAAGATGCCGGTGATTTGTTCAATGCCATGTGGGGCTGTATTTTAGCCGGCGCGATTCCTATTCCTCTCAATGTGGCTTTAACTTACAATAACCTAAATCAAACCCAGAAACTGGTAAACGTATGGCATAATTTTGCTAAACCGACCATCTTAACATCTGAGAATTTAACCGGCGATATCGCTAATGTTAAACAGCTTCATGACACGTTTGAACCCAATATAGTCAGCTTAGAGTCATTAAAAAAACATTCTGCTAGTACCCAATTTTATCAATCCAAACCAAACGATGTTGCCGTCTTATTTTTAACATCAGGCAGCACCGGCATCCCTAAAGGCGTTCCACAAACGCACGAAAATATATTAGCGATGGTCGACGGTACCATACAAATGAATGGCTTTACGGCAGAAGATGTAACATTAAATTGGATGTCGATGGATCATGCTGGTTCGCTGGTTTTTTTAGGTGTTATGGGAGTCGCACTCAAATGCAACCAATTCCATGTCCCTATCGCTTATGTATTACAAAAACCGCTTCGTTGGTTAGATTTAATCAATGAACATCGAGTCTCTATATCATGGGCTCCGAACTTTGTGTTTTCATTATTTTTAGAAAATAAAAAAGAAATAACCGAAGGCCAGTGGGATTTATCATGCATGCGCTTTATGGTTAATGCAGGTGAAGCGATTGTTACACGCACAGCGCGCGACTTTATCAGACTATTACAACAACACAAATTACCAGAAAACGCGCTAAGGCCAGCTTTTGGTATGGTTGAAACGTGTTCAGGAATTACCTGGTCGACCGGATTCACTTTAGCGAACAGTCATGATGATGACAGTTTTGTCGATCTAGGGCCTTGTATTCCGGGGGCAGCAATAAGAATTGTTGATGAAAATGAAAACCCGATTAAAGATGAACAAAGCGGACGTTTACAATTAAAAGGACCTTCAGTTTTTTCAGGTTATCATAATCAACCAGAACTAAATAAAAAAATAATTTCAGATGGTTGGTTAACAACAGGTGATTTAGCATATCTTCGTAATGGCCATTTATTTATTACGGGTCGTGAGAAAGATATCATAATCATTAATGGCAATAATTTTTATTGCCACGAAATCGAAGGAGCTGTAGAGCAATTAGACATGATAACACGTGGCAATGTTGCCGCTTGTGGTGTAACGCCAATAGGAAAAAACACTGAACAACTTGCCATTCTATATCACTGTGTTGAAACAGATAAAGAAACGTTAAAAACATTAAATAAATCGATTAGAAGCCAACTAATGCATGTTGTAGGTGTATCACCTTCAATTATGATTCGCTTAGAAGTTGACGAGTTTCCCCGTACTGCCATTGGTAAAATACAAAGACCTAAACTTAAAACGCAATTAGAAGAAGGTCTTTTTAAAGAACGCAGTTTAGCGCCCGAAAAAACCACCACAAGAAACCGTAAAAACAAGGTTAGCTCAGCATTAACCGAAAAAATAGCCGACATTTGGCGTGACGTTTTAGAATTAGATGAACTCAACTACGATGAAACTTTTTTTGAATTAGGTGGCCATTCATTATTAGCATTTCAAGTTCAAGCTGAATTAGAAAAACTGATTGGCAGACAAATTGCCATTGTTGAGCTATTTAACACCCCAACAATACAGTTAATGGCCGAATATTTTGATTCTGAACTAAATGAAACAATTAATACGCAAGATAACAATACTTATCAAGATGAAGCAGCCGATCAAGATATCGCAATAGCGGTTATCGGGGTATCCTGCCGTTTACCAGGCGCAGAAGGACCACAGCAATTCTGGAATAACCTGAAAAACGGCAATGAATCAATTACATTTTATACCGCTGATGAAGCCATTAATGCGGGCTTATCGCCTGAAGAAGCTCACAACCCCAACCATGTACATGCAGCACCCATTTTAAATAATATAGAAGGGTTTGACGCTGATTTTTGGAAATACTCGGCACGTGAAGCCCGTATTATTGATCCCCAACAACGTATATTTTTAGAAACGGCTTGGGAAGCATTTGAAGATGCAGGTTATAAACCTGACAGCATGAAAAAAGTCGGCGTATTTGCCTCAGCAGGGACTAACACTTATTTACTAAATAATATATTTGCAAATAGTGATTGGGTTAAACACGACAATCAAGGTGAATTATTAACAGTTGATTCAACAAATGGTTTTAATGTCATGATCACAAATGACAAAGATTATTTGCCTATGCGTGTTTCTTATAAACTTAATTTAACCGGCCCGAGTGTAAATGTTCAAACTGCGTGCTCTAGCACGCTCGTTGCAATACATGAAGCTTGTAAAAGTTTAAGGGCAGGGGAATCCGAGACTGCATTAGCCGGAGGGTGTGCCGCAATGTTACCGCAATTTGCAGGTCATCTTTATTCCGAAGGTATGCTCGTGACACCGGATGGGCATTGTCGCGCATATGACGCTAATGCGAATGGCACCATTTTTGGCAGTGGCTCAGCCGCCGTTTTACTTAAAAGATTAGATAAAGCGCTTGAAGACCGAGACAATATTTATGCGGTTATCCGCGGCTCTGCAGTGACCAACGATGGTGGCCAGAAAATGGGCTTCACTGCACCGAGTATGATGGGTGAATATACTGCAGCTCGCAAAGCATTAGAAAGATCAGGCATATCAGCTGATACGTTAGGTTTAATTGAAGGGCACGGAACAGGCACACCATTAGGCGATCCAATTGAAGTACAAGCATTATCAAAAGCAATACGGCATGACTCTAAACGTGATCAATTTTGTGCATTAGGCTCTGTTAAAACAAATATCGGTCACATGGGTATCGCATCAGGGATTGCCGGTGCATTAAAAGCTATATTAGCTATTAAACACAAACAAATACCTGCAACATTACATTATGATAAACCCAACCCACAAATTGATTTTGAAACCAGCCCTTTCTTTGTCAATAATGAATTACTAGATTGGGAAGACACTGGCGTTCCTCGCCGTGCAGGCGTTAACTCATTAGGTATTGGTGGAACCAATGCTCATGTTATTTTTGAAGAGTCGCCCGAACTAACGGCTGAACAAATAGAGACTAATATAGCCCCGTCAGTCGAAATACTGCCGCTTGCGGCCAAAACACCAGCAGCATTAACGGCATTAACAAAAAAATACATAGATTGGCTAGAAACAAATACCGACAAATCACTGCGTGATATCTGTTTTACCGCTCAAAAAGGCCGAGAACATTTTCCTTGTAGACTTGCTGTCGTAGCTTCATCTCAAGCTGAATTGAAAAATGAACTTCAGCGTTCACTAAGCAATGAATCATTTAATAAACAATTAACGAGTCAAGAAACAAATAAAGGTGTCGTCTTTTTATTCACAGGCCAAGGCGCTCAATATAAAGGAATGGCGCAACAACTTTACAACACGGAAATAGTCTTTAAAAACGCGGTTGATGAATGCTGCGCATTATTTACACCGTTATTAGAACAAGACTTAATTGATGTCATGTTCGTAAATGAGACAGACGAAAACGCATTAATAAATCAAACAAATTATACTCAACCTGCACTATTTGTGATCCAAATAGCACTTATTAGTTTATTGGAAGAGTCTGGAGTTAATCCAACGGCTTTAGTCGGACACAGCATTGGAGAATACGCTGCGGCGTGGTGTGCAGGTGTGTTAAATCTTGAAGATGCAGTGAAATTAGTTGCCGCTCGGGGCCGATTAATGCAATCGTTACCTGCGGGTGGTGAGATGGCCAGTGTCTTTACAAATATAAACGATTTGCGCGCAATACTAAGCAATGGAAATATTAACGTTTCAGTAGCCGCTAATAACGCCCCTAATAACCAAGTCATATCGGGTCAAAGCACGCAAATAAATGCGGCAATTAATGCGTTGGAAAATGCGGGGGTTACCGTTAAAAGACTCGTGGTATCTCATGCATTTCATTCAGATTTAATGACGCCAATTTTACAAGAATTTAAGCAAATTGTTGAATCCGTCTCTTTATCAAGACCGACAATAGAGTTTATCTCAACACTAACAGGTGAAACAGTTGATCATGAGTTAACAACCGCTGATTATTGGGTAAGACACATTAGTGAAACCGTTAATTGCCAACAAGCCATTGAACAAGCATTATCACTCGGTTACCGGTCTTTTGTCGAACTTGGTCCCCACTCAGTCATGAGCAGTTTCGGCTTACAAATAGCAGGGTCTACCAAAATACATAATTGGTTACCTTGTTTAAAACGTAACGCAGACGATAATTTAAACTTACAGCAAGCGTTAGCTAAGTTATATCAGGCCGGTCATGATTTAGATTGGGACAATATTAATAAAAGTAAATCTGGCTCTCGTGTATCTTTACCGACCTATCCATGGCAAAGAGTAAAACACTGGATTGAACCCGATAAAAAATTAACTCAGTCAAAAACCGAACAAGTTGATCCATTATTAGGCCAATATATTGCGTTACCGCATATACAACAGCATTTATATCAATGCGTATTTGAGCCTAAAACGATGCCCGTATTAGCTGACCACGTAGTTTTTGATCACATCATTCCACCTGGCGCTATGTATGCAAGCAAAATGATGCGTGTAGCACGCGATCAATTTCCAAACACGCAAGTGAAAGTTGAAAACTTAATGTTTATGAAGCCGATGGTTATGAATATTGAGAGTAAACGTGATGTACAAGTCATTTTGAGTGAGGGTACCAATAACGCATTTCAGTGTGAATTAAGCAGCTATACAAAGGATAGAAAGCAGGAAGAAAATGGATTCTTAAAGCATGCTAGCGCACAGATATCGCAATCAAACACATCGCCGAAGTTTGTTGATTTAGACGCTTTAAAATCCAGTTGTACAAAACAAATTTCTATTGCTTCACATCAATCTAAAATGCAAAGCATGAATATCGAGTTAGGCACTACTTTTGATTGGTTATCTACTATTCAAGTCGGTACAAGCCAAGCATTAGCGGCTATCAATCCGCCAGACGGGTTAGACGTTAAAGATGCAATGGCTTTACACCCAGGTATGATTGACGCCCACTGGCAAGTCTTGATTGAGGCCATGTCTTCACAGATAAAAGGGACGGTCATTCCATTTTGTGTTGATTCATTTACCTGTTACGCATTACCTGAAAATACAGACCTCTGGTGTCATGCTGAATGGGATATTAATGCCAACCAAGATGGCCGCTTTCGGGGAGACATAAAATTAATTGATGTAAACGGCCAAGTTTTGATTGAAACCAAGGGATTAGAATTACGCCATGCCGATGAAAGTGCGATCCGGTCGGCGCTTGAGCCAGGAATAGATAATTGGTTTTATAACACTCAGTGGCAACGTGTTGATTTAGATACAACTAAAACAAGAAAAGGAGACTGCCTTTTTATTGGAGAACATCCATTAATCAATACACTCAGCCAACACGTTAACACAAAAGATAAAAACGTTTATACACTTGATAACTTAAACACGGCAGACCAAATAACAACCGATGTAACAAAAATATTAGCCGATTCAACGTCGATCAAAAATGTTGTATTTATCCCCACTGAATGCGAATTAGAAAACATAAGCCTAGGTTGTCAGCAGTTTTTAGCGGTTATAAAAGCGTTAATCAAACATGATGATTCAGATATGCGCTTAGCGTTAATTACTCAAAATAGTCAAAATGTACTTGCGAATAACATCAATATTTCACATGCGCCTTTTTGGGGAATAGCTGCAGCATTGAAACACGAACAACCGCAATTATCTGTCCGTTGTTTAGACTTAGATGGCGAAATCGAATTGCAAGGTACTGCTGATTATCTTCTCACTGAAGATGAAAATGAGACCCAAGTAACTAAGCGCCAAGGTTCATTTTATGCACCTACTTTAGCTAGCGTGCCTTTTATAACGCCACAAAACCCAATTGCATTAAAAAGTCATGATGTTCAAGTTATTTTAGGTGGTCATGGTGGCTTAGGGTTAATAATAACTCAATGGCTAATCGATTGTGGTGCTAAAAATATCATCATTGCGGGAAGGAATAAACCAACAGATAAATCAAAAGCCTTTTATAACAATCTAATACAACAAGGCATTAATATAGAAACCCAAGTGTGTGATGCAACGGAAATTGAAGACGTAAAACAATTAATCAATAATGCAAGGCAACGGGGAAATATACAATCCGTTTTCCATCTTGCAGGGACACGCGATGATGGTTTTATACAAAACTTGAATAATACCGATTTTAATCGAGTTTTATTACCTAAGTTATTAGGTGCTTGGAATTTACATGAAGCATTAACCGCATGTTCACCTGAACATGTCGTCTTCTTTTCTTCTGTTGCGTCCGTTTTTGGTTCAGCTGGACAAGCGGCTTATGCTGCTGGAAATGCAGCTTTAGATGCTTTAGCACATTACCGTCATCAACAAGGCCTACCTGCGTTAAGTATCAACTGGGGACCATGGAGTGATGTCGGTATGGCCGCCAATATGGAAAATCATCACAAACAACGCCTAAATTCACAAGGTTACGACACTATAGCGCCAACAGATGGCTTGAGTGCTTTAGCTTTTTCTATGGACAATGCGGCTCAATATGCCCAATTAGTCGTCGCCCCGATTCAAACAAAACGAATAAGTGAGTTAGCCGGACAACAAGGCTTTTTACGTAATTTCACAAATACTTTTAAACAACAAACATTAGAAACCACTCAAACTAAACAGCCATTATTCGTAAAAGAACTGACGAATATGACTATAGAAAAACGAAAAAAGTGGGTAGAGAATTACCTACTTAAATTAGTGAAAGATATGCTGCAGGTTGATTTAGCACAACAATTAGATGTCGATAAAGGGTTATTTGATCTTGGTATGGACTCTTTAACTGCAGTTGAAGTAAAAGATCGATTGGAACGAGATACAGGCTGTAAATTAAGATCAACGCTAGCTTTTGACCATCCAACGATCAGACGAATGGCAGCTTATTTAGTAGAAACCTTATTTGTTGATACAACTGAGCAACAAGCGCCAGAAGTTGCTGATGAAGGAGCGATATTTGATGACCTCTCCGAGTCAGAACTGGCAGAAATGTTAATGCAAGAAATGGGTTAATACGTGACATGCGGTCATTTAAGAAATTGGGAATGTTATTTTGATATATTGGCACATTATCGTTTTATTTAAATAAAAAACGTATACAGTATGCTAACTAGATTGAAATACAAACTCGATGTGCGGTAACGGTAAGTTTGTTTTACACAGTGTTGTTTTCTGTCATAGAGAAAATAGCGATATAGCAAGTTGATTCTTCAGCTTGCGCTAAACATAGGAAGGAATAAAGATGAATGCTGTAGTCGAAGAAATAAAAGACGATGAATCAGAACATGAAACATCGGAAAGCCAAATTGAACAAGCCAATAAAGTCGTGCGTAACTATGCAATCGGCTCTGTGATCCCTAGTTTGATCCCTGTACCAGCAGTCGATTTAGTTGCAGTTACGGGTATCCAATTAAAAATGCTACATAGTTTAGCGGCTATATACGACGTACCTTTTAAAGAAGAATTAGTTCGTTCTTCTATCTCATCAGTCATTGGCGGAACGGTTGCTTTATCAGTTTCTCGAGTAGCCTCGAGTGCGATCAAAGCAATTCCGGGAGTAGGAACAATGATAGGTTCACTCGCCATGCCAACTGTTAGTGGTGCAACTACTTATGGTTTAGGCCGAGTGTTTATCCAACATTTTGAATCTGGCGGAACGTTCTTAACATTTGATGCTGATAAAGTGCGTGATTACTTTGAACAAGAATTCAAAAAAGGTAAAGCCGTCGTTGCTGAAGCCAATGAATCTGGTGAAATAGATCAAGCTGTAGCTGATGCAAAAGCAACACATCAAAGTACCGATGGCAAAAGCAAAAGTACAGGTACAACGACAACTAAGTAATAATCAAACATACCAGTTAGCGCATTCAAACTGGTATGTTTTTCAGCGATTTAACATTGTTTATGGTATAAATTTAATCAGAGTTTATGCCATAATTTTTAGTTCCGAATAACAGGTATCAAATGCTTTTAAAGTATCTTCCGGCCAAGCGCCTTCTTGAACTTATTGACCAAGAAGCCGAATATCCACGCAAAAAACTCATCATATTTTCAGTTATATCGGGCGTAACGAATGGCTTATTATTAGGCGTGATCAATCATGGTGCTGGCATGGTAGGTGAATTCGCCGAATCAGCTTATCTGCAATTTTATTATTTAGCATTATTTGTTATTTTACTAACGCTATTGGTATATACCAAAAAGTACACACTTGAAAAAGCAGCCGTTTTAGTGGAGGAAGTTTTATATAAAGTCAGGATGCGGATATCAGATAAAATTCGTCATACCGAATTAAGTTTTATTGAAAAAACCGGCCAAAGCGAAATATATAATCGCCTTGCACAAGATACGGTTCAAATATCACAAAGCGCAACCGTTGTTTTTGCCTCTATTCAAGCCGCAATCATGTTGATATTTACAATGGTATATGTTGCTTGGCTAACGCCTACTGGTTTTTTATTAACTATCGTCGCGATTGGTTTAGGTGGTTGGGTATTCATGCTCAAACGACAACATATAATGAACGATTTACAATCCGCGACACAACATGAAATTTTATTTTTTGATGCGTTAAACAACACTTTATCTGGCTTTAAAGAAATAAAACTAAATCGTGTTAAAAGTCATGATCTGTATGAACACCAAGATTCTATTGCTACCGATGTAAAAACATTAAAAAGTCGAGCGGGCATTAATTCCGTATTCGTAATGATGTTTTCAGAAATCTTCTTCTATGTATTAATTGCCACTATTTTATTCATTTGGCCTTATTTTAACGGGGCTGATTCATCAATCATCATTAAGTTAACCGCGTCAATACTCTTTATTATGGGTCCATTAAACTTATTATTTGGCTCATTACCCTTATTTATCAAGGCTGATGTGGCAGTTAACAACTTGCGTAATTTAGAAAAAAAGGTAGATGACGCATCACAAGGTTTTCAAACTGGCGAACCACCTGAGCATAAACCATTAACATTTAAGCACATAAGCTTTAAAGATGTTCGCTTTAGTTATATCGATAAAGAAGGCAGCGCTCAATTTAAAGTGGGGCCGATAAATCTAGATTTAAACTTTGGTGAAATTGTGTTCATCATCGGAGGAAACGGCAGTGGTAAATCAACATTATTAAAATTATTAACGGGTTTATATTACCCTAAAGAAGGTGAAATTACCGTTAACGAAGAAGTTTTAGATCAAGATATTTATGCTGATTACAGAGAGTTATTTGCCATTATTTTTACAGATTTCCACTTATTTGACCGCCTATATGGCATTCAAGATATCGACAAAAATAAAGTTAAATTGTTAATAAAAGATATGGGCCTTGAAAATAAAACCCAATTTAAAAACGGTGCTTTCACGAATACCGATTTATCAACAGGACAGCGCAAACGTTTAGCTTACATCAACACCATTCTAGAAGATAAGCAAATCTATATATTTGATGAGCTAGCCGCGGATCAGGATCCTGGATTCCGTAAACATTTTTATGAAGAATTATTACCCGATCTAAAAGCACAAGGTAAAACGATTATCGCAGTAACACATGATGATAAATATTTCTCACAAGCGGATCGCGTTTTAAAAATGGATGAAGGTGAATTATCTGAGTATATTGAAAATGGCCATTAAAAAAATTAAGTTGCTGTCCATTTGGGAGACAAGATAAGGTGTTTAATATTAAAAGTGGCTTAACTAATTTTAGTAACTCACGTTACTTTGGATTATTTATTATTACGCTCATTTTATTAATCGTGGTCGGCGGATACTTTGTGCACGAACACCGTTACAAGTTAAGCGTTTTGATTGATGATTATATTACAGAAAATAACAACGCACTTATAAATAACCCTTCAAATAAACCCAAACTCGTTGCAACATACAGAGATAAACCACCATCAATGTATCTTTATTCCGAAAACCACTTTTCTGGCCCTCTACGTTTCGTATTAGAAGAAGCCGCGAGTAAAATTGGTTATGAAGTAGAATGGAAACAAGCGGCTTTATCAGCCAGCCTAGCCGGATTATTAGATACCACTATCGATATTGTGCCGCATATACGCTCTAAAACAGCTGAAAGACAGAGATTATATCGTTATAGTGTGAGCTTGATGACCAAGAAGCGCTCTATCTACTTGGCTTTACATAATGAAGAAACAAAATCGATCACTAAGCTGGATGACCTCAAAGATCTAAAGGTTGGCTATCAAAAAGGCAACCACTTTAGCAACGATTTTCAACAATCAAAGACATTTATAAAAAAACCATACTTAAGTGTCGAATTAATGGTTATGGCATTTAACAGAAATGAAATTGATGTCATGGTTGTAAGTAGTAAACGTTTGATGGAGCAACAATTAAAGTCTATTGGTGCGAGTCCTGTAAAATATGCTGAATTTACGATTGATGACACCCCTGGGTTACATTTTTTATATTCTCAAAACCCACAAAAACAATCGGTATATGACCAACTAGATAACGCATTGTTAGAAATGAAAGCTCAAGGGGTAATTAATGATATTTTCCGCAGTTTTACCTTTACGCCCTCACTTAAGGAGTAAATAAGTGTCGTTTAATAAAAAGAAGAAAAGTCGTAGGAAATTAGATGAATAAGATTAAACGTTGGTTTAAAGACCATATACCTTACTTTATTGTATTATTTTTAGTTGTTATTCTCATTTTTGTCGCGTTATGGCCACGTATTTTAGTGTTTATAAAACCAGGAGAGGCGGGTGTAATTTATCGATTACTATCCAGTGGTACCGTTACAGATTATGTGTACCCTGAAGGTTTACACATGATTTTACCTCTTAATACAATGTATGTTTACGATACCCGTATGCAGGTAATATTACATGATTTTGAGGTACTCACTAGCTCAGGTTTACCCATCAAACTCGCGTTAGCCATTCGGTATCAACCCATATATGAATTACTAGGTGTGCTCCATCAAAGAGTCGGGCCTGACTACCCGAATAAAATAATCTTACCGCAAATTGAATCTGTTTTAAGACAGAACATTGGCGGGTTAACACCAGAAGATGTTTATACCAATAAAAAAGGCGTATTAAGCGAAATTATTACACTGGCGTTAGAAGAAGTAGGCCGTAAATATATACATGTCGACGATATTATTATTCGTTCAGTTATTTTACCTGATAGCGTGAAAGCCTCAATTGAAGCTAAATTGGTTAACGAGCAAGAGCTATTAGCCTATGCCTTTAAACTTCAAACAGAAGAAGAAGAAAAGAAACGCAAAATTATTGAAGCAAGTGGGATTAAGCTTTATCAAGAAGCTATCTCGCCAACCCTGAATGAACCATTATTGAAATGGTTAGGTATTAAAGCAACATTAGAATTATCTGAATCACCTAATAGTAAAGTCGTGGTTATCGGCTCAGGTGATGGTGGACTGCCAATTATACTGGGTGATAAATGATAAATTTCAGCCTGAAACATAATTATTTATTATGTAAATCATTATGTTTATCCAGCTTGTTGATGGGTTTAATAGGTTGCGAAAAATTAATGCCCGGCATCAGTGCAGAACATCGTACAGTAGCAATTAACAACAACTATGAAGCCGGTAAGCCAATTGATGTGGGCGTTATATGGCATAAAGATAAACAACAATTTCGTGATGGCGCAATACTAGCAGCTGAAGAGATTAACATGGCAGGGGGCATTGACGCTCATCAACTTAATTTGCACTTTACCGAGGCATCTACATTTTTAGAAAAACATAATGTTGATAAATCGATGCTAGAAGGTCGTTATAGGAATGCTAAACAATTAGCCGGCTCTGATATCGCTCATAAAGTGGTCGCTAGAACAAACATATCTGCGGTTATTAGCGCAGATATCCCAGTTGAATCAACGTTGTCATCGGTTGTTGTTTATCAAGATCACGGTGTACTGGTGATGAATGCAAGTTCAAGCAATTCAAGTATTGATTGGCTAGCCAATGATTTATATTTTCAACTGTTACCACCTAGCCGAATCTTAGCCAAGAAAATTGTTGCCGAAATAAGACGTCAAAAATGGGAAACAATTTTTATAACCTATATGGATACGGCGCATAAGAGTGAAATAATTGAATTAATTACTAATGAATTAGTGTGTTTAGAGGCTGATTCAAATACAGGTAAAAAAACTAACACTAAAATAATTTGCGAAGATCCAAAAACAAAAGAGAAATCGATAAAAATTGAATTAGCAGGCTCTTATGCAATGCAACTGATGGGCGGGAATTTTAATTTAGGTCATAAAGGACGTTTAAGAGCCTCTTTAGCTGAATTACGGACAAACGATACTGATGCGATTATTTTATTGATGCCACCCACACTTGCGGCTCGAGTTATTCATTTTGCGCGCGAAATTGGGGTTCTTCAGCCGTTTTTAGGCGAAGGCGAGTTTAATTCATCTCCTGAATTTATCAAAATAGTCGGTGAGCACGGTATTGGCACACGAACTACAACACTTGATCGCAGTAATGACTATCAGGTAAAACGCTTTAAAGATAAATTTAATAAACGCTTTAACAGCCAAGCAGATGTGTCAGCTATGATGGGGTATGACAGTGTTCGTCTGTATGCACAAGGCGTTGCGAGTGCAAAAACGGCCGTTCCGATAAGGGTCAGTGAAGCGCTCAATTATCGTTTGCCATTATGGTTTAGCTTATTAGGTAGCTATAGTTTCTTTGATGGTGAGAGTACAAATATAGATTACTCTATCCAGAAACTAATTAGAGATAAAGATGGTAAATTAATTTTTGTTAGCGATGACGATACTAATACGATCAAAAACACATCAAGTGAACCGGATCTGGCTCATGATGATGATACGTAAACCTGTTTATAATTAGGAGGCTCCATGTTATTAATTTTTGTTGCAACGTTTTTTTGTAGTTTAGTCATTGGTTATTTAGGCCGTAAACGTAGCCTAGGGTTTTGGGGCTTAACTTTTGGTTCATTACTGTTAACACCATTAATAGGGCTACTATTATTAATAGTGACAAATGATGTACCACAACCACAAGATACATCAAACCAATAATTTATACCCGAGTCAGAAATAACCTATTGATCCTGATAGGTTATTTCTAGATAAATATTACAGGATTAAATCTAAAGTTTGACGCACCAACAACTAAACCACTATAAACTTAATATGCATATCAGTCGGACAATCATCAACTATAAATGATGGGCAAATCACTTTTCGTGTAATGTTGTGATCCCATCCCAATGTTCAGGAATTGTGTCACCTTTTTCGATGAATTGTTTACACGATGCCAATAGCTTCAAAACAGACTTGTCATGTTGAGCTATTTCTTGGCAGATATAAAGTTTATCCATTGCACTCGATATATTTTTATTCAAATAATCCTTTAAAGCTAATTCATAAGTCTCATAAAATTCAATAGGGTATTTAAGTTCAGGTTCTTGTTCATCAATTTCATGCAGTAACTCATAAATCTGCACACCAATTTGCTTACCTTTAACTGCAACGATATCCAGCATACGACATTTATAACTATCTTTAACTAAATGATATGTATTTTCACTAATAATAATTTCAGTATCATAAAGCTTATTAATCCCTTCTAAACGGGCAGCTAAATTAACTGAATCTCCAAGCACACTGTAGTTAATTCTGACACTAGACCCAACATTACCGACAATCGTGCGACCAGTATGCAAACCTATACGCGTTTTCAAAACGGGTTTACGATCTTTAATCCATTGTTCGTTTAATAATTTATTTCGTTTTTGACATAACAAAGCAGATTTACAAGCATCATACGGTGTTCTTTCATGATGAATTGGTGCACCCCAAAATGCCATAATCGCATCACCAATATACTTATCTATCGTGCCGTTATTTTTAACAATAATCATACTTAGTTCTTCAAAATACTCAGATAAATGCAGCATTAAATCTTGTGGGTGTATACGTTCTGCAATCGATGTAAAATTAGCAATGTCAGAGAAGAAAATAGTCACCTCTGTTTCTTGACCGCCAATTTTGGCTTGTTCCCCTAAATCGATTAATTGTTTAACTAACACTTCTGGAACATACTTTCTAAATGATTGCAGACCTGTTTTAGCCGATATAATAGCATTACTCATTGAGTGAATTTCTGAAATATTCGTTCTAACTCGCTGAATATCATCTAAATTAAAGTTACGAATTTTTTCAGTCTCAATCGTTAATGCTTTGATAGGTTTAGTAATACGTTGAGAGAAAAATAGAATGACAAGTAGAGACAAAGCAAAAATAGATAAAAAGATAAGTAGCGTTTGTAATAAAACTTGATTAACGGATCCTAAGACTTCTTTTTCTGGCATAACAACAAAAACTTGCCACTTAGTAGGGAAAGATTTAGGAAAGGGGGCTACATTAATAATATAAGTTTTATCATCGGTTTCAGAAAAAAACTTAGTTTCACCGGTTTCTCTATAATGATCATATGCATTTCGTAACCATTTTTGCGGTAATTCATAAACTAAGGCAACACGCCTTAAACCGCTATCAGGCAACAAAGTCGTTATTAGATTAGTGTCAGGAAAGGCAATAATTTCATGATTCGCATTAGTGATAAAAACATGACCCTTTTTATCTAGATTTAGCTCAGATAAGAAAACCGACAAACTTTCAAGCGGAATATTAATACCGATAACACCTCGTTTATTATCATCACTATCAAGTAATGGAAACGTAGCGGATATACCGGGTGTTTGTGCTGTAGTAAATAGGTAAACATCGGTCCAATATGTCTTTTGCTCAATAAGCGTATTCATATACCAAGGCCGATTTCTTGGGTCAAAAGTAGGCTTTTTTTCTTCCGAATTAAGACGGTTATATTCAGCATCACGATAAACCCATAACTCATTAAGTTTGGTCGTACTTCTATCAATATAGCGAGTGGCTAATTGAGGATCTCGGCGCACTTGCACATAACTACCTTCTTCATCCGCTACATGAATTGACTGTACTTGAGGTAACACTTGCATTTGTTGCCACATATAACGCCATATATTTTCATGAGCATCAATGATAGGAGCTTCAGTAATTAATTGACTGATTACTTTACCTTGTTCTGCCGGAGTATTTAAATAATGCGTTGTCTGATTTATAACCTTGTCGGTGATATGTTTAGAATTATTGTCAGAATATTCTAATACTATTTGTGCACTACCATAATAAAAGCTAGCCCCTGCAGCGCCCCCTGTCACGATAACTAGAAATGAAAAGTACCTAAGAATCGTTAAATAGAGGGAACGTTTTTTTTTGATAATCACAAATTATTTCGCTAACTTTGAGGGTAAAAAGAAAAAGAGTAAACCACAAACAGCCATTATTATCCCAAAATAGGCAATGGCGATTTGATTTTGATTAGTCATCGCTAACAATGAACCAATAACTAAGGGACCAATAGTATGTCCACCACGCTCAAGAAAAGTATACGTAGCAGTGGTAGATTTTATGCCGTTTTTATGGGCGATTGGCGTTTTATTAATATAGGTAATAACCGGTGAGGTTAGAAATCCATTAGAGATACCGGCCACAGTAATACTCAGAATGATTAAGCCATCTAATAACCAAGGTATATCAGTCATCGATATAAAAGACTGTAAATAATGTGCTATTAAATAAAGATCAAAATGATTACTCACATCCACTGCTTTTAATGATTCCGTTCCTAATAGGCCTAATAAAATGATACTTAAACCACCAATAATAGCGCTAGAAAAAATGATCGCATAAGAAATATCTTTTTTATCGACCCATTTAGATGCGTAATGAGTCGCAATGATTGATGCAATGTAATACAACATTAATGCTTGACCAATTTCGCCTGGCGTAAATTGATTATTAATAAGCATCAAAGGCGTTGCAAACATAATAACGCCAGTAATTGCCATTTTGCCAGGAATGGCAATTAGGCATAAAGATTTTACAAACTCACTGTCTTTAAGTGAATTAAGTACATTGTGAAACATACGTGAAAAAGTGATTTTTTTAGTATTTTCATCAGATGTTTCTTTAACATCAATGATCAAAAACCACATATACAACATCGCAAATAAGCTAATTGATGAACCAATAACAAATACGGTTTCAAAATCAGTAAACGAGAAAATCAACGCACCAATCGCAGTCCCTGATATAAGCCCAGTGTTTCGGCCGATGACTTTAACTGCAGAACCCTGTGTTCGTTTATCTTTCGGTGTCACAACCAATAAATAAGACTGCAAACCAATTAAAAAGAAACCTTGGCCCGCTCCAGAAATTGCGCGAGCAATAACTATCGCCCAATAGCTGTCTAAAAATATAATGAAAATTAAACCTATCAACTCCAATAAAGCGCCAATAAGCATTAACATCTTTAATGAACCTTTTTCGGCGTATTGCCCAGCTGGAATTAAAACTAAAGCGAACATGGCATAGTAAGCAGTGAAAGGTAAAGAGCTACTCGCAAAAAGGCTAGCTTCTACACTCGCTAACTCTTTAACAAGATGAGGCAAGAAAGAAACTGAAAGTGCATGCACAAAAACAATTAAAAAATAGGCTGATTTAATTATTTGCAAATTATCGAATAATTTACTGTGCGGGTCAGTTTGAGATGGTTTTAATAATGAAGAAATACTGGTGCTTGCATTTATAAAAATAAATGAAATTAAACCACAAGCGACAATCAACGTAATAAACTCATTAACACTGGTTAAGATGGCTTGATTAACCACATCAACAGGAATCGAAACAGAAATGTACAATTCATCATGAACCGGTTTTTCTGTGCCATTGAGCTGAATTGAATATTCAAAAACATCATTATCTAAATAGTTAGTCTCGCCAATTTTTGCAATATCCGTGTGATATTTCCAAACACCATTCTGTATTAAAGCTATTTCTCTAATATCGGGGTTATTATTCTTATACGCAATAAACGTTTGCTCGATCCCCGATATATCATCAATATTAATATCAAGTGCCAGTACAGAATTTAAACGAGCGACCATTGAATCCGTTAAGGCTTGAGCTTTAGCTTGCGCACCGTCTTCATATATTTTCAAAACAGTCGTTACAATAACCGTAGAAATGAAGATAAAACAAATCGCATAACCAAATTTTAAAATTCTTGCTTTGTTATTTAAGTTAAGTGTTTCAAGTAAAATAACAAAAAAAGAAAATACAATAATAGTCATTAAAAATAGATTGAAAACCTTATCATATAATTTATTAGATGGACCTAAGAGCTTTGATTTATCAGCTGCTATTTCAAGTACGCCCGCACTTTCAAACGAGCTTTCAAGTGGCGTAGTTAACTTAATGGTTTGGTCGTTTTCATAAACGGTATAACTACTGTTATTAAGTGTTAGATCACTAAGAGGGTATTGTTCATTAGAAATTATTTGATCGTCATTTAGGGTCGAAAAAATCACTTTTTGAACTGTGTTTCTAATCACTATGTGCTCAATACTGGGATCAGAATCGAGCAGGGTTGCCGATAATTGCTTAAATGCACTGTATTGCGTTAATGGTTGCCCCGCATTTAAGAATGATTCGACCGAGTTTTTAATAACCTCGCCCTGTGTTGAAAGTTTAGACGCTTGGAATTGCTTACTTTGTTTATTTGACTCCCAAAAACCCACATAACTGAGTAATAACAAAGTCAAAGCTGAAACAAAAATGGTGGGTAAACTAATTTTTAAGTTATTAAGAAACTGTAAAACCTGCATTTTAAAAGCATTCATTGTATGTTTTCACCAAAGGCTCTTGCGGTCTTGCCTTCATAATTATAAATAAAATCAGAACTTTCAAAAAAATCGAAAGGAATTTTTAAGCCGATTTTCTTAGCAACTCTAAAGTTAATAGCAATGTCAGGTGGCGATACTACGCCCACTGGCAAATCTTCAACGTTTAACTCTTTTCTTAAGATTTTTATCGCATAAATACTGGCTAACAAGGCATTATTTCGGCGATCAATACCAATACCTAAAACAGCACTGTTATCACCCGGTTTGACAATGTTTGGAATAGACCCAATCACAGGTATATTTTGAGCAAATTGGTTAATAGTGGCAATTTCAGAAAAAGCGGCGGTACTACTCGTTAACCAGAAAAGTGTATCATTAAGGTCAGTATCAATATTTTGTAGTTGTTTTATTGCACTAGGAAATTGTTGTTGTAATTCGGTTTTCGCTGTTTCTCTTGAGCTAACTTCAATATCTATAATTTCGATCCCCATTTTTTTAAAGGTTTTTTTCATAGGGAGAACTTCGGTTTGCAAAACAGCATTATGTGTATTGTTATAAATTAAACCAATCGCTTTTAAATTAGGTTTTAACGTTTTTAAATAGTTTAATTGCACAGAAAGAGGGATATTTAACGTCGTGTATGCAATATTGTGATTACTCGGTGAAGTATAGTCATCTACAAAACCTAATAAAACAGGGTCTTTATTTATAGCGGTCACAACCGGTATGGCTTCACCTTTAAAATGTTTATTAACTAGCAAAGCGGTTTCGGACCCAATAGAGAATATTAAATCAATTTTTTGCTCTTTAGCTAAGGCAAGAATATTTAACCCAAGCTGATTTTTTTTGTCAAAATTAAATACAGATATGTGCGCTGATATTTCACTTTGGCCTAACTTTTCTAAAAATTTATTAATAGCAAGTATGTAACTATTTGATTTTTTTGGTAAAATAACAAAAATTCTTTTTTCGTTATCAATCGCTTGTTTCGATTTTAACTCCATCGATAACTGTTCATTATTTGAAAAATTCACAGACCAATTTTTATTATTCGATTCAGATATTTTAAGCCAAGCTAATTCTACGGCATTTACACTGTGCGAGAAAAAAATTAACGCAACCACTGTGTATTTAAATAGCCACAGAACTTTAAAATAAGACATACAAGGTTTTCCAACAATAATGGATGGCGACAAGGCACATGGTTTAAATTTTATATTGCTAAGTGACATTGTAATCATGGAACACGATCCACAATTAATTTTAATAAATACACAAATTAGAGTAGGGGGCGCACGTCACTACTTAACTAACAAACATCGACATCAATTTAAAAACGAGAAACAATCAACGCTTATTATTAATGTAAATTAATTAGAGAGTTAATCATTAAAATTACTCTCTGATTAATAAACAATTAGCTTAAGGTTTAAAATTTATATTCTATACCTAATGCGAGATATTTTTGGTCAACATCATTATCCATATCAAACGACGTATAAAAAGCATATAATTTAGTACTACTCGCCAGTTTATAATCCGCGCCAAGCGAAAATCCTTTTTTGCTGGTATCGTCTTCATAATCAGCCGTTTGCACTTGAGCTTTTAAATCGACTTTATCCAAGGTGTATTTTGCTGAAAGCATAATACCATCCATCTTGGCACCGCTCATGTCTTTTTGAGTTTGGAACATACCGCCAAGTTTGATATCAGCAAGCTTAGTGGCAAGTGTCACACGAGTTGTATCATATTCTTTGACATCATTATCAACCGCAATCGCGGCATATACGTTTGATTTTTTTAGCGATTTATCGCCATAAAAAACAGCTAAAGATAAACCATTTTCAGCATCTACTTCATCTTCAGTAATGTATGTCATCCCAAATTGAAAAGCGTTAAATACAGGTGATTTATAAGTTATTGAATCTTTAACTCTATTTTCACCTTTAAACAACGATTTAATATCACCATTATAACCATTAAAGATGTCGACTTTACCTTGTGATTGCTTTAATACTGAATCATTATTGCCAAGCAATACTTCACCAAAAGCCCCCTTTAAGCCAATATATTGATTACGATCAGTGACACTACTCCCTTTATCACTGTCTCCATCCATATCAACACCAAACTCGGCTTTATAAACAACAAACAAACCATTATCTATTTCATTAGAGCCTTTAAAGCCGATGCGCGAAGCATTACTTTTAATTTCTTGGTAAGAGCCATCACCATCATCAGATGATTGTAGTGATAAATTAGCTTTGCCATATATATCGACCGATGAAGCAAATGACAACATCGGGAATGCAGTTAAAATAGAAAGTGTAAGTAGGGATTTGACTGTTTTCATTATGTTTTCCAATCACGACATGTGTTAAGTAGATAAATATCAAACGAATTTTAAACTTTACGTTTAAATCATTTTTATAATAAACCATCTTAGTCGTTGCATTATTTTTTGCTAGTTATTAATGAAGGAATTATTCATCAAAGTGTAATAAAGCGCATAATTTAACCAATGCGAGTTAAATTATTTAGGATCACATAAAGACATAAAAGTGGAAAACACATAAATTTAAAAAACAGCATTTTTAATCATATATTTACGTTACACATTGTTCAGCAAACCGATAGTAGAGAATAACATTTTAGGTATATACATTATTACCGATAAGTAACAATTATCGGTAATAATACAAATTAACGTTAATCGATAAACTTATTTACTGTCATCACAAGAATGAAATAACAAACACAATACTATTTAACATAATCATCATTATGGGCTACTTAATCAATGCGAGATAAAATACCTCCCGCAGAAACTTTAATCACAAAGCTTATTATCAGAATTAGATTGCAATTCGTTAGCGTGAAATAAGCTTAGGTAAAGCGGTTAATATTATAAAACCGTCTTACCTCGCAGGTTATCAATCAGAGCCTGTTGGCATTAGAAATATAAAACATACGCCCACACTTTTTGATTTGTTAATGGCAGAAGAAAACCAAAAAATGCCCTTTTGTGTTATCAACAATGCAAAATTTTAGCTTCGTTATTATCGCTAATGCGTTTTGAAAACGGAACGTTATAAAAACCACGGCCCGGTTCAATCCAAAACGTTTTGCTCTTTGTTATTGGCTTTTGACGTAGAAGTACTATGCCATCAAGCCAATGCCGTGATCAAAATGCTTTGGAATTGAATAAATCGATACGACAAAGATAAACACGCCCTAGCAATTGACTCAAAACTTACAAATAAGAGTTTAGTTTAATGCTTGGCTTCTATCATGGCTTGAGTTCAGGTTAATTAACATGGTACTTTTTACGCGCGTTCGCTTGTTGGTTGTCTTCTTTATTTAGCTGCTCATAAAATGCTTTAACAGCGCTTTTATATTCATTGGATTGCCGCAAGATATTTTCTTTGTTGTTTTTATTCCACTCGTTCCAAAGTTTGGCCAATTCAGCTTGTTTTTGTGGATATTTATCCACTGCGTTTATTTGTTCAGTTGGGTCGTTCACCATATCAAAATAAGCTCGGTCAACTCCTGGCAAACCTTGCTGCATATATTTGCCTGTCATGGTACGCACAGCCCAAATATTATCTGCTTCTTCTAAACGCCAAAATAAGGCTTTATGTGGTGTGCCCGTTTTGCGTTTTGTTATATAAGGCTCTAAGTTAACACCTTCAAGTAAACCGTCTGATGCATCTGCTTTAGCAAGCGCCACTGAGGTGGCTGCGATATCCAGTGCAGATACTAGGCCGTCAAATTTAAAACCTTGTTTAATTTTATTTGGCCAATGCGCAATAAATGGCACATGTACGCCCCCTTCCATTAAAGCCACTTTACCATGACGAAACGGTGCATTGTCTGCCCAGTCGTATTGAGGCCACCAAGAATCTGGATATAAACCGCCGTTGTCAGATAAGAAGAAAATAAGCGTATTTTTATATTTACCTTTTTCTTTTAGCGCATCAACAACCATGCCTATACCTTGGTCCATCTCATCAACCATAGCCGCATAAATTTGGCGATTTTTGTTTTTGATATGGCTGTATTTTTTAATTGTTTCTGCTGGTGCTTGTAAAGGCGCGTGTGGTGCATTATATGATAGGTACATCATAAAGGGCTCGTTACCACTGCGTTTAATGTATTGGGCTGCGTCTCGGCTTAAGGCTGTGGTTAAATATTCATTAAATTCTGCTGGTTGACTGTTGCGTACAATAGGCAACCAATAACCGTCAGGGCTACCAACGTGCACTTGCCCTGGCATGTACATGTGTCCGCCATCTAAAAAACCATAAAAATAATCAAAGCCTTGGTTATTAGGTTGAAACTTTGGTGCACCCCCTAAATGCCATTTACCAAAAATCGAGGTTTTATAACCCACTTTTTGCAAACGTTCGGCAAAGGTTAATTCTTCTGTTGGTAGCCCCATGTACGGGTCGTATGGTGTGTAGGTAACATTGTTTTCCATGCCAAAACGGGCTTGATAACGTCCAGTTAATAAACCAGCGCGTGAAGGGCCACAATAAGGGTGAGTAACATAACCGTTTTCAAATGTAACCCCATTTTCAGCTAGCTCATTTAACCTAGGGGTTTTAATTTCTGTTGAGCTATTGGTAAAACCAACATCGTTATAGCCAAGGTCGTCAGCTAAAATAACAATGATGTTGGGTCTTTCGTCGGCATTTGCGCTAACGCTATAACAAAACGTGCTACAAAAAAATGCCACGGCGTAGCTCAAGTGTTTAATTATGTTTGATAATTTCATGGTAAAACTTCTCATGGGTTTTAAATTTAATGTTAAGTCTGATTTAAGTTATCTGGATCACGGGTTAAATTAGTCGGCTTTGTGATTTCGGTACTTATCCATTCTGCGCATGGCTGCACCTTCATATTGGCGTTTCAATTGCCACAAAGGGCGTTCTAAGGTGAGTTCCCATGCAAATAATTTTTGGTAGAGGTCTTTAACAATTTGCGGCTGTTGCTTGGCAAGGTTTATTTGCTCTGCTTGATCTTGAGCTAGGTTGTATAGCTCTACTGGGCGGTCTGGGAAACGCAATAGTTTCCAATCCATATCACGGATAGCCGCACGGTTTTCTTTTTTCCAATACAAGGTTTTATGAGGGCGTGTTTGAGTTGTATTGGACTTTTTGTTTAGATATGGCAACAAATTAACCCCATCTAAGTGCGCAAACTCAGCTAAATTAGCACCAGCTAGGGTTAAAAAAGTAGGCATTAAATCAAGTGTACTGACAGGATATTCAAATTGCATATTTGCAGTTAATTTATCAGGCAAGCGCATCAGCATTGGTACACGTATCCCCCCTTCAAGATGATTCGCTTTTGTACCACTTAGCGGATAATTATTTGCGTGGTTTTGATCGGTTGGCCCACCATTGTCATTAACAAAAACCACTAAGGTATTGTTGGCGATTTTTAATCGCTCAAGCTGGTTGAATAATAAACCCAACTGCTGATCCATGTTTAAATTCATAGCCGCAAGAATTTTGCGAGTACCTGTTAAATTAGGAAATTGTGCTAAGTCTTCGGGTTTGGCCTGCATAGGGGCATGAACTGCAGTTAACGATAGCACAGCAAAAAAAGGTTGTTTGTTTTGCACTGTAGTCGTTATAAATTGGCTGGTTTCGGCAACAAGTGCATCGGTTAAATAGCCTTGATGTTCTTTATAAACTTTAAAGCCACGCTCCATACGCTCGTTATTGCGCTGCTTCAATTCGCTTTCATCGTAGGCGTAATAACTGCGCGAACCGGTTCTAAAACCATAAAAGTGATCAAATCCTCGACGTATTGGATGATATTTATCGTGATCACCTAAATGCCATTTACCGATTAAACCTGTGGTATAACCGAGTTGTCGTAAGTGATCCGCAATGGTTAGTTCAGACAATGGCAAGCCCATTTCATCACCCATCAAACCCGACTCACTCATAAAACCTGGTACATTATTTTCTTCAAAACCAAATTTTTGTTGGTACTTGCCAGTAAATAATCCGGCTCTTGAAGGGCCACATACAGCCGCGGTGACATAAGCTTGTTTAAATAAAATACTGTGTTTAGCAAACTTATCTAAGTTGGGCGTTTTCATAGTTTTGCTGCCGTGAAAGCCAAAATCGTGATAACCCGCGTCATCCGAAATTATCAATAATATATTGGGTTTTGACGCAGCATAAACTAAAGATAAGGATGTTAATTGTAAACATGTTGCGATAAGGTAAAGTACGACTTTATGCAGTAAATTCATTGTTTGTTTTCTCGCGCTCGTTTGCCTGTTTAGTCAAAATTAATAAAGCTCAGGTATTTAAGTTTAAATTTTAATTAAACACTTGCTTTTAAAATTGGCTAAAAGGTTTAATTAATTTTTTAATCTACAGTCAAAGCGATCGGGTTTTAGGGGAAGCCGTCAAGCTTCGAGACCCCATGAGCATATGCTCTATTATGTGATTGGGGCGAGTAAGCGCTGACAATGAACCATAAAACCTGAGCGAGAAGACTATATCTATAACAATGATTTACTGGCTATTTGGTTTGGGGTTCTAGTGAGAGTTTCTATTTTAAAAATCGGCTTTTGGCCTATATTTAAAGTTCTTTAGGGTGGATTTATCTTTGATTAAAAGTAACGAGCAAAAATAAATGGTCTATACAGAGTTAGATTGGCATACATTTCTGAGGGCTATCATCCCTTTTATTGCCGCTAATGTTTATTTAATGGTGCTAATCTATTTTACTTTGGTCCGAGCGCGCATTGGCAGTGCCTACGCATATTTTGCGACTTTTATGGCTTGCATTATTTTGTTTTTATCCGGCCCACTTATTAACATTATGCCCATTGAAAACGGCAAGCGCTGGTTTGATTTAGTTCGAAATGTATTGCTGTTTAGCTTAGGTATGCCAGCTTTGGTATACGGTTTATTTATTCAAGCGCAAATAACTGTGCGCCGAGAAATCTTCATAATTCCTATTTTATTAGGTATGGCTTGGTCCTTATTGTTTGTGATAGCTCCGCCTTTTTATTACCATCATCTTGATCAACAGCCGTGGCCAAAAGTGTTCGAAAGTATCACTAACCAAGATATTTATAATGCTCAAATTCTGTTGGTAACCATACAATTGTTACTGCCTAGTTTGTTTATACTTTATCGGCCCATAAAACGTTACGTAGCTATCTTGGTTTATGCTGTTTTGCTTCTTTATACCTGTATATGCATAGGTAACATTTTTCAGAAGTGGGTGGTTTATTATGCAGGCAGTGCGTTAACCGCAATTATTTGGGCATCGGCAATTTATCGCGATATTCAAATGACCAACGAGAAAGTTAAACAACATTATTTACATCAAAGTTCTTTGGCGATAGCGCAATATGCGGCACCATCCAACACCCACTTTACTGAATATTATCCCAAAAAAATTAACGAATCTTATCCTTTCAAAGAACGCGCAGCGCTTATTGAAACGGTAGCTTTTGCCCGAGGAGCTTTAGTCGCTGATCGAGTACAAAATTTATTACACGCCCTAAAAAGCTTCAGTCAGCATAATCTAGCTACTTACCGCGTTCGTGCCAAAGAAGTGTTATTTATGTTATTTGATTCGTTAATTTTTAATAGCGGTAATGCGGCTACTTTAATTAAACAACTCGAAGAAAAAGGTCAAGCATTAGAAGCCTGCACTTCATTTACACAAATTGATGACATTATTCAGCACGAAGCCAAATTTTTAGCGAGCTTAAGCGGCAAAACTGAAGATTCTCCTGCTGACTCTGCATTAGTAGACAGAATTAAAACGTTTATACTCAGCCATTATCACAAAGATATCTCCCTTAATGATATTGCCGACGAAATAGGCGCAAGCCGTTCACATATTACAAAAAACTTTAAAAACCTAACGGCACAAACGATAAATCAATATTTAATTGATGTACGCATTAATAAATCAAAAGAGTTATTATTAACTCAGTCAATAACCAACACGGCATTTGATGTGGGTTTTAACAACTCGGCTTATTTTTCGACGGTGTTTAAAAAACAAACTGGCTGTACACCTAAAGAATATCAACGGGTTCATACAACAACGACCAATAAAACAATGATTTAACTATTAAATTCCCATGTTGTTAGATTACGGTTAAAACGAGTGTTGTTAGCGAAACAACACTCATAAAAATCGAGTTTAAAAAACTTCGTGTAATAACATGACACTCGCGGGGCTAATCTTAGCATGTGCATTATCACGGTTACCCGGTTGACTAAACCACGATAGATAATACGAATGTCCTTCAGGGCTTAAATCGCCAACCCCTTTAAAAACTTGGTTCTCTAAAGTGAATCGCTTATCTTCAAACATATGTAAATTTGCATGCTTTGCAGAGTTATCGATAATCGCTGGATATAAACTTGAAGGAACAACCTTTAAAGTTGATAACGTATTTTCATCAACAATAAATTGCATAATGTCATCATGTTTTCGAACCGTTACGCCTATTTTATTATTACCTAAGGCTACCGGTGAATAAGGTCTCACCGCAAAACGGCCTAATGAGCCATGGCCACTAAAATCCCATCTGAAGTTTTTCCAATCACTGATTTGGCTTGAAACCCAGTTACGGCCTGATTTTCTAGCAAGAAACATTTGCGTTTGACCGGCTGCATCATATTTGTGATAAGTAATAATAGGTTGGTTATTACTATCAAAACCGAGTTTAACATTACCGTTAATCATGCCACCAAAAGCAGGAACCGGATCAACAATTTCAGTTTTGGCTAACGTTAATGGCAATTCAATTTTGTTACCATTTGAATCTTGCCAATTTAATAAATCAACACTGCGGGCATACGAAAGTGAATGGTTTGTTGCGGCATTAGGCGTATTACGCCACACCCAAATCAAATGAAAATACCCATCTTTGCCTAACGTGGGGCCTTCAAAATAGCCACTCATTTCACCTTGGCCATCTAAAAATTGTTGGTTATGTAATTTAGACCAAGATTGACTCTTAGTGTCATAAATATTGTACATTTCGTTACCATTGCCACTGCCGCCATTTCTATACTTAACAATGAGATCATTGTTTTTATTTAATAAAAATATTGGATACGTCATTCGTTGTTCTACATCGCGGTTAACCAATGTTGGTATACGTTTTAATGAGCGCACGTTATAAGGTTCTGACGTTCTAAAATATTCAAGCGGATCAGCATGCATATTACCCATTACGTGTAAATGCCCTGCTTTATCGAGCTCCATCGTGACATAATTATGACTATCCCAGCCTAACCAACTATCCACTTTATAGTAACGCCACTTATCATTAATCGTTCGATAAGCCACGGTCATTTGGCGATTAGCATCAAAATAAGCAACAAATTGATGTTTACCTCGGGTTAATAAAAAAGGCTTAATGCGATGACCCGACCAAACATGGTCGATCGCTTCCGTTTTTAAAAGTTGTTTATCATTTGTTTGATTATCTGCTGATACCGCAAATACAGCGGTAAATAAAAGAGTTAAAAATAGATAAATTTTTTGAGAGCTTAATAAAGGCGATTTAAATAAAGACATACTAAAACCAATACATATTTAATAGAAAAGGCGGCCAATAAATTGGCCGCCCATAATGTATAACAATCGTTTTTTACACAATTAACTTAGAATGAATAGTTAACACCAAGCTCAAAAATACGACCGGTATAATCGATACGTGCTACTGCTCTTTCATCTTCACCGAAGTATTCATATACTTGCTCATCAGTTAAGTTGTAAGCTTTTAAGTGAACTTTTAACCCTTGGGCAATTTTATATGACGAAGAAAGATCTAAACGACCACTCGCTTTCGTTCTACGATCTTCAATACCGTAATATTGACTGCTCTTTCTGATGTCAAACGAATCACGCCAGTTATAAGCTAAACGAACACTAAAGTTATCATCTTCCCAATAACCGATTAAGTTATAAGAGCGAGGTGATACTTTATAAAGTTTATTATCCCCTTCATCACCTGTTTGCTTAATGTAGGTATAGTTAAATACACCACCAAAGCCATTCCAAGGATACGGTAAGAAATCTAGTTTTTGTTGTGCTGCAAATTCAACACCTTGTAACTTAATTTCATTATCGGCGTTGAAACTACGGTTAACCGTAACATTACGGTTTGTCACTTCACCGGTATCAGGGTTAGTAAATGTTTCTGTTTGAATACAGTTTCCGCTAGATTCTGAATCTTCACCTTCAAATGCGCCAAATTGCTCATCAATGAAAGTATATTCACCTAGGCTAGGACATGGCTTTTCTTGTAAGAATAAACCGGTAATTTCTTTTTGGAATAAACCAACAGAAATCGCACTGCCTTCTCGGTTATACCATTCAAAAGATAGATCAAAATTATCAGCCGTATAAGGTTCTAACTCACCTTTAGGTAAATCGATAGTTAAAGAGTTATTACTTTCTTTAATCGTTAATGAAGGATTTTGAGCTCTTAAGTTAGGTCTAACTAAGGCTTTATAATACGCAGTACGCACAATTATATCGTCGGTAAGTTCAACCGATAAATTCATTGAAGGCAAAGTATTGCTATAATCACTTTCAAACGGGAAATCATCAGGAACATAAACTTTAGATGGAAGCTGTTTAGCAACCTTACCTAAAAATTTATTTTCTGTTTTTTCATGGCGAACACCAAAGTTACCACTATAGTAAACCGAACCTATTTCACCTGAGAAATCAGACATTAAATAAGCGGCAGTAATCGTTTGTTCAGCACTAAAATTATTAGCAAAGAAATTAGGTAATTTTGTACCGTTATTTAAGCGATCATAAAAAACACTTGGCGAAGCAATGGTTAATGCATAAGGGTTGTCATCAGTAACCGCCGTTAAATCGGCTAAGCCTTTTGATAACTCGTTAGAAATAAAGTCGTTATCAAACGTTCTCCAACCACTCCCAGCACCAAATGTACCCGGTATAGCCCCATCAAAAAATGCAGTTTGTTGCTCGCTGATAATATTATCGTGAATAAAACCTTCATTTATTGCGTCAGTATCAATACCCACAATACCAATTTTTTGGTCACGATTATCCAATTCTTCAGTACTTGTGCGTACACCAAATTTAATTGAACCAATACTGAATTCATCAGCTAAATCGAGTTGCAAAATTCGTTCAGCGTTAAACTCAGCAGCCGACATTTCACGAGTCGGGTTGTCTACACGACCATCAACCGTAAATTGTAAACGACGACCACCATTTGATGGATCATTTGAAGAAACAGTACCGCCCGTATAGCCAGGCTTTTGCCAATTCAAATTATTGTAATTGTAGTTATCCCAACCTGTTGCAGTAACAATCGTATCGGCAGTATTGCCTTGGCCAGTACTAATCGTACCGTCGATACCGGTTGGAACAGATGGGTAAGATGCTCTAACTCCACCATCTGGTGTAAAATTAGTTGCTGGGTTGTGATGTTGTGTATGACGAAAATCAATACCAATATTCATAAATTGATTTTCGGCTTCTGAGTAACTAACAATACCGTCTAATACCCAGTCATCTTTAGCATAGTCAGCATATAACATAATGCCTTTCGCCGTCTCTAAAAATGTCGTTTTACGATTAGTAAACTGTAAACCACCGTCAGTAAAGTTTACCTTGCTTGCAATATATTCAGGGTTACCAGCAGCATCATGTTTATAAATGAAAGGCGCGGTTGCCATATCCGGTTCAACATTTGCACTATAATAATGACGTTTACTAGAGGCTTTTGCTGGGGTGTTGTGATGAAGACCAGCAAAAAATGCGGTATCTTCTTTTGTGCCATCGCCTAAATCACGTTCTGTATATAATACATGAGAACCTAATTTTAAATTTTCACTGGGTTTCCATTCAATGTTACCCGTAAATGAAACACGATCACCTTCACTATATTCAGTAACGTTACGTCCATTTGCTACACCTTTAACAACCGCATCAGCCGGTAAACCCCAAGCCGCTTTATAATCACCAATCGTATTAGAGATCATGTCGCCTTGAGTATTCGTTTCATCAAGAGATGTATAAACCGTTGTTTGCATTAAGTCACGACGGAACGTTTGCTCTGAACCAGAAAATTTAACAGCAACGGCTAATTCATCTTTAATTAAATGCTTTGCAGCAGAAAATTTGATTGTTTTATCCCAGTTACCCGTTAATTCTTCTAAACGACCACCTAAACTAACGCTATATTTACCATCTTTTTTAGCTAAAGCTTGTTGTAATTTTTTATCAACAACGCCCGCCATACCACCCGCTTGTATATCTGCGGTAGGTGATTTAATAAGTGTTACACCGTCAAACACACCCGCTTCGAATGAAGCAAAAGGGTTTGTACCACCCGTTGGACCAGAACTACGACTCGGCGTCGCGAATGATTGACCAAATGCCGTAGTTTTAACAAAACCACCCGATAAACCACGTAAACTGATTTCAGAAGTACGACCTTCATTTGAACGATCTAACTGTACACCAGGAAGAGCCTGTAAAGCTTCACCAAAATCTAATGCAGGTAACGCATCAATATCAGCAGAAGAAATTGCATCAACAATCGATACCGCTTCACGTTTAGTATTTAGTGCATTTTCTAAAGCACCACGAACACCGGTTACTTCAATGACTTCAGTTTCTTCTTCACCTAAAGCACTATTAACTTCTTGTGCTAATAAAGTGGGTGAACTTACTGCCATGGCCATACCGGCAATACCGCTGAAAAATACTGAATGATAACTTTTTTTGGTTTGTCTGTTTACTACGGACATTTTGTCTACCTCGTTGAATAAGGAGTTATTATTGTGATTAGAATAAATTTACATATGTGTTGTTTGTGTATTTATTATTACAATTTTTTAACACATGATTTATATTAGACGAACCAACCCACACTTTCAAGCATAAATGGTCATTATCAATCTACTTGTCACACAACCCGATAAGAATATTAGGTAAATAAAATAAAATACCATTTAAAAACAGTTAGTTAATCTAGAATAATAAAAATAAATATAATTTTAAAAATTATAAAAATTATAAAAATTATAAAAATTATAAAAATTATAAAAAAACATAAAGTATTTAAACTATTAAATAAACCCCTGATATTAAGACTTTTAAAATAGATTATTAATGCTAAATTAATCGTTTTTAATATAGTCAAAGCGATCGGGTTTTAGGGGCAGGTTTCTAGTTCCAGACGAAACCTAAGTACTTACATCCATGTAAGCAAAGCCGTCAAAGCTACCGCGTCCTGCTCTCGCCCCTTACCTGCATCCATGCAGGCAAAGCTACCGCGTCCTGCTCTCGCCCCTTACCTGCATCCATGCAGGCAAGCTTCGAGACCCCATGAGCATATGCTCTACTATGTGATTGGGGCCGCCTAAATGGATTTAGGTGTTAGAACGACGCAGGAGCCAAAGTCGAGAGTAAGCGCTGACAATGAACCATAAAACCTGAGCGAGAAGACTATAAGTAACTAAAAATCACTACAGAGCTGATTTACCCTAGCTTTAAGTATTTTTATTAACGATTAACCCGGATCACTCTCTTGAGTTAACCTTATAAATACTTACAAATTTATAAAGACTTTTATACAACAAACATAGATAATCAAATAAAATCACAAGCAACCAAATAATATTAAAATGAATAAATGTCTATGCAAAATGTTTATAATCGTGATCTCATTCCTCTTTTTTCAAAGTAACGTTCATAGTAAAAATAAATTGGTAATACCGGCAATCAGTGTGCAATTACACTCGGTAAAAGAAGCCTTAAAGGAAGATTTTGAAGGTACGCTCGAAGCACTCGCCGCAATGGGGTTCAAAGGGGTAGAATTTGCAGGGCATTATGGCAAGTATAAACGAGACCCAGTGGGGCTTAAAAATTTCTTAGATTCGTTAGGGTTAACCGCAAGCGGCGCGCACATTGGATTAGCACAGCTGCAAGGTGATAACGCATTAAATCAATTTACATTTTTTAAAGCACTTGGGGTTAAATTAATCCTTATTCCGCATGACAAACGCATCGATAATGCAGAAAAAATAGATGAACTAATAGCAGACATAACCAAACTCTCTATACTCGCTAATAGCCTGGACATGAAGCTGGGTTACCATAATCATGCTAAAGAGTTTAAACCTTATAAAAACAGTACCTTTTGGGATTATTTAGCCCTAAATACCCCACCAGAATTTGTGCTACAACTCGATGCAGGTTGGGCAAATTTTGCTGCAATCGATCCGATTACATACGTTAAACGTTATCCAAATCGAACGCTCACCACGCACTTCAAAGTTAGAACCTATCAGGGTAAACCCGGCCCCGTAAGCAAAGATAAAAAAGTGATTATCGGCCAAAACAATTACGACTGGGCGGCATTAATAAAAGCCACTATTCAATATGGTAACACCCAATGGATTGTTGTAGAGCAAGAAGAATATCCAAATGGTTTAACACCATTGCAAGCAGTTCAACAATCGCTTAACGGACTTAACACTATTATCAGTAACATCAAAATGGCTCACTAGGATTTAAAATGCTTAAGAAAAATTAGCATCCATCGGACTATTTATAGTCAAAGCGATCGGGTTTTAGGGGAAGCCGTCAAGCTTCGAGACGCCATGAGCATATACTCTACTATGTGATTGGGGCGAGTAAGCGCTGACAATGAACCATAAAACCTGAGCGAAAAGACTATATATTAATCCCCCTAGTTGGGGGCTGCGGGCAAACAAAGCCCGACACTCAACAAGCGGTTAACACACAAATAAAAGAACGACCCACGCCTAATATCCTGTTTATTAAAAATTAAACCACGTCCTTTGGGCGTGGTTTAAATTTTTAATAAAACAAACAAAAAAGGCCGAGTTTATTTTTATCAAATAAGCTCGGCCTTTTAATCGCTAACGTTTGCTAACGCATAAAAATAGTTTATAAGTTTTTACAACGCGTTAACGCTTCTAAATAATAATAATCACCATAGTTAAGCGAAGCATTTAAATCTAAATCACGTGGATAATTTCCTGTCGCTTGTTTCAGCAAGAAATGACCATTTTCGCCTTTACTCGCTAAATAAGCAGGTGAAGCTAAATTACGTAACATGGTCATTGCTGCATCGCGGTAGCGCTTCGCTTCTTCTGCATCAACATAGGTTGCTAACTCTAATAGCCCACTAGCTAATAAAGAAGCAGCTGATGAATCTCGATAATTCACTACGTCAGGGTATTCAGGTGCATCATAATCAAAATAAGGGATTAAATCGTCTGGCATGTTTTTATGCGTTAATAGGTAATTAACAATATTACGAGCATGATTTAAAAACTTCTCGTCTTGAGTATATCGGTACACCATTGTATAACCATAAGCGCCCCACGCTTGGCCACGAGACCAAGAAGAATCATCGGCTATCCCTTGAAAAGTCTGTTTAAAATTAGGCAAGCCCGTTGTACGGTTATAATTAACTAAATGAAATGAACTGTGATCGTCTCTAAAATGATGTTTCATCGTTACCGTTGCATGGCTAACCGCCGCATCATGATACGTTTGATCACCCGTTGCAATTGAAGCATCAAACAATAATTCTAAATTCATCATATTGTCGATAATTACCGGGAATTCCCACGTGCCCCAACTCCAAGAATACGTTGTGCCAATATGCGGGTTATAACGCTCCATTAAGGTTTTAGCAGCGTTAACCAACAACGGCGAATAAGATTCATTGCCCGTTAAGCGTTTACCGTTACCAAAACTGCTGTTCATGATAAAACCGATGTCATGCGTTTTACGATTAAACTGTTGTTCTTTTAACGCTAAAGTCCAATCTGTTGCTGTTTTTAACCAACTTTTATCTTTATTGTGTTCATATATATACCAAAAATTACCGGCAACAAACCCACTGGTCCAGCCCATTGTATTGGTATATTTAACTTCGTTTTCACTGTAAGACGTCGGGATCTGGCGCGGATCGGTATAAGCCTGTCTAAAATCATTTAATTGCTCGCCGGCCTTATCAAGTGCGGCATGACAAAATGCAACATTATCAGCCGGCCAATTTACAGGCGTTGACGGGGTTTGATTTGCCGATTGATCTGCGCGAGTCGTCTCTGATGCCGTCATCGAACAAGCAGAAAGGGCAATGGTTACCCCTGCTGCAATGAGTGTTTTGGTTAATGTGTTATGCATATTCATACCTTTTAAATTTATGTTTTGGCTTATCTTGTGGCTTAACTTTTGTCATCATTAAGCATCAGCCAACGCGTAAAATTGTTATAAAATACCTTGGTTCATTAATTTAGTAGCATAATCAGCAGCGCGAGCCGTGATCGCCATATACGTAAGTGACGGATTTTGTGTCGCACAAGAAGACATACACGCTCCATCTGTAACAAATAAATTATCGACATCATGCGCTTGTGCCCACTTATTTAAAACCGATGTTTTAGGATCTGCCCCCATACACGCACCGCCCATTTCATGTGTCCGGTTACCCACGGTGATATGCTGATCTTTGGGGGTTTCAATAATTTTAATTTTTGTACAGCCACCCACTTCTAATATTTCTTTAATGTCTTTAGCGGCTTGGCTGATCATGTGGCGTTCGTTATCTCGTACTTGTGCGTCGATATGTAACAGCGGGATCCCCCATTTATCTTTTTTAGTTGGGTGCAAGCTGGCTTGATTATCATAATAGGGTAGCATTTCACCATACATAAACGCTTTAAAATGCCAAGGTTTAGGCTGATTAGCTTCCGCTTTTACCTTAGCACCAATACCTTCACGTTTTGCTGTATTACCACTGCTCGGCCTAGCTCCTGCCGTTGTTTGATAACCGTATCCGCGTGTGAAATTGACGTTGCCTGTTTTTTCGTGGCGAAAATTAGGAATATAAGTGGCGATGGGGCGGCGACCATAGCTGTATTGATCGTCAAACCCCGGCACTTCACCCATGCCAACAGCGCCCGTGAAGTGGTCCATAATATAACGCCCCACAACACCACTTGAATTGGCGATGCCATTAGGAAAGGTTTTTGATTTTGAATTCAGTAAAATTTGTACCGTACCTAAGGCCGAAGCACATAAAAAAACAACGCGAGCGCGGTAACTGCGTTGCTCAAGCGTGTTAGCATCAACTACCATTATACCACTCGCTTTACCGGTTTTTTCATCATAATTAACATGTGAGGCAATTGCATCGGTTACTATCGTTAATTTACCGGTGGCTTTTGCAGCCGGTAGGGTCGCCGATAACGAACTAAAATAGGCACCTAATGTACAACCACGTGCACAATATGATCGAGCCTGACAAGCAATTCGCCCCAGAGTTCGCTGCTCAGCACTTGGCTCAGTTAAATTAGCCGATCGGCCAATAATAAGATGTCGGTCGGTGTATTTTTCAGCCATTTTTTTTGCAATCGATTGCTCGGCGCAACTCATTTGCCATGGTTTTTGAAACACACCGTCAGGTAACACATCGAGTCCATCTTTGTTGCCGGCAACCCCAATAAACGTTTCAACGTGATCATACCAAGGTTTAAGATCGTCATAACTAATCGGCCACGGCACTCCATGCCCATCTTTGGCATTGGCTTCAAAATCTTTAGCACCCCAGCGGAGCACTTGCCGTCCCCAAGTCAGCGAACGCCCACCAAGCTGATGTCCGCGTGTCCACATAAAAGGACGATCATCAGGGTAAGAATAAGGGGCTTCTTTATCATCAACAAAAAATTGAATCGAATCAGTTTTTAACGTTTTTTTCTTCGCTTTGAGCATACGATAACGGCCTTCTTCATCATATAACTCCGTCGCTAGCCCTCGGTTTTCGAGTTGCCAAGGCGTTTTCATGTCATTGTATTCAGGGCTAGGATGGTCAAGATGCCGACCGCGCTCAATCACTAACGTATTAAACCCTTTCTCACAAAATTCTTTTGCAGCCCAACCGCCTGTAATACCCGAGCCGACAACAATGACATCATATTGTGTTGCTTGCTGCGTACTCATAAATAGCCTCGAGCTTGGATCGTGTCTAGCTCCTGTTTAGATAAACTGCCGCGATATCCGCCCGGAATTAAAATAAAATCGGGATTAGCTTCTTCAGAGGTATAATAAATATGAAAAACCATTTCTTTTAGTCGACGATAATGAGTCGACAACACGCTTTTTTTATTAGCAAAAGCCGTTTTGTCTAATTGCTCAATTAATAAAAAACGATCGTCAAAAGCTAACTTATTATAGACTGATCCATAGGTCGATTTAGCTAGGTCATTTATTTGGGCAACAATAAAACGAAACTGTCGTTTACTCTTAACGCCAGCCCACGTTAACATTAAGCCGTCTAAAACGGGGATCACATGGGCATCAGTAGCGCCTGGCGTATCGGTTTTAGGTATCATAATTTCTGCAACATCGGTCAGCAACGTCAGCTCAGCCGCATTAAAAAACTGACCATCCATCAGCACTTTTTGTAAATTATTCTGTTCATTCAATAACGTAGCAAACAAAGGCGCAGTCACAACACATAACGTTGTGCCTAAAAATACTCTGCGCGTAATTTTATTATCAAGCATGTAAATTATCTCCCATCTATTATGGCGCTTACAAAAAACGTTAAACTTGCCACTGTAATATTTTATATAACGTCGACGTATTGATATTAAGCCTGCGCCTAACAACATTATAAAACTGACATTACCAACCGAACCACTCGCTGTATTTTTTTCACTTTCAGAATGGCCTGGGTTATTCGGTGTTTCAGGCAAAACATAAAGCTTCTATCTCTCTTTTATCCAAATTTGAAAAGAAGCTTTATAGTCTTCTCGCTCAGGTTTTATGGTTCATTGTCAGCGCTTACTCTCGACTTTGGCTCCTGCGTCGTTCTAACACCTAAATCCATTTAGGCGGCCCCAATCACATAGTAGAGCATATGCTCATAGCGTCTCGAAGCTTGCCTGCATGGATGCAGGTAAGGGCGAGAGCAGGACGCGGTAGCTTTGACTATATTAGAAAACTAAATTATATTTTTACGCAGCAATTTAGCAGCATAATCAACCGAACGAACGGTAATGGCCATATACGTTAAAGATGGGTTTTGAGTTGCGCAAGACGACATACAAGCACCATCAGTCACAAATAGGTTTGGCACATCATGCGCTTGCGCCCATTTATTAAGCACTGAAACTTTAGGGTCTTCACCCATACAAGCGCCCCCCATTTCGTGGATCCTATCGCCTATTTTTATATGTTCATTTTCTGGCGTTTCATTTAATTTAATATCAGTACAACCACCCGCTTTTAAAATAGCCTGAATATCGATACTGGCTTGTTTAATCATCTTGCGTTCGTTATCACGAATTTGAGCATCGATATGTAACAGCGGAATACCCCATTTATCTTTTTTTGTAGGGTGTAAGCTGGCGTAATTATCAAAATAAGGCAGCATTTCGCCATACATTAAGGTTCTAAAACGCCAAGGTCCGGGTTGTTTGCTTAAGTCTTTTACGGCGGCGCCTATGCCTTCTCTTTTAGCCGCAGTGCCAGTGTCGGTTCTATGTTGAGCCGTGGCTTGATAACCAAAACCCCGAACAAAATCAGCATCATCGGTTTTATCATGGCGGTAATTAGGTATATACGTAGCAATAGGCCGTCGACCATAAGCAAATTTATCATCTAAGCCTGGCACTTCGGCATTCGCGAGCACCCCAGTAAAATGGTCCATAATGTAATGACCCACTGCACCACTCGAATTCGCAATACCATTAGGAAACGATTTAGATTTAGAATTAAGTAATATTTGCACTGAACCCAACGCCGACGCACACAAAAAAACAACACGCGCTTGATATTCACGTTTCTCTTTTGTTTTAGCATCAATAATAGTAACGCCTTTAGCTTTACCGGTTGCCTCATCATAATCAACGCGAGTCACAATTGAATCGGTCACAATGGTTAAATTGCCGGTGCGCTTTGCCGCCGGTAATGTCGCCGATAACGAGCTAAAATAAGCACCAAAAGTACAACCGCGTTTGCAGTATGAACGTGCCTGACACTGTCCACGACCTAATGCTTGTTGCTCTTCAGTGGGCTCGGTTATATTAGCCGCGCGTCCAACAACTAAATGTCGATCGGTAAATACTTTTTTCAAATTGTCAGATATCACCTGCTCAGCCGCGCTCAGCTCCCAAGGTTTTTGAAATACACCGTCAGGCAAAACAGCTAAACCATCTTTATTGGCCGAAACCCCAACAAACGATTCAACATAATCATACCAAGGCGCTAAATCGTCATAACCGATTGGCCAAGGCACACCATGACCATCTTTTGCATTTGCTTCAAAATCTTTTTTGCCCCAACGCAAAGATTGCCGCCCCCACGTAATCGAACGACCACCAAGTTGGTAACCACGCACCCATTTAAAAGGGCGCTCTTTGGGGTATGAATAAGGGAACTCTTTATCGTCAGCAAAAAATTGCTTGGTCGCATTTTTAAAATAACCATAACCGCTCACCGCCGCATAACGGCCTTCTTCATCATAGACTTCTGAAACTTTGTTGCGGTTTTCAATATTCCATGGTGCCTGCATATCGGTATATTCAGAGCTTGGATGTTCTAAATTACGACCACGCTCAACCACTAAGGTTTTAAACCCTTTTTCACAAAATTCTTTTGCAGCCCAGCCGCCGGTTATACCAGAGCCGACAACAATAACATCGAATTTATTATTCATAGGTGATCCTTATTTAGCTATACGTGATCGTTTCAATACGATTTATCATTATTAAGTTAAACGTGATCAACAACGCCTCACGTTTGTTATTGGGTTAAATAAAGGTGAGTGAGTACTGTTAGTACTTAAGTTAGCAATACTTAACTCAACATTTTACGCCAATACAGATATGACCAATAATGATTACTTGTAATTGATTTGTCAATATTAAGATTTAATATGGTTAATTGAATGTTTACTTATTTTCATAAGGGTTGCTAAATAAAATAATACCGAGATAAAAAAAAGAAATAAAAGGCCATAAAATCAATAACAAATACGATGGGTCCACCTTAATCTTGACCTGAAGTGTTTTGATTGTATAAGTATTAATTTGTAAAGCGGTTTTAAAATTTAAATTAAAACCGAACAGCAAATGCAGAGCTAGAAAGTAAAATGAATTAGCTGGTTAAGATCGTGTAATTTTATCAATAGATCGATCAGGGAGATCACTCATAACCTTTTAATCACTCGTGCAGCGATTGAATAGAATTTAACACCAAGCTTATTTTACACCGTCGATTGCCATGAGTGTACGAATCACTACATGCATAGGTAACGTTTAATTAGACTCATCAATTTTCGACCTAATAAATTCATAAAGAAAGCATTATATAAACTCACAATTTATGCTCTAACCCACTGCATGACTCCAAAAACGGTATTGAACTGTTTTTCGCCAAATCCATAACCGAATTAAGATAATTCGGGCGAGTAAATATTATCTAGAGCTACTGGCGTTTTGGCTGCTAAGTTAAAGCTTGCTGCGGCCAGCATAGTGAGGTTTTCATAATATGTCCGAATTGGCTAATCTATTTTGCTTTGGCGGTTAACTGAGTGGGCAGCACAGAAGCTAAGGTGGTGCCAATTTTCATATCATGGTAATAAGTATTAATATGATATTTACACGATTTCTTGTTGTAGGCGCCCCACTTAGGGTAAACAAAGCGGCCATCATTGGTGCGATGAAAAACGGTTTTTTGATCGTCAGATAATTTCACTTGATACAACTTGCTCTTTAAATTATCTAGTTCTTGCTGAACACCGTTAAACCAAAACTGGACAATACCGCCGAAATCGTCTTTATTGACTTTGATGCGAATAACGAGTGAAACCCATTTATTTTGTGGTACAATTTTGCGCCACAATACCGTTCGACGTTTGTGATACCCCTTATTTTCAACATAATTAGGGCCCCAAGCATTTAGCGTTAAATCGCCATCATACTCCATGTTAACTGGATAATTTTGGTTATGCGGGCTGGCTGATTTCCATTGAAAAACCGTGGTTTCTTTATTTATTTTAGCGCCGTCAGCAGTATCTATTTTCCACTGCCAGCCAATGTAAATATCATCGCCTTCTTTTGGCGAATATGAATGTAGTTGGCCTTCTGTACGAGCAAATTCACCACGTTTTCTATTTTTAGGTTTGCTAATATTCCAAACCTTGCCTAACTTTTCATCCATTAAAACATTAACTCTGGATGGTGAAACGCCTTTCTCATCCCCTTTACTAACGCAATAATCTTTAGGGTAGTTACCGCTATCAAGTCTTTTAAAAAAGTCTGTTACCTGAGTGCTTTTATCTGGTTCTGCTGACCAGATAACTTGCGCTGAAAGCGGTGATATATTGGCGGTTACTATTAATAATAGTAAGAATTTTTTTTTCATTTTTGCTCTTCTCATTGTTATAGGGCGCTATTGACATAAGCAACGCTGAAAGGCTTAAAACATACAACGTCACTTACTAAGTCTTATTGTTATAACTATCGTTTGAGTTTATATAATCGAGTTGTCTTTATAAGAGTTAGCCTACTGATTACGTTATTGATACCCCTAAACGTATATTTTGTGGCTATGTTTACGTAAATTGTTACCACAATAGCAACCATAGCCTTACGTAGAAGTAGGAAGATCATCAGATCGACAACGTCGGCACCCAAGCCAATAGCTCAATAAAACAAAAATGGACTTACATTGATTGAACTTGTTTAACGGCTAATTAATAAGATAGTATCCCTAATCATATTTAAACAATACACGCGGTCTCCACTCAGTCGAGCCATCGTAAAAATGACGTGTTTGCAAGGACTTAGTTTGTCTCTACATCCCACAAATATAAACAATCAACTAGCTGAAGAGACACCTTCTGATCTTATTAACCCCGAGGGGTTTGAGCAATTATTTGAGGCCAATAAAAATAGACTTTACCGCTATATTTACGCCTCAGTTTGGGATTCCGCGGCAGCTGACGATATTTTTCAAGAAACCTGCCTAACCTTATGGAATGAGTTTTCAAAATATGAACCGGGCAGTGATTTTTCAAAGTGGGCAACTTGCATTGCTTTTAATCGTATTCGGGTATTTCGACGCACCCAAAATAAATATCAATTAGGGCTAGACGATGACTTATTACAAGAGTTTAGTAACAACCTCCCTGTAATTGAAGACAGCACCATTGCACAAGAGGTCAAATGGCGCCACTTAGATCATTGTTACACGTTGCTCCCCTCTTCGATGCAGGAAATATATCAACATTTTTACAATCAGAACCTAATGGCACAAGACATTGCCGATAAGACGGGCCGTTCTATTTATGCTATTCGTAAGGTTATCCACAAATTAAGAAAAAAATTATTTGATTGTGTAGAAAATAAATTAGCGGAGATGAAAAATGATCAGAAGTGAAAAGTACGCCGCTATACGAGAGATTGCTGACGCAATAGGAACAAAAACAGCAACACAAGAGCAAGAAAAGCAACTTGCTGAGTTACTAAGAGGTAACCTGGAGGCACAGCGTTTTTTTTACGATTACATGGGCATGCATATCGATTTACTCGCTCCTGCCGCTAGTAACTTCGAGTTTTCCTACAAACGAAAAATAGAAACCGCCGTTACAGAAGAGTTTACAGTGCGTCGCAAAGACACCTCTCAAACAATGAGTAACACAGATAATAATGAAGAAATAACACAAACTAGATTAAAAAATTCATCTGAGAAAAAACACGAACACGCCCAAAAAATACCGTTAATTGTCAAATATAAATTATGGCTGATACTAACCGCCGCAGTGTTATTGTTGCTGTTACTTTGGCAGCAGTTTAATCAAAGCTCTGCGCCTATTATTGCTAAAATAGAAAAAGGTCAACTATCCATTGTTGACCACGGTATGATCAACGGCAATCATTTATTTTCAGGGGTATACCAAACGATTCAAGCGTCCAGTCTATTACTTGTTGATGGCAGTACATTGCACCTAGCCGCTCATAGTCATATTAAATTTTTTAACAACCACGAAATGCGACTAACTCAAGGTAAACTGAGTGTTGCACCCGCATCAGATAATAATAATATTATTGTTCATGTCCCTAACTTTACCTTGAATTCAAATGGCGGCAAATTTTCTATAGATTTAACACAAGATAAGCCCGTCATTGACAGTGGTGAAAACACCTTGTTAATACCAAGACGCTGGCAACCAAAACACTTTTGGAGTTTTGATAGTCAAAGTGATCGCGTAATTGATTCAGTAGGTAGTGCCTCTGGCATACCCGCGGCAGGAGCCACTCGAACAACCGGTTTACTAGGTCGAGGCGGTTTTTATTTTAATAACCACTCTACTGATCGCATTGACCTAGGCAGTGGTGGCGGAACAGTGCCAGCTACGGGAACGTTTGCGGTATCTGATGGTGTGACCATTGAAGTCTTGATCCGGCCTGAATACTCCGGTGAACTTGGCGAAATAGATCAAATATTTAGTAAAGATACTGGCGATGAAAAACTGCGTATGGTACTCGGTTTCCAACATAACAGCACCAAAAAACACCTACAGCCAGATCTCGATGTTAATGAAAGTTTAGAGTTTGGTTTATATATATTAGGCCAAGGTTACAACCGTTTAAAACTGCCGCTTGATGGGCTAAATGGCCGACCAACATTAGCACAGCTTAAAGACGGTAACATGCACCATATAGTCGTATCTTATAGTGTAAATACAGGACTTAAAGCAATATATATTGATGGACAAATGCTTGCTTCTTATCAGTATCCTCTCGGTTCTAAAATGCTAACGGGCGGTCCAGGAAGTGCTACAATAGGTAACACTCAAGGTGCAAACCGGTGGAAATTAAAATCGTTTTCAGGGGTTATTGATGAGGTTGCATTCTACGACTTCGCTTTACCTGCCTTTATGGTGCAAGCGCACTGGATAAATGTACAACAAGATAAAAATTACTTTGGTTTTCAGCCGAGTGCCAAAACACTGCCCAAAATAATGAACTTGGTGCTACCAGCATATTCTTCTGTGGAGCTTGACCCCTTAACAGGCTTACCCTACCAAGTACTTAAACAATAACCGTATTCACTCATCTTACAGCCGTCAAACGACTTGTTAAATACATTGACGGCTGTTGCTACTATTCCAAATTAAATTAAAAAAACAGGGGTATCAATCCACTTTATTGGCGGCTTATTACATATAGAAGCACCATTTTTTGTCTAAAAATGACGTTTTTCTAAATTTAACGCTTTAATGTTTAAACTTTAAAAGCAGAGCAACGTCACTCTTATAATAAGCAGGAATAACCCAGTGAATGATATAAATAAATCTGTTAAAGCAGGCTTTTTAATACTGTTGATAGCCACGATGATCAGTGCATGTACGCTACTTGAAAGCAATATACAGCAAGAGACTGTTTATCAAGTGAATAAAACAGATAATGCCGAACCGCCAAGCCAAGCAAAAAAGCAAAATATTGTGATGATCATGGTTGATGATTTACGCCCGGTACTGGGTGTTTACGGCGACAAAAATGCCCATACTCCCAATATGGATGCCTTAGCCGCGCAAGGTGTTACCTTTACCCAAGCTTACGCCAATGTACCGGTTTGTGGTGCCTCTCGTGCCAGTATGCTTACGGGGATCCGCCCCACTAAAACCCGTTTCATTAATTATAAAGCGGTGGCAGAAAAAGATGCCCCTGGTGCAAAATCATTACCCCAAGTATTACGAGAGTCTGGTTATCACACCATGGCAATAGGTAAAATATTTCATACCGGTAGTGATTTAGCCGAAGAAAGTTGGAGTGAAAAAGTACAACATTCAGGGCTGCCACATGCCACTCGTTTAAACCCTAATTCAGAAAACCACCTGAAAACAAAGAAAAACAGTAAGCGTATTAATGGCCCTTGGTACGAAACGGCTGATGTCGCCGATGAAGCCTACCCTGACGGTAAAGTAAAAGAGAAAGCATTAACCGCATTAAGCAGACTTGCCAAGCAAGATCAACCTTTCTTTTTAGGCGTTGGTTTTATTCGCCCGCACTTACCGTTTTATGCGCCCAAAAAGTATTATGATTTACATCCAAAAGAGAAGTTTTCACCGTTCTTTCATCGGGAAAAACCAACTAATGCCCCAGAATCGCTTCGTGGATCAGGTGAAATTCATACCTATCATCATAAGGGGTATACTTTCAACAGTGACGCTTTTCATGTGTCGTCATTACAGGGCTATTATGCTTCGGTAAGTTATATTGACGCACTGGTTGGTGACGTAGTTGCTCAAATTGACCGCCTTGGCCTGCGCGAAAACACCACCATTATGCTGATCAGCGATCATGGTTTTAACTTGGGTGAGCATAACTTTTGGACGAAACACACCATGTTAGAAACCTCATTGCGTATTCCGATGATCGTCTCTGGACCAAATATAGCGAAAAACCAAAAAACCGATGCCTTGGTTGAGCTGCTTGATGTTTTTCCTACCATTACTGAAATCACCAACCTTAGCGCGCCAGCACAAATAGAGGGTGAGAGTTTTGTGAAGTCTTTAAAAGACCCTGCGCTTAAACATAAAAAACAAATCTATAGCCGCTTTAAAGCAGGAGACTCTATTGTTACCGATGACTTTATTTTCACGTCATACACAACAAAAGATAACCAAATAGAAGAAATGTTATATGACCATAAACAAGATCCACATGAAATCAATAATGTAGTGCACGAGCCAAGTTATCAAAGTCGCGCCGCTCAGTTACGTGCACAATTAGCTGCGTGCATGCAACAGCAAAATTGCGAGACGCATTAAGTAGGTTACGAGATATTTGTATTGTTGCTGTAATCATGCCTTGTATTACAGCGCTACCCGACGATGAAAATAATCTTTAATACAGAACGTCAAATGAATAAGAACAACAAACATTGTCAAAAGCCATACGACTGGCGATAACTTTTTGTTCGAATTTCAACTAGGTTTGTCATGAAACATTGCGACAAAACAGATCAGACCAAACAGCTCTTAAAAAACGTTTATAAAAATTTAAGTAAGGGATCACATGTTATTTATTAAAAAGACCACAGCGTTATTATTACTGTCAATAGTGGTAACACTCCTGACTGCTGGCTGTGCAACCAATTGCCCCAAAATAACAGCGACCACTAACTGCAATTCACAAGCGCAGCATGTAAACCATCAAAAAAACAGTGAAAACCCAGCCCAGCCAGACAGTGAGGGCTGGGTTTTACAGTTTGAAGATTTAGGAGAAGCACCGTGGCAAGACAATTGGTTTCTTGATGGCCGTTCAGCCAAAGTTACCAACACCCAAAAAGGCATTCAAATAATTGCCGGACCAGAGCCTAAAAATGATGCTCACCACGCGGTATTATGGACCAAACAACAGTTCTTCGGTGATATCAAAATTGAATACGATTTCACTAAAATAGATGATATGAAAACCATGGTGAATATATTATTCATTCAAGCGACTGGTATAGGGGGCGAGTTTGATCAAGACATTTCATTATGGAACCATCGTCGCCAAGTGCCGTCGATGAAGTTTTATTTTGAACGGATGAAATTGTTACACATTAGTTATGCTGCTTACAGACAAGTCAATGATGATCCTGACTATGACTACATCAGAGCACGCGCCTACCCTTTACACCCCACCAAAGGCTTTAAAGGGATGGAGGTGCCGCCGAGCTACTATCGCACTGGTTTATTCAAAAAAGACGTTACCTACACCATGGTCGTTGAAAAAACTAAAACCCAAATGACCTTATCAGTGAAAGAGAAAAATGCCCCAGATACATCATTAAAAGCATTCACCTGGCGACTACCAGAACGAGGACAAGTTGACTATGGCCGTATCGGATTAAGGCAAATGTATACCCGAAATTCGATTTATAATAATTTTCGTGTGTATACACGTTAATAATAAGATTTCACGCTTAACAAACAAAGTAGAGCCGATTGACCGTATTATTGATGCAGACTTTGGAGCAAAAGAAAAGCGCGTTCTACTGCGAAAGTCAGGCTTACTACTGGCGCCTGACTAAGGTTACATATTCAATTTAGTAACTAACTCATTTCGAGGCAAAAGTAAGTCAGCTAGTAACGCGCCAATGGACAGAAACGAGCTAGGACGAATGCGTGCTTTGTGCCAATAGTGGAAGCATACAGTCAAATTTTCAATATCGGTTTTCTGCTGATAAGCAGACGTTTAACCAACTCAAATTCTGCATATTTGGTAGGTCATCATAAGCAAAGTGCATCCAACTTTTAGAATGATATCGTTTAATGTCTCGCTTTGTCGCAACGCCGAGCTGGATTAATATAGTTAAGTGGACAGATGATTCACACCTTAGCGTGTGATCTGCGCCTGGCAGAAGCTGTCCGAAAACAACGATACAAAAATATATGCGATGTGAACCACCTGAGGTATTGAGTCTAAAGCATTTAGTAAGGGCTTCGCAATTCCTTTTTCATTAAAATTTGGGCCAAATTCTCTCGTTTCCATGTAAAGAACCATTCTTGGCTTTTGAGATAATCGAAAACGGTATCATCTGACGGTGGCTGTCTTAACTTAGACCAAATAATACTGAATAACGCCTGTTTAAATGTATCACCAAAAAACGGGTTAGAAAGGCTATCGAACATCATGCAAGTTAAGTCTGTACAACTCCGTATTTGCTCGCTATCACTGGCAGTGAATACTTCTAATATCTCGTTCTCTATAAACGAATTTATCTCACTGTGCTCAGCCTTATTTTCAATAAAGCTAGACAATACCATTAATTGAAAATAACCAAGTTGAGCGCCTTCCTTTTTTATTAACTTACTTTGCTCATCGCGCTCTAGATCAAATAGATCAATTAATTTAGATTCTGAAATAGGATAATCATCAAAATTTGTTCTTATAGACACCAAAAGGTTTAAAGTTTCAATTGAGTTGGCCTTACCTTTATCTTTCATCTTGGAAAGCAGCAACACTGACTCATCGTATATTTTCTTACGGACGTTATCTTTAAAAGATACATGAGTAACCTTTGTGATAGTGTTCAACCTAACAACTATTTGAGTAATAATGTAAGTTGTTCTGACTCTAATATCCATGCTGTAAATAAAAAATGAAATTTCTAAAACGAACAACAGTAATTTAAGTAGTTGCTCCGTATTATTTTCTACAAGCGACGATTTAACTCTTTCATCTTCAAGTATGCGATAAAGCTTTCGTCTTACCTCACCAAGTGTATAGCCACTTAAACTCTCATAACTCACGTCATTATCTTTAACGAGTCTTTTTAAGTTTTTTATAAATCGGTTTGCTTCCCTAGATGGATTGATAGGCTTGATAAAAGAAGCATCTTCTTTTTTCTCATGTTCTTCCGTTAATAGATTTTCAAAAGTCTTTGAAACTAAGTCTTTTGCATCCATTTTTGCAATAGTTAATCCAGTAATAAATGGCACTTCAACAAACTCAGTTTTTGATTCATTCACAAACAGTTTGAACTCTTCTAGTTCTCCTAAAACTACATCTAATATTTTCTTTGCTGTAGATTGATTTTTTGTATAAAGGAAATAATCGTCTACATAACGTCTAACTGTGTAGTCGCTGTCAAACCGAAGTTTTAGCTTGTTTTTCACGTTTTCGATAATATTAAGGTCGATACGCTGTAAAATAACTTCTGCAAATATCCTAGAAAATTCTGGGCCTATTATTATTCCACTGTTTTCATCTTCATTAGCTTGTAGCATCAATTGCTCAAACTGCGATTCCACTGAAAAATGTTGCGAGTATCGTTTGGCAAACTCTTTACCTTTTAAAGCCCAGCCAAAGCTAGGAACAAATATATTATGGAAGCATTTAGAGATATCAAACCGTGTTAAGTGTTCAAACTTTTTTTCTATTCTGTGTGATTCATAGGAATCATAATACTTATACAAGAAGTTGTATTTCTTATAGGTAAAGTAAGAGCTGGCAAACTTAGACTCCTTTTCAAAACCATCTCTTTCAACTTCAACGCCTTCGCGAGTTACTGGTTCAGAGCTATCTTCAAGTTCCTTTTCATAAAACCTTGAAGCAACCCTACTAGGCGCTCGCAAACTCACGGGGCTTCTAGAGCAAAGCTCGGTGATTAATGAGTCATAATCTCTGTATAAATTCGAAATCTTAATTTGAACCGCAGGATGTGGAACTGACAAAAGTCTTTTACTCTTTGAGTTCTTATGAATTCTATAGTTGTATGGTTTCGTGTACTTCTCATAGTCAAAGAACAGTTTAATAAAGCCTGAGATAGATGGGGCTACTGAACTAAAAGGAGATTCTTGCCCTTTGAGGTAGTGGTAAACACCTTCATTTAAAAAGTTGATCGGAACTTCATAAGGCAAAGTATCAGTGATTATTACGCGAAAGTGATCATGTTTATCAACCTTAGCTTTACCCATTACCAACACCTCTTTATTTTTTTATTCAAGTCGTTGGAAAAACTGTTCATCACTCGGTTATTAAAGCCAAATTGAAATGATATTGCTTCTATTTGTCTAAGCCTAATGTCACTGGCAGTGCCACCATGATTTTTTATTAACTGCATAGCAGAATAAGCAGGCTCTTTACTTGAATTGATAAACTTCTGATAAAAAGCATCCAGTTCTTTCAACTGAGAATGGTCATTTATTAGTGGGTAGTTATAGTAAATACCTGACTTTAATTTTGTTTTTTCTATATCACCGATAATATATTGATTAGCACTTAAAAACTTTAATCTAGCTAACAATAGCTTATACCTTCTATCTTTTGAGTACGCTCGACAAGTCCTACGAACTCGTTCTTTAATCTTGTTGATCTTATTCTTACTTATTAATACTTTAACTTTTCTTCTGTTTTTAAATTTCCTTGGGCAATTCTCAATTTGCAACTTATAGCCAAGGTAGTCGATTTCTGTCACATTTCCTCGACTCGAATCATTTAGCGTAGTGTAAATACTTTTATCAGTGTTTAGCGAAAGCTCTTTTGCAGAAGCCTTTAGCCTTTCCTTCATAATAGATTCAAGCTGGGCTTGTTCACCTGAGTAAAACACTATGATGTCGTCAACATACCTAGCATAGAAGTAAACTTTGCTATCAAGCTTGATTTGCTTATCAAAATGACGAATCCTAATTTCTGATAGTGTAGAACTAAGTGACATTCCTCTAGGTAGCCCTTGAATTCCTTGGCTAGCAAGCTGTATATCCCATTGTTTCAGTGCCATTCTGTTTTGGTGTGATAGCAGCCATTCTTCTGTGATGAATTTAACAATGGACGTTCGATCTAATGATTCATAAAAGTCTTTAATATCAAGACGAGCGATGGTAACAGGCTGAGAGTCTTTGGCTAAAGCTATTGTCTGTTTGACTATGGCATGTCGATCAGATGGTCTAACTTTAAAAAGTCGGCGAATATTGTCATTTAGTTTTTTAGCGACTAGTTCATCGGCAGCACTCGCAAATGCCCAACCAACTTTACCCTTAAATGATTTTTTTGCGAACCGAGAAAATTGGTACTCGCCTGCACTTAATTTTCCTTCAATTTGCTCATAGGTATTAGCAACAAAATTACTATATTCAGTACCTGGTTGAAATTTTTTCCATGTATTAATACCCAAAAGCTTAATCGCTTTTTTAGAAATTGATTGATCCAGCATGTAAAAGTCCTTTTCTTTCTATGGTTGTTGCTCGTCCTTTGAAACCACCAAAGCTAAATAGTTATAATAAACAGCTTCTTCCATATGGTTTTTAAAAACTTGAGAGCGTTTTAAAAATTGGTAGGCGCTGAAAGCTATTAAAACATTAATAGAAATATTGATAGCATCGCATTTAAAAACAAACCAATTAGCTATAAATATCAGCGCTAGCAACACGCTCATACTTCGGTAAAAACCAAATCTAGCCAAAAAGATATCATGATTTGAGTTTTGAAATTTTAGCTCTACAACTGCTTTACAATACCTATATAGGTTAGCTGAATTGATTTCATCATCTGGAAGGTGTCTTTTGATAGTATTAACTAAGAATTCTTTATTTCTTATTTCTCTTGGCTTAAACCAGGCAAATTTTTCGATATGTTTAGCTAACCAGTTTGCAATAGGCTCAATAAACATACCGACTAATAAAAATACTATTGGAACCACAATCACTAGGCTCCCAGAAAAATCTTTTAAATCTTTTGCCCAACTTGGAAAAAGAATACCCAAGCCATAAAATATATAGAATATAGCTGCGAGAGATACAAAACATCCTACGGTCAAGTAGGTTCCGATATCCCAAAATGATAATTTTCCCTTTTCAAACATAATTAATTAGTCTCTTAGTTTTATTATTTGCACCAATTGAAGAGGCAGTGTGATTTGACCACTAAAGTTATGGAGTTAATCATAACAAGATTAGGCCACGAAATAACAAAGAAAACTAGAATAAAATTTATTGTTTAATATGGCTGCTTTTATTCTTAAGCCGGCATTCAATTCAATATTGTTTAGATCTGCTCTTCGCTCACAGCTGCCCTTAGAGTATTTACGTTAACTCATAATGGGGCAAAAGTGACTTAGAGGCGAACGTCCGAAAATGGCACAGATAAGTCATTAAAGTGAATGAGTGAAATGTATACTTTCGGATCTTAGCTGACCTAATCCACGGCGAGATTAGGTTAAACTCAAAAGTGAAAAAGCGTCAGATAGACATGAGCTTCTACCTTTTCAAATGTTACCGTTTAAAACTATCTATCGATTTTTATTAATAGATTCATCGACAAGCTTTAACAGCAATGATATTTCAGCCCGGCCAGACCATGAACCTAGCGTGTAAGACAAACCCATCCCCCCAATTATATAGTCTTCTCGCTCAGGTTTTATGGTTCATTGTCAGCGCTTACTCGCCCCAATCACATAATAGAGCATATGCTCATGGGGTCTCGAAGCTTGACGGCTTCCCCTAAAACCCGATCGCTTTGACTATAAGCAGCTCGGGTTCATCATCATAAAATACAAAAAAGCTTAACAGGCTTAATAGCGATGTTAAAACAATAATCCATCTCATAACCGGCCATGCTGTGTGTTGTCGCTTTAGCCACTCATACATTTTTTTGTCTTTATCATTCAATTCCATTTTAAATAACCTCTGGTTTTATGGTTAGTTACTTTTAATCGTGCCCAATATACCTTTATTTAATTGAGCCTTATTGGTGGCTACCTGCAATGTTACGGCTGTGATTTGTCTTCGAACACGGTATTTTTCAAGGTAGTTGTCACCTATCGTTGTCAATCAGTGACGAGCATTAATCACCATGTAAGCTATTTAGTTAATCGAGCGACTAAAAGCTTACATAGACCCTGTATTAACCAGTAGTATTACTTCACACTTGCGCCTGTCACTAAAACTAAAATGTCATCAACCACCTCAGTTTCACCCACGTAAATACCCCACCGGAAACCAATTTCAAGGGTGCGTTGCCACTGACCGGTACCCACTGATTCACCATCAATCCACATTTCATAATCTAAACCGTTATCACGTACTTTCATATCAAACGGTTGGCCGATAACATTATCGCGGAGTTTTTTTCTGTTTTTGTAAATTCCTTCACGCGGATAAAACCATAAGCTACCGTCTCCGTGAACACGTAACATAACGGACCAATGATCAACATTATTACCTTTCGCCTGAAAAATAGAACAATAGTGCCCTTTGACTGGCAGCGCCGAGCAGCCCTTGGCTTTTAATACCGTAAAACGGGCACTAAACTCTCGCCATATGCCTGGTTCTGGAAACCAGCGTTGCTTAGAACTTGATATTTCAACTCGAGCAGCGAGTGGGCGGCTGTTACTAACATTTTCTTCATTTTTAAATAAACGGAAAATTTGCGTATTACCAGATTCTTGGTACCAACGACTCCAGCGTTCAAATTTACTTTGCCCTATTGCAGGGTTCCCTACTGTATGCAATGAATACTTGTTTTCAACACTATTTATTGGCCGACTTCCATACTCCCCCGTTTCGATTAACGCATGATTGATTGAAATAATTGAACCTAATACGCCTTTGTAAGTAAATGTGTATAGGGGAAGCAAAGCATCGGTTGCCAGTACTTCTTCCCATGTAAGATCAGTGCCTTCTTGTTTGTATAACCAAGTGGTATCAGGATCTGGTTGAGCATCCACTGGTGTATCGGGCTGAGTATCAACTGGTGTATCGGGCTGAGCATCCACTGGTGTATCGGGCTGAGTATCAACTGGTGTATCTGGCTGAGTATCAACTGGTGTATCTGGCTGAGTATCAACTGGTTTATCTGGCTGAGTATTCACTGGGGTGTCTGGCTGAGTATTCACTGGGGTGTTTGCAAGGGGCTTTTCCTGCTCACTGCCACCGTTTGACTTATCGCCACAGGCGCTAAGCGCCAAAACGAGCATAGGGATTGTAAAAATTGTAATGTATTTCATCTTTTTTCCTGAGGATTTATATCGCATTTTCTTATTTTGGTTTTATTATTTAGGCTTACGATATGAATAGCCTTACGGGTACACCAATTGATACCCTTCGCGTTAAAGAAAACTCAACAGCTGCCGCAGATAGCTAAAAAACCCTAATAATTAGCTTAAAAATTAGAAAGAACCTTTACCCCTTCCGTATTAAATGACCACCCAAGAATCCTCATGCTATTTAGTGGCACGAGACTATAAAAATTATTTTTTTATAAACACTTTTTTTGTAACACGACAGGGGGGTATCAATTTCATCGCTTTCTGCCTATTCAATATATACCCATTGAATACGCTTGCTATACGGAAAACACTTTATGCATATTGTCCCCAAACTCATTAGCTCTATGTGCTTGCTTAGCCTGTCAGCCTTATATGGTTGCGCAGACAAAACGGCCGATTTTACGCCACCTGTAACTTCAACACCGTTTGATTCAAATGCCGCTGCCCTGCTGCAACAGAATTTTGTAACCCCCACGAATGAGGCTAAGCCACTAACTTGGTATCATGTGATGAACAGTAATATGTCAAAAGCAGGTATCACTAAAGACTTTGAGGCGATGGCCGAAGCCGGTATTGGTGGGGTGCTCTATTTCAACCTTGGCCGAAATATTCCCAAAGGAAAGGTGTTATTTAATACCCCAAATCATATCGACATGATCGGTCACATGGCAACAGAAGCCAAACGCCTGGGTTTAAGCTTTGGTATTCACAACTGCGATGGTTGGTCGTCAAGTGGTGGCCCGTGGATCACGCCAGAGCATGGCATGAAACAAGTCACTTGGAATGAAAAGGTTGTTACCAGTAATGGCGGTGACGTCAAGGTGCAATTAGCCCAGCCAATGACGATGTTAGATTATTATCAAGACATTGCCGTACTCGCTTACCCATCACTAGAAACCGAACTCGTTGATGCCTCATTAACACCCGTGATCACCGCCTCAGATCCCAACTTTGATACCCGCGTGGTTTCAAATGTCGAGGTCATGAAAAAATCATCGATTAAGTCAAAAAACAAACAACCGGTTTGGTTGCAATTTGCTTACGACAAGCCCGTCACTATTCGTTTTGCCAGCATGGATATTAGCTTCGGTAAAAAAATAAAATACGAATTGCAGTATTCAAATGACGGCAAAAACTTTAAAAAGCATGTCGACTTGAAAGTGAATCGTCCGGGCCGAGTTCGTTGGGCGCTCGATGGTGCGTTTGAAGGTGTAACTGCAAAATACTTTAGAATTGTTGCCAATAAAACCCTCAACATTTTTGAAGCGAGCTTATCGTCAACACCAAGAATGGGAAATTTTTTAGGCCGAACCCTAGCAACACGTACCGATTATGGTCACTTACCTAAAATTGGCAAGCCTGCCAAACAACATATCATCGATCCTAAAAAAATCATTAATTTAACCGGCAAGCTCTCTGCTGATGGTCAGTTACAAACACAATTACCTGCCGGTAATTGGACCATAATGCGCTTTGGTTACACCGCTAAAGGCACGACTAATGTACCGCCAACTGCCGAAGGTCGCGGTTTAGAAGTCGATAAATTTAGCCGAGCTGCATTTAAGGCGCATTACGACGCTTACGTAACCAATGTTATCAACAAGGTAAAAGACGTTGCCCCAGGGGTGATGCAATATTTAGAAATTGATAGTTATGAAGTGGGCGGCCAAAACTGGACTCAAGACTACGAACAAGCCTTTAAAGAGCAACATAGTTATGATCTTGTCCCCTTTTTACCGCTATTTGCCGGTAAATTTGTTGACTCAGCCGCTACCGCTGAAGCGGTATCATGGGATATTCGTGAGCTAAGTAACAAGTTAATCACTGAAAACTATTATCAATACTTTACCGAATTAGCTAACGCTGACGGCATGAAAACTTACAATGAACCTTATGGTATTGGCCCCTTTAATGATTTAGATGCCGGCGGTAAAGTGGACATTCCAATGGGAGAATTCTGGTTAAAACGTAATATTTATATGTTAGCGTCAGCGACTTCTGCCGGCCATATTTACAATAAAAACATTATTTCTGCCGAAGCTTTTACCGCGACCAAAGATCACAATTGGCGCTTCAACCCTGCTGATGCCAAGTATGACGGTGATTTTAGCTGGGCACTCGGTATTAACCAATTTGTATTCCATCGTTTTGTCCATCAAGCAAACACCCATGTGGTACCGGGCATGACGATGGAATATTGGGGTGCGCACGTTGACGCGACTCAACCTTGGTTTAAAACTGCAGGTAAAGCATGGTTCAACTACCTTAGCCGTGGCCAATATATGTTACGCCAAGGTCAACCCGTTGCTGATTTACTTTGGTATGTGGGCGACTCTGCGCCAACAGAATGTCCAGATCGTCGTCGTATCAAAAAGAAACTACCGACCTACATCAATTACGATTGTTTAAACCGTGACGTATTACAAAACAAGTTGTTTTATAAAAATGGTCGCTACCAGCTTGATCACGGTGTTCAATACAAGGCGTTAAAACTGACCAATCACGACACTCTATACATTGATTCAGTGAGAAAAATCTACCAATTCGCCCAGCAAGGCGGCGTGATTATTGGTAAACCAATTAAACAACTTGCGGGTCGCGATGTGACCAAAGCGCAACAGCAAGAATTTAAAAAAATGGTCGATTACATTTGGGCGCAGCCGACTACTTATTTATCAGTTACAACCACAGCTGATTGGCACAAACTTTATGAAAAGCAGCAGCTAAACTTTGATTTACGCATTAAAAATATTGATCAGCTATTTTACACCCATAGAAAAACAGCCAGTCAAGATATTTACTTTGTCTATAACCAAAACAAAGAACGCCGTTTATTTGATGCGACCTTTGAAGTCACAGGAAAAATCCCTGAACTATGGGATGCTAATACGGGAACAATTAAAAAACTCGCTACCTTTAAAGTGGGCAAAAATACCACAGACGTTACCTTTCGGTTAGACCCAGAAGAGTCGGTTTTTATTGTCTTTCAGCGCTCATCAAGCAACATGAAAGTAGTCGACCCGCAAGTGGTGCGCGATCAAGATGTTGAAGTGATTTATGATGAAAACAATCATCTTAAATTGTTAGCTCAAGCGAGCGACAAGGTGAATATTGTTATCGATGGTGAAAAACAAAACATCAAGGTAAAAGATATGCCGGCACCACAAACGCTAACCGGCAGCTGGCAGGTATCATTCAAAAAGCAATACGGATTAGATAAAACCGTGACTTTTAACAAGCTGATCAATTTTAAAGATCATGCCGACTCTGAGGTTCGCGCGTACTCAGGCATTAGCAGCTACCAGAAAAGCTTCACTGTATCACCCGAGTTATTAGCCAGCGACCAAAAAATCATCCTAGATTTAGGGCAACTCAGTGATACTGCGCAAGTCTTTATTAATGGTGTTGATGCAGGCGTTACTTGGATTGCTCCTTTTACCTTAGATGTGACTAACTACTTACATACGGGTAAAAACAGCATTCGAATTGACGTGGCCAGCTCATGGATTAACCGCCTGATCACCGATGAAGCTTACCCCGACCATTCACAGTTTTGGCGTGAAAACGGCAAGCCAGTGGGCACCATGCCAAGCTGGTATACCGACAATAAACCACTACCTAAAAGTGGCCAAAAAGGTGAGCGCATGACATTCACTTCATATAAGTTCGTGAGCAAAGATGATCCGTTAGAGAATTCGGGATTATTAGGGCCGTTAACGTTGCAAGCCATCAAAAAAATAAAGCTTTAATTCGCTGCAACCTGAATGTGAATGTGAGCACGGTAAAGTGCCGTCGATGGTTAATCGCCATAAACGGCACTTTATGTACAAGTCCGTAAACAATAATACAGCCAACATAATCATTAAAATTAGGGTGGTTCTGCTGCGGTTAACCTACAAAAAATACAAATAAGGAATAAAATGAAAACGACAATAATAAAATCATTTAGAATTGTAACCTTTACACTGCTCTCGGGGATAATAATTTCGTGCGGTAGCGATTCTACTGAAGCCCCAATTGATAACGATATCGATAAAGACGGTATTGTAAATACTATTGATACTTGTCCAAACACACCGACTAACGATTCGCCTGATCAGCAAGGCTGTGGTTTAAGCCAGCTTGATAGCGATAATGATGGCTCGTCAAATGCCATTGATATATGCCCCAATACCCCTAACAACGACTCGCCAAATAATCAAGGCTGCGGCTTAAGCCAGCTTGATAGCGATAATGATGGCTCGTCGAATGCCATTGATATGTGCACCGACACCCCAAACAACGATTCGCCAAATGCCGATGGTTGTGGCCTAAGTCAATTAGATACCGATAACGATGGTTTAAACGATAAAGATGATCAGTGTGCAGATACTCCCGCTGGCACCGTGGTAGATAGTGTCGGTTGTAAATTCATCGACACCGACCAAGACACTGTCAGTGATGCGTTAGATTTGTGTCAAAATACCCAAGACGGTAAAACCGTCGACAGCAACGGTTGTGCAAGTTACCAGCGAGATACCGATTCAGACTCCGTTAATGATGAAACTGATCAATGTCCGGCAACGCCGATAACAGAAATGGCTGATGCCACCGGTTGTGGTCCATCACAAAAAGATACCGATAAAGATGGCGTGCTTGATGTTGTTGACTTGTGTTTATACACCCCAGTGAATGATCCGGTAGATTTTCAAGGTTGCGGTCCTTTCATTGAAAGTGACGGTGTGGTTGTGGTCGAAATGGAGTCGTTTAATTTACAAAATACACAATGGCAAGTCATTGAAGATACTAGCGCCATGAATAATAAAGCAATCGAATGGCTGGGTGAAGATTCTTTTACTGAAGCGAATAAAGGCGTGATTGAAGTGTCGGTAAATATTACAAAAACCGGCACTTATTATTTCGATTGGGCCAATAAAATTGGCACAGGTACATCAGCAACAGAGCACAATGATACCTGGGTAAAAGTAGAATCAGCAACGTTCTATAATCGAGTTGAACATGCAGAACAAGGTACGCTTATTGCTTGCCCGCATGGCTTGTCGAGCGCTGAAAATAACTGCGTGGTATCTCCTGCAACTGTTACAGAAACGGCCAAAGGTGTAGAGCATGTAGACATAGTTCATAAAACGCACGGGGGTAATAATAAACAGGGTTACTTTAAGGCATACCGCAGAGGCACTCCGCTTGATACCTACAAATGGGACACCAGAACATATGACTTTAACCCACGTGCCATATATGCCGATTTCGACGCCCCAGGTATTTACAAGATATTCGTAGCAGGGCGATCTAAACATCACGTTATTGATAGGCTAAAACTAACTCACACGGACTTAGCACAAAGCACTGCACAACAAGCACCTGAATCAGAACGTGTCGGCGAACAAGCCCCTTAAACCCTTAATTACGTTAACTACACCAACGATAATTAAGTTTAAGCTGAATCCTATGCAAGCCTAGATCCCAATCTAGGTTTTTCCGTTTTTATTGCCGCTCCCTTTCTATCGATTACGGCAACGTTATCGATCTAAAAATCGGAACAACAACATGAGGTATAAGCAACATCCAACATAAAAGTAAATATCTACGTGAAAAGCCGTGATTTAAATTTGTAATAAAACACTCACACAATACGATTTTACTCAGCTAGCGACAAAATTATAATGAGTGAGGTTAGCAAGCACCTGATGACGGGTTTATTTATATATATTAAAGGCTATCGGTCTTTATTAATAGATTCATCTACAAGCTTTAACAGCAATGATATTTCAGCACGACCAGACCATGAACCTAGCGTGTAAGACAAACCCATCCCTCCAATTATAAGCAGCTCGGGTTCATCATCATAAAATACAAAAAAGCTTAACAGGCTTAATAGCGATGTTAAAACAATAATCCATCTCATAACCGGCCATGCTGTGTGTTGTCGCTTTAGCCACTCATACATTTTTTTGTCTTTATCATTCAATTCCATTTTAAATAACCTCTGGTTTTATGGTTAGTTACTTTTAATCGTGCCCAATATACCTTTATTTAATTGAGCCTTATTGGTGGCCAACTGCAATGTTACGGCTGTGTTTATCTATGTAGGCGTATTAATATTAGGAGTCATAATGAGGGTCATATTAGGGGCAATACTGAGAGTAATGTTGAGAGTAATGTTGAGAGTAATGGTGGCTTACGTTTAGCTAAGCACACCCTACTGTATTTTATGCAACCAAGTTTACTTTTTAAATTGTCTGCCTTACTCAACCTAGAGAATAAACTCAGGCTGTTCACTCACTGAATAAACAGCTTAGTGAGTGAACATTCGGCATTAATATAGTCTTCTCGCTTTGACGTTAATAAGTGATTATTTTTGCCATTTACTCATTTCAGCCGCGGCCAGTAATACCGCGCCTACGCCGTAAAATTGTGTATCGTCTTTTTTAACTGGGTCGGGTGATTTACCCACTTGCTGTACCCAATTAACCCGGCCATTTTTTTGTACTGCATTTTCAATCGCCGCCCAACCTTTAAGCACAACGTCTTTAGTTTTAGCATCAGTTAAGATCCCATTATTAACCCCCCAAGCTAAACCCGATACAATAAAACCCGTGCCGCTGATTTCAGGCGTTTTTACTTTATTTGGATCACGTAGCGAAGCAGGCCAATAACCGGCAGGTGTTTGAAGACCAATGAGCCCAGCTGCGTTTTTCTTATATAACTCGATGTATTTAGATCGAGAAGGATGATCTTTTGGCAGATCATCAATGATTAATGGCAAGGCTGCAAATACCCAGCCATTTCCCCGGCTCCAAAAGACCGGCTCGCCGTTGTCACTTTTTTTATCAAAATAATGGCTGTCTCTAAAAAATAAACCGTATTTTTCTGAGAATAAATAATCAACGGTTGCCCAAAACTCTTTATCTGCAAATTCAAAATATTTAGGGTCACCCGTTACATTAGATAGTTTTAACCAAGTCCGTGGTGCCATAAATAAAGCGTCAGACCAACACCAGCGATCTTGACATGCCCCTTCAAACCCACGCACACGCGGGTTACTTTCAACCATTTCTAAACTGATATCTCGATGATCCGCTAAAATAAAATCAAATAATTTTTGTATTTTAGCGTAGGCTTTGTGATCGCCTGTTTGCTCGGTTAACCAAAGGTAGGTTTGGCCAATTGCATGGTCATCAGCATGCTTAACACGGCGTTCTAACAAAGAATAATCTACGCTCTTAGCCATTTTTTCAATTTCAGCGACTAAGCTTTTATCGCCTTGTGTTTCAGCCCAACGGGCTAACCCAATATAAAAAGCCGCTTGGATCCACCCGCGAGGCTCTGAAGAACCTTTCCAATAGCGTTTAGCTAAATAATCAACATTATCTAAATGATTAAGTTGCCATTGCGCCACTCGCTGCCCAACATCAAGCGCCGAAGCCTTAACCGATGCGCTAGTCATGGTTTGTTTTTCAGTTTGCTGCGTTATTTGTTGATCTAGAGACGTTTGCTGACAACTGACAAGCGTTGACACGCCACAAACGAGCGCAAAAATAACAGATATATTTTTATTCATTTTATTATCCTTTGATCATACCCAACTCAATTTTCGGGTGGGTATATTCTTAGCGTTAATATAGAAATCACGGTCGTAACCGCTAGTTTATTTTTAGTGTTTTGCTATTTGCATCATATTTGGCTGGGATAAATAACATGGTGCGGAAACCGCTTTTCGATTGCCCACTCATGTTTAATTTTATCTAACCAATAACCCAGTTGTTGTTGCAAAAATAATAAATCTGCCACTGGAATTTGTTCTGGAGTTAGCGGCGTTAATTGATAAGGGTCTTGTTTTATATCGAATAAATTCATTATTTTACCGGCCTTATCTAACACGTATAAATACTGATCGGTACGCACACCTAATTGTGAACTTTGACCATAATAAAGGCTAGATAACGGTTTAGCGGGTTGGTTGTCAGTCGCTATTAATAAGTCGCTATAATCAACGCCATCAAGATCACTCGGAATCGCATCATCTAAATTAAGTAAACCTAATATCGTTGGCATAAAGTCAGGTACACCAATTAATAAATCATTGATGTGAGGTTTGATGCGATTATCGAGTGTTACAATTAAGGGAATACCAATTGATTCTTCGTAGGCAAAATTCTTAGTCATTAAGCGATGACTACCCATCATTTCACCGTGGTCAGCGGTAAACACAATGAGCGTGTTTTTATCGAGCCCTTGTGCTTTAAGCTTTTCAATTACACGACCTATTTCTCGATCAACCAGTGTTACCATCGAAAAATGATAACGCGCAAATTTTTCAGCTCTGGCTATATCAACATTAGGTCGATTTAATAACGTTTCGATTGCGACATCTTTATAGTATTTATTATAAATGCCTTCATCAGTATCAGACATTTGCTTGTAAGGTGAATGCGGTGGATCCATGGTCCAAATTAAACTAAAGGGTTTGGAATTATCGCGCTGTGCACGTGAATTATCGATGTAATCAATAATGACATTGGCTTGATCGACAGCTGAATACACGCGTGGGTAAAAGGGTTGACCATCGCGTTTGCCTTTACTTAAATAAGTGTCGTTTGTATAAACTAACGGGCTTTTATGATTATGCCCAATTGATTGATACCAATATTCAATGCCCTGACGCGCCGGACCTGGCGGAATATAACTGTCGTACTTTGTGCCTTGTAAAAAATGACCGCCTGGTGCTTCAGTTGTACCCACGTATTCATTTTTGTTATTCATTAAAGGTAAATTATTATTCCAATGGCCTTTACCAACTAATGCGGTGTTATACCCTTTTTGAGCTAATACTTCGGTTAATGTGGTGATATCTAGCCGTAACCCAACGTTAGGTCTGTCGATTCGCGTATTATTAGTTACGCCATTATTGTTCGGAAACCGACCTGATAACAGCATGCCTCTAAACGGGCTGCACAGTGGATAATTTGCAATCGCTTGGTTAAATACCGCGCCTTGTTGTGCCAGTTTATCTAAGTTTGGTGTAAAAACGTAATCGCTTGTACCTAACAATGCGTTTTTAAATTCTGGCTGTTGCCATAAACTCAGTGAAGCTCTGCGCATTTGATCAGCAACAATAATGATTACGTTTGGTTGTTCAACGTTAGTTTTGTTTTTTGCTTCTGCTTGAACTGATTGTGTCTGGGCTGTTTCTGTGTGAACGATGTCCGACTGATTTAAGGCTGCACTTTGTGATCCACAACCGGCTAACAGGTTTACACCCAAGCACATCAATGCACACAGCCATGTAGTTAGGTTACGGTTTTTAAAGTTAATCACATTCTATCCTTTTTATATTTAACTCAAACGGTATTCGCTTTGCACGCTATCTTGCTTATTCAAAAATGGGTTGTTTAAAACACTTATGTATAAAAACAGTTAAACAAAAACACAAATCAGGTCATAAGAAATCAAATATAACACCAAATACAATTAAATATAATCATTTAGTTTACATTTTTATCACGTCTATTTAAAAAACTAAAAATTATTAGTGGCTATTGAATAAAGCGTGATTATTGAACAATAAAAAAGATGAATTTAAAAAGGGTATGGATAAAAATGATAGAGACAATTATTTCGAGGCGCATTGATTTTTTCTATGCGTATAACTAATAAAGCGTTGTTGGACGAGAATCTGAATATTGATAATGCAGCCAAAGTTCAGGGCGATCTAGTGGCACACTCGGGGGTAAAAGTGGGTTTTGTAAACGAATAATCTTTCGATTACCCGTTAAAAATTGTTTAAGTATATCGCGATGATGTTTGGCAAAAATAGTATCAAACTGGCCATTGGCTATTATTTTTTCAAAGCCTTGGGTTAAAGTTCGCGCTAATTCGTTATTGTTTTTTGCAACATAAAAATAAAAGCAGACCGGGTAAGTCAGCAGTAAATGCGGGTCAACCGCAATCGACAGCTGATATTCTTTTTTATATAACTCAGCTTCTCGTGCAGCTTCTAATATCGACATCGGAAAATAATCAAAGCGTTGCTTGTGCAACATTAGAAATAAACCAACCAAGTTAGTGCCTTTGATCGGTTCAATACCATTGTATTCTAATATTTTATTATCTGTCCACGTATGAAACATGCCAGGTTTGTAAACTTTAAGCTGATTTAACGAATTGATATCTCGAAATTTATTTATATTGTCATTGTGCACTAACACAACACGCCAGCCACTTAACCCCTTCATAATGGGTATTTGGATAGCTTGATATAAATCTACCCGTTCTTGTGTAGCATAACCGATTGTAATATCGATATCAGTTTGAGCGGTTAAAAACTCAAAAGCACGCTGGTGGGGGATTGATAAAGGATAACGCTTAGCTTGATAAACGCCGGGTTGACTATGATCTAAAATAGCTTGTAATAGCTCGGTGTGATAAGCGTCTCGGTAGACACCAAGCCCACGATAAACGATATCTTGCGCGTAGCAAAATTGAACACTAAGTAACGCGAAAACACCCCACTTTGCCCAACTAAACACAGCTAACCTCAATATCTAAAGTTAATCACTTTAAAAAGAGTATAGCCTAAACAAATGATAGCGCCTGTTGCTGTGCTTAATGATATGCATAAACTACAAATAACAAAAAAAACAACATGGCAGATTTACCAAAATCACGTCAAGATGCGATTGCAGCATCTTGAGTGACTTGGATTAAGTTACTTGAGTGAAGAGACTTGGGTATCTAACAGAAGCTGCGACCATTTGGGTCAACGAGCATCATAAAGATGCTCTTCTTCTAATAAAGATAATCATCGCTAAAAACAACATAAATAAAGGCGCGTTACTGCCACCTGAACCACCACCTGATGTTTCGGTGGGTTGGGTAGGCGTATCAGGCGTTGTGTCAGGCGGTGTTGTGGTATCGGGTGGTGTCGTTTCAGTTGGTTTAGCCGATACCGTCAAAGTTGCCGTTGCCTCAGCGGTTGCATCACCACTGTCGGTTACAACCGCTTTTATTGTATAAGAGCCAGCAACTAACCCATTCAAAGCCGAACTACTTTGATTCCATTCAAATGGCGCACTGGCATCTTCATTAATCACGGTGTTGTTTATGTATAACGTCACGTGTTTAATACTACGGGTTGTCATAGGTGTTACCGCGTCAACCGTAAAAGCCAGTGCGCTATAACCTTCTTCAAGCGTCTGAGTCCCTTTAATAAAGCTTATGGTTGGCGCAACCACTTTTTCTTGCACGATAAATTGTACGCTCGCTTGTGCCGTGATCCCTTCATTATCAGTTGCGATTGCTTTAAGTGTATGGGTTCCAGGTGAATATCCCAATAGTTCATTTTTAAGCGTGTCGTTATGGCCCCAGTCATAAGGCGCAACTGATTCTTGACGTATTAAGGTGTCGTTTACAAATAACTCAACCTTAGTGATGTTACGCCCATCAATTGGCGAAGTTGCCGCGACATTCAACGATAAGCTAGTGTAACCTTCTTCAACCGTTACATCCCCCTCTGGAAAACTAACACTTGGGGTTGGGTCTATTACCGTTAAAGGTATCGAAGCTTCAGCAGTATCACCTTGGCTGTCAGTCACTTTAGCTTTTAGGGTGTAATTCCCTACCGCTAAGCTGGCTAATGGTGTGCTAGTTTGCGTCCAAACATAAGGTGAAGTCACCTGAGTAGAAATCAATTGATCATCTAAATATAAATCGACGCCTGTGATCGTACGGGCAACATCAGGTGTGGTTGCGTTAACTAAAATGTTAACACTACTATAGTCGATTGATAGCGTTAATTCAGATTCAGAAAAACCAATCGTCGGGGTTGGCTCAACCACTTTTAATGTCATAAAGGCTTCAGTTGTTTGTCCTGCACTGTCGGTTGAAACAACTTTTAATGCATAATTACCGACGGGTAAGCTCTGTAATTTAATATCGGCTTCAGACCATTGAAACGGAGCCGTATTTTGTGTTGAGACTAATTCGCCATCAATATATAAAGCAAGACTGCTGATGCTCACAGACGAATCTATAACAGAGGCCGTTGCATTTACATTTAAGCTTGCATAACCCTTTAGCGCGGTTAGCTCTGTTTCATCAAAAGAGACCGATGTTTGCGATAAACCCAGATCGATCACTTGCAGGTGAAGTGGTCTTTCAGTGCCTGAAGCAGCTTCCATTAAGTAGTAATATACTTTCCCGCCTTTAGCGTGAGGTACACCATGTTGAAAATTCGTGGTGGTGGTGGTATCCGTATAAATACGGGTAAATGTATTGGTACCGCCTTTAGCCACTTCAACATAAGGCTTTTTATTTTCTAACCCGATAATGTATACGTCATCACCAATGGCATTGATTTCAGAAGCGCCACTAATACCAGGAGCATGAATAAAATCAGTGGCGCCAGCCGGTTTATATAAGTGACCGTATACGGTTTTATTAAATTCGTTGTCTTTTACCTTGTGAATAAAGTGGAGGTCACCTTTATCTGTTACCGTCCAGTCAAAGTTGCCAACAATATGAACCTTGCCTGGTGGAGTACCCGAGCTGTTAGCCGCATTAGATGTTGTTTCTACTAAATCGCCCGGCTCGAATACCTTAATTTCATCTGCATCAACCAGTGGCCATGTAATTTGTTTGCCAGTGTGGTCGCGCCAAATATTGTTTGCGGCATCGTCTAAGTAGGCGTAATAAATACCGTTTTGATATTGAAACTTGTCGGTATTGTTGCTGCTACGTCTTTGAAAACCAACACGCAGCTTGCCATTAACGTATTTCATTTCACCATACAAACCCCAGTTATAAACAAGGCCATGACTTTTCTGATTACGATGATTAAAAGCTTCAAACAAGCTCCACTTTTGTGAGGATGCATCATAACTATTGTAATAATAGGCACCGTTATTATTGCCACCCCAACGCATAAAATGCAGTAAGTCACCTTCTTTGGTTTCAAAAAATTTAGGGTAAGTTAATGAAGCAAAATTAGCTTTATCAGCTAAATCACCGTTCATTGTCAGGTGTTTGTAATCATCTGCCCCAGTACTGATCGCACTCGTGTCTTTAACAAATTGTTTTTCTAGTGTGAATTCATCATCAGTTACTTCGGCAGCACCGGGTAAACTAAAGCTGTAGCGAAAAAAATCGTCTTTAAATCTATCATCGTCAAATTTTGCATTTGGGATGCTGTTGTCGTCATAGGCATGTAAATCGTACACCATATGAATGGTGCCATCTTTAGGGCTAACCGCTAAACCTATTGTATTGTGTGATTCACCAATCCACCAGTTGCCTTGAAAACCATTATGTTGATGTGGAAATTCAATGGTTTTGACTACACCTGTATTGGTATCTAATCGAGATAACATGACGTGGCGGTCATCTTTACCACCCCGATACCAAGTCATAAAAACATAGTGCTTATAAACTTTAACTGAATCGCCATGCGCTGAAATGCTACCACCAAATTTGTAGTGATATAGCGAGTCGTCTTTTAGTTGCTGAGTTGTTAATTTGGGGCTTTGTCTATCAATATCTGTGCCATCAAAATGCAAAGCGTTGTCTGCAATTTTAGTTGATGACTGTAAGGTCACGGCCGCGTTTACGCTGGCCGATGATAATAAAAACAAACCGGCTGTTACACTTGTCAGTATTTTTGATAACCGTAAACGGGCTGTATCGTTAATAATCATTTTGTTAACACCTTTAATTATTTATTAACTTAAACTAAAACGATACTATCATTAATATTCACAACTTATCAAAAACAATCAACATAAATTATAACTAATCGTGAACAATTGAAGTTTAATTAGAGCGCCCTTCGCATAAAGCATCGAATAAAACACACCAAATGATTGGATTTTGAAGGGAATGTACAGAGGTGTTAACTGAGGTGTTTGGCAGGCGAATTGAACCCTACGCACTTGTTATCGTGTAGGGTTGGTTCTGTATGATTTATTTACATTATATTAAGCGTTAATCAACTTCACCGTTTAATATCAAACCTTAATACCGTGGTTAAATTTTTGCGGTCAACGGCCATACCCTCTACCATTTTAGGCTTATATTGCCACGGGGCTAATGCATTAACGGCAGACTGATTAAAAATAAGCGCAGGGTTGGCCTCAATAATGTGAATATTTTTAACATTGCCTGTCGCGTCAACATCAAAACGCATTTTTACCCAACCACTTATGCCCTTACGAGCGGCGTCGATCGGATACTTCGGACTAGCACGTTTAACAACTATGCTATTTTTGTTAGCTGGTTTATGCTGATTAACACTTAGCTTTGATTTATCAGCTGTAGCTGAGCAGCCCGCTAATAAACTGAATAACATCACTAAATAGATAAATTTCATCACATCCCTTTTTAATACCAATTCATATAAATAAGTGCTCTCTCAGAATGCATCCAGCGGTTTTTGAACAAGGCGTCGGTGTGTAGGAATGGTTGTTCCCTTTCAAATACCGATAACGCAGGTCAAAAGCCGCTGGGGCATTCCTTTCAGGCGAGTTTTAAATGCGCTTACTCTGTGTTGCTCGAACTCAAAAGAGCACCACTATTCTTTCATTCAAGTGCCTTGATTAAGCGCATTTAAACGCTCGCTGAGTGGGCACTTATTATTACGGATTGGTATAACTTAATATATTTTAATAAAAATCAACGCTGACCATTTCGTTGTTAATACGTGAGCCAGCGAAGATTTGTTAATGTTTATAGTCAAAGCGATCGGGTTTTAGGGGAAGCCGTCAAGCTTCGAGACCCCATGAGCATATGCTCTACTATGTGATTGGGGCGAGTAAGCGCTGACAATGAACCATAAAACCTGAGCGAAAAGACTATATTTGATTATTTTATTTGATTAAAGACGCATCGGCTTTTAGGCGCTTAACCGGCCCCTTATCACCCAATAAATAAACCTTGCGCCAATCTTGATCTTTAACTTTAGCGGCAACAATCACTCGCGCATCTGGGTGGGCGTTTTCAATAATCGATGTTAGTGCCCAAGTTGCATTTTTACGGCGTAATAACTCTTTACCTTTTGTAAAGGTTTCACCGCCATCGGTACTATTCCAATAAGCAATAATGCCGTCATTATTATCTTCATAACCTAGTGTAAAAGTTAATGCTTCGGGTGAGTTAAAAAAGAAATCCCCCCGTGCATCAACGTTGTCTAATCGAGTTTGTTGATTGATCGGTTTACCACCAACCCACTCTGTACCTGTCCATTTATAATAAGCCGTTTGTTTTGGCCCGCCTGTTTTTTGACCCAAATCGATGCCAATATTAGTAGCAATATGCGGATACCCATTAGCGTCTAAATGGGCTGAACCATTGAATGTCCAGTCTGCCCCGGTACTAGCCACTAAGGTTTTGGCATTTGCTTCTTCACGTGTTAACGGCATATTAAGCTTTTCACCTTGCACATTACGCCACGTATTTTTTTGAGTATCAAATGCCATGTAGTATGCGTTATGACGCTCAGTTGTATGACCTCGGCTTGTGGCTTTGCCATCCCAACAGACGTGGTAATCAAAAGACACGATAATTTCATCGCCCTGACCTTTACCGACCCAGGCATACCAACTATCAACCGCTTGAATATCGTGACGGCGTTTATGTTTTAAAAACGAAACAGGCTCGGCAAAAGTGCGACCGTGATCCGTTGATTTTTGATATACCCAATCACTGCGGTGAGCACCATGACGATAGAATAAATAAATATCACCATTGTCCATTTTTACCGCTTGGTTATAAGTACCAAATGCAGGAATAGTATCGAGTGCTTCCCAGCTGGTAATGTCACGCGGATTTTTAGAAACCACATGCGCATTTCGCCCGCTGTGTATATTGCCTAATTCATTTATGCCATGTTCTTTAGTGCCGCCGTGACCACCAAAAAAAATGTGAATGTAACCTAAATCATCAATCAACATGGTCGGTTTACCATGATTATCAATTTTTTTACTTTTTGGATCTTTGCCTAATGCACTCACACCGGCTTTAAAGGGGCCTTGCCAAGTATCAGTTTGATGATTATATGCTGCAACATAAGGGTCCTCTAAAGGCCCTTGATAACTAACATAGGTAATACCGTCAAGATGAACACCGGCAGGATGCTGCACAACCGCGAGTGCATTGCCGATTGCATTATCAGCAAAGTGATCAACTTTATTGGCGTTTTGAGATGAAGCGTTATGGCTTGGCTGATTTTGCTCTGTGTTAGAACAACCCGTTAATAAAGTGCTTAATAACACACAAGCGCTTAAAAGCGTTTTACGTGTTGTGTATTCACGAATCATTTGAGATTTCCTAAATTGAAAGTAATGAATAATTAACAAATATTATACGCCACAAAAACACATTAACAATCAATAATAATCACAAACACGATAAATCCACTATATAGATTCATTTTTAATCAGCTTGTAATTTATTTCAAAAAACAGATTTACTCTTTACATTCAGCACCCTAGATAATAAAACCAAAACGAAAATGCAATAAAGAATATTAAGTCATTATAAACAGAAGACGTAAATTTTAATGTTTTGACTTAAATTGAGTTTACTAGAAGTTAAATATTCGTTAACGTATACAGTAATTTTAGCTAAGCAAGCTTGCGTCTTAGCACTCGCTTTGAGATCAATTACACAGTAGGACATTAAAATGGACAGACGGAAATTTATTACTCACTCATTAGCAGCGGGAATAGCCACAACGGGCTTAGCCGGTTGTTCAATTAATGGTGCTACAACCGCAGGCAATACGACCCATAATGTTAATGCTGTGGATGAGATACTGTCTTTAGCCGAGCGACAAAGATGGTTACGCCCGTTTTCTTGCAATATTGAGCAATGGTTTAGGCCTATGCCATTTTTAGATCGTATCAATGCAGCCAAAGCCCTAGGTTTTTCAGCGGTTGAAATATGGAACCCGCATCATGAAGCTAGGGGTAAAACCCCAGAAACGATCGCTCAACGCGCAAAAGAGCAAGGCATAAAAGTAACAACTTATTCACCCAGAGTGCCTGCATTAGCCGACCCCAAAAACGAAAGTTTAATCATGCCATGGTTAGATAAAACCATTGCCGCCGGCAAAACACTCAACGTAAAAAACTTTAACCTAACAGGTCACAAATTAGTGCCGGGGTTAAGCCTAGATGAGTTAGTGGCAAATTACACACATGCTTTAAAATTAATGGTGCCTCGATTAGAAGCCGAAAATATAACCGCCACCATTGAACCCTATAATCCTTCAAATCATAAAGGTGATTTTTTATACGGACATGAACCGGCGTTAAGTATTTGTCGTGAAGTTAATTCACCAAACGTGAAATTAAATTGGGACTTTTTTCATATGCAACGAACCAATGGCAACTTAATCACCAATTTAGAAAACGGCTTTGATCAAGTCACTTATATTCAGTTTGCCGACTCGCCCGGCAGAAACCAACCCGGCACCGGTGAAGTTGTTTATGATCGGGTCTTTACCCGACTGCGTGAATTAGGTTACCAAGGTTATATTGGTGCAGAGTTTTTTCCAAAAGATAAAGATCATTTAAAGGCCGCATCAGATATTGCTAAAATAGCTAAACGGATCAATTTAGCCGACGCCATCATAACGTAAGCTTTCGTTTTATGGGTATATACCTATAATTTGATGGTGTTATTTTTTATTAATACGCTTTAATTAATTAGTCGCTTCTCGTTAACAGGTTATTTGCCGTGTCAGCCAACCCGCTAAACAAATCGATAGCAAATGAAACAAATAGCGCACTACAAAACCGCTCTGCGGTTTTTGTTGAGTTATTTGAAGCAGACCGGTCTCGGCTCTATGCTTATATTTATGCTTACGTAATGGATAATGCGGCGGCAGATGATATATTTCAAGAAACCAGCATGACCTTATGGCGTGAATTTCATAAATTTGAAATTGGAACTCAATTTTCTAAGTGGGCAAATGGCATTGCTTTTAACCGCGTTTTAGTTTTTCGCCGTACAAATAAAAAATACACGTTAGGGTTAAGTGATGAACTCATTATGTCGATGAGTGCGACCATTGATAAAAATAGCGAAAACTCGCTCGTTAATAAATGGGCCTACCTGCAAGACTGCCGAGCGTTGTTACCACCAAACGATCAACAATTATATGACCGTTTCTATATCAAAAACCTTAAAGCACAAGCCATCGCAGATCAAACAGCCCGCTCTATATTTGCGATACGTAAATCGATTCACAAATTACGAAAAAAATTATTTGATTGTGTCGACCGTAAAAAGCATAAGGAACAATTGTGAAAATGGGAGTCGATCGCACTGATAAATTTGCAGACATTCGTGAAATAGCCGATGCCATTTGTAATCAAGAAGTCACACCAGAACAAGTTCAAGAACTTGAACAGTTACTGCTCGATAACGAAGAAGGCCAACAATTTTATTACGAATACATAGGCATGCATCTTCATATGCAATCAACGGCTGAACAAAACATGGAATTTGTTTATCGCCGCATGACCGAAGAATTTATCATGCGCCCAACACAAGCCGGATCAGATGAACTTGATCTGCAGACGTTCAATTCAGATGCCCCCAACTCAAATAGGCAACATAATAAAGCCGCCATAAATGCCACAATAAGCGCAACAAAAGAGCCAACAGAAGAACAACATCAGCAACCTCCTTTGCCGCCGATGAATGCAGCACCACAAGACAAAAAGCAAACAAAAAATAGCATGAGCATACTGGTTAGTGTGTTGGTTATTGTGCTGTTGATTATTTTATTCATTTTAAGTTGGTTTGTGCTCAACCCCACCACTACCGCTTTTACCGCTGAAATAAAACAAGGCCACTTATCAATCGTTGAACAAGGCAAAATTAACGCTAAACACATTTTTGCAGGCGAATACAAAGTTGAACAACCGACAATACTCAGCTTACAAAACGGCGATCACTTTCAATTTGGCGCGCATTCACAATTTAAGCTCTTTAATAAAAACGAAATACAGCTCAAACAAGGGTCACTAACCATTACCTCTGCATCTGGCAACAATATTATTGTGCATGCCCCCAGCTTTACGCTTTATTCTAATGGCGATGCGTTGTCTATTAATTTAACCACCGATAATCCCGATATTATTGTTGGTAAAAATACCTTGTTATTACCGAGTCGCTGGCGACCTAACCATTACTGGGCCTTTGAAAGCGCTAACGAATTAGCCATAGATTCGGCCCACAATGCCTACGGTAAACCGGGTATCGGCGCAAAAAGAACAGAAGGATTATTAGGCCAAGGCGCATTTCAATTTGACAACAGCAAACACGCCAGAATTGATGTCGGTAGTGGGGGCGGCACCGCACCGGCCACAGGGTCGTTTGCGGTTAACGATGGGGTTACTATTGAAGCATTAATACGCCCTGAATACACCGGCTTGCGCAGCGAAATAGATGAAATATTCCGCAAAGATCAAGAAGACCGTGAAATGCGTATGCTGCTTAGTTTTCAGCATGATGTTGGCAAAGCGTATTTACGACCGAAAGGTATATACCAAGAAAGCTTGAGTTTTGGTTTATACATTGTAGGGCAAGGTTACCATGAATTAAAATTACCGCTTGATGGCAAAGAAGGTCGCCCCACTTTAGCGGAATTAAAAGATGGTAACACCTACCATATAGCAGCCACTTATCATGTTAAAACAGGTATCAAATCTATCTATATTAACGGTATTGAGCATGCCTCTTATCATTATCCGCCGGGGTCTAAAATGTTAAGTGGGGGTTCGGGTAGAGCGTCTATCGGTAATAATCCTGCTAAAAAACGCTGGCAACATGAAGCGTTTTCTGGCGTGATTGACGAAGTCGCTTTTTACGATTTTGCCCTACCGAGTTACATGCTAAAAGAACACTTTAGTCAGATAAAAGCGGGCCGAAACTATTTTGGTTTTATGCCAAGTTCAGCCTCGCTACCCAAGCAAATAAAAATAGCATTGCCGCCATTAACCCGCATATCAATAGACTCACTAACGGGTTTACCTAATGAAGTGCTTAACGCTAATTTAGCCACACCTGCAATCCAGTTTAAACCGTTAAGGTAGTTTAATATACCCAAGTGATTTGGGTATATTTACCGCGGTATTTCATCGCAAACTTTAAAAAAGAACAATATTTTTGTTGAAGGGGTATCAATGTTTAAGTTAGCTGACTATTCCTGTTAAGACACCTGCATACCCTGCAGTCAATATCACATTTTATAGGTATACAAATAATGTCGTCCAAAAACGCGATTATCAAATTTATCTCTGCGGCCGTATCGTTGCCCTTATTAATGAGCTCGGCTATAACCGGTGCGGAAGAATTATCAGCTGAAGCATTCGAAAACCCACCTCTAAATTATAAGCCTAAAACCTGGATGCACGCCATGAATGGTAATTTAAGCAAACCCGGTTTTACTGAAGATTTTAAAGCCATGAAAGAGGCTGGTGTGGGTGGCGCTATTTTTTTCCATGTTCACCGACGCAACAAAGACTACTCTTCTCGAGGGCCAGTACGCTTTGGCACAGACGAATTTTACGATACCTTAGTGCATGCTGCCGCCGAAGCCGATAAAAATGATATCGAATTTGGTATACACAATGCAGATGGCTGGACATCCAGCGGTGGCCCTTGGGTTACACCTGAAATGTCAATGAAGCGTATTACATGGTCAGAACAAGCCGTAAAAGTAAATAGCAGCCAAACGCAAAAAACCATAATGCCGCCACAACCGGGCTTTGCTGAAGGCTTATATCACGATATAGCAGTTATCGCTTTACCTGAAAATGAATTTAACCAAAGTAACATTTTTGCTAATGCTAAATTCACCGCCTCTGATCCTACACTCAATGCCAGTGTGTTAGCCGATAACGATTGGGATACCGAACTTGAGTTTATCAAAAATAAAAAAGGTGAATACTGGATCCAAGTAGAGGTTGATGAAGCCACCACTTTACGCAGCTTGCAAATCGAAACCCCGACACGTCATGGTGAAGGTGCATTGCAAATATCAAATGATGGTAAAAATTTCACCACGGTTGTCGAAAAATTAAGACGCCCACGCACCGGCGCTAGAATGTGGGCCTTTAGCCCGCAATTAGTCAATGACAAGCAAGATGGCTACAAAGCAAAATATTTCCGGTTTGTATTTGATAAACCCATTATATTAAAACGTTTTGATTTATGGGCTGTACCCCGCTTTGATCATTGGTTATCAATGAATTCAATGGAGCGCGGTCGGCTTAGTTTAACCCCTAAAATAACCCCCGCAGCCATCACTAAAGCTGAAGATGTGCTTGTTATCAACCAAGGCGAATTACCTAAAGAAGGCATTAAATTACCCCAAGGTAACTGGCGCGTTTTACGTTTTGGTTATACCAGTACGGGGGCGTTTAATGTGCCCGCTACCGTTGAAGGCGAAGGCTTAGAAGTTGATAAATTTGATGCTAAAGCATTGCAGTATCACTTTGATCAATACGTAGGTAAATTGGTTAAAAAAGTACAAGCCAAAGGCATTAAATCACTTAAAACAACCGAGATAGACAGTTACGAAGTCGGCGGGCAAAATTGGACCCAAGGGTTTGATAAAACCTTCAAAGCCAAATTTAATTATGACTTAATCACTTGGCTACCGACCTTTACCGGCCGAGTGATCGAATCACCTGAACATACCGGTGCAATTTTACAAGAAGTGCGTCAGCATCAGTCTGATTTAATGGTCGAGAATTACTTTGGTGAATTTACCCGCCTTAGCAAAGCCTATGGTTTAGAATCTTATATTGAACCCTACGGTTGGGGGCCATTTGATGAGCTTGCGTCAGGCGGCAAAGCCGACCGTTTAATGGGTGAATTTTGGGTAAGAGATACCGTATATAATGGGCGTGTATCGGCCGCCATTTCGTCAGGCCATATTTACGGTAAAAAAATTATATCAGCCGAATCATTTACCTCAATTAACACCGTCAATTGGAAAGGTCACCCTTACTTTTATAAACATTACGGCGACAAAATGTGGGCTCGCGGTATAAACGAAACCATGTTTCATCGCTTTGCACATCAACCTAATAATCACATTAAACCGGGTATGACCATGGACTCAATCGGTTCACATATCGATCGCACCCAAACATGGTGGAATAACGGAGGGGTTTCGTGGTTTGATTATTTAGCCCGGGGCTCATACTTATTACAACAAGGTGTGCCCGACGCCGACTTTTTAATTCACTTAGGCGATGTGGCACCGCTACGGGTCGGTAATGGTAATAATACCGGCGTACCCGATGGTTTTGGCTACGACTACACCAATACTGATGTATTACTTAATCGTGTAAGCGTAAAAGACGGTTGGTTAGTCTTACCAGAAGGCACACGCTATCGAGCTTTAGAGTTAAATCGCACAGACTATGTGCACTTAAAAACGATAAAACGTGTGCAAGCATTAGTAGCCGCCGGTGCCACTGTAATAGGTAAAAAACCAAAACACATTATTGGTTTTAGTGAATGGCCGCAACAAGCCGAATTTAAACAAATTGTTGACGAACTGTGGGGCGATGGCAGCCCTGCTATTCGTGCCTATAAAAAGGGCCAAATCAGCAGTTGGTCATTAACCGACTCAATAACCCGCCTAGGTTACCAACCCGATGTTAAGCTCAACGGTAAAGCTGCTAAATTTTTTGCTCACCGCAAAATCGATGGCAATGATTTGTATTATTTCTACAACGACCAACCTGAATTTAAACACCTTGTGGTTAACCTACGTGAGGGTGATGGCCAACCCGAGATCTGGAATATAGACGACGGTAGCATAGAACAATTAACACGCTTTCGTCGTGATGATAAACGCCTAATCACCGAATTAGCCTTAGAACCCTATGCCGGTCGATTTATACTAATAAGGCGTGACCATAAACACCCTAATTACACGGGCACACATTCACAGTTAGTTAAAGCGGTTTATCATCAAGAAGGCACCGAATTAACCGGCCCATGGACAGTCAAGTTTGATCCTAAATGGGGAGGCCCTAAATCAGTCACGTTTAATAAATTAATGGATTGGACAACCCATACTGATACCCGTGTTAAACATTATTCTGGCACCGCTCATTACCTTAAATCGTTCAACGTATCGGCTAACGATATCAAACCGAATACACCGCTTTATCTTGATTTAGGTGATGTTCAACAGATTGCTGAAGTCAGCGTGAACGGCAAAAAAGTCACCACTTTATGGAAACCGCCATTTGCTGTTGATATCAGTTCATTTGTAAAACCAGGCACTAACCAATTAGACATTGCAATCACCAATACTTGGGTCAATCGCTTAATTGGTGATGAAGCCCTACCCGATACCAGTGGCTATAAAATGGTGGGTGATACGGTTCCGTGGTTAAACAATAATCAAAAACCACCTAAGAGCGAACGTGTTACGTTTACCGGTTATAACTTCTTCAAAAAAGATAAATCAAAAGTCTTACAAAGTGCGGGTTTATTAGGTCCGGTTACTTTAAAAACACCATAATGTTTTAACTCAATCACATTGAAAAAGTCATAAGCAAACAACGTTAAATAAACGTTGTTTGCTTATTCCAATTCATATAAATAAGTGATCGCTCAGAGTGCATCCAGCGGTTTTTGAACAAGGCGTCGGTGCACTTCAGGCATCCTGCCTTTCGCTAAAGCCATCAAAGCTGTTCAAAAATGTATCAGACATTTTTGTGTAGGAATGCTTGTTACCTTTGAAATACCGATAACGCAGGTCAAAAGCCGCTGGGGCATTCCTTTCAGGCGAGTTTTAAATGCGCTTACTCTGTGTTGCTAGAACACAAAAGAGCACCTCTATTATTTCATTCAAGCGCATTTAAACTCTCGCTAATTTGGGGTTAATCACCGATTTGGCCCGCCAATGTCGAATTATCTTCAATCAATATAATACTAAGCTTTACCATGGCTTGAGGTTTATATTTATATGTAGGTTTCACCAGAGGTGACATGAGATCAAAAGCACACCTTTTAAATTAACCAATAGAGTAATATAGGAAAAATGATAACAAATCACTGAAGTGTTAAATAAAGCGATTGAATCACGCCCTAGGCAGATGAAACGACGATTAAGGGTATTAATTCGCTTTATATTTACGCCAGCTACCAAATTGGCTAATGTTAGTTTCGGTGTTTGCATACCCTTCGGCAATAAACCCCGTTAACCAGCGACTATCTTTTAACTCAACTTTACCGATACCCAGCGGTTGAGCAATGCCGGTTACAAACGAGCCAAATGATTCAATCGGCAAGCGCCAAACTTCCACTTCAAAACTAGCGCCTTCATCTACTCGGATCATGGCTGGGCGCTCCACTGCCCCCGGCACTGCGTACATTTCATAATGTGCAGCAGTTTGTGTTTGTTCAATTAAAACCGCCTTACGATCCGTTAATTGCCAATTTAAAGCCATGCCCGATAAGTGAGCTCCGCACACAACAAGGTCAACAAAAGCTGAATTATCAGCTTCTAATTTAGGGTGTTCAAAATATGGAAAATCCGTAGCGCCGAGTGTTAAGTTGGCTTGTGACTGAATGCGCGCAGCCAACGTTAACAACGCTTGGTCTGTCATCGCCTGCCCAAATAACGTAATACCAAAGGGCATTTTCTCCGTCGTTAAACTTGTTGGCACCGCAATCGCGGCATAATCGAGTAGATTCATAAAGTTAGTGTAATAACCTAATTGAGAATTAAGTTTGATAGGCTCGGCTTCAACTTCTGCAATTTTAAAATGACGACCCGCCGTTGGCGACACCAAAACATCAACTTGATTAACTAATTTATCAGCCTCAATTTTTAACGCCTGTAACTTATATAACGCCGCAAACGCATCTGTCGCATTGGCTTTATTGCCGGCACTAATAATTGTGCGAGTGACATCAAGCATCGCTTCAGGTGTTGATTCAATAATGTCTTGCGTTGCTAAATAACGTTCTGCCACCCAAGGCCCCTCATACAATAATTTAGCAGCGTCTAACATAGGTGAAAAATCGAGTTCGACTTTAGTTCCACCTAAACGTTGCAGCAAAGCTACCGCATGGGTAAATTCAAGTTGGTAACGATCACTACCAAAAAATTGTAATTGCTCAGCCAACGGCACCGCAAAAGTAAACTCAGTATTAAGTTTAACGGGTAACTGATTAGCAGGCGGATTTTCGCGAGCAAAACAATCAGAGTCGTCGTACTGGGCAGCCACTTGAAACACCGTATTGGCATCATTAGCCGTTAACGCAAAAATACTCACGCAATCTAAACTACGACACGCCGGCACAACACCCGTGGTAGACAACACTCCTTTACTCGGTTTTAACCCCACCAAGTTATTAAAACAAGCTGGAACACGTCCCGAGCCAGCAGTATCGGTACCCAAAGCAAAGCTCACCAGTCCTTTAGCGGTTGCCACTGCCGACCCAGAGCTCGACCCACCCGAAATATAGCTTGGGTCAAACGCGTTTGGTGTGGCCCCATAAGGTGAACGCGTGCCAACTAAGCCCGTCGCAAATTGGTCTAAATTCGTTTTACCCAACGGAATAGCACCCGCATTAATGAGCAGCTCAACCACAAAAGCCGATGACTCTGGTGTATAACGATAAGCATCACAAGCCGCCGTTGTGGGTACGCCTGCTAAATCAATGTTGTCTTTAATCGCAAATGGCACGCCATATAACGGGTGAGTCTCGGGCGATTTATCTTTTAATAAATGAATGTAGCGATTTAACTCAACGTCTGATAATAAATGAATCCACACCGATTCAAGTTTCGAAGCTTGCAAACGTAACTGCTTAATTAAAATATCAGGGGTGGTTTCACCCGACTTATAAGCTTGCTGTAAAGAAGAAATACTCAAATTTTGTTGATTTATATACATTTAATTTAGTCCTTTGTTGTAATACAAGCGTTACAGCGATTGCGTTTCTAATATGAGCAGCGCTTGCCCTGCGTGAACTTGTTGACCGGCTTTAACCAATACTTTAACCACCTTTGCTTGTTCAACCGCACTCACATCGATTTCCATTTTCATCGATTCAAGCACAACTAATGAGTCACCGGCTTTAGTCAAACTGCCAGCACTCGTTAACACTTGCCAAACACTGCCGGCAGCACTCGATTCAACCAAATATTGATTTTCGGCTAATTCAATGGTTTGGCTATTGCCGGTTTCTTCCGCTTCAAATTGATAATTTAATTGCCCTGTTGCTTTCCAATTTTCCATTTCATTTGCAAAGGCCGCTTCACGTTGTTGACTAAACTGTTTAATTTCAGCGTCTCGTTCAGCCCATTGTTGGCTTAGTTCTGGCATTGAAATAACGCTTTTCTCAATTTTAGGCTGCCAATTCCCAATCGGGAAATCAGCTCGAATTTGCATTAATTCTTCGTTAGAAACGGGATAAAAACGAATTTGATCAAAAAAACGTAACAACCAAGGTTGACTAAATATGTCGCTTTTTCGGTAACGGTTCCACATTTGAACGGTGCGACCAACAAATTGATATCCGCCGGGACCTTCCATACCATAAATACACATATAAGCACCGCCAATGCCCACTGAATTTTCAGCTGTCCAAGTCCGTGCAGGGTTATATTTAGTCGTTACCAAACGGTGGCATTGATCAATAGGGGTCGCAACCGGTGCACCTAAATACACATCGCCTAAGCCCAATACTAAATAGCTCGCATCAAAAACAATTTTTTTAACGGCTTCAATATCGGTTAGTCCATTAATACGCCGAATAAATTCTAAATTGGAAGGACACCAAGGCGCATCTTTACGTACCGATTGGGTATATTTTTCAATGGCTAAACGACAAGCCTCGTCGTCCCAGCTTAGCGGTAAATGAACCACCCGTGAGGCAAAACTTAACTGGCGAGTATCACCCAAATGAATATCTAATTGTTTTAATTCGGCAATTAAATCAGCAACAGGCAACACCAAACTATCGTAATGAATTTGCAGCGAACGAATACCTGGCGTTAGTTCTAACACCCCCGCTATATCAGCGGCCTCAACGGCCTCAAGCAACGCTTGTACTCGAGCTCGTAAGGTTAAATCTAAAACGAGTTCGCCATATTCCACCAACAAAAATTTATCACCGGCTTGACGAAATATCACATCAGGCTCACCATCATCAGTCACAAGTTCATCTAGCACTGGCGTTATGCTTTCAGTTGTCGAATATTGAATGCTTTGGTATTCCAATGTCGCGATCTGTTTAAGTTGTGCAGTTTCAATTAAATTAGCGGTTGGTAAATCAACCACCTCAAATTGAACATTGTTACCGGCTTTTAATTGCCCAAGCTTCCATAAATCTGCACTAATCACGGTGAACGGACAAACAAATCCGCCTAAACTAGGACCATCGGGGCCTAAAATAACCGGCATGTCGCCCGTAAAATCAACCGTACCAAAAGCATATGCATTATCGTGAATATTAGATGGGTGCAATCCGGCTTCGCCTCCGGTTTCTCTGGCCCAATCGGGTTTCGGCCCAATTAAACGGATCCCCGTACGGCTAGAATTATAATGAATCTTCCATTCATGCTTTTGAATTTGAGCAATATCGTTTGGTGTAAAAAAGTCAGGTGCACCATGCGGGCCATACATAACTCTTAGCGTACAATGTTCGCTGACGGACGTAACAATCTCGGCTGGTAAGTGGGCCACTCTATTAAACGTGGTGTCGGTATACAAATTAAGAAAATCACCGGTTCTTAACGCACGACCACAATGACCACCAAATTGACCTAACGTAAACGTACTCTTGCTACCTAAATAGTCGGGGCAATTAATGCCGCCTAAAAACGCAATATAAGCCCGAGCGCCCGCTTGCTTAACGCTGCCTGTTTTTAATAATTGGCCAGCTTTAACGTTAATGATTTGATTATTTTTTTGTTCAATATCATCTAGCCAAACATCAATATTCGCCCCCGTAATAACGACTTGAGTGTCTGAATAAAACTGTAAACTCGGACCTTGGATAGTGATCTCTAAACCGGCTGCCTCAGCCGCATTATTTAATAATCGATTACCTAAGCAAAATGAATAAAAATCGAAGGGGCCAGAAGGCGGAACACCAATATTCCAGTAACCGACACGCGCAGGGTAATCTTGCACGGTTGTCATCGTGCCCGCTTTTACCACTTCAAAACCACAGTAATCAGCACCAAACGTGTTTAAACTTTGGGTAAAAATTTGACCTTGACGAAAAATATCGGATTGAAGAATTTGCCTTACATAATCAATATTGGTGGTAATGCCATACAATGTTGAAGCGGCTAACGTTTCATCCAGTTTAGCGATGGCGCTATCACGATCAGCACCATGCACAATCACTTTGGCTAACATCGGATCAAAGAATGGCGACACGCTCATGCCCGCTTCTAACCAATGATCAATTCGTACAATATCGCCAGAACTTGTATTTTCAGGCCAGTCGACTTGCGTTAATAACCCGGCTGAAGGCTGAAAGTTTTTAACGGGGTTTTCAGCATAAACGCGGGCTTGTATCGCATGGCCTTGCGGCAATAACCCTTCAAGGTTTGATAAATCTAATGCAGAAGTCGAGGCTATTTTTAGCATCCACTCAACAAGATCAACACCATAAACCAACTCGGTTACGCCGTGCTCAACCTGTAAACGCGTGTTGACTTCTAAAAAATAAAATAAATCAGAATCTTGATCATAAATAAACTCGACCGTACCTGCATTTAAATAACAAATAGATTGCATTAACGATTTAGCCGTAGCCCACATAGCTTCGCGTGTTGCTTGCGATAAATTAGGTGCGGGGGTTTCTTCAACGACTTTTTGATTACGGCGTTGGCTAGAACAATCTCGCTCACCTAGAGTGACAACATGCCCGGCACCATTACCTAATACTTGCACTTCAATGTGGCGTGCTTTTTCAACAAACTTTTCTAAGAACACACCATCATTAGCAAAGTTTTGCGCACCTAAATGCTTAACATTATGAAAGGCTTTTTCAAGCTGACTAGGGGTATCACAGCGTTGCATGCCAATGCCACCACCACCCGCTGTGCTCTTAAGCATAACCGGAAAACCAACTTGCTCAGAAAAATGCATAACCTCATCTAAATCAGCCAACAAACCACTACCGGGCACTAAAGGCACACCAGCCGCTTCAGCTAGTTCGCGGGCTTGATGCTTAAGCCCAAAATCGATCATTTGCTGAGCACGCGGGCCAATAAAACAAATGTTTTGTTTAGCTAATTTATCGGCAAAGCTCGCGTTTTCACTTAAAAAACCATATCCAGGATGAATCGCTTGCGCCCCAGTTTGTTTAGCAATTGCAATGATTTTGTCTTGATCTAAATAAGTATGAGCAGCGCCGCCGTCACCTAAGCTAAAAGCTTGGTCGGCTTGGCGAACATGCAAAGATTCACGATCAGCTTCTGAATATACCGCAACACTTTTAATGCCGAGTTTTTTTAAGCTGCGAATAATACGGCACGCAATAGCACCGCGATTGGCAATAAGAACCGTTGTAAACATAGTTAGTTACTCAATTGTCGGGTCGTCCCGTTGCAAACTATGTGGAAACTAAGGTGTTTCCAAGTATTTAGGTCGTCCCAAATACTGTGCCTTGTGGGCGTTTTATCGACTTCAGCGAGGCTTAAGCCGCATTCCAAACTAAGACTTCAATCGGAGTTGGGTTATAAGCGTTACAGGGATTGTTTAATTGCGGACAATTCGAAATTAAAATAATGCAATCCATCAACGCTTCTAATTCAACATATTTACCCGCGCCACTAATACCGTCAGCAAAGGTTAATCCGCCATCAGTAGTAACAGGTACATTCATAAAAAAATTAATGTTGTGGCTAATATCACGTTTACTTAAACCTAAATCTTCGTTTTCAGCGATAGCCAACAACCAACTATCTCGACAAGCATGCATACACTTTTTATCCAGAGCGTAGCGCACTGTATTACTTTCGGTTGCGCAAGCGCCCCCTACAGTATCGTGACGGCCACAGGTGTCGGCCACAATTTTTAACATTGGGTTGCAATCGTTCGACATCAACACACTCCCCGCCGTTAAATACAAATTAGCTTGCTCGCGGATCGTATCGCAAGCGCTATAACGCTCAGCCGGATCCGCCGCATTATAAAACAGCGTATCCGCAGCTTGGTTGCCCTCTAAATCTAAAATACGGACCGTTTGGCCTTTTTTAATGACTTTTAAATAATAATCACCCGCTTTAACCGTATCACTTATGACGGCGTTTTTAGCTTCAAATTGACTTTCAACTATCATGATTTTCCTCCTTACACATTTAAAATTAACTTTTTTAAATGTCTATTTTTAAGCGCCTATTTTTAAGCGCCTAAGTAATACAAACGATTGTTTTCAAAGCCACGTTTGTTTTCACTGCATGCGTTTTTACACAAATCATCATCAGCCACCGGTTCCGATTTTATAATTTGATAAGTCACTGGATTAAACGGGTAATCTGCCGCAGGATTAAGAGGATGCGGACACGTATGTAGCAACACAATGGTGTCCATTTCGAATCGTAGTTCAACAAAATCACCCGCTTTAGATTGCACCGGCGCATAACTTAGCCCACCAACATCATCCGGCGTTATCTTGCTAAACAAATTTAAATTAGCCGCTAAATCTTGCTTATTTAAACCATACTTAGCAGCTTCAATTAAAAAAGCGTCATGCCCATTTTGTAGCCATTCATTTCGATCGGCTTGATAATCTCGTTCACCCCATTGACGCGCAACCTGCTTAGCAAAGCTATTACCACACAACGTATCGTGCCAACCAAAAGAGTCATCCGTTATAGAGCAAAAAATACGCCCCATATCAGAATACAAGCAATGGCCTTTGGTTAACTTATAGGTGTGTTGGCACTTTAACGTATCGGGTGCGTTATAGCGTTCAAGTAAGTTTTCGGGATTATAAAAAAGCACCCCAACATTGGCCCCACCCTCTACGTCAATCAAACGTAAACTGGTTCCGCGGCGCATACGCATAGACCAATGCTTACCGCCGGCTAATCTGTCTGAATATAAAATATGAGTTTTCATGCTTAGTCCTAATTAACCGCTATTTTTTGCGTTAACGCAGCAATGTCGGGGGTTTTGTCTGTATCAAGCTTTAAGTCATAAGTAACCTGCGCACCATAAGCCATAGGGGCTTGTGGGTCATGCCTAACTTTATCAAACACCCAAACACGCGAACCCAACTCAAATCCCTCTTTAATATCGTGTGTAACCATAAAAATGGTTAGATTATTCTTCTTCCAAATATCCCGTATTAACACATGCATATCGGCTCTAATGCCGGGATCAAGCGCACCAAATGGCTCGTCTAACAATAAAATTTTAGGGGCTTTCATCAACGCTTGCGCAATAGCTAAACGCTGTTGCATCCCGCCCGACAACTGGTGCGGATACTTATTAATAGCAGGGGTTAACCCAACTGCATCAATAAACGATTCGGCTTTTTGTTTAACTTGCTTTCTAGCACTACCAAAACAACGGCCTAACAAAAACGACTTGGTAAATTCATCAGCCACCATCACGTTTTGCAGCACCGTCATGTGAGGAAACACCGAATACTTTTGAAACACAATACCGCGCTCGGCGTCAGGTTCGGCCACTAAAGGTTTACCCTCCAATGAAATCTCACCTTTGGTTGCCACTTCGCTGCCTAAAATCATTTTAAGCAATGTGCTTTTACCGCAACCTGAAGCACCCACCATCGAGATAAATTCACCTTGATCTATGCTTAAATTAAGACGCTCTAAAATTTGCGCTTGTCCGTACGACTTCCACACATTATTGATTTGTAAAAAACTCATTTGCTTGCCTCCTGATGGTGATACCAAGGAAAACAAACTTGCGACATTTTCTTTAAGCTAAAGTCCATCGCAAATGCCAACACAGTGATCCAAGCCACATAAGGCAAAATGACATCCATTGCCATATAACGACGTACCAAAAATATGCGATAACCTAAACCTTCTTGCGCAGCAATTGCCTCGGCGGCAATTAAAAACAACCACGCAGCCCCCAAAGACAAACGAACCGCAGCCAATAACTTAGGCATAATTTGCGGTAGCACCACCCTAATCGTTACCAACCAAGTAGAAGCACCTAACGTTTGCGCCTTAATTAACTGCTCTTTAGGAATTTGCATCACCTGTGACTGCATATCGCGAATAATCACCGGTGCAGTCCCAATAATAATCAACATCACTTTAGCCAGTTCGTCTAAACCAAACGTAATAAACAAAATGGGTAAAATGGCCATAGGTGGCACTAATGATGCAATCGTAACAAGCGGCGAAAGTCCAGCTCGCACACCGGGTAGCAAACCATTAATTAAACCAATGATTAAACCGATCGCCGCACTAATTGTTATGCCGAGCAAAATGCGATACAAGCTGGCAGCCGAATCTTGCCAAAATAAATACTCGCCTGTTCGCTTGTTTTCAGTAAACGCCATGCGATCGATAGCGCTCGATATTTGGGTAAAGCTCGGTAACAATTTATCGTTCGGGTTTTCGGCCAATCGCGCATCCGATGCACTCCAATACAACGCAATAATCACAATAAAAGGCACAATGGTAAGAAACGTTCGCCAAAAGCGAGACGGTTCAATATTCATGAGACGCTTCATAATGGCTCCAAGTTATTTAAGTTCACCCGCGCTAAACCAAAACACGCACAGAATGGATCACAAAATGTGTACCTGCAAAAGCAGGCACATCAACTTAAGTATTAAAGCTTGCCGTCGGCAGCCATTTGCATAAAGGAAGGATTAAATCGAAGCTTGATATTACTTTTATCGCCCACAACACCTTCAGGCGTTTCAATACCAATAAAGTTTTCATCTACCGCACCATCACCTAAAATACCGTGGTCAAAGGAGAATTTAGCCACATACTTCATGGTTTTAGGTAACGCAGCACTTTGTGTAAAAGAAACGGCATCCGCCGCAGAATAAAACATTTTAGTGGTATCAAGTTGTGCTTGATAACCGGCTAAATCAGTCGCCGACGCTTCAGCCATATGAGTTAACACTTTTTTGTTAGACATAGTCGACATGATTTCATACCAAGCGCCTACTAAAGCTTTACCAAATTTAGGATTGTTTTTAAGCGTTTTAGTATTCACAACCATTAGATCAATGATTTCACCTGGAATATCAGACGAATCAAATACCTTATACGATTTAGGTTGGCTAGTAATTTCAGATAACAGAGGGTTCCAAGTCACAACCGAAGTCACACCCGATGTAGAATAAGCCGCGACTAAATCAGCATCAGATGTATTAACAACCTTAACATTACGCTCAGATAAGCCAACGCTCTCTAACCCGCGAGCTAATAAATAATGCGAAACACTCAGCTCAACCAGATTAACTTTTTGGTTTTTAATGTCTTTTAACGATTTTTTGCCTTTTAAAACAACACCGTCATTACCGTTAGAAAAATCGCCCACAATTAAAGCTGTGCTATCAACACCGCTTGCAGCCGGAATCGTTAACGCATCCATATTGGTCATACTGCAGCCATCAAACTGGCCAGCCGTGTATTGATTTATCGATTCAACATAATCATTGATTTGCACAACATCGATCTCGATATCGTACTTGTCGGCCCATTTTTTAATAATGCCGGAGCTATCGCCGTATTCCCAAGGCATCCACCCCACATAAATAGACCAACAAATAGAGAATTTATCTTTTGCAAAAGCATTTGCAGAGGTGAGTAAAGCGAGTGTCAATGTTACTATTTTTATTACATTCATCATGTTGCATTCTCCAACGTTTACACGGATTCAGGGCGCAGGAAGCTCAATTAAACTATACCTCCCGGGCTTTTATCCCTCCGTGTAACCCTTGCAAATGCAAACACAAATCGCTTAAAACAAAAACTTAACCGGCATTGGCCAAGTTTTAAAGTGAAAGTGCTACTAGGTTGATAACTCTCGGACCAGACATTCAACTTATTAAATATTTAATAACCTAAACCGGAACCCTAGTCGTCTCTTTAGTGTGCGACTGAACTCAAATTTAAATGAGCCCCTGCCTCGTCACTTAAACTAAAGCAGGTATTGTTCCAAAATGTATTCCTCACTAAAAAATACACATAAACAATTGATAAATTTACAAAATAAATAAAAAACATATTTAAATAAACAAAAACCACTTAAATAAAAGAAAATAAGTTAAAAAAAGTACGCACCAATTGCACACACAGCATGCACAAAAATAAATCAATCACATTGAAAAAATAATAATTGTGAAAGTTAATTAACCTCTCTTGGCTTGTAATTGAAATGGCAGCCTTAGCGAAGTCATTTTATACTTTAATGAAGAGCTTAATGAGGAGCTTAACAAAGAATTTAAATTAATTAGAGGGTATCAATTTTTAGCTTTATCAGCCTTTTCTTTATATCCAGTTTACCCAAAAACATTAACGTTCAAGTAACCACTTTAACGACATGTTTAAATGATAATAATTTAAAATGGCAAAAATAAAATTTAATAAACCACGCTATTGGTTAGTGCTGATATGCTTATTAGCTGCCTGTAGCTTGCAAACTCAGCAACCCGCTCGTCATTCAAGCCAAGAACAGGCCGAACAAGCCTTCGCACCCATAAATTTAAAAGTGGGTGAAGGTTTTATCAACCCACTGGGCTTTTATGATCCATCCCCGAATATGTCTTGGCAATTGCCAGCACAGGTAAAAGGGGTCAGTCAGACAAAACAAACACAATATCAAATTGTGGTTGCAAGCCAACCTAGTTTATTACCTAACCAGCCAGACTTATGGAATAGTGAAAAAGTGGCTAGTTCGCAAAGCACGTTTGTTGATTATCAAGGCAAACCGTTAAACTCGCGGCAACAAGTTTATTGGCAAGTACGTTACTGGGATCAACAAGGCAAAGCCTCGGCATGGAGTAATACCGCAAATTTTGAACTGGGGTTATTAGCTAACACCGACTGGCAAGCCAAATGGATTGAAATAAATAACCACAAAAATGAAATAAACCAACCGCCCCAACCCATTAAACTCAACCGGTATAAAACCCCAATTCATGTACCACAACATTTACGTACTGAATTTACCAACTCAAAAAAAATAGAAAAAGCCCGATTATACATTACCGCTAAAGGCGTTTTTGAAGCCTATATCAATGGCCAGCGCATCGGTGACGATGTACTCACACCAGGTTACACGCCTTATAAAAAACGCATCGAAACACTGACTTACGATGTGAGCTCGGCATTACAAATGGGCGAAAATGCATTAGGCATACAATTGGCAGAAGGTTGGTATGCTGGTCGTTTTGGGCCTAAGCGGCATTGGCATAAAAAACTTAATTTAACCCCCAAAGTATTAGCACAACTTGAAATAGACTATACCGATGGCACACGTAAAACCATTATCACCGATGAACAATGGCGGGCGACTCAAACAGGCCCCATACGCACATCAGGTTTGTATGACGGTGAACGATATGACGCGCGTCTAGAATTGCAACACCCACTAAATGGCCAGCAAATAGCATGGCATCAAGTCGGCTACAACAGTGCTGACTGGTCAACTATTAAAACAACAGATTTAGAACCCGACGTTTTATTGCAACCTAAACGTCATTTTACCACTAAAAACAAGCAGCTATTACCGGCTATATCCGTTAGCAAAATAAACGATAAACTCATCTTTGATTTAGGTCAGAATATGGTTGGCGTGCCTAAAATCAACGTCCCGATGAAAAAAGGTCAAACCTTACATTTACGTTTTGGCGAAGGTATTAACAAAGACGGTTCGTTGTTTACTAAAAATTTAGGCAGTGCCAAACAACTTGATTATTACACCGCTAAAGATGATGGTGTTATTGAATGGCAACCCAAGTTTACGTTTCATGGGTTTCGTTATGTTGAGCTAAGCCATTACGACCCTCAATTTGAACCGCAACTAGATTGGGTTTCCGGTGTTGTTCAATACACAAACTTTGATTTGACCGGCCACTTTTTTAGCTCTAATCCGCAATTAAACCAATTACAATCTAATATCGAATGGGGGCTAAAAGGTAACTTTTTAGATATCCCAACGGATTGCCCACAACGTTCTGAACGATTAGGTTGGACCGGCGACGCTTTAGCGTTTGCTAATACCTCGCTGTTTATTGCCGACAGCCATGCATTTTGGTCGGCATGGTTACAATCAGTGCGTGAAGAACAATTTGACGATCATAGTATCCCCGTGGTTATCCCCAATGAAGTCGGCAAAATAGCACAAGCGGGTTGGTCTGATGCGGCCGTTACAATACCTTGGGATGTTTATTGGCGCTTAGGCGATAAAAAAATACTCGCCGATAACTATGACATGATGACACGCTGGATTAAATATCATCAAACCCAGCTTAACAATGGCATAAGTGAAATGTGGACAGTAGGCGACTGGTTGCAGCCCTACTCTAAACGAGAAGATTCACGCAGAGGCGAAACCGATCACAGCCTTATTTCGACCGCTTTTTATGCGCGCTCAATCGAACTCACCTTAAACAGTGCCAATGTATTGGGTAAAAACGCCGATGTTATAAAATACAAACAATTATTAAATGCCGTTAAAACCCGTTTTCAACAACATTTTTTTGATAAAACAGGGCGCTTAAAAATAGGCGAGCAAACACAAACCGCCTATTTATTAGCAATCGGTTTTGATTTGTTAGATGAAGCCACCATTAAAAAAGCCGTGCCACATATGCTTGCCACTTTTGATGCAGCGAACGGCCACCTGCGCACGGGCTTTTTAGGCACACCGCTTATCGCCCCGGTATTAGATAAAGTGGGTCATGCCGATTTCGCGTTTGATTTACTGTTTAAGCAAAGTTACCCCTCTTGGTTATATTCAGTTACGCAAGGGGCAACCACCGTTTGGGAACGTTGGGATGGTTATACCCACGATAAAGGTTACGCAAATAAAGCGGGGTCATTAAATCATTATGCGTATGGTGCGATAGGTCAATGGTTATACGATCGTGTTGCGGGCATCAGCCCACTCAGTGCGGGTTATAAAAAAATACGCATAGCGCCATTAATCCCCCCCTATTTGCAGTTTGCAGAAGGCAAGTTCGAATCAGTTTACGGCACAATAGAATCTAAGTGGCAAAAAACAACGTCTGGTTTGCAATTAAATGTGGTTATACCCCCAAACACCCACGCCGAGATAGAAATCCCCAGTTTGCAATCAATTGACGACACCAAAACGACAAACCAAATATATATTAACCAACAAAAATTAACCCCGACAAACGTCACACTGATTAAACAAACCGAACGAGTAACCGTGATATCGGTAAACGCAGGGCATTACCAGATTGAAGTTAAATAAAATGAAGCTTAAATAAATTGAGGTTAAATAAAATTGAGCCGGTAAGCGCTTTATGATGGATAACGCTTTACTATAAATATAGTCAAAGCGATCGGGTTTTAGGGGCAGGTTTCTAGTTCCAGACGAAACCGAAGTACTTACATCCATGTAAGCAAAGCCGTCAAAGCTACCGCGTCCTGCTCTCGCCCCTTACCTGCATCCATGCAGGCAAGCTTCGAGACCCCATGAGCATATGCTCTATTATGTGATTGGGGCCGCCTAAATGGATTTAGGTGTTAGAACGACGCAGGAGCCAAAGTCGAGAGTAAGCGCTGACAATGAACCATAAAACCTGAGCGAGAAGACTATAGGAAAGAACGGGGGTAAAAAACATTAATGATTAACGAAATCATATCTACCGCCTATTCCTTTTATCTATACTCAAGTGATTTCAAGATACTTGAACACGGCATCTTAAGTCACTTGTGTATATAAGGCTTAAATTTAAAATCAGGGGGGTAGTAATTATGCATTTTTTTGTCTTTTCTTATTAGCGATATAACCTTAAAAAGAAGATAGTTAAAATGCGTGTTTCCATCAATTATTTAGAACCTATATTTAAAAAAATAAAGCGTTATTTTGTGTGGCTCTGTTTATCCCTTTTTATTATCAGTTGCGGTCATGCCCTTAACGCCCCTGTCAATAGTGTAAATACTGAAATAACACACGAACTCAGTAAAATACCCGCGCCGATAAAATTAAAGATAGCAGAAGGAGGAGTTGAACCAATCGGATTTTATGAATCTAAGCCAAGGTTTAGTTGGCAACTCCCGCTTCATTCCATCCAAAAATATCAACACAGTTATCAATTACAAGTTTCTAAAACAGCCAGTTTTGCAACAAAAAATTTGATTTGGGACAGCGGACAAGTTGAATCAAATAATAATGCATGGCAGCGTTTTAAAGGCAAACCCTTGCAATCACGCCAATCGTTTTATTGGCGCGTAAGAACCTGGGGATTAAACAGTAGTCATCAACATACAACCGTTTCTAAATGGAGTAAATCTCAGTTTGTTGAGTTAGGTTTATTAAACAACCATGATTGGCAAGCTCAATGGATTGGACACGAAGACATAGGACCACAGCAAACACAACCTCAGTATTTACGTAAACAATTTAACGTTCAAAACACCGTAAAACAGGCTCGACTATACATTACAGCTAAAGGTGTTTTTAAACCTTATATTAACGGCCAAGCGGTAAGTGATGACGTGATGACACCGGGTTGGACTCCATACCATAAACGCATTGAAACCCTAACCTACGACGTAACTCACTTACTTAAACCAGGAGAAAACGCCATAGGGGCAATTTTGGCAGCAGGTTGGCATACCGGACGAATTTTTTCTCCACAAAAAGAAGATTATACTTTACCCATGCGCTTATTAGCGCAATTAGAAATAACCTATCATGATGGTAGCCAACAAACGATAACAAGCAACCCGAGCTGGCAAGCCACACGCCAAGGTCCAATTCGTCAAGCGAGTAATTATGACGGTGAAACATACGATGCAAATTTTGAAATGCCGGGCTGGAACACAATCAATTTTAATGCGCAGAATTGGCAGCCTGTTGTAACCGAGCACATTGATCATCAAGTAGATTTAAAACCTAAGCGACACACTGCCCCTCGCGTTACTGTAACCTTACCCGCTATCAAATTAATCAGTATAAAAAACGGCATTGCGATTTATGATATGGGGCAAAATATGGTGGGTGTACCTGAAATTACCGTACCCACTAAAAAAGGCCAAACCATTAAACTGCGTTTTTCAGAAGCATTAGAACACGATAAATTTTATGTAAAAAACTTGCGTTCAGCAAAAAACGTTGATTACTACATCCCTAAAAGTGATGGCATTATTACCTACCGTCCCACATTCACGTTTCACGGTTATCGATACGTAGAAATAAGTGGTTATGACACCCAGATTGAACCGCAAATTAATTGGCTCTCAGGTCAAGTTATTCACTCTGATTTTAACGTTTATGATAACTTTTCAAGTAACCACACCAAATTAAATCAACTTTCAGATAACATATCTTGGGGATTACGTGGAAATTTTTTAGATATACCAACCGATTGTCCACAACGTGATGAAAGATTAGGCTGGACAGGTGACGCACAAATATTTGTCAGCACATCAATGTACAAAGCCGATGTGTATGCATTTTGGGCTGCATGGTTAGAAAGCCTACGTGAAGAGCAAAGTATTGATGGGATGTTACCCAAGTTTGTGCCTTTTCGGCAGTTTTTATCTGATGGTGCTTCGGCGGCCTGGGGAGATGCAGCAACCATTGTGCCATGGGAACTATATCAATATACCGGTGATCTGAATGTATTAGCCGAAAACTATAATATGATGAAACGTTGGGTTTTGTTTTCGGGTAAACAATCGGTAAATTATATATCGAATATGGAAACCTACGGAGATTGGTTGCAGCCCCACTCAAAAAGTGGTCGAAAAGGCGATACACATCCAGATATGATCGCAACCGCCTATTACGCGCGAACAGTCGATATAGCAGCAAGAACAGCGAGGTTGTTAGGCTATAAAAGTGATGGTCATTTAAGAACGGGGTTTTTAGGCACTCCGATGTTACACCAAGTGTTGCAACGATATGGTTATAGCGATGTGATGTATGACGTTTTGTTAAAAGAAACTTATCCCTCTTGGTTTTATTCTATTAATAATGGAGCAACAACCACATGGGAGCGTTGGAATTCATACTCAATTACCGAGGGGTATAACAAAGCCAATATGAACTCACTCAACCATTATGCTTATGGCGCGGTAGCACAATGGTTTTATAACGGTATGTTAGGTGTTCAATCACTTGAACCCGGTTTTAAAACGTTCAAGCTAGAACCACAATTTACGTCTCGTTTAAATGATATCAGTGGCCGGATACCAACGATAAATGGAGACATTGACGTTAGCTGGTCTATTAATAATGATAAATTAGCGATGACATTAATCGTGCCAAATAACAGCAGAGCCACTCTACATTTACCAACGGTGACCAACTTGCAAGTGCTAAATCAAGCTCAGCCTGTAAACACAAATGCCGATTTAGGCCCAGGTAAATACAGCATCAGTGGCACTATCGCGCTAAATAAACAGTTCATTAATGCCAAATAAATCGATGTAGTTTAACAGCGGGGCGGCTACCTTAACCGGTGCCCCGCTGATATCTCATTGCTAGCCTACGAAAGTTATATTTCGTTCTATTTAATTAGCACATCACAAATCAATACAGGACAACGCAAACCAAACCAAACCAATACAAGGCAATACAAACCAATAAAAAGCAGTTACAATCAAAATAACACTTAGTCAATACGGGTACAGGTAACTCAGCTCAAGTAAGCAAGAGTAAGTAAGCCTCTAGTGACTCATAAACACACACCCTAAATAATTAGGCCATGTAATAAAATAACCCTGTGATCTTTAGCTAATCTAATGTCTAACTGCATTATATTTAAATAAGATTAAAAGAACGTAAGCAGAAAAATATGAATAAAACATTAATCGGCTCGATCTTCGCGCTAACAACACTGGTGATGGGTTGCAGTAGCCAACCCAATGAGCAACTTCTCGCGCAATCAAATTCACAAAATCAAAACTCAAGCCAACACAAAAACGAGCAACAGCCCTACTCGCTAACCTATGTAAGCAACACGCGTATCGCGGCTAATAAAAACAAACTAGCGCAGTCACAACCCCACGTTGTTAATGCACTTGAAAGCATGCTAAAAAAAGCAGATAAAGCCCTAACACGAAAGCTCAACCCGGTTACCAACAAACCTCAAGCAGGCCCCAGTGGTAGCAAGCATGACTATGTGAGCATTGGGCCTTATTGGTGGCCCGACAAAACAAAAGCAGACGGCTTACCGTGGATACGTAAAGATGGCGAAGTAAACCCGCTTACCCGCGGTAACAATACCGACCAAACCCGCGCTAAAGCTTTTTTACATGATTTAGGAGCCTTAAATTTAGCGTATCTTTATACCCATCAAAAAGAATACCTGCACAAAGCCAAGCAACTCATTAACACATGGTTGATCAACCCAGATACAAAAATGAACCCTAACCTTGATTACGCGCAAGGTGTACCGGGTTCAAGTACCGGTAGGCCTTTTGGCGTAATTGAATGGGAAAATATCGCTAATGTCGTCACGAGTATTGAATTACTTAATGCGTATAAAATGGCAGACAATCACTTTATTGAACAATCAAATGCCTGGTTAAACGAATATTTAACCTGGTTATTAACCAGTAAAATTGGCATCGCCGAAGGTGCCACTAAAAATAACCACGCTACTTGGTACGATTATCAAGTCATCGGTTTAATGCTGCACTTAGGCCAAAAAGATAACGCCAAAGCTTACACTCACACCGTTAAACGCCGCCGAATTGATTCACAAATACACAAAAGTGGTGCGCAACCGCATGAGCTCGCCCGCACAAAATCAGTGAGCTACACCAGCATGAACTTAATGGCATTTTTAAAAGTGGCCGAGCTAGCTAAACAAGTCGACATTGATTTATTACATTATAAAGGCGATAAAGGGCAAAGTATTAAAGCGGCAACTCAATACTTACAACTGCACGCACAAGGGCATAAAAAATGGAAACATCCTCAAATCGGCGGAGCCAAAAAAGCATTTAAAGACAAAGCAATGTCGACTTTATTTGTCGCTAATCAATTATTTAATGACGATGCTGACTTAGCCAAATTCATCAAACAGAATCACCAATACGTAAAACCCGACTTACTGTTAACTTTTTAAACAGCATCTATACCCAAGTCTGTATCAGTGTTTGTTTATATTGAGGCATTGTAATCAATATAAACAAACATGCTGGTTAAGCGTGTTCATATAAAGTCAGTTTAACTAAAGCCATCACCCTGAAGTGCAACATTTATTAGCCTTGTAGTACAGGCGTTATAGAGCTGCCCAACCGTAGGGTGCCGTAAGCTTTTTAACCGCACCGGTTAAAACCACTAAAAACAGATGCCTTCATTTGTCACACTGTATTTATGCACAACTCCCGTTCTTTGCACCCCTATTAAATATAATGCGCAAGTTGTGCATTTTATCGTGGGTAAATTTTTTAACTGCAAATAAATAATATAAATAGCAATGCGTTAGGTTATTTGTTAAAAATAAAAAAAGTATGAAAGTGCGCGCGGATTTAATAGAAAAATGCGCAAATCGCGCACATATTAAACGTTATGCTTAATTTGAAAATGGATCTTGTATGAAACTAAAAATATCATTCCACATAATTGTACTTTCATTAATTATGCTTGGATGCCAAAGTTCAAAGGAAACTCCGGCGGTTGGTTTAGCAGAAAAAAATCAACCAAGCACTAATAAAAAAATATCACCTAGTAAACAATTTAATAAAGCTTTTTGGGGGGCGTTGAAGAATGATGACCTAGAAGAATTGACTACATTTTTAAAAAACGTAGACCCTAATAAAAGAATCAATAATGTTCCTTTACTGCATTGGGCAGTCAAAGACAAAAGTTTAAAAGCAGTGAAATTGTTGATTGAAAAAGGAGCCGATATTCACTCAACTAACGGCTCAGGTATTTCTGCACTTGCAACATCATTCAAATATAACTCTTTGGATATTACCAATTATTTATTAACCCAAGAGGCGAAATTTGACAATAAATCAGCGGGAAAAGAGCTATACAGAGCCATAACTAATTCTGATTTAATCAATATTCAATTTTTAGTTAAAGCTGGAGTCGATATAAATAAAAAGCATACCAACTATAGCTTTTTATATACACCAATTGGCAGGTTTATACCTTTAGAAATTGCCGAAGATCCAATTGTTATTGAAGAGTTGCTATCTTTGGGAGCAAACCCGAATTTTAACGTCGGAATGGGGCTACCATTTATTTATACGGTACTTCGAGAACCTGAACCTAATAAGCTTTCGTTACTTATTAAGTATGGTGTTGAATATAATAAAAAATATCGGGTTACACAAAATACCCCTTTACACTTTGCCGTATTTTTAGGCAATGAGAAAGCAGTTCAAATCTTGTTGGAAAATAATGCCAATAAGCACCTAAGAGACAGTAATATGCAAAAGCCAATTGATATAGCTGTTGAGAAAGGCTTTTCTAAAATAGAGGCCATGCTTAAGTAATTAAGCATAATCGGGTAGCCAAGGGTATCTAACCCTCAGCCCCCACAACACCCTGCATGCGGCTCCGCACAGGGCGTTTCATTTAGGATAGTGAAGCGAAACCCATCCATCGACTATCGAATAGAGTCCTTCTGATTTTAGGTATTTCAATGACAAGGCTTGGTTAATCCCCGGGGTTTTCGAGCTACGCCAAGGGCCTTTGCTTGTTATCCCACAAGCGACTGCTGCTTGTACATGTACACCTCGCTTTATCAAATTCCTCAGATCGTGTAGGACAGGCATAAATAAGCTTTTGATTTTAAATAAGTTCATCGATTATGCATCGA
>NZ_QMED01000050.1 GCF_003286125.1 Algibacillus agarilyticus
TACAACGCCAATGTGGCTTTGGATAATTTGAGTGTTTTGTTTTTAGCTAAAGATTTGATGAATATTTACTTTTTTGTTTTTGATTGACGATTTTACGCCTGACGGCAATAGCATTGTGGCCCCACCTGAACCCATCTCGAACTCAGTAGTGAAACACAATAGCGGCGATGGTAGTGTGGGAGTTCCCATGTGAGAGTAGCACACTGTCAGGCACTTATTAAGATGAAGCCCAGTTTATGACTGGGCTTTGTTGTATCTGGCGTTTGGTTTTTTTTGGTTTAGTGGATTAAGCCACGGGTTGCAAATTAGCTCGCTTGAATGCCTACCGACACACTGACTCATGATATCCGTTATCACGCTTTTCCTTCCTGATTGCTACCTTCTCTTTTTGATCCCAATCTATTTTCTTAATATTAAGCTCCGACTCTATATAGGGGATAGGGCTTATAAAGTTTAAATAATTATTTCAGCATTTATTTAATCACAGGCATAATTGAAAGATTATTATTATTTAGTTATCTACTCGTCGTTAATCTATCGAGTTAGTTTAACTGAATATCTGAAGTTTAAATTTAATACTGGATCGTATTGTGAATGAACGCTCTAATGAATTAGTCGAAGGTTTCCGCCAGTCGGCTCCATACGTTAATGCCCATCGCGGTAAGACATTTGTGATTATGCTTGCTGGCGAAGCGGTTCAACAAGCGAGCTTTCGCGATATTATTAATGACATTGCTTTGCTGAATAGTTTAGGCATTAAAATTGTGCTGGTTTATGGTGCGCGTCCACAAATTAATCATCAATTAGACAAAATTGGTCATCAAGTTGAATATTATCAAAATGTTCGAGTGACCGATGATGAATCGTTTTCTGTTATAAAACAAGTGGCAGGAAGCTTGCAACTGGATATTACGGCTAGGCTTTCAATGAGCTTGTCAAATACGCCAATGCACAATGCTCAAATCAATGTGGTCAGCGGTAACTTCATTATTGCTCAACCACTAGGTGTGGTTGATGGTGTTGATTATTGTCACAGTGGTCGTATCAGGCGTATTGATGTTAACGGGATTGAAAGACAGCTTAATCATAACGGTATTGTTTTGATCGGCCCTGTAGCTGTTTCTATTACCGGTGAAAGTTTTAATTTAACAACAGAAGAAATCGCTAGCCAAGTCGCGATAAAGCTCAAAGCTGATAAGTTAATTGGCTTTACAACAACGGATGGCATTTTGGGCGTTGATGGTGAAGTGATCCCTGAGCTGTTACCTTCACAAGCTGAAAAATTTCTATCGACAATAACCGAAGACACGCCTAATGAAAATTTTGCTCTGCGTACGTTTTTAAGAGCCGGAATCGCCTCTTGTAAAGCGGGGGTTAGCCGATGCCATTTAGTGAGCAGCACGATTAATGGTTCATTATTGCAAGAACTGTTTTCACGCGATGGTATTGGTACACAAATCGCGATGGAGCCTTCTGAGCAGCTACGCTTTGCAAATATTAATGACATTGGTGGTATCTTAAATTTAATACGGCCTTTGGAGCAGCAAGGCGTGTTGGTTCGACGTTCACGTGAGCAACTTGAAATGGAAGTTAATCAATTTGTTGTTATTGAAAGAGATGGCTTAGTGATTGGTTGTGCCGCATTTTATCCTTTTGAAGATGAAAATGTTGCCGAATTTGCTTGCTTAGCTGTACACCCTGAATATCGAGATGCTGATAGAGGGAGTTTATTGCTTAAGTACATAATTTCAACGGCTCGTAAACTCAAATATAAAACCTTATTTGCTCTAACGACAACGAGTATCCACTGGTTTCTTGAGCATGGATTTGAATTTAGAGACGTGTCAGATTTACCTGAAAAAAAACAACAATTGTATAATTACCAGCGTAAATCTAAAGTTTTAGCGATCGACTTGAATGCTTCATTTATTCCTCGTTAATTAACTACAGCTGCGGATTTTATTTGCGCCCATACTGTTGAGCCTTTATTTAGGCTAAGCGTATTTATCGATTTATTTGAGATCCGGGCTATGAGCTGCCCTGGGTCTATCTCGAGCTGAACCAAAGACATCGACACATCTTTTTGATCGGCTACAATATCGGATATAACAGCGGGTAGCTTATTGGTTATGCTTGAATCTTGGTGTTGAGATAACGCAATGCTGACATCACGCGCTAAGATCCGTAGGCGTACTGTCTTATTTAATGCTTCGCCGTTATCTCTAAACCAAAATTTATTATTAGCTAAGTTAATCGCGGCTAAATGCCACGTACTATCTTTCTCTACTATTTTACCTTCAATAATCGCCCCGGTTTTTTCACCTATATCAAGTGGCGAATCAATTTTTGAAAGCACTTCAAGTAGACCTCCTTGGGCGATAACATGGCCATTTTCAAGGGCTACGATATGATCGGCTAACCTCGCGACTTCATCTATCGAGTGACTGACGTAAAGGATAGGAATATCAAAATGTAAATTAAGCTGCTCCAAATAAGGCATGATTTCGGTTTTACGTTTGTGATCAAGTGAAGCTAGCGGCTCATCCATTAATAATAATTGTGGCTGTATAAGCAATGCACGAGCAATAGCTACTCGTTGTCTTTCGCCACCGGATAGGTGTTGAGGATGGCGATTGAGGATATTTTCAATCCCCATAATGGCTAAAATTTTGTCATAAGTGTCTTGGCTTGTCTTAGCCGGGGCTCTTTTTATCGCGTAGTCTAAATTTTCTTGTGCTGTCAAATGCGGAAACAGACTGGCTTCTTGAAACACATAGCCAAATGGTCGTTTATGAGTGGGTAAAAATAAGTTAGCATTTTGCCATTCTTGATTATTTATCTTAAACATGCCTTGCTGTGCTTTTTCTAAACCGGCAATGCAGCGTAGTAATGTTGTTTTTCCTGAGCCTGATTGGCCCCATATAGCGGTGATCCCCCTAGCCGGGAGCTTAACATCTACATTTAAGGTGAAATGTTTTTGGCTCGTTTTAAAACGAACAATAATGTCTTGCTGTTGCATTATGTTTTAGCCTTGTCTCTCGTTTGATATGTTCATTGAGACTTGTTTGCGTTGGAGTGTATATATGCTCAGCAAGGCAAAAAATGAAAAAAGTACCATAATGGCAGAAAGATAATGTGCTTGAGCGTATTCAAGTGCCTCAACATGATCATAAATTTGGACCGAAATGACACGGGTTTCATTTGGAATATTCCCGCCTATCATTAAGACAATCCCAAACTCGCCAACCGTGTGCGCAAAGCCTAAAACAGCCGCCGTCATAAAACCCGGTTTGGCTATGGGTAAAACTACACTAAAAAAACGATCAAATGGACTTGCTCGTAAAGTAGCTGCAACTTCTAACGGTCGCTTCCCTATTGCTTCAATTGCATTTTGAATGGGCTGAACTACAAAGGGCAATGAGTAGAATACGGATGCAATCACTAATCCCCAAAAGGTGAAAGGTAATATACCAAGTCCTAAACTTTGGGTTAACTGGCCTATATAACCATTGGGGCCCATCGCGATTAATAAGTAAAAACCAATGACTGTCGGTGGCAGTATAAGCGGCATTGCGACGAGTGCACTAATAAAGCCTTTCCAGCTAGAGTGAGTACGTGCTAACCACCAAGCAATGGGTGTCCCTATGATTAATAAAATTAGGGTCACGGTACTGGCTAAACGTAATGTTAACCCTATAGCATCAAAATCGTCATTTGATAAATTCATTGGTGCGACTCCGAAAGTGATATGTTTTGTGGCTGATGGTAACCGTAAGATTCGATGATTGCAGTCACTTTATCGGATCGTATAAAGGCTAAAAAATCGAGAGCAGCTTGGTTGTTTTGGCCTCGACTTAATAATGCAGCATCTTGTAAAATAGGGCGATACAGTTGTTTAGGGATAATAAACACAGAGTGTGGTGTATTTTGTCTTTGTTGCATCACTTGGGATAAAGCCACAAAACCGACTTCAGCGTTACCGCTACTAATAAACTGATAAGTTTGCGCAATATTTTCACCTTGAACCCATTTTTTTGCGCTTGCTGTCGATAAATTTAAGCTATTGATAACGTCTAATGCCGCTTGGCCGTATGGTGCTATTTTAGGGTTGGCGAGTGCTAACTTATCGAACTTATTATTGGTTAATATTGCTAAATTAACCGGCTGAAATTGTGTGTTGTTCGACCATAAAGCAAGAGTGCCAATTGCATAGGTGAATCGAGTACCGGTAACGATTAAGTGTTCGTTTTCTAAAGTTTGAATTTTATGTTGGTCAGCGGATAAAAAAACATCAAAAGGAGCCCCGTTTTTTATTTGCGCATAAAATTTGCCTGAAGACCCATAGGCTGTTGAAATATGATGGCCGTTCTCTTTTTTAAATTCACGAATAATGTGTTTCATCGGCGCGATAAAATTAGACGCAACAGCCACCTTTACGGTTTGCCCATGAGCCAATGGCAAAACCAAATAACCTAGCAAGAAAATAAAAAGATGAGGTAAGGTCAAGTAATATTATCTCTTTAACTTTATACGTATATGAACGACGTTGTTTAATTATTTTAACCTATTAGGGTGAATTATTTATTGTTTAATTAAATGTACTTCACGTTGTGGGAAAGGTATCGAAATATTAGCTTCTTTAAGTGTTAAATAAATCGCTTCATACGCTTGGTACTTTGACGCAAATAAATTCTCTGTTGGTGTCCATAATCTTATTTCAATATTAATTGACGAGTCAGCAAATTCCCCAATCCCGATTTGAGGTGTGCGTTTTTCACTTGCGATCCCTAAGTCATTAATCGACTTTTCGATTAACTTAACCACATCCAGCGGATTATGACGGTAAGCAATACCGACAGATAATTCGAGCAGTGAATCGTTTTTCGAGTTATGTAGCACTTCTCCAACAATATGTTTATTTGGAATCGTAATGTCGACATTGTCTTCATCTTGTAAAATAGTATAAGCCAACAACACTTCTTTAACGACTCCCGTCACGCCTTGTACGGTAATCGTGTCACCAACGACGAAAGGTCTAATTAATATAATATTAAAGCCGGCCGCATAGTTAGCAAGTAAGCCTTGTAATGCTAAGCCTGCCCCCAAAGACACTGCACCAATTGCTGCAATAATAGGCGTGATACTAATGCCTAATTTACCAAGCGAAATGACAATGACTAAACCAACTAACACCATTTTTGCCGTATTTGATAAAAAGTGGCTCAAGGTGACATCTAGTTTCTGCCGTAAACAGAGTGCAAGCACAAAGCGGCCGACCTTATTTGACAGTGCGTAACCAATAAAAAAGATAATAATCGCGCCAATAAGCTGAAAGCTATAATTAGCAAAAAACTCGATAATAATTTCGTAAAGTTTATTTATTTGACTTATCTCATCGTGGAGTAAATTTGTTGGTGCCAACACATTGGTGATATCAGCGCTTTTTACATCATTGGCCATTTATATATTCCTGCTTTTTTTAACTAAGTCACAGTGTAGCGATTTAATTAGTTAAATTCATTGCGTTAACGCATAAACTCGACTTAAAGGCTTTTGTTTTTAGACATATATGCTTAAAATTGCCGCAATGTTAGTAAAGAAGTGAAGTTAGATGGAAAACATAATTGAGTTAAGGAAAGGGCAGACCTTATTTATCGAAGGTGAAAAAGGCCGTCAAATGTTCGTGATTAGTAGTGGTGAAATAGCCTTAACGAAAGAAAAAAATGGTGTTGTGGTTGATGTTGCCACATTACACAGTGGTGAGTTCTTAGGTGAGATGGCATTATTAACTGACGATGTTCGCTCTTGTACTGCGGTTGCCAAAACCGATGTGAGTTTATTGGCTTATAATGAAGAAAAATTTAGAAACTTAATTAAAGACAACAATGGCATTGCATTGCGTTTAATTGAAGGCTTAGCTCAACGTTTAAAAAACACCACACAAAAGTTAATGGAAAAAGTCTAAGTATTATTTCAAGTGCAATCAAGATGTGTATTGTTGTAAAACACTTTATTCTATTTTATTTGTAAGCAAGGCTTGCAACGTTTGTATTACTTTGTCTATCTCTATCGGTTTACATAAATGAGCATTCATACCTGATTCTAAGTAAATCGTTACGTCTTGCGCCATTACGTTAGCCGTTAAAGCGACTATGGGGAGTTCAGTCAGCTGCAGCTCATTTCTAATCTGCTTAGTTGCTGTAATACCGTCCATAACCGGCATTTGTATATCCATTAAAATAACATCCCAATGGTTATTGTTTTGCACTGCCTTAATGCACTCAAGACCATTATTAACCAGCGTAACATGAGCGCCCTGCTGTTTTAATATTTCTTGAATGATTTGTTGGTTTATTTCATTGTCTTCAGCAACTAATACAGCAAGATTTTGCAAAGGTTTTTGATGTTGAGTGAGTGGTGTTTCTGCACCCTCTACAGCCTGAGATATGGCATCAAAAATGATATGATCGGGGCAGGGTTTTTGAAGAATGCGGTAAATCAATTGACGTTCTGTATCCGTATTAATAATGTCTCGGCTGTAAGCACTTAAGACAATTACAGGGGGGATGTTGTTTAAATTCAATTGCTTCATTTTTTGTAAAAACTCGTGACCGCCCATTTTGGGCATTGTCCAATCGAGTATAATTAAATTATAACGATTTGAGTCATCAAAATAAATCAAAGCTTGCTCTGCACTTGATACGCAGGTAACGTTTGCTCCCATATTACTCAATTGAAAATGAATAATTTCCAATGCAATAGGGTTGTCGTCAATAGCTAAAATATTGATATTATTTGGCAATTGCAGATTGTTACTGCTAGAGGTGATAACATTATTGTTGAGCTGCAAATTCATGCTGGCAGTAAAGCAGCTTCCTTCATCTATTACACTTTCAACTGCAATATTACCTTGCATAATATGACATAGCTTTTGACTAATACTTAAACCGAGGCCTGTACCGCCATATTGCCGTGTTGTTGTTGTATCTGCTTGGGTAAAAGCATCAAATAGGCTTTCTAATTTATCGGGTTTTATACCAATGCCCGTATCTTCAACCGAAAAATGATATGTATATAAACGATTATTATTTTCATTTTCGGTGGTTATTCTCACGGCTGAAATGCGCACAGTAACAGAACCTTTATTGGTAAATTTGATCGCATTTGAGCACAAGTTAATAAGCACTTGATTAACTCTTACACAATCACCAATCAGGTCACAAAATAACCCCTCTTCAAGTTCAAAATACAGTGCTATTTTTTTGCTTTCAGCGAGGTTGCCTAAAGTGGCTTTAATGCTGTCAATGATGGAATAAATTGAAAAAGGATGATGTTCGAGTGTTAATTTACCCGATTCTATTTTAGAAAAATCTAAAATATCATTGATCACGGTTGTTAAATGACTCGCAGAAATTTGAATTTTACTTAAATAATCATCTTGCTGAGGCGTGAGCTGAGTTTGCCGACAAAGATTTGCCATACCAATAACGCCATTCATAGGCGTGCGTATTTCATGACTCATATTGGCTAAAAAGTTAGCTTTAGCCTCAACTGCCGCATTGGCTTTTACCACCGCATCTTCGAGCGCCGTGTTTTGTTCTTTTAATTTATCCTTTTGATTGCCTAATAAATGTAAAGCTTCACTTAAACGTTCAGTTTGCTCATCTACTAATTCTTGTAAATACAATTGTCGCGTCGTCATTGAGTAGGCTAAATACGTTAAAATTAAAGTAATAAAACTGCCACAAGCCACAAGCACCTTGATGATTGTACTGGTAACCGGCTTTACATCTCCTTGGGTGATTAAGTGCAGTTGCCATTTTTTATCGACAAAATCTATATCGTATTCAAAGGTTAAATTTTCCGCACTATTGTGCTTAACGTGTTGTTTTGCTTTATCTGCAATTACAAGCTGGTCATCAGGATAGAGGTAATGGTTATTTTTATGGTCTACCAATATGTAAGTAAAGGGATTGATATTGTTACTATAGGTTGTATTGATAAATGAGCTTGAAATAAAGTTAGATGATAAAACTAAACCAGAGACATCGGGCTTGATGACAGGGATAAAGATCAAAAAAATCGGTGATTTATCGGCTGGGGGAGGGGCTAAGGTTATCTCGCTGACCGTTGCGGTGGTTCTGTTTAAAGCATATTTAAATTGCTTCATAATGGGAGAATGTGCACCTATGTTTCGGCCCAAAAAATGAGGTGTGCTTTTTTCAGGAAAGGTATAGATCACCGCATTAATCATTTCAATATTTGAATCCAAAGGTTCAACGACTTTATTTTTGTAATTGAAAAAATGAAAGTTTTTAAATAAGGGCTCAGGGTTTGTTCGAATTTTATCTTGGTAGTCATCTTTTAAGCGATAAGGTATTTTAGCCAACCAAGTTACGCGTCGGTCGTTAGGAAAGTCTTCATATACCAGTGTAATTAAATCATTGAATTCACTATAAGAAACCCATTTGGCACTGGCGAACATATTACCGACAGAGCTAATTTGCAAATAGCGACGTTTTAATTCAGCTTCAATATCGATGGCTTGTGCATTCGCTCTGTTTTCAATATTCTGGCGTGCACGTTCATATTCACTTTTTGCGACCGTTTGGTATAAATAAAATGTCAGCGCACTGCCACATAAAAAAACGAGAATAGCGTATCCCCATGCTTTTATGATTAAATTTTTGGGCGTATTAAGCATTAGAAAATCAAATTAAAGTTCACGCCCAAAGTCATTGGATCGGCTTGGTTGCATAAACGTATTGTTTCGGTGTTGGTGCCGGGTATCGCGTTGCGTTCATTACAATATTGCTCATTCGTTACGTTTTTGCTCCATACCGCGACTCTGTATTGTGATTCGGATCCAAATTCAAGCTGGGCATTTAGATTGAATAACCCGACCGAGCCTTCGCTAAAATTATAATACCATGCATCTGAATTACGACCTTGGATTTGGTGTGGATGAGCTGCGATATAATGATAGTTTGCATTTAACGTTACGTCTCCCCAAGCACTTGTTAAATAATGTTTAATGCCTAAATTATAAGTGAATTTTGGGGCGTTTGTTAATTCATTACCATTTTTAACTTGGCTGGTAAAAGAGGCTAAATTAGCGTCAGGTACGCCTTGTGTGTTTATTTTATCGTTGGTGATTTCGCTGTGTAAGGTGCTCACGTTTGCATAAAGTAAGGTGTTATTTAGCACTGCCCATGTGGTATCAATTTCTATACCTTGTGATTTAGCTTCCGGTACATTAACTAAAGTGGCAAATAATTGGTTTGGTGCGCCAGGGTTTGAAACCATAAAATATTGATAATCTTGCCATTGGTTAAAAAACAAAGCCGCATTTATCCGTAATTTTTGCTGTAGCCAATCACTTTTAATCCCAAATTCGAGAGTGGTTAATTTTTCTGGTGTGACTACTTTATCTAACAAGCTGCTAAATGTTGCGGTGGTCGGGTTAGAATTAACCGATCCCATTTTGTATCCTCTCGATAAACTACTATAAGCCATAATCGCTTGAGAATATTGATAATTAAAACCTAACTTTCCACCCCATTCATTAAATTGCTTATTAATGCTTTTTGCGGCCGGCACGCCGTTGTTGGCTTGTATAAACCTTGTCATGGTATCAAAACCGGCATAGTCACGATAAATATCAAAATTATCATTACCTAAGCTATACCAGCCTAATGTTCCAAGTGGGAAGGGTTGGTTTGGGTCATCCATCATCATACCGGTTGCATTTACCGTTGGGGATAATGATTGTCGGCTCCATCGGTAGCCCGCATTAATATTTATTTTATGCGAATATTGATAGTCGGCCTGTGCATAAATAGAATACGTTTTTATATTTTGCTCAAGCCAAGCACCGCGATCGAACAAAGGGCCTAACCCAGCATCTTGGATCGCATCATCCGGTCGACCTTGACCGACCGGATCAATATAGGCAGCTTGCAACAAATCACCTTGTTCTGATGAATATAATGCGCCGGCAAGCCAGTTCAGCTTTTGTGATTTATTGGATATTAATTGAAATTCTTGCGTTGTGTGTTCGGTATTCGTGCTGTTATAAGTAATTAATGCCCATACACCCGCGGGTGTGCTTTGCGCACCCCAATCATCCATTCTTTTTGATTCAACTTCGTCATATGTGGATATAGAGATCAGATCAAATAAAGGAAATTCATAGGTCAATTTTAATGTGATCCCCGATGTGTCTATATCATTAACGGGGTTAATTAAAGCACTATTGATTGAAAAAATATCGTGTTGAGCCAGATCAATTCGCTCTTGGTTTTGTGCGGGTAACATGACTTTACGCACCGCCGTGATTTGATTTTGTTCCCCGGCATGTATATTTAAATGTGCTTTAAATGCTGAATTAAATTGGTGCAATAACTGCAATCGAATGCCTTGTGTATCGAGATCATTAAATTCCGTGTTATTCGTTGATTCTGCAGAGCGCGTAAAACCATCTCGTTGTTGCTTAAAAGCGGATACACGAAAGGCGGTATTTTTATTAATTGTTTTACCAAAAGCACCTTCTAATTGTTTATAAGCATAATTACCTAAACCCAAACGTACATAATTATCGTCGGGTGTATCTAATGAGGGTTGCACGCTATGAAAAACCATGGCTCCGCCACTGGTATTTTTGCCTAATAGCGTATTTTGTGGGCCTTTAAGCACTTCCACCCGTTGAATATCAAATAACGAAAACTTAGCCGCCATTGGGTTGGTTATAGCCACGTCATCAAGGTAAATGCCGACGGCAGAAATAGATGATAAATTAATATCATCCATCCCTACACCGCGGATGAAGTAATTGGGCATGCCTCCTGCCGCATTAGTCGCATTAACATTGGCGGAGAATTGCGTTATTTGATCGGTTTCGGTCAATTGAAAGGTTTGCAAAAATTGGGCATCAAAAGCATTAATAGCGATAGGCACTTCTTGAAGTGATTGCACGCGCTTTTGTGCCGTCACTTCAATTCTTTCTATCGTGCCAACATCGTCTTGAGCTTGTGCCTGAAGTGGCAGAAATAAAGCGGTTAAGCATAATGAGCTATTCACCAATTGTTTTTTTTGCATTAAATGTTCCTTTGTGTGCCCTGACAAAATACGGGGTCACTCATTACACCGGGTGTTTAATTTCAAACATATTATAAATTTAGTTCAATTTTATGTTTTGTGTGTGAAATCATTAGGATGTGTAGATCTATTCACACGTTATTTAGTTCTAAATAGCATGATGAATATGCATAACAATAATATGGCTAAATTAGGCGGAAAATCCTAGGCGAACTTTCTGACATAAATTACAAGGATAAATAACAGAGGTAAGTGGACAGCGTGCGAGATAAAAAGACAGCAAACAAAAACTCATAAACCTCATCCGCTTTAAAATAGCTTAGAATAAGTCATATCCTAAGTTGTATACCCAGTGACTTCAAGTGAACTCGCATCTTGAGGTGACTTGGGTCTATATGAATGTGTTTATTTTTAGGAATACATAATGTCTGTATCGTTATTATTTAATATTCGCCAAGCGTTTAAGCAAAATTGGTTGCCAGCCTTTTTTTTACAAGGCTTTGCTTTGTCGTTAGCCTATTGCTTTTATTATGTGCCGAGCGCTCTGTTTGTATTCAATTATATTGCGGCGGCTAAACAAGAGGCTGGCATTTATTTTGCCATCGCTTCGACTGCGCTATTTGGTGGTTTTATCCCCTGCTTATATTTATGGTTGACGCATAAGATAAAGCAACAAATTGTGTTTCAGTTTGTTTTCTATATTGTTGTTTGGGCTATATTAGGCGCGTTAGTTGACATTTTTTATCAACAACAAAGTCTTTGGTTCGGAGACGCCGTTGATATGCAAACGATCGCTAAAAAAGCGGCTGTCGATCAGTTTATCTTTAGTGCCTTATTAACGTGCCCTTGTTTAACCGTGGCGTATTTATGGAAAGATTGTCATTTTAATTGGCAACAGACACGGACTTTTATTAATCGAAAGCTCTTTGTAGAGAAGATACCTACTACGGTGATCACTAATTGGCTTATTTGGTTTCCTGCGGTTGCGATTATTTATAGTATGCCTGCTAACATTCAAATCCCGTTATTTAATTTAGTGTTGTGCTTTTTTGTTTTATTGCTTTCGATGTTGAAACGAGATGATTAAAACTAAAATATTATTATTTAAAGACGTTAAGGCAAGTGTATTTAAGGTTTATCTTGCCGAATCATCGCAATAAAAATAGAGCTAATATCAAAAAAGTCAGGCTTACTGTTTGCTCAGTAAGCCTGACTATTATTAATGATGTTATTATCGGTTGAATTAACAGCGATACAGTAATTAACGTTTACAACATGTAATTTTCGGGCAAATCAATCAGGCTTACCCCCGTTTCAACAGCGGCTTCGGCTACCGCTCTCGCTACACGTTTAAGTAAACGTGGATCCATTGGTTTTGGAATTATATATTCACGGCCAAACTCAAGGTGACTTGAACCACTGGCTTTTAAAACCGATTCTGGCACGGGTTCTTTGGTGATTTCTCTGATGGCATGCACAGCGGCTACTTTCATTTCGTCGTTGATCAAGCTAGCTCTAACATCTAACGCCCCCCTAAAAATAAAGGGAAAACATAAAACGTTATTAACTTGGTTTGGATAATCTGATCGGCCTGTTGCCATGATCAAATCGTCTCTTACGGCATGTGCGAGTTCGGGTTTAATTTCAGGATCCGGGTTTGAACAAGCAAAAACAATTGGATTATCGCCCATCAACTTCAAGGCTTCTGGTGGCAATACATCAGGGCCGGATACACCAACAAATACATCTGCGCCTTCTAAGGCATCTTCTAACGTTCGACGGTCAGTATTGTTGGCAAAGCATTTCTTATGTTCGGTTAAATCTTCTCGACGAGTATGGATAACGCCTTTGCGATCGAGCATATAAATACGTTCGCGTTGCGCTCCACATTTAATTAATAATTCCATACATGCAACGGCTGCCGCCCCTGCACCCATGCACACTATGATCACTTCATTAATATTTTTGCCTTGAATTTCGAGTGCATTCAACATGCCAGCTGCGGTTACAATGGCGGTACCATGTTGATCATCATGAAATACCGGTATTTTACAGCGCTTAATTAATTCTTGTTCAATTTCAAAACATTCGGGCGCTTTAATATCTTCTAAATTGATGCCGCCAAAGGTGTCAGCAATATTGGCTACCGTATTAATGAACTCTTCAGTAGTACGATGTTTTACTTCGATATCAATGGCATCTAAGTTAGCAAAGCGCTTGAACAATAATGCTTTACCTTCCATGACGGGTTTTGATGCTAATGAACCTAAATTACCTAACCCCAGAACCGCTGTTCCGTTTGATATAACCGCAACTAAATTACCTTTGGCGGTGTAATTGTAGGCTTCATCTGGGTTGGCCGCGATTTCACGGCAAGGTTCTGCGACACCAGGGCTATAAGCTAAAGCTAAGTCTGCTGCACTTTCTGCTGATTTTGTTATTTCAATACTGATTTTACCCGGCGTTGGTTTTGCATGGTAATCAAGCGCTTTTTGTCTGAAGTCTGTCATTGTTAATTCCTGTATAGCTTGGCTTTCTATCGAATCTTCGTTGAATCCATAGGTCAGCGCTGAGTAACGACTTTGTACTTTTAATTAGGTTTCGATAATGTCGAATAAGGTACAAGATGCGAGTGTTAAATTTATATCTGAACTTATAGCGTATTTATAATTCTAGCAAGTGTTTGTTATTTTTCAGCTTTTTCGTTATTTAATTCGCTAGGTAAAATCATTTGCCAAGGGTGAGTTAATGAAATTCGCCAATGGCTAGCTTTAAAGTAAGGTTTGCCTTTAATGACCATTTTATAATTAATTAGATTTTTATCTATTTTAACGCCTTTGAGTTTTTTTAAATCATCAGGTTCTAGGCCCACATAAAGCAACTTATTTAAAACAATCCAGGTTGTGCCACTATCATCTGACCATACGTTGGTGACCGTATCGTAATATTCACGGTATTTTTTTGAGTTTAAATTACCGATTCTTACCGGAGTTGGCTGCCATTTTTTATGCCCCCAAATATGACGCTGATGATTCCGCGCTATATTTTCGTGTTGGCGGTAGCATGGCCAAAATTTATCGTTGGCACCATAAACTTGATGTGTTGCATAACCTTGCTCTAATAACGCGGCTTGAATATTCACGCCTTTGTCAGTATATGCATGCGCTAACATGCGGTTGTATACATCGAGTAATTCTTTGTCGTAACGCAATTGAATAATGTTACTGGGGCCAATTAATTTTTGTAAGTAATCTTTAGCTGATAGCGCAAAGGGTTCAGATTTTGGTAAATTTTTATGGTTTATCTCTGGTGTATCAATACCGATAAACCGGATCAAATTACCATCTTTTAAACGAACGGTATCGCCATCGATTACACTGGCTATTTGCTCGGTTTGTTCAAAAAATGCCGAGGCGCACTTATTGGCCAATGAGGTTGTTGAAAAAAAACAAAGAATAAATAAAAGAGTTAACCGCATGTGCTTATTTTGATCCGCATAGACGTTGCTTAATGAAGGTTTAGTGTAGCGGTGAAAGCCATAATATTAAATAGATAACCGAGCTTATTAACTGTCGATTTAATTTAGTGATGATAACGGTATGAATATAGTCTTCTCGCTCAGGTTTTATGGTTCATTGTCAGCGCTTACTCGCCCCAATCACATAGTAGAGCATATACTCATGGCGTCTCGAAGCTTGCCTGCATGGATGCAGGTAAGGGGCGAGAGCAGGACGCGGTAGCTTTGACGGCTTTGCTTACATGGATGTAAGTACTTATGTTTCGTCTGGAACGAGAAACCTGCCCCTAAAACCCGATCGCTTTGACTATAAAATAAGAGGACTATAAACTAAAAAAGCGCCCAAAGGCGCTTTTTTAATGGCAATCAGGCAATTATTTTTTGCTTGATAATGCACCGAAACGCTTCTTGAAGCGATCAACACGGCCACCAGTATCAACAACACGTTGCTTACCAGTATAGAATGGGTGACATTCTGAACATACGTCTAAGTATAAATCTTTACCAACAGTTGAACGAGTGTTGATAACGCTGCCACATGAACAAGTTGCAGTGATTTCTTTATATTCTGGGTGGATTCCAGCTTTCATAGGGATTACCTCTTTGGGCCACATCGCTAAATGGTCGTTAATTGACCAAACACCATGTGAAAATTAATTAAAATAATTCGAATTTAATAGATTCTTGTTTACACAATACCTATAAATAAGGCCGCGCATAGTAAGGGATCAGCCTTGTATGTTCAAGCTAAATTGTTCATAAACGCAGCAATTATCGTCAAATAGCCTGTTTTTTCTTGTTAAATAGTTGAGAGTATAGATAGCGATGATCATCATTGCCTTGGTATCATAAGCATTATGCAAAATAGATTTGCACGTATCGTGCTCAATGTGCCTATTCGGCGCTACTTTGATTATATTATTCCCGACGCTTTTGTACATTCTTTAGCGGTGGGTATGCGTGTGCGTGTGCCCTTTGGGCGCAATGATAAAATGGGCATGGTATTGGGCCTTTCAAGCACAACAGAATGGCAAGAGAGTAAACTTAAAACGATATCCGCCGTTTTAGATGATGAGCCATTATTTGATGCGGTTTCGATCCATATGTGTGAATGGTTATGTCGTTACTATTTATGTCCGCCTGGCGAAGCATTTATTAATTTACTGCCCAAAAAATTAAAAGCGGGCGAACTTGCGGTTATTCCAACGGAGCCTTTATGGTTTATTTGTGATAACACAACGGCAAAGATCGCTGAAAAAGCTAAAAAGCAATTAGATCTGTATGCGCTATTGCGACTCAACCCCTTAACCACTAAAGCTATTTTGGCTGCAGGCTTTACGCGTGGCGTATTAAATAGTTTGCGCGATAATTTGGTTATTGAGCAACGTGAAGTTGACGCGCCGTTAATCAATAAGCAAGTTAATTGTACTGATTCTCCCCACGAGTTGCTAACCGAGCAGCAAGCGGCTGTTGACGCTATTATTGCGGCAAACGGCTCCTTTTCACCTATTTTATTACAAGGTGTGACGGGCAGTGGTAAAACCGAAGTGTATATTCAAGCAATGGCCGAGGTGCTACAGCAACAAAAACAAGTGCTTGTATTGGTGCCTGAAATTGGTTTAACACCCCAAACATTGCAACGTTTTATTGAACGTTTTGATTGTGAAATTGCTGTTTTACATTCTGAATTAAATGACACCGAACGTCATTTAGCGTGGTTGAAAGCTAAAACGGGCCAAGCTCGTATTGTTATTGGGACGCGTTCAGCCGTACTGGTACCTTTGACTGATTTAGGCCTGATAATTTTAGATGAAGAGCATGACTTGTCTTTTAAGCAACAAGACTCTTTGCGTTATAACGCGCGTGATGTCGCAGTTAAACGAGCGCATTTACAAGCGGTTCCTATTGTTCTCGGTACGGCAACGCCTTCTTTAGAAACCTATCACAATGCGCGCTCAGGCAAGTATCAACACCTTTATTTAAAGCAACGTGTTAAATTGGCGAAACCGCCAACGCCCATTGTATTAGATATTAAAGATCAACCGATGCAAGTTGGGCTCGCGCCTCGAGTGGTTGATCTTATTGCGCAGCATTTAAATCTGGGTAACCAAGTTTTAATTTTTCTAAATCGGCGTGGTTATGCTCCTGCCTTAATGTGTCATGAATGTGGTTGGATCTATCACTGTCAGCGTTGTGAAACGCACTTTACTTATCATCGTTCTACTGGGTTAGCGCAATGCCATCATTGTGGTGATGCTGTGGCGGTGCCAAGGCAATGTTTTTATTGTGGCTCAACACAAATTATCGATTGGGGCGTCGGCACTGAAAAATTAGAGGAATGGTTGGGCGAGCGTTTTCCTGATACGCCACCTTTACGGGTTGACCGTGACAACATTCGACGAAAAGGTGAGCTTGAACAAAAATTAAAAGAAGTAAAAGAAGGTAAGCACCAGTTACTGATTGGCACGCAGATGTTGGCTAAAGGCCATCATTTTCCTGATTTAACGTTAACGGTTGTTGTTAATTTAGACAGTGCGTTATTTAGTGCCGATTTTCGTGCACTCGAACGGATGTCGCAGTTACTGATTCAAGTTGCTGGGCGAGCCGGCCGTGGAGAGAAAAAAGGCCAAGTTGTATTACAAAGTCATCATCCAACCCACGAAATCATTTCGTTGTTAACAACACGCGATTATGATGCGGTGTTGCAATATTTATTGCACGAACGCCAAGCAATGCTGCTGCCGCCTTTTCAGCACTGGGTTGTCTTACGTATTGATGCCCATCAAAGTGGTTTGGTTGTTGAGTTTTGCCGCCAAGTTGCTGAGTTGATCCGCCCATATCTTGCGTCGCATTATACCGATGTGCAAATGATCCCGGCGTTTCCGGCTGCCCAAGAAAAAAGGGCCGGCAAATACCGTTATTTAATGGTGTTTGAATCTAAACAGCGTAATCAACTAAATGCCATGATGTTACAGTTATGCCAGTTAATCGAAAAACAAAAAGGGATGAGTCAGGTACGTTGGATTATCGATGTTGATCCACAAGAAGTGACTTAAACGCTTTGATCGCACGTTAATACCTGAATTTTATAAAAATAAAACCGCAGGCTAGTTTAATTTTGTCATAAGACGGTATACAGTCTTGTTATAACGAATATGAGTTAATTAATTGTTGTATGGCTCCCAGAGATTATAAAAATCGCGGTCGCGCGCAGGCTAAAAAGCCTAATACGAAAAAACCTGAGCCTAAAAAAAGCTCAGCAAAACTTATCTTTGTCCTTATTTTGACGGTGGCACTGGTTGGTGGATTTGCTTATTTACTATGGTCAATTAATGGAGCTGCACCTGAACCTGTTGAGTCTATAAAAACAGAAAAGCCTAAAGTGCAAAAACCGTTGCCTAAAAAGCCTGTTGAGCAGTGGCAATATATTGAAGAATTGAAAGAGAAAGAAGTTAAAGTTGATGTGCCCGAAAAAGCCATTTCAACTAAGCAATATCAAATGCAGTGTGCATCATTTAGACAAGCTCAACCGGCTGATGCACTGCGAGCTCGCGTTATCTTTTTAGGTATTAATGCACAAGTTAAAGTAACAGATAGCAGTAATGGTAAAAAGTGGCATCGAGTGGTTTTAGGGCCTTATAAAACCAAGCGTGATGCCGAGCGTGATAAACATCGCTTACAAGATAATAAAATCAACGGCTGTAAAATTTGGTTGTGGAATTGGTAATTTAATTTACACACCTTGAAAAAATTAAAAAAACGCCCATAAAGAACTAATAGCATTTCTTTATGGGCGTTTTTTGTTTTATACGCTCTTCATTTCAAGGATTTAATAACGTGACTACCATAGTATCAGCGCGCCGAAACGGCAAAGTCACCATGGGTGGCGATGGTCAAGTTTCACTTGGCAATACAGTAATGAAAGGCAACGCTCGCAAGGTGCGTCGCTTATATAACAATCAAGTAATTGCCGGTTTTGCCGGTGGCACAGCCGATGCTTTTACGTTATTTGAACGCTTCGAAAGTAAATTAGAACAACACCAAGGTCACTTATTGCGTGCAGCGGTTGAATTAGCTAAAGATTGGCGCACTGATCGCATGTTACGTAAATTAGAAGCGTTATTGGCGGTTGCAGATAAAGAGTCGTCGTTAATTATTACGGGAAATGGTGATGTGATCCAACCTGAAAATGATTTAATTGCCATTGGTTCGGGTGGCCCTTTTGCGCAAGCAGCGGCAACGGCTCTATTAGATAATACCGAATTGAGTGCAACTGATATCGTTGAAAAAAGTTTAACTATTGCCGGTAATATTTGTGTCTTTACTAACACAAACCAAACGATTGAAGAATTATAAATTAAGCCTAATTTAACAAAACGAATTTTAAGAGAAAATTATGTCTGAGATGACTCCAAGAGAGATTGTTCACGAATTAAATAATCATATTATCGGCCAAAACTCAGCTAAAAAAGCCGTATCTATTGCTTTGCGAAATCGCTGGCGTCGTATGCAATTAAATGAAGAATTACGCCAAGAAGTGACGCCTAAAAATATTTTAATGATCGGCCCAACAGGGGTTGGTAAAACTGAAATAGCACGTCGTTTGGCTAAACTCGCTAACGCGCCTTTTATAAAAGTGGAAGCAACTAAATTCACCGAAGTGGGTTATGTGGGTAAAGAAGTCGAAACTATTATTCGTGACTTAGCTGACATCGCGGTTAAATTAACCCGCGAACAAGAAATGAAAAAAGTTAAGCACCGTGCAGAAGAAGCCGCAGAAGAGCGGGTGTTAGATGCGTTATTACCGCGACCACAAAATTCGTTTGGCGAGACTGAAAAAGTTGATGATTCAAATACCCGTCAAATATTCCGTAAAAAATTACGTGAAGGTCAGCTAGACGATAAAGAAATTGAAATTGATGTTGCTGCGCCACAAGTGGGTGTTGAGATCATGGCGCCTCCTGGGATGGAAGACATGACTAATCAATTACAAAGTATGTTTCAAAATATGTCGGGTAAAGAAACAAAATCGCGTAAGTTAAAAGTTAAAGATGCGTTCAAATTATTAATAGAAGAAGAAGCACAGCGTTTAGTTAACCCTGAAGATTTAAAAGAAGCGGCGATTTATGCTGTAGAGCAAAATGGTATCGTGTTTATTGATGAAATTGACAAAATTTGTAAACGTGGTGATACCTCTGGCCCCGATGTGTCTCGTGAAGGCGTGCAACGTGATTTACTGCCATTAATTGAAGGGAGTACAGTCACGACTAAACACGGCATGGTTAAAACTGATCATATTTTGTTTATTGCCTCTGGTGCTTTCCAAATGGCTAAACCATCAGACTTGATCCCTGAATTACAGGGGCGGTTACCTATTCGAGTTGAATTACAGGCATTAAGTGCAGACGATTTTATTCGTATTTTAACTGAACCTAATGCGTCGCTCACTGAGCAATATATTGCATTAATGGCGACAGAAGGCGTAACCATTGAATTTTCACAAGATGGGATAGAGCGCATTGCAAATGCGGCTTGGCAAGTCAATGAGCGAACAGAAAACATTGGTGCTCGTCGTTTACATACGGTGATGGAAAGGTTAATGGAAGAGATTTCGTATGATGCATCTGAACGTAATGGCGAATCAATATTAATTGATGCTGCGTACGTAAACCAATATTTAGATGAATTGGTTGAAGATGAAGATTTAAGCCGATTTGTTTTATAAACTGGCTCTGAGCCATACTTAATCAATAATCCCGCTTGAAGCGGGATTTTTTTTGCCTGCGATTAAGTGTCGCTGCGCGGCTGATAAGCTGTTTAAATTAAAATA
>NZ_QMED01000051.1 GCF_003286125.1 Algibacillus agarilyticus
GACCGTTTACGCGCCGAATTTACTGAAGCGGCAATTTAACCCACCGACGTATAATACTCATTGGGTAGGTGACATTACCTATATAAAATCACATCAAGGGTGGAGCTATTTAGCGTGTGTACTTGATTTAGGGACTAAAGAAATTGTTGGATATGCATTATCAAGCCAACCAAATTCAGAATTAGCGATTGCAGCCTTAAATAACGCAATACAACGTCAAAGACCGAATACAGGGGAGCTCATGTTTCATTCTGATCAAGGGTGCCAGTATTCAGCCAACTTATTCAGAGAAAAGCTAAAGAGTTTAGGCATTAAACAAAGTATGAGTCGCAGAGGAAATTGCTGGGATAATGCGGTGATGGAACGATTTTTTAGAAGTTTAAAAACTGAAAAATTAAACCCGTTAACCTTTACTGATCACAACTCGGTTGTTAATGTGGTTGAACAATATATCCGGTTCTACAATTACAAACGAAGGCATTCGGCATTAGATTATCAGACGCCTCATCAAAAATATAATGAGTTAAAAAAAGCGGCTTAAAATCTCTCCAGAAATACTTGACCACTACAAAGGGCTATCAGTCCGTTTGGTTTCGCAATAATGAAGAATAATAAAATCACGGATATCTTCATATTCTTTATCAACTAAACGATTAAATTCATTGGTGGTGGCAGGGTAAATTTTTTGCCGCGGTAAGTTTTTTACAAAATTAAGCATGGTTTTCATGATTAAATAAATACTGGTCGATTCAAGAGGTTCTAAAAAGCCAGCGGATAAACCGACGGCTAAACAGTTTTTGTACCATGTCTTTTCTCGTTGACCCGTCGTAAAGGTAATCGTTTTGGGGTCTGTTATCCAATTTTGAACGTTATTTTCGAGTACATTAATTGCTTCTTGAACGTTGCAAAAGTCACTTGAAAACACATACCCGTTACCGGTTCTGTTTTGCAAGGGTATTTGCCAACGCCAACCGTGTTCATGTGCGGTTGATTCGGTATAAGGTTTTAGAATTTCTTGTTTATTTGATTGCACAGCGATGGCTTTATCAACCGGTAAAAAGTGCTGCCAGTTGCGATAGCCAACTCTTAATGCTTTTTGAATTAATAATGCTTTCTGTCCCGAGCAGTCAATAAAAAAATCACCTGCTATTTGTTGCGCATTATCTAAAACAACATGCGATATTTCACCTTGATTATTCAGTTGTGTCGTTTTTACATGGGCTTGTATATGTATCACGTTATGCTGTTTGCAATATTGCTGAAGGTACTCTGCAACCAACCCCGCGTCAAAATGTAAGGCATAAGTAGATGATGATAAATTAGTTGGGTATTTGGGGTCGGCAACAAAAAATTTATTTTGTTTAGCCAACGCTATTGCAGGTGAAAAATCGGTGAAGTTTAAATTTCCGTTGTTTTTATTATATTTTAACCAATGCTGATAAAAAGGTTTGCCATCGATTTTGTTGCCTATATAGCCAAAAGGGTGCCAGTAATGATGATTTTTTTGTTGCCAGTCGATAAATTTGATCCCAAGTTTGAACGTTGCATTCGTTTTTAAAATGAAATCATGCAATGGAATGTTTAAAAATTCGACCAAATCAACAATTGAAGGAATGGTGGCTTCGCCGACACCGATTGTGGGTATATGGGGTGATTCAACCACTGTCATTTTTGCCGTCGTATTTTGCAATGTTCGGGCTAAAATGGCAGCTGAGATCCAACCTGCAGTACCGCCACCGACAATAACATATGAATTTATGGGGTCTGTTGATTGCATAAAGTGCCTTTATTTTTCTGTATGTGGTTGTTGATATTGATTCGTTACGTTAATGACAAACAAAGTTCTCGTTTGTTTTGGCAATCCTAATTCACTACATGCTCAGCTTCACCGCGTAGTTATATAAGTAGTTATATAAGTAGTTATATAAGTAGTTATATAAGGTAGTTTAGTATACTAGATCTGTTTTTTATAAAGATAGGACTAATTTTGAAAAGAGGGGGGTAATATCGATATTTGGGAATAATAGGGTTTAGGTTTAGAATAATGCGCTATTCTGCGTAAAGGTAACGTATACCTCAACGATTTTTATATGACGCTACCGCGTAAGCATCCAGATTTATTTATTAGAGGTTATCTATGCCAGAACCAAAATTTTCGCGAGATAAGCAAATTACACTTGCCATAACGGGGGCTTCAGGTGCGCCTTATGCATTACGTTTATTGCAATGTTTAATTAAAGCTGACTATCAAGTTCATGTTTTAATGTCGAGTGCGGCTAAAGTCGTGTTTGCAACTGAAACGGATGAAAAAATGCCGAGTCAGCCCAAATCGTTAACTGAATATTTAACTAAAAAATATGATGCAACTGAAAACCAAATTGCCTGTTATGGCAAAGATGAATGGTTTTCGCCGGTGGCTTCTGGTTCAGCTGCACCCAAAAAAATGATTGTTTGCCCTTGTAGTACCGGTACATTGTCCGCTATCGCGACCGGGGCGAGTGATAATTTAATTGAGCGGGCTGCAGATGTAGTGATAAAAGAAAGAGGTCAATTAATTACTGTGGTTAGAGAAACCCCATTATCAACTATCCATTTAGAAAATATGCTTTCACTTTCTAAATTAGGTGTAACGGTATTGCCCGCCGCGCCGGGGTTTTATCATTCGCCAAAAAGTATTGAAGACTTAGTTGATTTTATCGTGGCGCGTATATTAGATCATGTTGATATTTCGCATGATTTAATTGGACGTTGGGGCTATACAATTTAATTGCATTATTATTTATTCATTGTTGGCATTTTGTTTGCTTTAAAGTGTTATTAACTTATTTTTTATTGGGTTTGTCAAAATGATGACTTTTTCAGGTAAACGTTGGCTGCCATCGGCAGTATGTTCTATTAGCATCGTGTTCATCTCAAGCTGTAGTTCTATTGATAGTCAAATTTGGCCATATGAAGAATCGTCACAAAATACAATGACTTCGAGCCCTCGGACTAAAACAATGCCGAAGTTTAAGACTGTGCAAGCGGCTCGGGTTGAAGCAAACACACCGGTACAGCCGATAGAAAATGTTAAATCTGAAGCTAATCTTGCAATGCAAAATAACGTTTACGCCAACGAAAACAGGCTTTCTAATACAAACCAGCAAGATTTTTTAGCCCAAACAGCAGAAGATAATTTTAATAAACAACAAGCTGAAAAAATCCCCGCTCATGAATTATTAGCCCGAGAAGTCCGTTTTTTAATTATGGATTTAGTTAATCACAGTGCAGCGCCCGTTATTATGAATAAGCCGATTTGGATAGAAGAATTTACTGACTTAAATGGCCAAACCCGCAGTAAATTAAGCGCGCAGGCGATGCTTAAAGAATTATTGATTCATGAAGGGCGCCAGTACGGTTTGAAAGTTTTAGAGCAACCACAAGAAGGCGCTGAATATATTATATTACGGGGATCATTTAATCGAATAAGCAGTGGGTTGCTCGTTAATGCACGTATTATTGGTGCCAATGGTTTAGCTGTTTTAAATACTGCTCAACGTCATTTGCCGATGGCCTTATTTAATGGTGCACAAAATACGGGTTTCAAAGATGGGGTGAGCATTGTCGAACCTAATTAAGATTAAAGCCAACTAAAGATGAAATTATTATCCGAATTTAACAACGTTTAATTTATCTTTCTTCATACTCAATATTAAAGCTGACGTTGATATTTGTATTGTTAGGTAAGGTTTGATTGATATTTAGCAGGCCTCCCACATAGATATCGATAATACCATCACTGCCCGTTATCAGCTCCTCTGCGACTCCCGCTATCCCACTTATTTGTGTACCGTAATTATTTTGCAGCATAAATTTTTGTTCAAAATTAATGGCATAATTATCATCGACAGCACTGTTTAAGCGTATTCTAAAACGCACATTGGCAGCATCGACTAACTGATAATGGCCTCTATTGCTTGATGCCAAACAAATGTCGTTACCTATAATGATATTGCCATTAGTTGGGTCCATTTCGCAATTACCCATTCGTGGAACAATAGAGCCAAAATTCAACGCTTGATTTTGCGATACGACGGCACACAAACCATGAGCGCTTGATATACATAAGGTGATCGCAAACAGTAAATTCGATCTTGTGTTAGGTTTGTGTATTGGCTTCATTCTGTTGCCCGCTTTTGATTAAAGCTTCGCTTTTTATTTTGTTTTTGTTCTCGATGTAAGCTCAACAGCTGCTGTTCACTTAAACGCACGATAAAGGCGGTGGGGTTTTGTTTTTTTGCTATTTTTAAGTCGATATAGCGTTGTGTATAAATACGGCAATAATCTGATGCTTGAATTAAAAAAGCCGTTTTATGTTTCGTACGTATGGCTTTTAACCGCTTTTGGCATAAGGTTGTATCGGTATAAGCAGCGACTTGAATGGCAAACGGTTTATTTTGTCTTTTTTCTTGGTGCGTTATTTTGATTAACGACTTGTTTGGTGTTTCCGGTTCTTGTGTTGGCTTAACATTTTTTTGGTCTATGTTTGCCTTCTCTTTACTCTCTACATTTTCTGTTTTCTTGTTATCGATTTTAGTGCTGTATTTTGTCGTTGTGTTGCGTTGTTGATTTTTGGTTGAGGTTATCACTTTAATCACAAACGGCTCAAGTTCGATTAACTCTTCTGCTTCGGTTATGTTTAGGTTTATTTCATTTGGCACAACGTGTAAGTTTTTATCTTGCAGATAATCGGCTGCAATGCGTATTTTATATGAGCCAGGCCAAATTCGTTCAAATAAATACGTATTATCAAATTCGCTTAACGCGGTGAAGATGACTTGCTCATCTTGTATTATTTCTAAAGGAATAAATTGAGGTTGAAAATGGTTTTCAGGTAAATCGAAATTAATTTCACCGATAATTTCGACCGCGTAATTAAAGGGTAAATCTAAAGCAATAATACCACCAGGGTGACTGTAAATTTTAAAATCTTCATAAATCGGTCTAAGGTGATTTGAGCTTGTTTCAAAAGTATCAAAATATAAACCATTAGGGGAGTAGGGCGAAAAACCAGTTAAGTAACTTGCCCCATTGGCTGCTGATTTTATTGTTTGCCATTGTTTTTGTGGGGCATATTTTACGCCCGCTAATGGTTCATCGTATTGGTCGTAAAATGCATTTTGATTGTGATCAACAAAGTTAAATAAATCTAAAGTACCTGTGGCCGGTGTATAGGCTTGGCTGATGTTTAGTTTATTTTGATGGTGATCCCAATCTAAATTAAAGCTAATGCCCAGCGCTATATTCCAATGGCTATTATTATCAAATGTGGTTGAAAACGTTAAGTTGTATTGCGCTTGTCGCCATGTAAAAAAATTAGAGACATTCGTTGTACTGTTGCTTGCTATATATTGCAGTCGAGTTTGATTATTTAAGCCGATTTTTGATTGCCAGTTTAAGCTTAAATTGGCCGACTTGAAGCTATCGTTTTCTTGGTTTTTTAAATCAAATACACCAGATGCACGCACACTCATACTTTGGCCAACTCGACCTGAAAGCGCTAGCTCGTCTTCTAATGTCGATACCTCTGCATTTTTTTGATACGTTAGTGTATTGGTTAAACTTAATTTGCTAAAACGATAACTTAATCGGTTATTAATACGTGATTGCTTTTGTGTTGAATAAGGTAAATCATCACTTATCGTTGATAATGTATTTAAATCTACATGTTCAACAACTTGAGTAGCCGTTTGGTTTGCGCTCAATTGATAGCCCAGTTTTCGCCATTTACCGGTTAAGCTCGCTCTCACCCTTTTTTGGTTAATAGGCGCACTTTGGTTGCGTTGTAAACCGGCATAATCGTGATCGACACTTGCGCCTATTTGATAGCGAATACCCGTATTACTTAAGCTACCGAGTAAATCAACATCGGCTGCATAACCTGATTGTCCTTGGCTTTTAATATTCAGGTCGAGTAATGCGTTACGTAATTGTTGAGTTACGGAAACGATATATTCGGCGTCAGCCGGCCCTGTTTTTGTCGATACTGCTGCTGAGTCTTGTGCAACCGATTGTTGCTTAAATAGAGATAGCCCTAGTGTGGTAGAATGGCTGATCCCCCATTCTGTTTGGATGTAGCCCGCTAATTGACTTTCACTCTCATCACTAAAAATACTGGTATCGTTAAAAACACTGTGTGCGGTATCGATAATCGCGCCGGTATAATTAAAGTCACCGGGCTTAAGTTGATTATTCCCAATCATGACTTCGCGTACTATCGTTTGTTCTTCACCGTATTCACCATATAAAACGATCTCAAATCGGTTAATGCCATAAGTCGTATCAATGTCGGTAAACTGTATTTTACCTTCACTATTGACCGTGCCCGTTTGAATAAGGTAGCCATTGTTATATAGCTCTGCTTGCCAATTTGCGGGGGCAAATTCATCTAAGGTTAATTTGCCATAATAGTTTGAATAGCGATTTTCTAAGCTCGTAAACGAAACACCAACGCCATTGTAACCCACTCCCGCTCGGGTATTCGTTACCGCAACATCACCCAATTGATAGCGATTTAAACCACCTATTAACGGTTTGCTCGGGCTCGATTTATGACGTGTTAATGTTAAACGTGCTTGTAGATCAGAGTCGCGTTTACGGGCGAGATTCAAGTTGGCCGAATGGTATAAAAAATCGCTATAAGTTTGTACATTTAAACCATAATCGAGTTGCTTATCTTGATTTTGATTAATATCTAAACGCACAGCACCTTTGGGTGAGGTCAGTAAACGATATTGATCTTCAATAATAAATTCTGGTTTGGCCGACGTATTTAAATTTAAATCGGTAATGTGTTTTTTACTGCGAGCAATACGCTTTTGTAGTGGAAAACGCTCTGTGATCGGGCTAATTATTATGCTAAGTTGACTAAAATTAAATTCCGTTGTACTGCTGAATAATGTGTTTATATTGTTTAATGACAGCCAAAGTTCTTTAGGTGTCTGTGAACCTTCTTCAAGTAAATTTTCTTCAAATAAGCTCTCTTCAAATAAGTAATCATGCTGCTGCTCGTTTAAATTAATCGTTATTGCTTGCTGATTGATTTGCCCGATAATTTGATTTTGTTTGGCGGTGTATTGCAGATTAAATTCTAAAGCTTGACTGAGGGCGTTAAAAGGTAAAAAAACGAGGTCGTCAATTAAATAAACATCATTACTTTCAAACAACATAATGTCATCATTAGTTACGATATCAAAGAGCTCAAATTCAGCTTGATGTGCCTCATAACGTTTTGCTTGTGCCGCATTAACAAAAAACAGAAAAAAGCATAGAAGCCAAAAAAGCGGCGAAACAACAACCATTAAACATTTTACTGCTTTAGCACAATACCGATCTGTGCCTATATACCCATGAAAACGACGAACTAAGGTTGTAGCCATTTTGCAACAGCATCACCAAACTTTTCATCTTCAGTGAATTGTATTTTGATTTTACCCGTGGGTTGTTTTTTTAAAGCGATACGAATCGGTAATGATTGCGTTTGTTGGTAAACGGATAAACCTTTAACAAAGCCTAATTGTGTACCGTCTTGATCAAAAATATCAACACGACCATATAACGAGCGTTGACCTTGGCGATTTATTAGCAGCTCAACAGCGGTTTTATTATGTTGCTGCTTGATATCAATATGGCTTAAAAAAGCCTGACTGCTGAGTTGTCCTTTACGAACAATAACCGGAATATTAAAGACAAAATTAGGGGATAAATTCATGCCTTTTTGCCCCGCTTGTGTCACTTGCTTACAGCTTAAACTTAAATAAGAAACCCATTCACCGTTAGGTTGTTTTTTTAAATTACGCGCGATAACTTTAATTCGCTGCGCTTGATTGGGAGCAATTGATACCCGTTTTGGTGACGCGCGTAAAAATGACTTTGCACTGGTCACGGGGGTTGCCGATACCTGTTTTACGGGCGTGAGTTTGCCTTGGTTATCAACATTAAAGTCAATAAACCGAGTTTTACATTCTGCGGTTGCAGAACCTTGATTATAAAATTGATAATCATGTTTTGATTTTTTTGCCGTCAATAAAATGCGATGCTCTGTTAAATGCATTTTAGGCGATGCGAATGTGCTTGTTGTGGTGACTAACAAGCCGCATCCAATCGTTAACATAAATCTCAATAACATAATTTAGTAAGTCGCCGTAATATTAAACTGTTCAGTGTAAGAGGTGTTCGCCGTTAATGCGGTTGAACCTATGGTTACGGTGCCGCCAATTACAATATTTAAATTGCCGCTAGTCGAATCTAAAGTCACGGCGGTTGAACTATCTTGCGCTATCGTTAACGCATTTGAATAGGTATCGGTGTCATCAACGGCAGAAATAGTGGGAGAAAAATTAAAGTCGGTTGCCGTAACAGAATCAATGGTTAAATTAATATTTTGACCCGGTTCTCCATTGATTACATAAATACCTGAAAAGTTATTACTGGTTGATGTCGATACGGTTAAACACCCTGCACCCGATGTACCATCGGTTATTTCAGCATCGGTTACCGCACCCGTGTTGGTTGTTGTGGTAAAGGTAGGCGTTATTGTACAAGTTGTACTGGCGGTGCCAAATACGTTTTGCCCAAAAGATAAAGCACTGACTTGTGTAATATTTAAATCTTGTAAAGTAACAAAACCGACATCAAAAGAAACTTCAGCAGCATGCACCAAGCTACTTTGTGTTAGCGCAGCGGTCACAAGAGCTGCTTTTATTAAATTGCGTGTTTTCATCGAAAACTCCGTAATAGATTAGATTTATGTAACCCAAATTATTTAGGTCGATAGTTTGGTTATTAAGCTAAGCTTATACCCAAGCTACTTGGGGATAAATGATGACTTCTACTTACTTGCTGTATTAATAACGTCAACCATTTGGCAAATGGTTATAAGCGTGATCAAGAGCAAATTATGTACCAAGTCAATTTTTAACCAAGCCATTTATGCTTAGTGTTAAAATAAAGTCTTGTTTCAATTCATTATTTTAGCTCAGAGGAACGATTAATACATAATTTGCAATCACACGTCCCTTGTTAAATTCTTTTATCGACACTGCAAATTCAAGCTGTTGATTGCGTAATTTAACCTGACCAATGAACGAGAGTCGGCTAATGTTTGCCGCTTTTTTTGATGTTAATTGCATAGGTAGGCCAGCCGATTGCAAGTTGAAAGGCAGCAATCGATCAAGCTGTTCACTTATTTCTAATTCGATAGGCGATTTAGCCAGCGTTACCAAAGGTTGATAATGCAGAAGAGGTGAACGATTAAAATGCCTGTTCGCTGAATGTTGTTTGCCAAGCTCATAAGCTAATCGCTCGGCAATGGTTGGTAGCTGTTTTTTTATTCTTAATCGTATTTGTTCTTGGCTGATTAAGTCGTTTGAATAAGGCTCGTTTATTTTATTAACTGATGCTTGATTTGGCTGGTGTTTCAGAGGAGCGCTGGCGTTGTTTTTATTAGGCGTACGCGTAGCTTTGCCATAACCTAAGTGAGCAAATTGTTGTCCGACATGTTGATGATAATCCATCGATGAGCAAGCCAATAAACAAGAGCCTGCTATAATAAATAATAGCCAATGCTTCATTGTTTTAAGTGTACTCGTATTGGAAAATCAGGTAGCGCAACGTTGAATAATCTATCGTCTTATACTCTATAAATAAGTTTAGTCGTCGTGACTGTTAGTGCTAAAAAGTAGTAATTAACGACAACGGCTGACACGCAAAATATGCAGGTTATTTTAAATGTGTTTTTGAGTGAGCTCGTCAATTAATGGCTTTTATAGCGTTTTGAATTAAACAATAAAGCAATTCCTGATCCATTTATTGTAATTTGTACTAAAAATAAGCAAACGCATTTTTTATTTTTTATAAAAATAGGTGTATTAAATGAGCTCTGAATTTTTTGTATATTAAACGGAATTTTTTCTGAACAAGGCGTTTTTACCTTTATCATAAGGTTATTCTTTATGCCGATTAAAGTGGCACATAAAATAATTGCGGGTTTTGCTCTCATCACTCTTTTACTTATTTTTAGTAGTGTGATGAGTTTGTCTAGTTTATCGGGTGTAGCGAATGTTACTCATCAAGTGAGTGCGCAAGCATTACCTTTGCAAGCGGCGAGCAATACCTTGCAAGTTAACTTTTTACAAATTAGCAAATCGAGCCAACAAGCGTTGCTATTAACTAACGTTGATAAGGTAAACGCGGTGGCTCAGCAAACGAGTTTACAACAAAAGCAGTTTCAACAAACCTTGAGGTCTTTACAGGCTTTAAGTCAAAGTCATACGCAGTTTTCAACCTTTGCGCAAAATATCGAGCGCTTATCACAACAATATTTTGATTTTCTGGCGCTGATCTTTCAAGCGCATCAGGCTAATTTAGCGTATACCCCGGCGTTAACCGAAGAAATGGACGTTATTCTTGAATTTTCGCGTGATACCTTGATTATTTTAGATGATATTTTAGACACGAGTGAGCATAACATTGCATTGGAACTATCGGGACAATCAAAAACTTTTTTAATAGCGATGGTCGAGCATTTTAAAGATGCAAATGTCGCCCAATCAAGCCAAGCTTTTAATACTTTAAAGCAAGCGATTGATATTAAAATGGCTGATATGAACAAGCTTGTCACCCCTTTAATTGATTTAGACGCGGGGGCCGAAACAAATGGACTGAGTGAAGAGTATCAAGTTTTTTATGAAGAATTAATCAGGACGATTTTATTACCGAGTGGTTTTTTAGCGGTTAAACAAAAACAGTTACAAGAGATAGAAAGTGCTCGAAATAGCGTTACCTAATCAGAAAGCACATTAACAGACGTATTAAATGAATTAAGTACGCTTAATCAAGCGACTGAGCTTTTAGTGCAAAACAAACAAGCTGATGTTGCCGAGAAAGTGGAGGGGGCATATTGGTTTAATATAACGGTGATGGTGTTATCTTCATTGGCTTCAATTATTGTTGCTATCGTGGTGGTTCGCAGTATTTCGCGACCGTTATTAAAAGTGAATATCATCTTAGCGGATGTGGCTAAAGGTAATTTAACTAAAGTATTAGATGATAGCAAACGAGATGAATTTGGTCGTTTAGCCTACAACTGCAATACGTTAGTTGCCAGTTTACGCAGTTTGATTCAAGAGATTTTATCCGGTTCAATTAAGTTAGCCGCCGCCTCTGAAGCGACTTCTGGCATTACCGAAAAAACAAATACCGCTATTCACAATCAACAATTGCAAGTTGAGCTAATTGCCGCGGCTACACATCAAATGAATAATACGGCAAACCAAGTTGTGAGTGCGGCAAAACATTCTGCTAACGAAATTGAAAATGCCGCTTTGCAAGTCGAGAATATCAAAAACCTATCTGAAAAAAATGCGGAAATGATTCTTGATTTAGAAACTGAAATTGGCAAGGCCTCTGATGTGATCCATCATTTGGATAAAGATTCGACGGCAATAGCCGGCATATTAGATGTTATTAAAAGTATTGCCGAGCAAACGAACTTGTTAGCGCTTAATGCCGCTATTGAAGCTGCAAGAGCGGGTGAACAAGGGCGTGGTTTTGCTGTAGTGGCAGACGAGGTCAGAACATTAGCTTCGCGTACGCAGCAATCAACACAAGAAATTCAGAAGATGATTGAACGTTTACAACTTGGTGCCAGCCAAGCTGTCAGTGTGATGAAATCAAGCATGCAAAAAGCAACGGTTGTGGCCACTGAAAGCCGTAAAGCGGACGATATGTTACAGGCTATTAATACGGCGGTAGAAAATGCGAATGCCAAAAGTCACGAAATAGCCTATGCCGCGCGAGAGCAATTTGAAGTGAGTGCGGATATTAGCCAAAAATTAGAAGCTATTGTTGAGCTGTCGGAGCAAACGAGTGACGGGGCAGAGCAAACGGCAAAATCGAGTCAACAGGTTGCCGCGTTATCTGAAAGCTTAAATAATGCGGTTGGCACATTTAAGCTATAGCAAGCCAGTTAAAAGCGAAAGCCTGTACACGTGGTGATTCGATTTTAATATATATAAACCGACCTTGAAAAACACCCTAGCTGTGTTTGCCGTGTGCTTGTAAAAATCATTTATTTAAATCGACTGTGGCGCTTAATATTTTGTTGTCTAGTGTGGCATAATAAGAGTTCTTACTTCTTTATTAAAAACTCCTCAAATGACTGTTAAAGCATTAGCGATATCAGAGCTGACCAAAACCTACAAAGGTGGCGTACAAGCTTTAAAAGGAATTTCCTTAAATGTTGAACCTGGCGATTTTTTTGCCTTATTAGGACCTAACGGCGCCGGAAAATCGACCACCATTGGCATTATTAGTTCGTTAGTTAATAAAACGGCAGGCAACGTTGAAGTTTTTGGTTATAACCTTGAAAGCCAAATCAACGAAGCTAAAGCGCAAATCGGACTCGTACCTCAAGAATTTAACTTCAATCAATTTGAAACGGTCATGCAAATAGTCGTTAATCAGGCTGGGTATTACGGTGTAAATCGAAAAGAAGCGTTAGTTCGAGCCGAAAAATATTTAAGCCAACTTGGTTTATGGGAAAAACGCAATGAACGAGGTCGAGCTCTTTCGGGGGGGATGAAGCGTCGTTTAATGATTGCGCGTGCGTTAATGCATGAGCCAAAATTATTAATTTTAGATGAACCTACCGCGGGGGTTGATATCGAAATTCGCCGCACAATGTGGGATTTTTTGCAAAAAATTAATAAGCAAGGGGTGACTATTATTTTAACCACCCATTATTTAGAAGAAGCTGAAAACTTATGTCGTAATATTGCCATTATTAATGGCGGTGAAATTATTGAAAATACGACCATGAAGGCGTTACTGAGCCAATTAAACACCGAAACCTTTATTCTTGATGTAGACAAAGAGGTGAGTGAGTTATCGCTAGATGGCTATCAAAGCAAATGGGTAGATGCACGTACACTTGAGATTGAAGTTTTAAAAACGGCGGGTTTAAATGCGGCTTTTACGCAATTAACAGCTCAAGGTATTAACGTATTGAGTATGCGTAATAGAGCAAATCGATTAGAAGAGTTATTTGTATCGATTGTTGAAAAAGGAGATGCTCATGTTTAAGCAATATCAAATCGCCCTAAATTCATTAGTGGTTAAAGAATGCACTCGATTTTTACGCATCTGGGTGCAAACGTTAGTGCCACCCGCGATCACCATGACATTATATTTTGTTATTTTTGGCCAATTGATTGGGTCGCGCGTGGGCGAGCTAGAAGGTTTTGCTTATGTTGATTTTATTATGCCCGGCTTAATTATGCTGGCGGTGATCAATAATGCTTACTCGAATGTCGCATCGTCTTTTTTTAGTGCTAAGTTTCAGCGCAATGTTGAAGAGTTACTTGTTGCGCCTGTACCCACTTTTGTTTTAGTGATGGGGTTTGTTTCGGGCGGTATGTTACGCGCGTTGCTCGTTGGCGGTATTGTGAGTTTAGTGGCTTTAACGTTTGTTGATATTCAAATTCATAATATTTTTATTATTGTTATTACGGCCGTGCTCACCGCGATGTTATTTGCGTTAGGGGGCTTAATTAATGCTATTTTTGCTAAAACGTTTGATGATATTAGTATTATACCGACCTTTGTTTTAGCGCCTTTAACGTATCTGGGCGGTGTGTTCTATTCATTAAGTATGCTGCCAGAAGTAGGGCAAACAGTGAGCCAATTTAATCCCATTTTGTATATGGTTAATGCTTTTCGTTATGGCTTTATTGGCTATACCGATGTGTCTTTGACGATCGCCTTAAGTGTGTTGGTTGGTAGTGTTATTGTTTTATTTACGACTGCGATGATGCTTATTAATCGTGGTGTGGGTATACGTAGTTAGTAGGAAAATATGCAAGGTAATTCAAGAAGTATCATTAGTAACCAAACCGATATTCATCAAAACTTGGCGGCTATTGTGGCGCGTCATTTAGCGCATGAATCTCAAAAGCCGATCGCTGATCACACCCGAAAAGCATTTGATGAGGTTAATGATCAAGTGCAACAGGTTGCCCGACCTATTGTGCTTGATGCCTGTTGTGGTGTTGGCGATAGTGCGCGTTTTTGGGCTGATTATTATCCTGAGCACTGGGTTGTTGGGGTCGATAAATCAGCTGATCGTATTAGTCGAGAAAGGCAGCAAACGCCAAACGAAAATTTGATTTTAACCCGTGCTGATTTAAATGATTTTTATCGTTTAGCGGTAGAAGCCAATTGGCAGCCAGAAAAACATTATATTTTGTTTCCTAATCCGTGGCCTAAATCGGCTCATATTCAACGTCGTTGGCACGGTTCTGCTGCTTTTTCGAGTATTTTAAAGTTAGGTGGTCGCTTAGAGTTAAGATCAAATTGGTCTTTATATCTACAAGAATTTGCGGCGGCTTTAGATATAACAAATAATACGGCTGAAGTATCACGTTACGAGCCTGTTGAATTTATCACGCCGTTTGAACGTAAATACCATCAAAGTGGCCAATCACTATTTAAATTAACGAGTGAACTAAAGTCGTTTGATTAAGCGACTTTCAAGCCGATGCTCATGGTTTATGTTTTTATTGATTAGCGTTTTAATATTTGTCGACCTTGAGCTTGCTCATCTTCAGCGGGTATTTCAATAACGGGTGGTAAATCGGGCTCAGTTTTACAATATTCAACTTTGCCCACATCACACTTTTTATCACAGCGTGCTTTGCCCAATACGTTGATCATGATGTCATCTTTAACCGAAGTCGCACAAAAAACCTCACCAGACTTATCTTTTAAACAGCGACCTTTACCGCAAAATACTTTTCCGACGCTATTAACAGCGGCTCCACCTTTCGTAAACATTGAGCAATGCACATGGCCAGAACTGTCAATTTTGCACCGACCTTCGCCACATTGCTTTACGCCAAATGCATCTGTTTTACAGGCGGCAAGCAGGGCAGGGCTAAAGAGCATTGAACCGCAGGTAAACGTAATTAACAGTATTGCTTTCATGTTTTGAAACATATCAACTCGGTATTGTTCAATTAAAAGGCCCTGTCATTTTTAGCGAGCCGCCAAATAAATCGTGGGTTAAGTCTTTATTTTACATACAACAATAGCATTTAAAAAGCCTCATTGTTAAACATTCGATTGTTAAAGCGAGGTAATTTGATTGCGCTTTTTTCCTTGCTTAAAGGCTTCTATGTTTAACGCGATCTCGTTAACTAAGGTTTGCCGGGCTTCTTGGCTTGCCCAGGCGGTATGCGGCGTTATCATTAAATTAGGTTGCGGTATTAATAATGGATTATCAAGTGTAGGGGGTTCTTGGCTTAAACCATCAAGCAAGGCCGCTTGTATTTGCTTATTTTTTAATGCCAGTGATAACGCGTTTTCATTTATTAAACCACCCCTTGCTGTGTTTATTAAAATAGCCTGTGGTTTTAATTTTTCAATAAAGCGGGCATCAACCATGTTAGCGGTTTCAGGTGTTAACGGGCAATGTAAGCTCACGATATCGGCTTGCGCAATAGCCTGATCAAATGCAACTCTATTAGCTCGGCACGGCGATTTGTTTTGACGTTCAGCAATGATAACGTGCATGCCAAATGCGAGTGCTAACTTTTCAATGGCTTGCGCTATATTACCGTAGCCGATTAAGGTTAGTGTTTTGTTTTTTAATTCAACAATAGGATAGTCTAAACAACAAAATAAATGGCTATTAAGCCATTGACCATTTTGGCTGGCTAATTGGTATTGCTGTAATTGAATGTTCCAATTTAATAACACCGCAAAAAAATGTTGTGCGACTGAATCGGTTGAATAACCTGATACATTACAAACGGTTATCCCGTATTTAGCTGCAGCAGCGATATCAATGTTGTTATAACCGGTGGCCGCGACACAAATGAGTTTTAAACGAGGCGCGGCGCTTAATGACTGCGCATCAAGCTTTACTTTATTGCTGATAATAATGTCGGCTGTTTTTAGTATTTCACCTAAATTTTCATTGGCTTCGGTTGTTTTGTAACAGGTGAGTGAACCTTTTTGTTGAATTAAGGTCAAATCAGAATTAGGCACTGATTCTGCGTCTAAAAATACGATATTCATGATAAATTTTGTTTCCGGACGTTATCGGTATAGACTCAAGATATCGCAAAAACAGGTACGCGTACATTATTGAGGTAAAGGTTATTCAAACATTTCTAATTATCGGCGCAGGTTGGCTTGGTTTACCTTTAGCTTTGGCGTTAAAAGCCCAAGGCCATCGAGTAAAAGTAACAACTACGCAATCACAAAAACAAGCGCAATATCACAGCCAAGGTTTACTTAGCTCGGTATTAAAACTTGACGATGATACGGATGTGTCTGATGTACAAAAAATAATGGATGTTGACTGTGTTATTGGCGCGTTTCCGCCGGGTTTTCGTAAACCCAATAGCGGGCTTTATGCTCGAAAATGGCAATTAATTATTGATGCGGCCGAAAATGCGGGTGTTAAACAGGTATTAATGTTTAGCTCTACTGCCGTTTATCCTGAAACCGCGGGGCTAATGCATGAAGCATCAGCAGCCTCTCATAATGAAAAATCCACGTTATTATTAGCCGCTGAAGCGGCGGTTCAAGGGTTTTCAAAGCGTTCTGCTATTATACGACTCGGTGGCCTTTTTGGACCCCAACGTCATCCTGCACGTTTTATACAGCACATTAAAACGATTAGTGAAAAAGCACCTGCAAACATGATCCATTTAGATGATGTTATTGCGGCGACTTTGTTTGTATTGACGTTAGATAAATCGCAAGACGACAATTTAGTTGTTAACTTTACTTATCCTTATTTAATGTATAAAACCGAATTTTATCGTCTTGCACTTGAGCACTATACCGAAAGCGATTTTGATTTCCCGCCAATCAATCATATTGAAGGTAAGCAAGTTAGTGCTGATCGTTTATTAGCGCTCGGTTATCAATTTAAGTTTAACAGCTTTGCTCAGGCCTTAAGCGAGTCATAATTTAATCGATATATCATCTTTTCAATATATAAGTCACTTAGCATTATAGCCAAGTGACTAGCAACAAATATGTATTGCTAGGCTAATGCTAATAGCGTTACATTTCATCATGGTTATGCCGCGGTTAGACTCATTTTTTTGTCGCTTACAATTAGGGCACATTATGTTGCCGGTGGTGGAGAGACTATCTCAGAAGGCGTTGATAACACATAAAACTAAATAAAATTATTGGCTTATCATTATTATCAACAAAATTATTAATGCCTGTCCCGCATGAGGTTTGTACCGGCGAGTGCGCAATTCGTTTCTTATAGATTCTAGATAAGACGACTTAGACATGGATTTTAACCTGAACTGATTGTATATACAGTTATGGGTGGTATCTAGAAAAATACAATCAAATGGCGCGGTATGTAAACTTAATATTGGCTCGATTAAGTAACGCTCTATTTATAAGTTATTGTTTTTAACCGCGAATAAAAAAATAAAAAATTTACATAACGAACCAAATTTGGCCTGTTATGTAAATGGCTTGTATTTTAATACGTTATTTGGTGATTGAAGCTCAGGTTATTAGATGCTAAGTTACTGACATTAATGAATTAAACTTTAGTATTACTGATATAAATCAATTAAATTGTTAACAAGGTAATTGAGAATTATTGGTATTAAACTGTTATAAGCAAAGGAAAGTATGAGTTCATCAATTCAAAATGCATGCATGTCGGTAGCACGTACAAATATGTGGGCAAACAAACCATCAGATACTTCTCCGATAATAAATTACCAAGAGCAACTCGTTAAAATTAGCCTAAACGCTTTGGAAGAGTTCAAAGAGTTAGGCGCTAAAGAGCAAGATATCTCTGATGCTATTCATTATATTGAACAAGTTCACGCATTACCTCCTATCGGAAATAATATAGATTGGTTCAAAGAAAGGCTATTTACTTTATTAGAGATTGCATTCACGGATAGTGGAATATCTGATGAAGCAGCAAGGTTTGCAAATAAAATCATTTCGGGCCTAAATGAACAGATGGCGTAATTTGCTTATAACAAATTGCTCAAGCAGGACTCGTAACAGTTGGCTCGGTTCCGCTTCGCTTCACATTTTAGCCAACAATTACTCGCCTCTTAGCAAGGCGTTGAGGCTGTAGAATTACTCAAAATGATAATTTTTATGGCTTTTTGTATGCGCAGAGAGTCGCTTTAAATGTGTTTTTAGCTCAATATTGCCCTAGATTTCACATAGAAGCGCAATTTAGAGCTTAATTTTAATGATTTTTATGAGCTGTTTTTTCTAAAAGAGAAATTCTACAGGCTCGTTAGGTGCTCATGCGTATTTCGTGAATAGTTCTATTTCTGCTATTCATTCTGGGATGCTCTAATTCAGAGGTAAAGAAAATTTATGGTACTTGTATGAGCATGGAGAAGCCCTTAAAAGCAGATGAACTTTACAATACATTTAATAATGGTGAATTATTGGAAAGTAATGAAAATGGAAACGAAATCCACTTTTTTTCACCACACCCTGATTACAATTTAATATACAGTTCATTTATAGTTGCAGAAGTTGATAGAAAAGGAATGGTTTTACATTTAAAGTGCTCGGAAGAACAGTACGCTTTTTGAAGTAGAGCACCTAACAAGCCATTACAGTAACGGGACTGCTAACAGCTTGCTCGGTTCCGCTTCGCTTCACAATTTTAGCAAGCTATTTTCAGCCCCTGAATGGGGCGTTAGC
>NZ_QMED01000052.1 GCF_003286125.1 Algibacillus agarilyticus
TCCATCGCGATTGGAGCAATTAGCTCTACAACCATCTTGATGTTGTCGCCTGGCATTACCATTTCTACGCCTTCTGGTAACTCTACAGCACCAGTTACGTCAGTTGTACGGAAGTAGAACTGTGGACGGTAACCTTTGAAGAATGGAGTATGACGGCCACCTTCATCTTTAGAAAGTACGTATACTTCTGATTCAAACTTAGTATGTGGAGTGATTGAACCTGGCTTACATAATACTTGACCACGTTCTACATCATCACGCTTAGTACCACGTAATAATGCACCAACGTTCTCACCTGCACGACCTTCGTCAAGCAACTTACGGAACATTTCAACACCCGTACACGTTGTCGTTTGTGTTTCACGGATACCAACGATGGCGATTTCTTCACCAACTTTTACGATACCTGATTCTACACGACCTGTTACAACTGTACCACGACCTGAGATTGAGAATACATCTTCAACAGGCATTAAGAAAGGCTTGTCGATGTCACGCTCTGGTTCTGGGATATATGAATCTAGTGCTTCACCTAACTCAACAATCTTATCTTCCCACTCTTTTTCGCCTTGAAGCGCTTTTAAAGCAGAACCTTGGATTAATGGTAAGTCGTCACCTGGGAAGTCATATTCTGAAAGTAACTCACGTACTTCCATTTCAACTAATTCTAATAACTCTTCATCATCTACCATGTCACATTTGTTCATGAATACGATGATATATGGAACACCAACTTGACGTGATAATAAGATGTGCTCACGTGTTTGTGGCATTGGGCCATCAGCAGCAGATACTACTAAGATAGCACCATCCATTTGAGCAGCACCAGTGATCATGTTTTTAACATAATCAGCATGACCTGGACAGTCAACGTGTGCGTAATGACGGCTAGGCGTATCATATTCAACATGTGAAGTTGAAATAGTGATACCACGCTCGCGCTCTTCTGGAGCGTTATCGATTGCTGCGAAATCTTTAGCTTCACCACCATATACTTTTGCAAGTGTAGTAGAGATTGCTGCAGTTAATGTAGTTTTACCGTGGTCAACGTGTCCGATAGTACCAACGTTGACGTGCGGTTTCGTACGTTCAAATTTTTCTTTAGCCACTTTCCAGTACCTTTTTGTTTAGTGTTTAATCCAGAGCTCTAAATTAAACGATTTTCATATGAAATTAATTACGTCGATTGATTATAGCATCAGCTACATTTTTTGATGCTTCACTATACTGGCTAAACTCCATTGAATATGAAGCTCGCCCCTGAGTTGCACTTCGCAAATCAGTTGCATAACCAAACATTTCAGCTAGAGGTACTGAAGCATTGACTTGCTTCATACCACTCATGCCTTCATCCATACCTTCAATGAGTCCACGTCGGCGATTTAAATCACCCACTACATCTCCCATGTTCTCTTCAGGAGTGGTGACTTCTACTTTCATCATAGGTTCTAGTATTACAGGGCTAGCCTGTAACGCACCTTTTTGAAAGCCCATTGATGCTGCGATTTTAAATGCCATTTCGTTAGAGTCAACATCATGGAAAGAACCATCAAATAATGTCACTTTAACATCAAGTAACGGATAACCAGCAAGTACCCCGGTATCCATTTGCTCTCTACAGCCTTTTTCAATAGCCGGTATGTATTCTTTAGGAACAGCACCACCCACTATGTTATTCACAAACTCAAATCCGCCACCCTCTTCAAGCGGCTCAATTTTAAGCCAAACATGACCAAATTGTCCACGGCCACCTGATTGACGAACAAATTTACCCTCAACTTCAACAGATGAGCGTATTGTTTCACGATAAGAAACTTGAGGTTGGCCAACACTGCACTCAACTTTAAATTCACGTTTCATTCGGTCAACAATGATATCAAGATGTAATTCACCCATCCCTGATATAATAGTTTGCCCCGTTTCGTTATCGGTTTCAACTCTGAATGACGGGTCTTCTGCTGCTAATTTACCCAAAGCAAGTCCCATTTTATCTTGATCAGCAACCGTTTTAGGTTCAACCGCAACAGAAATCACCGGCTCTGGAAATTCCATTTTTTCTAGTGTAATAATATGATTAGGATCACACAATGTATCACCAGTAGTAACATCTTTTAGACCAATAGCGGCGGCGATATCACCGGCACGAACTTCTTTTATCTCTTCACGAGAGTTCGCATGCATTTGCACTATTCGTCCCAAGCGTTCTTTTTTGAATTTAATCGGGTTATAAACGGCATCACCCTGCCCTACGACACCTGAGTATACGCGGAAAAATGTTAATGTTCCCACAAAAGGGTCGGTCGCAATTTTAAACGCTAACGCAGCAAAAGGGGCTTCGTCATTAGATTCGCGCGTCCCTTCCGTTTCATCTTCATTAATACCCGTGATCGCTTGAACTTCAGTTGGCGAAGGTAAATACTCAACAACGGAATCGAGTACCGCTTGGACGCCTTTGTTTTTAAATGCAGATCCACACGTGCACGGTATTATTTGATTTCTAATGGTTAAATCACGAATAGCCGCTTTCAATTGAGCTTCAGGTATATCACCTTCATTTAAATAAAGGTCCATCAACTCTTCACTTGATTCAGCTGCAGAATCAAGTAAATGCTCACGCCATTCGTCAGCTAATGTCTGCAAGTCCGCAGGGATAGCTTCATACGTAAATGTTGTGCCTTGATCTTCATCATTCCAGTTAATCGCTTTCATTTTAACCAGATCAATAACGCCCTTAAATTCTTCTTCTGCACCAATAGCAAGATGAATAGGTACAGGATTGGCCTTAAGGCGATCACGCATCTGTTCAATAACTTTAAGGTAATCTGCACCCGTGCGATCCATTTTATTGACAAAGACCATACGTGGAACCTGATATTTCTCCATTTGACGCCAAACCGTTTCAGTTTGTGGCTGAACACCAGAAGAACCACATAAAACCAGTACAGCACCATCTAACACACGTAATGAACGTTCAACTTCAATTGTAAAATCTACGTGACCAGGGGTATCAATAATATTTATGCGATGCTCGTCAAATTGCGCATCCATACCGCGCCAGAAGCAAGTCGTAGCAGCAGATGTGATTGTTATACCACGTTCTTGCTCTTGTTCCATCCAGTCCATAGTGGCCGCGCCATCATGAACTTCGCCGATTTTATGTGACATACCCGTGTAAAATAATACACGCTCTGTCGTAGTCGTTTTACCCGCATCTACATGAGCACAAATACCTATGTTACGGTAACGATTTATCGGGGTTTTACGAGACAATGGAACATCCTTAATTAAAATATTGAGTACTGACTTTTAAATAAAAAACTGTTATTCAATGCTTTATTTAATAGTCAAAATAATGGTTGCTCAATATGAGCAACCATTTGATTTTATTACCAACGGTAATGAGCAAAAGCTTTATTAGCATCGGCCATTTTATGAACGTCTTCACGTTTCTTAACGGCTGAACCTTTACTTTCTGCTGCGTCTACAATTTCTGCGGCTAGACGCTGAGCCATAGATTTTTCACCACGCTTACGAGCTGCTTCTACTAACCAACGCATACCTAGTGTGTTACGACGTACTGGACGTACTTCTACAGGCACTTGATAAGTTGAACCACCAACACGTCGAGATTTAACTTCTACGCTAGGACGAACGTGGTCAAGAGCATTTTCGAATACTTCTAAATGATCTTTAGTAGATTTTTCTGAAGCAATATCAAGAGCACCGTATACGATTTTCTCTGCAACAGATTTTTTGCCGTCTAACATAACGACATTAATGAATTTTGCTAAAAGTTCTGATTTGAACTTTGGATCTGGTAGGATTTTACGTTGTCCTACAACTCTTCTTCTTGGCATCTCAATTCTCCAATTTTTCAGGGAATACCCAAAACTAAATTAAATGTTTGGCCTTACTCGGATCAAAGAACCGATTATGACTTAGGACGCTTAGTACCGTACTTAGAACGACCTTGCTTACGATCATTTACGCCAGCGCAATCGAGTGCACCGCGAACAGTGTGATAACGCACACCGGGTAAATCTTTAACACGACCACCACGAATAAGAACAACACTATGCTCTTGTAAGTTATGACCTTCACCACCGATGTATGAAGAAACTTCATGACCGTTAGTTAAACGAACACGGCATACTTTACGTAATGCTGAGTTAGGTTTTTTTGGTGTAGTCGTGTATACACGAGTACAAACACCACGACGCTGTGGACAAGCTTGTAAGGCCGCTACGTTGCTTTTTTCAACGGGCTTTACGCGAGGCTTGCGCACGAGCTGGTTAATAGTTGCCATTAACTGCTCCTAAAAATGTTAATTTCAGTATTTTACAATTTCATTAATATTAATGAAAAAGAAATACTAGCGTTTTAAAGTGAAAAATCCGCGTCCCTAGATTTTAAGGACGCGGAATTTTAATGGTCAAAGATTAAACTGTCAATAACAGCTTAATCCTTTATGCCAGTTTATTGCCCAGCATGGCAGATTTATTAAGAATCACCCGACAAATCTGCATTTAAAGCATCAATTAAGGCACTTTCTGCGTCATCAGCCGTAACTTGTGGCTCTTCAACTTCGACTTGCGTAGCTGTTTTATTTTCTGCACGTTGTTGATGATATGCAAAACCGGTACCCGCAGGAATTAATCGGCCTACAATTACGTTTTCTTTAAGACCACGTAATTCATCTCGCTTACCACCCACTGCCGCTTCCGTTAACACACGAGTTGTTTCTTGGAATGAAGCAGCTGAGATAAATGACTCAGTTGAAAGTGAAGCTTTAGTTATACCTAACAATTGATATTCAAATGTTGTTAATGGTTTTCCTTCAGCTTCAAGTTCACGGTTCTTAATTTTAACCCGTGCAACTTCAGCCGTTTCACCTTCTAAGAACTCACTTGAACCAGACTGTATAATTGTACACTTACGTAGCATTTGACGAATGATAACTTCAATATGTTTATCATTAATTTTAACACCTTGTAAACGATAGACTTCTTGTACCTCGTTTACAATGTAGTTAGCTACATCATCAATGCCACGTAAACGTAAGATGTCATGTGATGATTCTGGACCATCTGCAATGACTTCACCTTTTTCAACTAATTCACCTTCAAATACGTTCAATTGACGCCATTTAGGGATCATTTCTTCGTATACAGCTGAACCGTCATTTGGTGTAATAACAAGACGTTTCTTACCTTTTGTTTCTTTACCAAACGAAATAGTACCAGAACGCTCAGCTAAGATTGCAGGCTCTTTTGGTTTACGCGCTTCAAATAAATCAGCAACACGTGGAAGACCACCGGTAATATCACGAGTTTTAGAGCTTTCTTGTGGTATACGAGCGATTGCATCACCCACATTTACCGCAGCACCATCTTCTAGGTTAACTAAAGCATTACCTGGTAAATAGTATAAAGCCGTAACATCTGTTCCAGGGATCATCAAGTCGTTGCCGTTAGCATCAACTAAACGTACAGCTGGGCGCATTTCTTTACCCGCCGTTGTTCGGTCTTTAGCGTCGATAACAACAATTGAAGATAAACCTGTCAAATCATCGGTTTGACGAGTGATCGTCACACCTTCAATCATCTCTTGGAACTGAACCTTACCAGCCGCTTCAGTGATGATTGGATGCGTATGCGGATCCCAATTAGCAACAACGTCACCAGGAGAAACAGCATCTTTATCGCCACGGTTTAAAATAGCACCGTAAGGAACTTTATAGCGCTCTTTCTCACGTCCCATCGAATCGATTACTGTTAATTCAGTTGAACGAGAAGTTATCACTAAATTATTGTCACTGTTAGTTACGTGTTTAGCTTTGTAAAGCTTAATTGAACCATCAGTTTTAACTTGTACGCTGTTTTCAGCAGAGGCTCTAGATGCAGCACCACCGATGTGGAATGTACGCATCGTTAGCTGTGTACCAGGCTCACCAATTGATTGTGCAGCAATTACACCAACTGATTCACCTTGATTAACAATGTGACCACGTGCTAAATCACGACCATAGCAATTTGAACAAACGCCAAAATCATTTTCACACGTGATTGCAGAACGAACGAGTACTTCATCAACCGAGTTTTCTTCAAGAAGATCACACAGTTTTTCATCAAGCATGATATTACGTTCAACTAATACTTCATTTGTATTAGGCTTGTAGATATCTTTAGCGACAACACGACCAAGAACACGTTCGCGTAAAGGCTCAACAACGTCACCACCTTCGATTAGCGGACGCATTACAAAACCGTTTTCAGTACCACAGTCTACAGCGTTTACGACTAAATCCTGCGCAACATCAACTAAACGACGAGTCAAATAACCCGAGTTAGCTGTTTTAAGTGCGGTATCGGCCAAACCTTTACGCGCACCATGTGTTGATATGAAGTACTGAAGTACGTTCAAACCTTCACGGAAGTTTGCAATAATAGGTGTTTCAATGATTGAACCATCGGGTTTAGCCATTAGACCACGCATACCCGCCAATTGACGAATCTGTGCAGCACTACCACGAGCACCGGAATCAGCCATCATAAAGATACTATTAAAGCTGTCTTGTACTTCAGGTTCGCCTTGCGCGTTTATAACGGTTTCTTTCGATAAGTTATCCATCATCGCTTTTGAAACACGCTCATTAGCGGCAGACCAAATATCGATTACTTTGTTATATTTTTCACCTGCCGTTACTAGACCAGATTGGAACTGTTGTTGTATCTCTGTAACTTCAGCTTCAGCTTCTTCAATGATATTTTTCTTCGCGTCTGGAATGACCATATCATTGATACCAATAGAGGCACCCGCAACCATTGCATAATGGAAACCGGTATACATCACTTGGTCAGCAAAAATAACCGTAGGTTTTAAACCAAGCATACGATAACAAGTGTTAAGCATACGAGAAATTGGCTTTTTACCCATGGCTTGATCAATAAGCTCAAACGGTAAACCTTCAGGTAAAACTAATGATAATATTGCACGACCTACTGTAGTTTTTTTCAATTCAGTAGAAACGGTGCGATTGCCTTCTTCATCAGTAAATACTTCAGTTATTCTAACTTGGATGCGAGCGTGTAGATCGGCGTTACCTGTTCTATAGGCTTTTTCAGCTTCTTTAGGATCTTTAAATACTAAACCTTCACCTTTCGCATTAATGCGATCGCGAGTCATGTAATAAAGCCCTAATACAACATCTTGTGAGGGTACGATGATTGGTTCACCGTTTGCCGGCGCAAGAATATTGTTCGTAGACATCATTAACGCACGAGCTTCTAATTGAGCTTCAAGTGTTAACGGTACGTGTACAGCCATTTGGTCACCATCGAAGTCGGCATTATATGCCGCACATACCAATGGATGTAAATGAATAGCTTTACCTTCAATTAGAACAGGTTCAAATGCTTGAATACCTAATCTATGAAGTGTCGGTGCACGGTTTAGTAATACTGGATGTTCACGAATAACTTCGTCTAACACATCCCAAACTTCTGGTGCTTCGCGTTCAACAAGCTTTTTAGCCGCTTTAATCGTCGTTGCTAGACCACGTAACTCTAATTTACCGTAGATAAAAGGCTTAAATAACTCTAATGCCATCTTCTTTGGAAGACCACATTGATGTAAACGTAATGTTGGACCAACGGTGATTACAGAACGACCAGAGTAATCAACACGTTTACCAAGTAAGTTTTGACGGAAACGACCTTGCTTACCTTTGATCATATCGGCAAGTGATTTAAGTGGGCGTTTATTTGAACCGGTAATAGCTCTACCACGACGGCCATTATCTAATAATGCATCAACCGCTTCTTGTAACATACGTTTTTCATTACGTACGATAATATCAGGAGCCGCTAAATCTAATAGACGCTTTAAACGGTTATTACGGTTAATAACACGACGGTATAAATCATTTAAGTCAGAGGTAGCAAAACGACCACCATCAAGTGGAACTAATGGGCGTAGATCTGGTGGTAAAACAGGTAATACGTCAAGAATCATCCACTCTGGTTTATTACCTGAATGGAAAAAAGCTTCCATTAATTTAAGACGTTTTGTAATTTTCTTACGTTTAGTCTCTGAATTAATTTCAGGCAACTCTTCACGCATGATAGAAATTTCTTTTTCAAGATCAATTTCAATCAATAAAGCAAGAACAGCTTCTGCACCCATTTTAGCTTCGAATTCGTCACCATGCTCTTCTAGAGCATCTAGGTAATTTTCTTCAGACAGCATTTCACCACGTTCTAGTGATGTCATACCGGCTTCAGTCACGACATATGATTCAAAATATAAAATGCGTTCAATGTCACGCAATGTCATATCTAACATTAAACCAATACGAGAAGGTAATGATTTAAGGAACCAAATATGTGCAACAGGGCTAGCTAATTCAATATGGCCCATACGCTCACGACGGACTTTGGTCAATGTAACTTCAACGCCACATTTCTCACAAATTACACCGCGATGCTTAAGACGCTTATATTTACCACATAAGCATTCATAATCTTTAACAGGGCCAAAAATACGCGCACAGAATAAGCCGTCACGTTCAGGCTTAAAAGTACGGTAGTTAATAGTTTCAGGCTTTTTAACTTCACCAAATGACCATGAACGGATTTGATCTGGTGATGCTAAACCAATGCGTATGCCGCCAAACTCTTCAGTTTTATTTTGTTGCTTGAGAAACTTTAGTAAGTCTTTCACGCTAATTCTCCTGTCGGAGTTAATTCCTAAGCTGCTGCTAATATAAGCAGCAGCACATAACTAATAACCGCTAATCGAGGCTACGGTGCAACGAAGAATTAATCTTCGTCTAATTCAATGTTGATACCAAGTGAACGGATCTCTTTCAACAATACGTTAAATGATTCCGGCATGCCTGGTTCCATTGTATGGTTTCCATCAACAATGTTTTTGTACATTTTAGTACGTCCATTAACGTCATCTGATTTCACAGTTAACATTTCTTGTAACGTATAAGCAGCACCGTAAGCTTCAAGTGCCCATACTTCCATCTCACCGAATCGCTGACCACCAAACTGCGCTTTACCGCCTAATGGTTGTTGCGTAACAAGACTGTATGAACCAGTAGAACGCGCATGCATTTTGTCATCAACCAAGTGATTCAGTTTTAACATATACATGTAACCTACTGTTACTTTACGCTCAAATGTATTACCCGTACGACCATCAAACAATTCAATTTGACCGTCTCTTGGGATCCCACCTAACTCAAGTAAATCTTTGATTTCGCTTTCAACAGCACCATCAAATACAGGAGTTGCAATAGGTACACCTTTACGTAAGTTTTCAGCTAAGCGACGAACTTCATGATCGGTAAAGTTTTCAATATCAACAACCTGTCGGCTTTGACCTGAGGTATAAACTTTAGTTAGATATTCACGAAGCTTAGCAACCTCACATTGCTCTTTAATCATTTCATCAATTTTTTCACCCATGCCGCGAGCTGCCATACCTAAGTGGGTCTCAAGTATTTGCCCTACGTTCATACGTGATGGTACCCCTAGTGGGTTCAGTACGATATCGACTGGTGTACCTTTAGCATCGTGCGGCATGTCTTCTACAGGAACAATGGTAGATATAACACCCTTGTTACCATGTCGACCAGCCATTTTATCACCCGATTGAATACGACGTTTAACAGCAAGATACACTTTAACAATCTTAAGTACACCTGGCGCTAAATCATCACCTTGGGTAATTTTACGACGCTTAACTTCTAATTTTTTATCAAAATCGGCACGAATTTCTTCATATTGCTCAGCAATTTGCTCAAGCTCAGCTTGTTTTTCTTCGCTTGCCAATGTTTGTAACAACCAACGCTCTCTGGGTAGGCTATCTAATACTGCGCCATCAACGCCGTTATTTGTTAATAACAAACGAGCACGGGCATAAATACCGTCTTCAAAGATCTTAAATTCAGTTGTTAAATCTTTCTTTGCTTCTTCAACTTGATATTGTTCAATTTCTTTCGCACGTTTGTCTTTTTCAACACCATCACGTGTAAATACTTGAACATCAATAACCGTACCCACAACTGAGTTTGGTACACGTAAAGAACTATCTTTTACGTCTGAAGCTTTTTCACCAAAGATTGCTCTTAAAAGCTTCTCTTCTGGCGTTAGTTGAGATTCACCTTTAGGGGTTACTTTACCAACTAAAATATCGCCGCCTTTAACTTCAGCCCCGATATAAACAACACCTGACTCATCCAATTTACTTAATGCAGATTCACCTACATTTGGAATATCAGCCGTTATTTCTTCTGGCCCAAGCTTAGTATCACGAGCAATACAGCTTAATTCTTGAATGTGAATTGTCGTTAAACGGTCTTCTTGCACAACTCGTTCAGATATCAAAATTGAATCTTCGTAGTTGTAACCATTCCAAGGCATAAACGCGACACGCATATTTTGACCAAGTGCTAACTCACCTAAATCGGTAGATGGGCCATCAGCTAATACATCACCACGAACAATCGGATCATTCATTGCGACCGTTGGTCTTTGGTTAATACATGTATTTTGATTTGAACGGGTGTATTTAGTTAAGTTATATATATCTATGCCAGCTTCACCAGCAATAGTTTCATTTTCATTAACTTTGATTACAATGCGCGAAGCATCTACGTAATCAACACTACCACCACGTTTAGCAACAATCGTTACGCCAGAGTCAACAGCGACTGTTTTCTCAACACCGGTACCAACTAAAGGCTTATCAGCTTTTAACGTTGGAACGGCTTGACGTTGCATGTTTGAACCCATTAATGCACGGTTAGCATCATCGTGTTCTAAGAACGGGATCAAACTTGCGGCAATCGATACGATCTGCTGCGGTGCAACATCCATATATTGAATACTTGCTGCATCCATCAATGTAAATTCATTTTGATGTCTACACGCTACCAAGTCGCTTGTTAATCGCATTTCAGCATCTACATCAGCACTTGCCTGAGCGATTACATGATTGTTTTCTTCAATAGCTGAAAGGTATTCTATTTCTTCAGTAACAACACCATCAATTACTCGACGGTAAGGCGTTTCAATGAAGCCAAAATCATTCGTTCTTGCATAACTTGCTAATGAGTTAATTAGACCAATGTTTGGACCTTCAGGCGTTTCGATTGGACATAAACGACCATAATGTGTCGGATGTACATCTCGAACTTCGAAACCAGCACGTTCACGTGTCAAACCACCTGGACCTAAAGCAGAAATACGACGCTTATGCGTAACTTCTGACAATGGATTATTTTGGTCCATAAATTGTGATAACTGTGAAGAGCCAAAGAATTCTTTAACGGCAGCTGAAATTGGCTTCGCGTTAATTAAATCTTGAGGTGCAATATTATCAAGATCGCCTAAACTTAAGCGCTCTTTAACAGCTCGTTCTACGCGAACCAAACCAACTCTGAATTGGTTTTCAGCCATTTCACCAACAGAGCGTATACGACGATTACCTAAGTGATCGATATCATCGACTTCGCCTTTACCATCACGGATCGCGATTAACGTTTTCATAACTGAAGTAATATCATCTTTAGATAATATACCTTCACCTATTAACTCTTCACGTCCAACACGACGGTTAAACTTCATACGACCAACCGTTGATAAGTCGTAACGGTCGCCATTAAAGAATAAATTCTCAAATAGGCCTTCAGCTGCATCTTTTGTTGGTGGCTCACCAGGACGCATCATGCGGTAAATTTCAACTAAGGCTTCTAAGCGGTTAGTTGTAGAATCTACGCGCAAAGTGTCTGACATATATGGACCACAATCTAAGTCATTGATGTAAAGCGTATCAATTTTCTTATGGCCGGCTTGGCTTAATTCTGCAATTAATTCAAGTGTTACTTCAGCATTTGCTTCAGCAATAATTTCGCCTGTTGATTCATCAATATAGTCGTGAGATAAAGTACGACCAACGATATATTCAACAGGAACAGCGACACGACTAGTATTTGCTTTTTCTATTTGACGGATATTACGTGCAGTAATACGACGCCCTTTTTCTACTAGTAGATTGCCTTTATCATCATGAATATCAAACGCAGCAGTTTCACCACGTAATCTATCAGGGATCAAATCCATCATGCATTGATCACTGACTAATTCAAATGTCACATTATCAAAGAACATAGCCAAAATTTCTTCTGTACTATATTCAAGTGCACGTAAAATGATCGATGCAGGAAGTTTACGACGGCGATCGATTCGCACGAATAAACTATCTTTAGGATCAAATTCAAAATCTAACCATGAACCACGGTAAGGTATAACGCGAGCATTATATAAAACCTTACCAGATGAGTGGGTTTTACCACGGTCATGATCGAAGAAGACACCTGGAGATCTGTGTAATTGAGATACAATTACACGCTCAGTACCATTGATAACAAAAGTACCATTGTCAGTCATTAATGGGATTTCACCCATGTAGACTTCTTGTTCTTTAATGTCTTTTACTGTGCCTGCTGGCGCTTCTTTGTCATAAATAACTAAACGAAGCTTTACTCGCAATGGCGCAGAATACGTCACCCCACGGATTTGACATTCTTTTACGTCAAATACGGGTTCGCCTAACTTGTAGCTGACATATTGTAATTCAGCGTAACCAGAGTAGCTGGCGATTGGAAATACGGAGCGGAATGCGGCTTCGAAGCCATACTGTCCATCAGGATCAGGATCAATAAATCTTCGGAAAGAATCCAACTGGATGGAAAGTAAGTAAGGTACATCCAGAACCTGTGGACGCTTACCAAAATCCTTACGAATGCGTTTCTTTTCGGTATAAGAATAAGCCATGGGGTTCCTCAGCTTGCCGAACGTAAACACGAGCCTCAAGTAGTCAATTTAACTTCTTAACTGTGTTTGTGCTCTGCCGTCTATCGATATCGTCTTGAAATAATCACTGTAAATTTTCACAAAATATACAGCGCAAAAAGGGCTGATGGTCAATTAACCATCAGCCCGAGCCTTTACAGGCAGTAATTTAATAAGATAAATTACTTAAGTTCAACTTCTGCACCAGCTTCTTCTAAAGTCGCTTTAAGCGCTTCAGCTTCAGCTTTTTCAATGCCTTCTTTCAATGGTGATGGAGCACCATCTACTAAGCCTTTAGCTTCTTTAAGGCCTAAACCTGTAGCAGCACGAACAGCTTTGATCGTTGCAACTTTGTTAGGACCAGCAGCTTTAAGGATAACGTCAAATTCAGTTTGCTCTTCAGCTGCGTCAGCAGCAGCAGGGCCAGCAGCAACAGCAGCAGCCGCGCTTACGCCGAATTTTTCTTCCATAGCAGTGATAAGTTCTACAACATCCATTACAGACATTTCTGCAACAGCTTCGATGATTTGGTCTTTAGTGATAGACATAAGTCAAATTCCTAAAATAAAATAATTTACAATGTATTAGTGATAAGCGCTTAATTAAGCAGCTTGTTCTTCTTTTTGGTCGCGAAGTGCAGCAATTGTACGTACTAACTTGCCTGCAGAAGCTTCTTTCATTGTTGCCATAAGTTTGGCAAGTGCTTCTTCGTAAGTTGGTAACGTCGCTAATACTTCAATGTCAGCTAATGAGCCTTCAAATGCAGCCGCTTTGACTTCGAACGCGTTATTTGACTTAGCAAAGTCTTTAAATATACGCGCTGCAGCACCTGGGTGCTCATTCGAAAATGCAATCAAAGTTGGTCCAACGAATGCTTCTTTTAAACATTCGAAGTCTGTGCCATCAACAGCAATGCGAGCTAATGTGTTACGTACAACTTGTAACGTAACGCCAGCTTCACGTGCTTGAGCACGTAAAACGGTCATATCATTAGCTTCAACACCACGTGAATCAGCAACAACTGCAGAAAGGGCACCTTTGGCAGCTTCGTTAACCTGAGCGACAATTTCTTTCTTGCCAGCTAGTCCTAATGCCATTGGTTTTCTCCTGGATTCCCTAGGTTTACACCTAGATTACTTAAATCTTACTAATTTCTTAGTAAGGACTTTACGGTTTCCGGTCCAGAAGATAAATCTTCTTGAGTTCCTTCACCGTCTACCTAAGCGTTTATAACATTAAGCCGTAAGGCGCTTAGGGTCTTGGACGGGAGCGTTAAATAAATTTAACGTTCCAACTCCAAATAAATTGGCCGAAGCCAATTTAAGTATTTCTTATGCTACGCTAGTTTCTAAACCACTTTGGTCGATGATTACACCGGCACCCATAGTTGTAGAAAGGCTAACTTTCTTAAGATATACACCTTTAGCTTGAGTTGGTTTAGCTTTTTTAAGCGCAACCAATAAAACTTCAAGGTTTTCTTTAAGCTTGTCAGCATCGAAATCAGCCTTACCAATCGTAGTATGGATGATACCGTTTTTATCGTTTCTATAACGAACTTGACCTGCTTTAGCATTTTTAACAGCATCAGCAACATTAGGTGTAACTGTACCTGTTTTAGGGTTAGGCATTAAACCACGTGGGCCTAATATTTGACCTAATTGACCTACAACGCGCATTGCATCAGGAGAAGCAACAACTACGTCAAAGTCCATTTCGCCTTTCTTAACTAATTCAGCTAAGTCATCCATACCCACTAAATCAGCACCAGCTTCTTTAGCCGCTTCTGCGTTTGCACCTTGAGTGAAAACAGCAACACGAACTTCACGGCCTGTACCATTTGGTAATACAGTAGCGCCACGAACATTTTGGTCAGATTTACGTGCATCGATGCCTAAATTAACAGCTACATCAACACTTTCGACGAATTTAGCAGTTGCAAATTCTTTTAATAAAGCAACCGCTTCATCAAAGCTATACTCTTTTGTTACTTCAACTTTCTCGCGGATTGCACGAGCTTTTTTGCTTAATTTAGCCATCTGATTAACCCTCTACCACTATGCCCATTGAACGTGCAGAACCAGAGATAGTATTAACAGCAGCGTCTAAATCAGCAGCGGTTAAATCAGGTTCTTTCATTTTCGCAATTTCTTCAACTTGAGCACGTGTAACTTTACCCACTTTGTCTACGTTTGGTTTACCAGAACCACTCTTAACACCAGCGGCTTTCTTTAATAAGAATGAAGCAGGTGGAGTTTTAGTTTCAAACGTGAAAGAACGATCAGCATAGACTGTAATAACAACAGGAACTGGCGCGCCTTTTTCTAAGCTATCTGTTTTTGCGTTAAACGCTTTACAGAATTCCATGATGTTAACACCATGTTGACCTAATGCAGGACCAACCGGTGGACTTGGGTTTGCAGCACCAGCTGCAACTTGCAACTTAATAAGTGCGGTTACTTTTTTAGCCATTTTAAGGACCTCATTTACCGGGTAATTGCCTCGTAGATGTTGTGAGGACAACACTACTCAATCGGCTTCCCGTAGTTTTTAAACAAAATTAAGCATAGTCATTAAAATGACTATGCTTTTTATAATTTATTTGATTTGTGTATCAAAGGGCGCGGATTATAGACTAGTCTTTAACCTTTTTCAACCTGTGAAAACTCTAAATCTACAGGAGTCGAACGACCAAATATAAGTACAGAAACTTTTAAGCGGCTTTTATCATAATCGACTTCTTCAACAACCCCATTAAAATCAGCAAATGGTCCGTCATTAACACGAACAACTTCACCAGGCTCAAATGAATGACGATGAGTTGGTTTCTCGGCTGTTTCTTCTAAACGATTAAGAATAGCTTGCGCTTCTTTATCAGAAATAGGGGCGGGGCGATCTGAAGTACCACCAATAAAGCCAAGAACACGAGGGGTGTTTTTTACTAAATGCCATGATTGATCATTCATAATCATTTGCACTAAAACATAGCCAGGAAAGAATTTACGTTCACTTTTGCGTTTTTGGCCTGCACGCATTTCAATAACTTCTTCAGTCGGTACCAGTACTTCACCAAAAAAGTCTTCCATGCCATTTAACTTGATATGTTCGTTTAAAGTCGTTGATACTCGCGCTTCATATCCAGAAAATGCTTGTACAACGTACCATCTAAGTTTTGATTCTGACATGGTTATAATTCCAATCCAGTTAAAAAGGCTACAACACGAAGCATTATACCATCAATCCCCCAAAGGATTAATGACATAATCAGTGTTGCAATAATTACAACGATTGTTGTTTGCATTGTTTCTTGACGTGTTGGCCAAACAACTTTTCGAACTTCTGTGCGAGAGTCTTTAGAAAAAACTAAAGCATCTTGTCCTTTAGCAGTTTTACTAGCTATTAAAAATGCAACAATAACTGCAGCTACCACACCAATGGCGCGCCATAATACAGAAACTTGTTCAGCATACATATAATTGCCAACCACTGCAGCAATTAATATGGCAATAGTAACAAGCCATTTAATGCTATCAAGACTACTTGATTGTTCTTCGACTTCTACGCTCATGGTAAAAAACCTTAATTATTGCCTATCAGGCATATTCAACATATAAAAACTACTTAGTTAAATCGACTTTAAAATAATTTAAAGACTTATTATTTTTTATATTAATTTAACTAAGTACTTTATTTACAGCTTTAACTCTTCAAGAGTTGGCAGGGGTGGAGAGATTCGAACTCCCAACCGTCGGTTTTGGAGACCGCTGTTCTACCAATTGGAACTACACCCCTGTACAATTTTTTGCTTGCCTAGCAAAATGGCAAAAGCCCCGGTATAAAACCGAGGCTTGGTAAACACATCAATATGCGTTTATTCTACGATGCTTGCAACGACACCAGCACCAACAGTACGACCACCTTCACGGATAGCGAAGCGTAAACCTTCGTCCATCGCGATTGGAGCAATTAGCTCTACAACCATCTTGATGTTGTCGCCTGGCATTACCATTTCTACGCCTTCTGGTAACTCTACAGCACCAGTTACGTCAGTTGTACGGAAGTAGAACTGTGGACGGTAACCTTTGAAGAATGGAGTATGACGGCCACCTTCATCTTTAGAAAGTACGTATACTTCTGATTCAAACTTAGTATGTGGAGTGATTGAACCTGGCTTACATAATACTTGACCACGTTCTACATCATCACGCTTAGTACCACGTAATAATGCACCAACGTTCTCACCTGCACGACCTTCGTCAAGCAACTTACGGAACATTTCAACACCCGTACACGTTGTCGTTTGTGTTTCACGGATACCAACGATGGCGATTTCTTCACCAACTTTTACGATACCTGATTCTACACGACCTGTTACAACTGTACCACGACCTGAGATTGAGAATACATCTTCAACAGGCATTAAGAAAGGCTTGTCGATGTCACGCTCTGGTTCTGGGATATATGAATCTAGTGCTTCACCTAACTCAACAATCTTATCTTCCCACTCTTTTTCGCCTTGAAGCGCTTTTAAAGCAGAACCTTGGATTAATGGTAAGTCGTCACCTGGGAAGTCATATTCTGAAAGTAACTCACGTACTTCCATTTCAACTAATTCTAATAACTCTTCATCATCTACCATGTCACATTTGTTCATGAATACGATGATATATGGAACACCAACTTGACGTGATAATAAGATGTGCTCACGTGTTTGTGGCATTGGGCCATCAGCAGCAGATACTACTAAGATAGCACCATCCATTTGAGCAGCACCAGTGATCATGTTTTTAACATAATCAGCATGACCTGGACAGTCAACGTGTGCGTAATGACGGCTAGGCGTATCATATTCAACATGTGAAGTTGAAATAGTGATACCACGCTCGCGCTCTTCTGGAGCGTTATCGATTGCTGCGAAATCTTTAGCTTCACCACCATATACTTTTGCAAGTGTAGTAGAGATTGCTGCAGTTAATGTAGTTTTACCGTGGTCAACGTG
>NZ_QMED01000053.1 GCF_003286125.1 Algibacillus agarilyticus
GGCGTTAGCGGCCTTTGAGGAATTACGGCGATTGAAACTAAACATTAAAATTGGAAATTCCGCATTCGCTGACGGCTTCGTAAGAAGCACCTTATGTTTTTGCTTGATTCATTTGGCACCATTCATATTTGATAACGGCATTCCAGCTGATGGGTGCGGGTATATTGGCTTTCCCATGATTTTCTACGAAGAGTGTTATTGGAGTGGTGTAAATTTCGAGCAATTTAGCTTGTATTTCGATATTTTTATCTGGTTGCTTGTGTCTAGCATCGTAGGGATTAGGTGGCACAAACTAAGAAAGCATGGTTTGCGCTAACAACACGCCCTGAGGTGGACAGCAAGCATTAAGTTTTACTTTCTACCGCATATTTTAAGAGCGGTGAACCCTTACTTTTCAAGGCTTCTAGAGGATTGTGTAAGACAGGCATACATAAGATTTTGATTTTATTTGATATTAAATAAGTTCATCGACTATGCATCGATTGCTGTCCCGCATGAACATTATCATCTTGATTATGATATTACACCTTTGCAAATTGACGAATTAGGTTATGGTAAACATTATGCAAATTATCTAGCTCTGCTCTTGATGTGTTGTTTTCTTTAATTAAATTTTGAATCGTTTGATCTAATTGATATAAGTTTTGTCGAATATTCGTCTCTGAAATCATGCTTTGCATCCAAGTGATCGCTGCCATTCTTTGGCCACGGGTAACGGCGGTTACCTTATGCAAACTACTTGATGGGTAAAGCACGGCATATCCTGCCGGTAACTTGATTTGTTGTTGGCCAAATTCCGTTGAAATAATTAACTCACCGCCGTCGTATGATTCAGGATCACTTAAAAAAGTTGTCATCGACAAGTCGCTTCGTAACACTTGAGCTGAATTTGGAATTCGCATAATCGCTGAGTCAACATGATATCCATACTCCTCTGTTTTACTGTATCGATTAAAGCAAGGGGGAAATATTTTTTCGGGTAAAGCCGCCGAGACAATTTTAGGTGTTTCACCAATTCGAGTCAGTAACTGGTTCGCTAATTGGTTTACGTTTTCATTATTTGCATCGGCTTGACTGTTACTTTTTACCGAAGCCGCCATGCCCATTGCCGTTTCACTACCATCACCCCAAGGCGCATTGGTAAGCTGTTGACGATAATAGTTCACTTCTTCTTCTGATAATATTTTTTCGATAACAATCATTGCTATACCCTGTCATTATGAGTAATTAAAACTCGTAAGTTGCTGTTAGCTTAGCATTATTAGCATTACCTAAATACATAAATGCACCACTGCGATAGGCGGCAGTGTAATAGGTTTCGTCAAATGCGTTACCAATGTTTAATCTAAAAGTTAATGCGTCTGTTGCATAATAATTAGCAAATAAATTCACTACTTGGTAATCAGGCACAACAATACTGTAACGATTATTTTCACTGTCATAACCCGCTGCTGTGTCTGGCTGACCAGCATACATTTCGCTTTGATAAGCATAATCGCCACCAATGACTAACGCGTCATTAATTTCATATCTAACTTGTAAATAGACACTGTCTTCTGCAAAGTTACTTAAGGTTAAACCTATGTTATTTTCATTAATAGAATCAATCACTTCAGCATCCATTAATGTGGCAGAAAATTGCACACTTAAGGCGTCTGTAATATCACCAACAAGACCCACCTCAATACCTTTAACTTTGTTTTCGCCGGTATTTAGTGTGCCTAGTGCGGCGTAGTCATCTTCACCCACACTTTCCATTACATCACTTTTGGTAATTTGGAAAATAGAGGCTGTGAACATGAACTTATCGTCGAACGCCATAAACTTCGTGCCTAACTCTACGTTTTCAACACGTTCAGGATCGGAATCAGGTACTTGAGTTGCGGTGCCACATACACCACCATATCCACAGCTAGCACCTAAGTCAGATTCACCACCATTGATGTTAGTTGCTGTGCTGTAGTTAGCATAAATATTAACATTGTTTGAAAGGTCATAAATTAGACCTATATTGCCATTGTACATCGTGTCAGAGTATTCATAAGCCGTTTCTGTACCGCGTCTTATCGTATCGTTACTATAGTCAAAGTTATCTACCCTAAGGCCATAATAAAGATCAAGTTGCTCAGTTAAATGTACCGTGTCCATCATATATGCAGAAATCGTTTCAATATTCATTGAAGCGTCATCATAGTCATCAACAAAAGTTCTACCCATTAATTGACTGATATTACCAACTTTGCTTCCAGAAGCATCGATAATACAGTAGCTATCAGTATCACCTCTACGGCCTGAAGTAACGCAATTTGTCGGGTTGTTATAGGTAATATCGTAAACACCGTTTTCTACACTTTCGTCGGTAAACTCAAGACCAAAGACAAAGTTGTTTTCAAAACCTAATACATCAGTATTTAAAAATAAATTAAATTGGGTGCTTTTATAATCTACATTTTGGTTACCTTGATGAGTGCTTAAACTCACCGTTGCAGCTCCCGGTGCAGCAGGATCTGAGTCTGCTCGCGTTGTGCCTCTTGCGCCGGTAGTTATATAGCCGTTTTCTGTTTCGCCAATACGAGTTGCATTATATAAAGTGACATTATCATTCACTTCATATTCTGTGCGTAATGTTAGGGTTTTCACTTCAGAAGATAAAAAGTCAGACTCTTGAGCATAAACTGGAATGTCGGCAACGGGTTTTCGAGTGGCACTATCAAAGTAACTGCCTAAATCAGGTACGTCAGTGGCGTCTAGAAAGTAACCGTCAACTGTGAATGATAGTTTTGAAGTGGGTAAATATACGCCAGATATTTGTAAGCCCGTTCTTTCGCTTGAAATGCCTTCGCGGCCTGGTTTATCTTTATCTGATTTTAAGGCATTGATACGGATCGCAGATGTATCTGAAAGCGGTAAATTATAATCTAACGTAATACGAGAAAACTCATCAGTGCCTAAGCCTGCTTCAACACGGCCTAAATTATAGGCAACAGATGCTTTTTTAGTGACACTGTTGACCGCACCACCAGATGAACCTCGGCCTGCGAAGGTTGAGCTTGGCCCTTTGGTTATTTCAACACGTTCTGTAGCAAAACTTTCACGCGTTGTCATACCTGGATCGCGTAAACCGTCTACAAATATATCACTGCGAGCTTCGTGGCCACGGATAATATAACGGTCGCCAAATGCGTTACCATTTTCACCTGTACCTAACGTAACACCTGCTTGAGCAGCTAAAATATCTTTCAGGTCAGTTTTACCGGCTTCTAAAAGTTGGTCTTGTGTTAAAACGGTAATCACTTGTGGGGTGTCTACTAAGTCGGCTACTCGACGTATATCACCTGATGATTCGTGTAAATAAACTGAACTCTTAACGCCGTGAACCGCAATCCGTTCTATTGCTTCTTCTGATTGATTTATTTTTTTTGAATGACAGCTAGTCGTTGAATTTTTTTCACAAGCATCGGTATTTTCCGCTGCATGAATTGACGTACTGCCAAAAGCGAGTGCCGCTGCTACAGCTTGTGCACCTAGGGCTGATCTATTTTTTTGAGTGTCTATTTTCATGTCGTTGATTTTCTATTTTTGAAAACGTTTAAAAGATGAGGTGATCTTATCTAAATAAAATAAGTAATGCAAATGATAACTAATATCATTTGCATTTGATTGTTGTGTTTTTTTGTCTTTACTATTGCCAAATGTTATAAAAACACTAATCATTCATATGACACTCATACGAGATAGGCAGAAATAAGCCTATGATTTTATTTGATTTTAAATCTTTAGTTAGGATGATAACGATGACTGTCCCATACGATTCATTGTGTTTGATAAGTTAATTTTAAATTTAGCATGGTTCTATTCCTTAAAATTTACGTTGGTTAGCATAGCCTTCGCCACCTGTACCACAGGTTGATCCGGTTTATATCTTCGGTTGTGTCATTGCACCTAAGTTACAAGGGCTGCAATCTCTTCGAGTATTATTAACAAAACCTTAAAACTGATTATATGTTTGTCAGTATTATCAATATCTCATAACTGATTTATTCTATTTTGTATCATGCTGAAGTGAGTGTATAAGCTTTACCTAGGCGATTATGCATCATAAATAAGGTCATTTATCTGCAGGGTAGTGCGCGGATTTTGGCGTTCTAAAATGGATATACAGATGAACAAGACTATTTTAATCACTGGCTCAACCGATGGTATTGGTTTGGCTACGGCTAAATCTCTGGTGAAGCTGGGACATACAGTACTTCTGCACGGTAGAAGTGAGGCTAAACTTGCTGATGCTAAAACGCAGCTTTTAGCTTTAGTAAAAACAGAAGCTAAAACAGGAACTAACCCAGATAAGCCAGAGCTTGTTTTTACTTATCAAGCGGATTTGTCGAGCTTGACAGAAACCAAGGCGTTAGCGGAAAAAATCAAAGCAGAGCACAATAAGCTTGATACCCTCATTAATAACGCGGGTGTATTTATTGTGCCTGCAACCATTACCCCTGACGATTTTGATGTTCGTTTTATGGTGAATACTATTGCGCCATATTTATTGACCCAAGCATTATTACCCTTACTCGGTGATAATGCCCGAGTGATTAACTTATCTTCAGCAGCGCAAGCGCCGTTATCAGCACAAGAGTTACTTAAGCCAAGTACGTTATCTGATAGTGCTGTGCATGCCAAAAGTAAGCTTGCCTTAACGATGTGGTCTAGGCAGTTAGCTTTAACCTTAGGTAAAAAAGGCCCGGTGGTTGTTGCCATTAACCCTAAATCATTTTTAGGTAGCAAAATGGTTGAACAAGCTTATGGTGTGACTGGGAGTGATGTACAACTTGGTGCTGATATTTTAGTGAGAGCAGCCTTGTCTGAAGAGTTTTCTAGCGCGACAGGACTGTATTTTGATAACGATATTGGAAAATTTTCTTCGCCACATCCTGACGCGTTAAATCCTGAAAAAATTGCCGAGCTAACTCAAGTGCTCGAGCAAGTTATCAATAAAGTCACTAGCGACAACTAATAACCGTAAATCACATTAAAACCAGATATAAAATGAAAATTTTAAAAACGTTAAGTTCAGTCGTATTATCGGCAATAGCATTGCAGCTAAGTTCCACGGCCGTATTTGCCAGTAGCATGTTAGCTGAAAATACTGCTGAAAGTGCAAGCTCAACGGTGGTTACAGCCAGCGACATAAAGTGGGGATATTTAAATCGTCTGCGAGGTGATAAAAGCCCAGGTGCTGCAGAACTTTGGGGTGACAGAACGCAAAACGTTGCAACGGGTATGTTGGTTAAATTTAACAAAGGTTTTTATTCACCACCTCATATTCATAATGTTTCTTATCGAGGTCTTGTTATTGATGGCTTAATGCATAATGACGATCCTAACGCCGCAGAAATGTGGTTACCACAAGGTTCATTTTGGACACAACCTGCCGGCGAAGATCATATTACCGCAGCTTCAGGGCAAGCTAACTTAATTTATTTAGAAATTGATAGTGGCCCTTATTTAGTTAAACCGAGTAAAGCGTCGTTCAACAACGGCGAAAAACCGATTAATGTTCACACAAGTAACATGGTTTGGCTAAAAGGTGATGATGTCGCTTTTGTGAAGCCAAACAGTGGAGTTGAAGTTTCTCCTTTGTGGGGAAGTACAATTGCAGGTGAATTAGGCGGGACTTTAGTTAAGTTACCTGCTGACTTTTCTGGAGAATTAGCTGTTGATGCTGATGAGTTTCGTGTTGTGGTGATCAAGGGATCGGTTCAGTATCAAACAGCTCAGCTTAAATCAGCGCAGGCAAAATCGGTAACCGATTTAACCTCAGGCAGTTATTTTTATTCTAAAGGCACATTTAGCCACCAAGTAACCTCGTCTGAGCAGACGATAATTTATATACGTACTAACGGTCGTTTTACTGTGCGTTAACTTGCACCCCATTACAGGCAATAAGCAAAAATTTACCTTGTACAAATTACCTGAATTCAGATCGTAAAACGCCAACTTATTAAGTTGGCGTTTTTGTTCGCAGACGTTAATCGTTTAATTAACGCCTTAATTAATTAGTAAAGGCGCTAATTAACCTCATTAAAGAAACTTTAAAACGGTGCAACATTGTCTTTTGCTGTTGTTGGTACCGTCCAACGTTGTTCGGCGGCTATTGCCACTTTGGTATCATTTTGTGGTATTTGCATACCATATAACCAAAGTACGATGTTTGAGCGTTCGCCACTGGTAATTGGTTGTGCCGCATGAGCCACATTACCGCGGTGGATCATGGCTGTACCGGGCTCAAACGACAAGCGAGTGAATTTACCTGTGGCAGGATCGTAAAAATCGATTTCTGAGCCTGTAAACTTCTCATCAGGTAGGTTCATGTTTACATTCATGGTTACTGCCGATGCATCGGTGTGCAGCCTTAAAGAGGTGTCCATTCCCGCTTGCCATTGAATTGAAAAACCAAAGGTTTGGGTATCAAAGCCCACTACTTCTGGAAACAATAAGCGAGCGATAGGTCGCATGTATTTATCTAGTAACTGCTGATAAAAATCTTGAAAACTTGGCGCGGCAAGGTAGCCTTCAGATCGCGGATCAAGCTTAGCGCCATTACGATTAAGTACAATGCCATAAGGTGGTCTAAGTGGAATGTTAGACGCTGCCGCTTGTTGTAAATAGTCGCGCAACTCGACAAAGCGAGTCGGATCAAAAAACTGCGCTTTATAAACACCCGGCGCGGCTTCTTGCCATAAGTCACTTACTGCTGTTTCTGTTGATGGTTGTTGCCACGCGTTATTAACCGCTGCACGTAGTTTTTCATCTAAAATCGAATCACTTAACTGTGTTTTAGCGGTAAGCTTGTTATTGTTCTGGATATTGTCGGCTTTAGTTTCTTCTTCCCATTCAAGCCATGCTTGGCTAAGTCGCTTTTTGTTATTGTCCCAAAAGTATTGAACTGATGGCGCACGGGTAAGCATCTCTTGTCGAGAAGGCAATGCTAGTGCGCGAGCCTCAGCTAAAGGGCTAGTTTTTTTCTCTTTAATGGTATTTGCTATATTCATTTCACCTTCTCCATGTTTTTTAGGGAAGTGCTCCCCATTAGGTGAAATGATCTTATTGTATTGATATGTGTTAATAAATAAGCTAGTTAGTAATACAGTATTAATATTTTGTTAATAATAAAGATCGCAATAAAAGATAATCATTAGGCGTAGTAAAAACTGCTAATTTATTGTCGCTATAAAAAGCAAACCCTAATTTTTTTACTCTAGCCAGTAGGGTTTAACGCCATAGTAAGATTTAAGGTAATCAATAAAAGCACGCACTTTAGGGGCTAACAAACGTGAGCTTGGGTAAACTGCCCAAATATCCGTGTTCGATTCTAACGGGTAGTCTTTAAGCACTTCTACCAGTTCGCCTTTTTTTAACGCTTTATAAGCACACCAAAGCGAACATAAGGTTAACCCTGCGCCATTAATACAAAGATCTCTAATGGATTCACCATTATCAATGCGTATAGCGCCTTTGGCTTTTATTTTTTTTAATCCGTCTGGCGTGTTAAATACCCAAGTATCTAAACCTGAAAGTGTAATGCATTGATGGTTACTGAGCTCTTGCGGGGTTTTAGGCTCACCATGTTGTTTAATATAGTCAGGGGAGGCACAAACAATACGGTGATCAGCGGTAAGTTTTCTAGCCACTAACGTAGAATCGTTTAATGATGCGTTTCTAATGGCAATATCAAAGCCCCCTTCAACCATATCAACTATGCTGTCACTTTGTCGTAAATCGACTTTCAAATCTGGGTATTGTTCAACAAAGCCTTTTAATGCGGGCACTATATGCATACGAGCAAACGAAGACGGTGCCGCTATTCTAATCGTGCCTTGCGGAGTAAAACTGCCTGCGCCTACCGACGCTTTGGCGCTATCAACAGCGTTTAAAACTTCTTCTGCGTGGGGTAAGAACGCTCGGCCTTCTTCGGTTAACGATACTTTTCGCGTGGTTCTATGAATTAACTTTACACCTAAGGCTTCTTCAAGCTTGTTAATATGCATACTGGCAACCGGTGGCGACAAATCTAACTCGCTACCTGCCATGCTGATATTTTGAGTGACCGCGATTCTGACAAAAAGCCTTAGATGTTCATTATTCATGGTGCGTCACTTATTATTAACAAAAAGTAAAAACTGATTCGTTATTTGAGTGTATTATCAAAGGTATGTTTTGTAAATATACTTTCCTGACTTAAGACGTACTTGAAACATTTATTCAAATAGAAGGAAATTATAATGAAAGCAATGATAATTAATGCATTTGGCGGTAGCGAAGTATTTGAAGCAGCCGACATAGCAAAACCAGCAGTTAAAGCAGGCCATGTTGTTGTTAAAGTAGCGGCAACTAGTATTAATACCGTTGATACCATGATCCGCCAAATGGGCGAAGATATCGCACCATTAGCACCTGCATTACCCGGTGTTTTAGGCATGGATTTTGCCGGTACAGTTGAATCTGTAGGCGAGGGTGTAACCGACTATGCAGTGGGTGATGAGGTTTACGGTTGCGCTGGCGGTTTAGCCGATTTACCGGGCGCGTTAGCTGAATATATGCTGGCAGATGTTAAATTAATTGCGCATAAACCTAAATCTATTTCAATGCGTGAAGCTGCAGCGATGCCGTTAGTGGGTATTACCGCGTATGAAGGTTTAGTGCGCGCTAATGTTAGCCAAGGTAAAAAAGTATTGGTTCATGGTGGTGCTGGCGGTGTGGGTCATTTAGCGCTGCAAATTGCTAACTACTTTGGTGCTGAGGTTTATGCTACGGGTAGCGGTAATGCCCAATCTGATCTAATTGAGCAACTTGGCGCAACGGCTATTAACTACAAAACAGAAACCGTTGCCGATTATGTTGCTAAATATACTGATGGTGCAGGTTTTGATGTGGTTTATGACTCCATTGGCGGTGCTAACCTATTAAACTCGTTTGATGCTGCGGCTTTAAATGGTCAAGTTGCCACTACGGTTTCTATGGCCGAAATCGATTTAACACCGGCACACTTTAAAGGCTTGTCGTTACATGTGGTCTTTATGCTTATTCCTATGCTGCATAACCATAAGCGCGAACAGCATGGTGAAATTTTAGCTAAGTTGGCAGAAATGGTTGATGCTGGCAAGTTAACGCCCATTGTTGATAAACAACATTTTGACCTAGAAGAAGTAGGTAAGGCGCATGATCGCTTAACTAGTCGCCAAGCTATGGGTAAGGTGGTTGTGTCTGTATAAGCCGTATAAATAATTGTTTATAACCTTAAGTTATTGATTTTACTTTTGAGTTTTTTAACGATTTTTTACTCGAACGACAATACTCATGCGGGACAGTCTGTGCGCCGAGCTAAATCGGTAGGTTAATGATGCCTGTCCCACACGACTAATACTGAGAATGTCATGGATTTACAAGCACTTGAATATGAGCAATTTACACGGCAATATAATACCAATCCGTAATAATAAGTGTCCACTCGGCGAGATTTTAAATGCGCTTAAATGAAAGAATAGTGGTGCTCTTTTGAGTTCGAGCAACACAGAGTAAACGCATTTAAAACTCGCCCTGAGGTGGACAGCTAGTAAAAAATCAATGATTGATGGCGAATATTAGCAGGGGTGAACCTCGTTTTTTTAATGCGGCCAAGTAGACTGATTCATTTTAGGGCGTGTTCGTTTTCCAACAACGAAATACTATTCTTATTCACTTGAAGGCTAATGCGCGGATGATGGTAAAATGTGGCTTACCTTTACTTTTGTGCTATTCATAATACGCTTTTGCCCAGAATGAATAGCGAATGGAAAAGCCAGCCCATTCCACAAAGGTTTGCCTTAAAAAGGTAGGGTCACTGCATCGCCAGTGTGTCCATGTTTTTTTCCACTGCTCTCTATTACGATAAAGGCGACTAACAAACGTGGCGCTAATTGTGGACCCGCTCCCGGTAAACTATCAAAAAGAGTTTTATCATCCTGAACTTTGTACATTTTCTTTATTTGTTTATCGAGCGTGTCAATGCTTTTGAGCAATACTTTAAATTGTACTATCAGCACTTCAACGAGTAATTGATTGGGTACAATCACCCCTTCATCTTCTGTTAAAGGAGATGTATTTTTTTTACTGAGTAGCCGCGCCTGATTGACAGCGTCATAATGTGAATTATGACGCTGAAAGAAGTCGAGTCATGTTTGCTTACGCGCCTTATTAACGGTCGTAAGCGATGGCGATCGGCTAAAAAAATTACAGTGGCTGTCCTAGATGATTTCATTAATTGAATTATAAAATATTCTAGAGTACGATTTAAGTTTGTTTCTAGCGAATTGTCAGTATCAAAATTTCAATTAACCATAGCGATTAGTCGAGCTAATACTCAGCGTGAACCAATAGAAATTATGGAAATTCAACCAACAAATGTTGTTCAATTTATTTTTGTATTTCAGATGATATTTGGTATTTGCCTCATCTGGCAAAACAAACGTTATCGGGGCTTATGTTACTTATTAATATTTTCTGCCTTTGGTATGGTTTTTAACTTAGCTGAAGAATTGGCAGGAACTAGAGATTACTACCTAGTCACTCCAATTTTCCTTCTTGGTAAAGGACCCTTATTTTATTTTTTTGTTTATCAATTAGTTTATTCAGAACAGCAAGTCACTAAAAAACGATTGATCCATTTATGCCCTATGTTATTTGCTTTAGCTTTCACTCAGTGGCCGCAATTGGTTATTGCATTAGGCACATTAAGCCAATTATTTTATGCGTGCCTGTCAATCAAAATTATTTCTTTTTACCATAAAGCTTCGTTCTCAATGAGATCTGATGCTGATTCACTCCAACTTTTTTGGCTAATAAAAGTTCTTTTAACTTTATTATTGTTAGGTGTACTTGATTTACTTAGGCTAAACCTGCAACCCAACATCACTATAGAACTAAATTTAGCAGGGCAGTTATTCGAGAATAGCGCTATTTTACTATTAATTAGCTACCTGATTTTTAAGGCCGTAAATTACCCTATATTATTTAACTGTATGAGTACGTACGAACATTTAGATAAAAAAATGCAAGAAAAAGACGCGTTAGAGAGTGATGCTTTAAAAAATGAAGAATTCAGTAAAACAATATTTATGAGCTTAGAGCGCATTATTAAAGAAAAATCATTGCACCATAAAAGCCGTTTATCATTAAATGATCTTGCCAAAGAAACAGGTTTGAATACTCGTGAAATTTCACGAGCAATTAATCAGGGGGCAAATTGCAATTTCTGTGATTACATAAATAAGTTTAGAGTTGAAGACTTAAAAGATAAGTTACTCTGCAAAAATAACACTAAATTTTCAATTCTCGATATGGCTTTTGATGTTGGTTTTAGCTCAAAATCTAGTTTTAATTTGATCTTTAAAAGAGAAACAGGAATAACGCCAACACAGTTTATGAAAAAACATTTAAATTAAAGTTCAATAAATACAATTTGTTATGTTAATTTCAATGTACAACTAAGTGTATTATCACGATATAGGACGTTTTTTTTATAACCTTCTGTAAATTATTGCTCATTCAATATCACAGGAGCAATCATGAAAATATTGCCATTTAATAAGCCAATAAAAAAACTTCTCTTCACTACCACTATTTTGTTTTTACTTTTAGCGAAAATTATAATTCTTTCCATTTTTTCATTAAACTTTTCAAAGCCAGCAGGCTTAATGCCAGTAAATAATAGTGATGGCTTAGCGATTAATAACGTCAATATTGTCATGGTCAAAGAAAATAGGATCCTCAATAATAGGCAATTAGTTATTCAAAATGGACGAATAACGGCTATTAACAAGGCGAATTCTTCGGTAAGAAGTAACATCCGAGAAATTGATGGTAATAATACTTACGTAACGCCGGGTTTGTTTGATATGCATGTGCATATATACGATAGAAAATATTTAACCCTTAATCTTGCTTATGGCGTAACTAGTGTGCGTAATTTAAATGGCATGAATATGCATTTACGATGGCGTGAAGAATTAAAAAATAAAGAGTGGTTAGGTAGTAACCTCTATTTGAGTTCACCGATTTTGGCTGGAAAAGGCTCTCATGCACTCAATCAAAAAATACTGTCTCCACAACAAGGTAGAGACGCAGTTCATATAGCTAAAGCAAGTGGTTACGATTTTATAAAAGTATATGGTTATCTTGAGCCTAAAATTTTTGAAGCTATTATTGATGAAGCTAAAATAATTGATATTCGAGTCGCAAAACATGGTCCTCATCCCGCTAGAGGTTCGGACTGGAGCTACCTAGAAGGTTTACAATCTTTAGAGCACGTAGAGGATATTTTTCAGGGGCCTTTAAACTATGAGTATAATAAAGAAGCATTAGAAATTATTGCGCGAAAAATCAAACAATCTAATGTACCAGTAGTTCCAACTTTAGCAACGTTCGATCATTTAACTCAGCTTAGTAACGGCAAAGATAAATTTATCAATAGCTTGGAGTTGGATTATTTAAATCCACTGTATTTTGATATCCAAAGTCATTTCACCGTATCACGTTGGTTAAAGGATAATAAAAAGCAAAGTACCTATCACTTAGAAAAACAAAAGTTTTTATCCTATATAGTGAAAGTACTGCATGAAAATAAAGTGAAAATTCTGGTAGGCTCTGATGCCGGTACTATGTATAGCCTTCCGGGTCTATCCACTCATAATGAAATGAAGTTATTACAACAATCAGGGGTATCAAATTTTGAAATACTCAAAGCCGCAACAATTAATGCCGCACAAACCTTATCAATAGAACAAGACTATGGCAGCATAGAAATAGGAAAAATTGCTGATTTGGTGTTAGTTACTGAAAACCCGCTAGACGAAATAAAAGCACTTAGAACTCCTTATGCTGTTGTTAAAAGTGGCCAGTGGCTAGATAAAAAACAACTTAAACGTCTTCGAATTGAAGCTAAAAATACAGACAGTTATTATTGGAGTATAATTAATTTACTTGAAGATTTACTTATTCGATTTTTCATCTATTAACTCACTGTTAAAGAGTAAAATACTCATGTGGGACAGGCAGCGTGCCGAGCTAAATCGGTAGGGTTAATGATGCAGTCCCACACGATTTTTTGTTGCATAACCATAAGCGCGGACAGGCAGTGCGCCGAGCTAAATCGGGAGGTTAATGATCTGTCCCGCACGACTCCGTCCCACACGACTCCACTACACGCCTTTGTAAGCTTGGTATTAATCATTTTTAGCTAATCGCTCGATTGTGTTTGTTAGCAATGGTCTGTAGCGTTTTTCAACGAAGTTAGTGTGATTTTACCTGATTGGTACGCTTGGATGTCCTGATTAGTAGATGGGATAAATATTAAATTAGGAAAGTTAAAGCCAACAGAAAGCGAAGTGATTGAAGATGAGATAGTTTTCTTTTAGTTGGTGTTAGTCATTTAAAAAGTAACAATATTAAAAGTGCGGTATATCATCAGATATACCGCACTTTTACGTTTTTAAAACTTTATTAACAGCTAAGATCAAGTATTGATTGATCGTCTGCAACAGGGAAACAGGCACCTGTAGGTAATGCAGCTGGTTTGTATCTACCTAACTCAGGATCATAAAGTCCATTTTCAAGAAACGTCGTTAATTGATCAATTTCTTCTTCTGTTAGACCAAGTGGAACAAATCGACTATCAAGCGCTCCCATTGGAATTACTTTTTGTGGAACCGCAGTGTTTTTATAAGCTATTACGTCACGAACACTGGTAAAGCTTGCACCGTGACCAAATATGTTTGTATCTGCTAAATTGTATAGTTGAGGTATTTTAAATTTAAAGTTATCTGCTATTTCACCAGTGAAACCACCACGGCCTCTTGCGTCTGCATCAGATACAGTACCGGTAACCTGTGGGTTATTTGGATCGAAATCTGCAAACCCGATAGCCATGAACATTTCACTTTCAGTTGCATTCAGTGCAGAGCTTAACGCAGGGCCGGTATGACAACTTACACAGTTAGCTTTGCCGAAGAATAATGTTGCCCCAGCAATTTCATCTTCTGTCATTGCTGTTTCATCACCGTTTAACCATAATTGGAAAGGTGCTTGGTTTGCTAAAATAGTACGTTCATAGGCTGCAATAGCTTTACCTGCATCTTCTAATACATCATCACTTCCATCAGGATAAGCCGCTTCAAACATCATAACGTACTCATCGTTTGTTTGTAACACAGAGTTGTCAGTCATGTTTAAGCGGTGAACAGCTGTACCAGCGATAGCTTGAATTTCGATACCCGCTAATTGACGTACGTTTTCAGCTTTAGGCGTTCCAGGTGTTGCAAGTACATCATCGGCCAAACCGGTGTTTACTATGCCACCTTCCATGCTACCAAATTGACCATTCCATAACATAACTTCTTGGAATGCCACATTTAATACAGCAGGTGATGTGAATGGTTGGACATCCGGTACAAAGGCAGGATCTTCTGATGCTTTATCAAAGCCGTCAGCTAAGATACGCTCGACACCAGTAGTACCAAATCCGCTACCACCTTCACCCATACCTTGCGTTACTCCGGCTTTAAAACCAGCGTCGGCATGGTGACAGCTTGCACAAGACCAAGTTCCAGTTAAGTCAGTATGAACCCCAGCGGTTGCTATACCTGTTTCGTGGTATAGCATTTGGCCTAATGCTACTTTCTCCGCTGTTACTAGGTTGTTGGGATCTTGCGGTATGTTAGAAAAATCGTCACTTGCAGGAAGAGCAAATGCCGAAGTACCTGATGTATTGGCTGTTTCGATGGTTTTAACTAATATTTGAGTTGGTGTTGGTTCGTCAGTTTGATTATTATCTGAGCTGTCGTTTGAACAAGCAGCGAGTAAGGCAAGTGATATACTGGTAACCAAAGTATTACGTAATGTGTTTTTCATGACTAATCCCTATCCGTAGATATATTATTGTTAATTTTTAGATTTAACTTCCAACTTGAATATTGTTTTTCAAGTTGTTTGGAAATATCTGCTGCATCTTTAATAAGACACCTTGGCGACAGACTTTTAAATCAGGTATGCTATATAACACAAAAATTACAATGACCTTTAGGTATTTATTTAAAATCAGCTCAAACAATCAATAAATAATCTCATTTGTTAGTTATTGATTAGGAATGGTTTAATCGGAAAAACCGAGAGCCATTATTTGGGCCCACTAGCAGCAACAAACAGGACACCCATTCAAAGTCATGTGCGCAGACGCGGTTGGGTACCTGTCCTACACGACTATTTATGTATTTCCATTCTAATGTTCGGTTTAATTGAAAGTTTAAATTTAGCAACAACTAGAGGCATAGTACTCTACGAAGTTACAAAACAGCGACGCGAATACCAATCAAAATACAAGCGGGCAAATAGAAAAGCATAAGAATTTCGGGGTCGCGCCTTGAAATTACACATCAGTATTAACACACTAAGGCCTGTTAAAACAGACTTGGGTGCCGCCTACCGTGGATTAAACCAAACTATTTTTAGGTAGGGTGCTTTAGCCACTAAGTGGCGTAAGGTTCCATTATTTGATACATATTATGTGGCGTTTTCAGTTATCCGGCTTACGCCACTGCGTGGCTAAACCGGTTTACAAGGTTGTAACCATGCGGGATAGGCAATGCGCCGAGCTAAATTGGTAGGTTAATGATGCCTGTCCTACACGACTCAAACATCCGTACCACACGACTACATCCGTGGGTAAAAGTTCAAACAATGATGATACATCTATCGGTTTAAACTTGGGCGGTAAACTTCAAAGTGGTTGGTATGTCAGTTATGTGACTATTTCAGAGAGCTTCCAACTAGGCTATGACTTTATGCATTTGTCGGTCAACTCTGACTATGTTGGCATCGGTATTCGCTATCCTTTTGGTAGTATAAATAATGATAACCAAACTTCGGTTTATTATAGTGGTAGTGTGTTGTTTTCGAGCGATGAGTGATATATTTTTTGCGTATTAAAAAACATCTGGCAAAAATTCGAGTGCTTGTCTCAATAAAAACATTGGTGAAACCACCGCCAGAGCGTAAATGCCGTTATTAAAAATTGGTATAAGGAAATACACCATGAATTACTTAAATATGAAATGCTTTTTATTTAATCAGTATTTAAAAGTAGTGAGGTTGCTTGCGTCGTTAATATTGGTGTTTTTTTCTTGCTTAGTGCAGTCAAGTGAAGTGGCAGAGATTCAAGCAAGTAAAATCGCTTTAGATAGTCGGGAGCATTTCAATTCGCGATCGATATATGTGGAGCTAGGTAATAAATCATTTGTGTTTTTTCATAAAATTCATGGTTTTCATTATAAAAAAATGTCGATACGAGTGAGTGAACTGCCTATTTCTGGGCAACCCCCCATGCAATCTAAAGCCATTTCTACTATTGAATCGCTGCCAAATAATACATTCACATCGTTGTCTGGCTTAACGTCGGTCGATGGTGAGCAATGGCTTTATTTTACGGTTTCAGCCGAATTGAAAACGGGTTCCGCCACAATAATGAAAGGCCGTTTGCAACCTAATGCCGAGCTTACTGATATCACAAAAGTAGCGATTAATGATGGATTAAGAGGCTTAAGTTGGCCATATATTTACTACGATAATGGGTTGTACTATCTGGTTTACAGGAAAAATAAGTGTTGTGGTTTAGGGTTAGCGGTTAGTGATAATGGTATTGATTTTGAAACACGCGATACGCTAAATAAAACGGGGTTTATGCCCGCGATAAACCAATTCGCTTCGGGTTCGTTAATTTACACTTACCAGCGCTCATTTAATACTGGCGAATTAAAACCAAATGGCAAAATGCGTCGGGTGATAAAGTCGCGTTACAAGATATCTCATGATAAAGGCCAGTCTTGGCAAACTGAACAGATCATGTCGAGTGCAGTACATAGTGTTCATGATGCTGTGCCGTTTTTACGAAAAGACGGCAATATCGACCTTTATTACAGCCATGGCTTCAATCGAGAACCCGGCCATTGGTCACTATGGCGGCGTTGTGTGAGCCCTGCTGGCAAATTAGGCAAAGAATATCTAATTGCTGATCAGAGCATTGGCCATGTTGCAAAACCTAATATATTTCGTCGCGGTGATGGTTCCATTGCCGTACTGTTTATCGAGCAAGGTGAAAATATTTTAAATGGACCGATTCAATATTTTAGTGTGCTGCAAAACGATGCCGCTTGCGACCTTTAAGTGTAGATAACGCAAGTGAACCTTGAAGTCGCGTTTTGAAATTTTCACATCAGTGTTAAACGCAGTAAGGCGGGTTAAAACAGACTTCATATGTAGGATCTTAAGAAAAAAGAGGTGTTTTCATGTTCAATTTGTGATCTTATTGGTTCGCTAAAACTGATAAAAGACAAACAAACATGAAGACAATGAACCTTACGACTTTGACAGATAAAATCCAATCAATTTTTGCTCCCAAGACACTTTTTTCAATTGCCAGAAGCGTGAAATTGGTTGAGCGCAGTCGCCAATTTAACCCTTACCATTTATTACTCGCAGTGATTGATACGCTAGGTTGCCAATCCAAAGCTAATTTGGCTGATATTCATCGAAAGTACCAAGCCATTAGTGGCATGCCCATTCGCTACAAACCTTTTCATAATCAGCTAAAAAAAGAACAGTGTCGTGATTTTATGCAGCAGTGTTTTGAAATGGT
>NZ_QMED01000054.1 GCF_003286125.1 Algibacillus agarilyticus
ATTCGTTTTAGGTTGTCAACCGTTTGAAGACGCAAACCTTCGACATCCGTTCCATCCGATTTCCATGCCTTATGAAACTCTTCTATACGCCAACGTAATTCGTAATATCTGACTAATCGCTGCGCATCTTCAGCATTCTTAATCGTTTCATTCGTATATAATACCCAGCGCAACGCTTCTTTATCATCACTGTCTTTTTCGTCACAAATAATCACATTACACGTCAACGAATCAGCTCCCTCTGCTCGTTTAGGTTTGCCAATCGTTATTGATTGATAGTTCAGAGTCATTTTGGCTTGCCTAGCGGGACGATTTCCTCGTTGTGCGATATCCACGGTATAACAGCACTGTCCAATGACATCTTCACTCAATTTAGATAGCTTGCCTCGTGGTTCTAGTAAATTTCTATTGGCCTTGGCTCTGACTAGATATCGATGCGCATGTGTATGATGGTAATTTAAGTATTCGTAAATGTCGGCCTCTCTATCACAGACGTCAATAATATTGCTTACATTACTGGCTCTGGCTTTTACCGATTCAAAACACTTCATCCAAACAGAAGATTCTTTATCTTCAAACTTACGTCTTTGCTGCTCTTCTCGAGTGCCTTTATTTTTATTTTCTCTAAACCAGTATTTTTGATTAGCCAGTCCAATCGTTTTTTCTGATTGAGCATCAAGGAGCAAAGTCGAATGAACATGCAATGAACGTTTTCGACTGGTCTTTGTTTTTGAGTTGCTCACGTTACCTAACTTACTAGCTACACTATGCTCATAACTCAGTTCCGTGGTGTCTTGAATAGCAAGAACTAAAGGAGAGTCTGGCAAGAGCTGACAGGTATGCGAATATCCAGACTCGGCAATATCATCCGGGCAGATAGCGTCGTTACGGATAAAACGATATGCAGCTTCAATGTGAGCGGGACTATCACAGGATTTAACAATGGAATCTCCAACATTATTGGATAGGTCCGATGCTAATTGTGTTAACCGACGAGTCCTGCGAGGGTCTCCTAAATTAGCATTGCCAAAAATCTGATTTGCCCATTGTTGCGAGGTAAGTTGCTGCATTGAAATTCATTACGAAACAGTATGTAATGGGTATTAGATCATATTTAACTCGCATTTAAAACTTGTGTATAAGAGACAGACTTAGATCCATGTAAGCAAAGCAGTCAAGCTTCGACCTAGCCAAAAAAGTTTATCAAATCCTGATAACTTTTAGCTTTAACCTAAAAACCTATTCTACTATTGTGATGTTTTGCTTAATGTTTTATTGAAAATTCGAGGTGCGCGCAAAGCGGTATAAAAAGCGACGGCAAAAAGAAGAACGAGATAAGCTAACCAAGACAGTTGGTATAAATCTAAAAGCTTACTTAAGTTATGCGACATAAAGAATACAAAAATAGCAGAAAATGCGAGATGGAAGATGTTGAGTGGTTCATTTACTTTAAGCAAACCTAAATAAAAACCAACACCGCCAATCATCCCAGCAACACCGACACTCAATACAATGCCTAATATAGGCAATTCGAGGCCTACCTTATGGGCCGAATAATAACGAAACATAAAACCAAATATAGTTAAAAATACAGTGAACAACACTGATTGTATTTTAATACTCAAAGTAACACCTTATCTAGTGGGTATTTAAGCCGTAGTCACTCAAAAAAATAGAATTTAAGCGTTCAACAGGGGTTAAAGCCTATATTGATACCCATATTACATTGCTGCATCATTTTTACGTAATGCTAATTCAACGATAATAGGTAAATGATCGGATACTATATTATGACCAACGTTAAAATCATTAACAAAAAAAGCGTCAGACACTAAAATATGATCAATTGGAATAATAGGAAACGGTAAGTTTGCAGGCCAAGTAGGCAATATACCAAAGCCTTGTCTGGCATTTTTTAAACCTGAAATAGATTCCATGACTAAATAATCACTGGACCACATAGACACATTAAAATCACCAAGTAATATTTTTGCTGTGGATTTACTCGCTATTCTTTTCGCTGCGTCGATTAATTGATCATTTCGAGCTATATATAAAGCATCGCTTAATGGCGGAGTAGGATGAGTTGCAATTAACGTGACAGCTTGTTCATCTATTGTAAATGTGACTTCTATACTGGCTAGCCCTAAATTACCTAAGGTGATCACATTGGACGTTATAAAAGGTAACTGACTGTAAATTGCGATACCAAAATTATCATTTTGTGGCTTTTCGAGTCGATATTTATAATCCGATAGTGCACTTTTTATCCCGTCAATCCAATCTGTATTTATCTCCTGCAGAATAACCATGTGTGGCTTCTCTTTTTCTAAAAGCGAAGTCAATAAATGGAAATGTTGATTGGATGTGAGCACATTACTATGAAGAATTTTTAATCGTGTTTGATGTTTTGAACTTTTATTATCCTCTATATCCCAGTACCAAGAAAAAATAGAAAACGAGTGAATAACAGCAACGAAAAACATAATAATAAAAAGCTTATAGCGTTTATACGCTAACAAAAAGACACAGCAAATGACAGTACTCACTAAATAGACCAGTTTAAAGTGGCTAAATAGCTCGAAATAGCGATTTATATTGTCAAAAATAGAGCATATAGAAATAAAGAAAATTGAAACACTTATTATTAATACTAAGTTTTTAACCGATAATCTTGTTTGATAATAAATAACTGTAAATCCTAAGGCTTAAGAAGCAATACTGGCTTATTAAGCAAGTTAAAGCTAATATTTATATCATTATTATCATCTTCAGAACACTGAGTAATGAAATATAACAATGCATTCATAGCGTTATTATTAATACTAATCCCCTGCCATTACGGAGTTAGTAAAACACTCTATATTTACCACGACGCAGATTATTCAGTCAATATTGATTCAGCCAATGCCATGAAAATGGGTTTTTTAACGGCGTTAAGTGAAGTTGATAATAAAGTTCACGGTTACAATATTAAATTAATCGAAAAAAACCACCGTGGTAATATTAACCGCAGTTTATCTACTTTTAAGCATTTTAAAAAAAATGCCAACGCCTTATTCATATTAGGCGGTTTACATTCACCGCCTTATATTGTTAACCGAGAGTACATCAATAAAAATAAAATTCCTTTACTCGTGCCTTGGGCTGCAGGAGGACCGATAACACGATACCCAGATTCAAAAAATTGGGTTTTTCGTTTATCTATTGATGACACGGTTGCCGGTAATAGATTAGCAGAGCACGCTTTAAGTAAATTACATTGTAAAAGCCCCAGGTTATTCTTAGAGCAAACACCTTGGGGGGAATCAAATTACAAAACGATGTCTGCCTATTTAAATAATAAAGTACCTTTCGATGTCAGTTGGTTTGGCTGGAACACCAAACAAAACACGGCGGAAGTTGAGATTAAAAAAGCAATAAATCATAACGTAGACTGTTTGATTTTAGTCGCGAGTTATACCGAGTCAGTACATTTTTTAAATGCCATGTTAGCTATTTCACCTGAATTAAGATTACCTATAATTAGTCATTGGGGATTAACGGGAGGCGATCTTGATAAAGTATTAACACCTGAACTCAAAAAAGGGGTTGATCTAAGTGTGATCCAAAGTTGCTTTGCCTTTAATGATGACTGGATAACACCGTTTAGCGAGAAAGTTTTAAAACGCGCAAAAACACTGTTTCCCGCCGCTTTCACTAATAAAGATATGCTAAATGCACCAGCTGGTTTTATTCACGCTTACGACTTAGGTCGTATCGCTATTCGCGCATTGCAAAATATAAAATTAAGTGGCGACATCAAAAAAGATCGTCTGGCATTTAAAAACGCATTAGAAAACATTCAACACCCGATTCAAGGATTAATAAAACAATATGAAAAGCCGTTCAGCATTTGGACTCAATCAAAACCAGATGCACACGAAGCACTTAATTTAGCCGATTTTTGTATGGCAACGTTTGATGACAAAAATCAAATTAAGGTGCTTAAAAATTAAATGCGTAAAAAATTAAATTGGTTTAAATCTGAAGTTAATTTAGCTTACTTTGTTTTATTCGTTAGTTTTATTATTTCTTTTATCGTGAATACGCTTTTTGTGTCAGATCGCGCGACAACAACGTTGAGTAAATTAATGGATAGGCAGATTGAGCTGCAAGCCAATTCAACGTTTAATAATATTAATCAATTTATTGAAAATCGATTTAAAGTGATTAATGAAATCACTCGTAATTCGGTTGTGGTATCAAATGTTATGGGGATAGCCTCTAACTCATTAAATTTAGCTGACTACCTTGATCACATTACGATTTTAGATGAAAAAGAACACATTAAAGTGGCAGATTTTGAAGGCAACATTATTTATTCAAGCTTAAAAAAAGACGAATCACTTCCTCTTTGGGCACATAAAATAAATCTTGAAGAAAGACAATCAGCCATCAATATAATGTCACATAACCAGCAACATTATTTTCAACTTGCACTCCCCGTTAAATACAATAATTTTGTCGAAGGTGTGTTGCTTGTCGATATTATGAGCCAATCGATAGAAGACATATTGCAGCCTATTTTAGATGAAAGTGTACATGCAATAAACTTTATAAATACACAGGGTTTAAATTATTCATCTGCGGATTTATCGACGTATTCAAGTGTAGCTAATTTTGATGTGCCGGATTCAGAGCTCACACTTAATTTTTATGTTGCGCCTCATATCATTGAAAATGAAAAAAACAGTTATGTTGAGCAAATAGGCTTAACACTTGCGTTGAATATGCTACTAAGTTTTATCGTATTAGTGAGCATTATTCGTTCAGTTTTAATACGTCCATTAAAACGCATTGCTGAATCGGAGCGCATCGTTAAGCACCAAAAAGAACGTTTTCAGCTCGCCATATTAGGCAGCAACGATGGTATCTGGGACTGGGATTTGACTATAGATGAACTCTATATGTCGCCTAAGTTAATGGACATGTTGCAATTGTCACCCTGCCAACATAGCGATAAAAAGCCCCCCACAATGAATGAAATTTTTGAACAACATGTGCACCCTGATGATCAGTCCAAAAACAGAGACGCACTTAAAAAACATTTCAGAAGTGATACTCCTTATGATACAGAGCATCGAGTGCTTGTTGGTGCTCGCTATCGTTACTTTAGGGCAAGAGGCATCACTCATCGTAATGAGCAAGGTAAGCCTATAAGAATGGCTGGCTCATTAACCGATATAACCGATTTTAAACAACAACGTATCGCATTAGAAGAAGCGTTAAATAAGGCTAAAGCTGCGAGTTTGGCTAAAAGTGAATTTTTAGCCAATATGAGCCATGAAATTAGAACCCCCATGAATGGGGTATTAGGCGCTTTACAAATATTACAACGAAGTAAATTACCCGACGATTCACACAAATTAGTTGAAACAGGCATTATTTCATCTAAATCATTACTCGCTTTAATTAACGATATTTTAGATTTGTCGAAGATCGAATCGAATAACATTGAATTAGAATGTATTCCCACCGATATTATTACCTTGCTCTCAGCGGTTAAAGAAGAGCAATCATTAGCCGCGCAACAAAAATCTATAAAGCTCACGGTTAATGCCGAGGCGCTCAATCACTCGACTTGGTTAATTGACCCCGTTCGTTTAAAACAAATCATCACCAATTTAACCTCTAATGCCATAAAATTTACCAATGTGGGTGAAGTGGCGATAACGGTATCTGAAAAAAATGAACAAATAAAAATTGCAATTCAAGATAGCGGGATCGGTATTTCAAAAGCCCATTTAGATAAATTATTTTTTAGATTTGAGCAGGCCGATACATCAACGACCCGAAAATACGGCGGCAGTGGCTTAGGTTTAGCCATTTCAAAACAACTCGCTGAATTAATGCAGGGTGATATCACCGTAGTCAGTCAAGAAAACATAGGCTCGTGTTTCACTTTAACTTTTAAAGCAGACAAATCAGCCACGACTAAACCAACCCAAAACGCTCAAGCGGTAGATCACCAACCTGAAGCAGCTAATTATCATATTTTATTAGCTGAAGATAACGAGATTAATCAAATCGTTTTTTGTTCGATACTTGAGCCAACTCACGCTAACATCGAAATAGCGAGTGATGGATTAGAAGCGGTTAAACAAGCATTAGACAACAAGCCCGATCTTATTTTCATGGATATTCAAATGCCAAATATGGACGGTATTCAAGCGTGTAAACAAATAAAATCAAACTACCCCGATTTACCTATTATTGCGCTCACCGCTAATGTAATGAGTAACGACATCGAAAAATACATTCAATCTGGCTTTGATGCTTATATAAGTAAACCCGTCAATATTAAAGAACTTTACCAAGTTTTAGCTGAACACTTAAAAAGTAAAAACTAACCGATTCAAAAAACCGATTCAAAAAACCGATTCAAAGGGATCGGGTTTTAGGGGCAGGTTTCTCGTTCCAGACGAAACCGAAGTACTTACATCCATGTAAGCAAAGCCGTCAAAGCTACCGCGTCCTGCTCTCGCCCCTTACCTGCATCCATGCAGGCAAAGCTACCGCGTCCTGCTCTCGCCCCTTACCTGCATCCATGCAGGCTTCGAGACCCCATGAGCATATGCTCTACTATGTGATTGGGGCCGCCTAAATGGATTTAGGTGTTAGAACGACGCAGGAGCCAAAGTCGAGAGAAAGCGCTGACAATGAACTATAAAACCTGAGCGAGAAGACTATAATAAATTCAAAGTAATATGTTTGTTTCAGATCAAAAGCCGCTGGGGCATTCCTTTCAGGCGAGTTTTAAATGCTCGCTGAGTGGGCACTTATTATTACGGATTGGTATTAATGGGTCCCATTTTTACCTACCCGTAAACTTGTACGGAAAGATCCATGTTATGATCCTTTATACCGATAGACAGACCAAACTGTAAAATAACGATGCCTTCATTATCAACACAACATAAAATATTATTAAGTAAACTTTTTTTGCACCTTGCTGCGTTAATACCTATTTTTACAAGCTATTATGCCGCTATTTATGATGAGTCCGTCACGGACCCCGTTAAAATGATCATTCACTTTACCGGTGAAGGGGCTTTTAGGTTATTGATATTAACGGCCTGCATTTCAATATTTGCCAAATACGGTAAAGCCCCTTGGTTAATACAAACTCGACGCTTGGTCGGACTTTATGCGTTTACTTACAGTATTTTACATATCGCTAGCTTTTGGGCATTTGAATTACAATTTTTATGGTCTCGGTTTATTGAAGAGATTGTTGAACGTCCGTACATTTGGGTCGGTTTGGCCGCGTTTATTATATTATTTGCCTTGGCCATTACATCTCCCAATAAAATTCGCGCTAAAATGGGCCGTAAATGGCAAAGCCTACACTATTCTATCTACCCTGCTTTGTTGTTAGTGAGTATTCATTTTTACTGGTCAGTTAAAGCAACGCCCGTAGAACCGGTTATGTATGGTGGCTTTGTATTAATTTTACTCGGGTTTAAATGGCCTAATATTAAAAAATGGTTACACCTTCGTGCCAAATTTTAAACGGCAAAGTTCAAGCTAACTTACCGGTTTTTTGTTAGCATAGCGCCGTAAAATTTAAGCACTGTATGTTGAGTTATTGAGTCAGTTAAATTATGAATGAAGTTATTTCTAAAACAGGCTTTCCGCGAGCCGGTTTTCGCCGTCGTTTAGCGGCAATGGTTTATGACTTATTAGTGACAGCGGCGATTGCATTAGCCGCTGCATTAATAGGTTTATTGATATTGCAATTATTTATTACGGTTGGCGTATTTTCGTTAGGTAACCATGACGAAATTTCAACATGGTTGCAAGCAACGGCGTTTGGCCATCTTATATTTCAAGCCTACTTACTCTTCTGTATCACTTATTTTTATATTTGGTTTTGGAGTAAAGGCGGGCAAACCGTCGGCATGAAAACTTGGCGTTTGCGCGTACAAAATGAAAATGGCCATGACATTAGCAAAAAACAAGCATTGATACGGTTAGTGTGCTCTGTTTTTGGTTTAGGTAATTTGTGGCTTTTGTTGGCTCGCCGATATCGATTGTCATTACAAGATTATGCCGCAAAGTGTGAAGTCGTCGTATTAACTAAAGAAGCAAACCAACATAAAAATTGGCAAAAACTCTATTAAGCGCTTAACCGCATCGAGCAGGAAATGAATTATGAAAAAGATTGTATTAGCAACAGGTAATCTAGGAAAAGTAAAAGAACTATCGGATCGCCTAGCGCCATTAGCGTTTGATGTTGTTGCACAAAGTGAGTTTACTGTTTCTTCGGTTGCAGAAACCGGCACCACCTTTGTTGAAAATGCCATCATAAAAGCCCGTCATGCCGCGGCTGAAACGGGGTTGCCCGCCATTGCAGATGATTCAGGTTTAGAAGTTGATTATTTAAACGGCGCGCCCGGTATTTATTCATCTCGGTATAGCGGCGATAACGCAACTGACGAATTAAATAATAGTAAATTACTTGAGGCTTTATCAGGTGTTCCTGCTGCACAACGTACTGCGCGTTTTCAGTGTGTGCTGGTTTTTATGTTGCATAAAGATGACCCAACGCCCATTATTTGCCAAGGCAGTTGGGAAGGCACCATAACCGATGATGCATCAGGCCGAAATGGCTTTGGTTATGACCCATTATTTTGGTTAAATACACATCAATGCACGTCAGCTGATTTAACTAAACAAGAAAAAAATACAATTAGTCATCGTGGCCAAGCTTTAAACCAATTGCTTGCGTTACTGCCGAGTAAAATAAGCCAAATTAAATAAATATGACTCTGCTGCAACTACCTCCACTTAGTTTATATATTCACATTCCTTGGTGTGTACAAAAATGTCCGTATTGTGACTTTAATTCGCATGCAGTCAAAAAAGGCATACCTGAAAGTGAATATATCGCCTGCTTACTTGATGATTTAAACCAAGATTTAGATTATGTGCAAGGCCGTGAAATTAAAACCATCTTTTTTGGTGGTGGTACTCCCAGTATTTTTTCGGCTGAAGGTATTGCGAAAATTATTGCGGGCGTAAAACAACGAGTTACACTTGCACCGGATTGTGAAATCACATTAGAGGCAAATCCGGGGACAGTCGAAGCCGCTAAATTTGCAGGTTTTGTGAATGCGGGTGTAAATCGTTTTTCTATTGGTGTGCAATCACTTCAAGCGGATAAGTTAGCTAAATTAGGTCGTATTCATAATGGTAACGAGGCAATTAAAGCGGCTCAATTAGCAAATACATTGCCTTTAAACTCATTTAATTTAGATTTAATGCACGGTTTACCTGAGCAAAGTTTAGACGATGCACTTTATGATTTATCAACCGCACTCAAACAATTACCTCCACATCTGAGTTGGTATCAGCTCACATTAGAGCCCAATACCCTATTTGGTTCTAAACCCCCTAAGCTGCCGGAAGATGAAGCATTATGGCAAATTCAAGAACAAGGGCACGCACTTTTATTAGCGAACGGTTATGAACAATATGAAATAAGTGCTTACGCTAAAAAAGGGCACACTTGCCAGCACAATTTAAATTACTGGCGTTTTGGTGATTATTTAGGGATTGGTTGTGGTGCACACGGAAAAATAACACTGGCAAATAAGAATAAAATCATTAGAACTGAAAAAGTTAAGCACCCAAAAGGTTATATGGATTTAACTCAAAATTACTTGTATCAATCAACGCCCATTGAGCAAGACGACTTGGCTTTTAATTATTTTATTAATCGTTGTCGGTTAATGGAAGCGATCCCTAAAGAGGAACTAACTCAGTACACAGGATTAGCTCTTCACCAAATTGACGACTTTATTCAAGCGGCAATAAACCAAAAATTCATGATTGAAACCAACAGCCATTGGACCGTGACTGCCCATGGACATCGGTATTTAAATACATTACTTGAACTGTTGATCTAATGAATCCTTATTAAAGCGATTGTTTACAAACCTAGGGCGTGTTTATCTTTGTCGTATCGATTTCGTTCAATTCCAAAGCGTTTTGATCGCGGCATTGGCTTCATGACATAATGGTTCTACGTCAAAAGCCAATAACAAAGAGCAAAACGTTTTGGATTGAACCCAAAGGCCAGCGCATTTGCACTATTTCTACTACGTTATCGCTCTTTTATGTAGAATAACGACACTGCAATCGCTCTGCCTTGTATAAATCGGCTGCAAAAGCATTCATAAAAGATAAACACGCCCTAGTTATAACCATGAGACTCTCAACATGTTAAATAAACAAACTTTTCGATTAATTCAATTTTTAGCCATAACACTTTGTTTGAATGCATGCATGTTTTTACCAAAGAAAAAAGACCCGATCCTTGCATCTAACCAACAAATTGAGATGATGATAAAAGAGTATTTAACGCAGTATGCCTTGCGTGAAGACTTTGATCGCTTTATGAACTTTTACGCAAGTGATGCCGTGCTAGAAGACATTGTGAGTGGTGATGTAAAAAAAGGCAAAGCGGAAATTCGTGCATTTTTAAACTGGCCTGATGAAAAATATGAACAGTCCCCGTCTCTATCAACTCTGGTTACTGAAACCATTATTGTTCACAACAAACAAGCCGCCGTAAAAGGTTATTTCATGCCATTTACCTATGATGAAGTTGTATTAGGCCCTTGGCATTTTACAATGTGGTTTACGGTTAATGATGAATACAAAATTACCCGTCATGTTGATTTTATTAACTACACCCCCAAAGCACTATTTTTAAGCAGCCCAAATAGTAACGAAAAGATTAAAATACCCAACTATTTGTTTGTCCCCAATAGTAAAGATTAATCAATCAGCGTAGGTTAAATATATTAAAGTTTTCAAGTTGCGGTATATGATGCTGCATCTTGGTTTCAATTAAATCGATCGCCACTAACCGTTGACAAAATTCTTGTGATTTAACATCTAAGTTACCTGATTTCAGTTCTAATTCAGCGATCACATCAGCAGATAAGCGATTTAGTCTATCGCCAAATTTTTGCATTTTTTCTTTAAAGTTATCGGTATCGTCGTTCATCGCCGATAAAAATAAATTCAAATTGTTAGCCGTCAGTGATTTCATTTGCGCTGAAAACTCATCATTAATCGTTTGTTCAAGTGAATTTAAGCTTTGCGGCCCTAAAAAAAAGTTTTGGTCGCGATGATTATATTTCCCCATTATTTTCATGACGACGTGTTCTATTTGTGAACGCACCCGTAAATGGTTTTCGCTATTTTCACCATGCAAACTACTCGCGAGTTGATTTATCCAGCTTGATGCCAGCATAGCGCCATCCACAATTAAATCGATATATTCAGGAACATGCTGCGAGACCTGCTCAATATAACTTTGCACAATCGCTTGTTGTTGTAGATCAAGCGTTAATACGGAGCCTTGAATAATGACTTGTGAAGGTTTGTTGAATTGTACTTGAGTGCGATAGTTATCAATGATCCGAACATGCTTATCGTTGATAACCAACCCCATTTCGATATCAATTTTACAGGCATCACTGGCGTGTATGCTAAATGAGGTAATTAAAAGCGCTAAAACAATAACTATATTTCGATCCAAAATAAACACTCTTAGTTAATTCAATACAAAAATTGCTTGCCGATCGCCGCCGCAATTCACATTAAACAGGCGATGAAACGTAGCAAGACAATTTTGATGTCGATAAACGTATTTTAACGAGCGAATGAACTTTCGCGATGGATTATAGATTAACGTTATTTTATTTACGTTAAAGCGCATGCACATAAAATATTAAGGTTTATGTGCATGAATATATGCAGGTATTAGTTTATTTTTCGAACGAGGCGCACAAGGGAGTTCTCAATTTTTAAAGCCGTATTATTGCTACCTTCTTCAAACGAAACAGCCCAAACGGTATCCCCTATTATTTCACCTGCACTATCGGTTCCGATAACAGGCGTATTACTCCAATACCGCTCCGATAATCCATCATTAAAAATAGCAGTATTTAACGCAGGTGTTGAGCATTGCCGCTCGATTATCGACATTAACTCTTTAATATTGGGTAAGCGCCAATCGGTATAATCAGCATATTCAATGTTATCGGCATATTGCAGCGCTTCTTGCCACGTAAAGGTTTGCGCTTGGCCTTCACACGTTAAATTGATTTCATTCCATGTCGTACCTACAGAGCACATATACCAACTTAAACCTGTAACTTGATCGGTCGCAATGCCTAACTGACTATCAAGCACAAATTGCGTAGTCGGCGTAGAAGAAGGTATTGAATCCGAAAAACACACTTGTGCCGAAATTGCGGCTCCAGTCCATAAGCAACTCGCGAGTAAACCTAATTTCAAATATTTATAGTGCATTTTCAGGTGCTCCTCTAACTAATAATACACGGGCTGGTGTCGATTTAACTAATGCCGCGTCGTTAGCCGTAGCCGCATTAACAGCCCAAGCCTGTAATGCGACTTGAGAAATACCCGTACCAAAAGCACTTGACTGATAAGACCAGTATGGCTGGCTAGCCGATGCATGAGCGGCCCACAACTCAACTAAATTTTCGTCGCGAGCAAACTTATCATCTAAACGGGCAAGATTAAAAATAGACATTAATTCTTTAATTGAAGGTAACCGCCAATCATTAGCACCACATAGGCCAACATTATTGACCGCACTCACATATGAGGCAGTATCACAATTTGTTAAAATACCCGTTGCAGTTGTGCACGAGCCTAGATTTTCAAATCCCGCGCTAGCGCCATTCGTAGCAGAATCAGGGTTATACCAACTAAATGTACTATTATAGGCACGGAACCCCGTTGTACTTTTAACTTCCCAAATGAGTTCGGTGACATTATCACGTACACAAGCTGCATCACCCGATGGGATCTCATCGCCATTGGCGTCTAAGCGCGTAAAATCAAAACCGAGTTCACCGTTTCCGCGTTTACTTAACGTGTCGCTGATATGCGCAGGATCACGCCCCTGCTCAGCATCTTGATTAGGAAAAGCCGTTAATGAACAAGGCACCGCATTGTTGGTTGCATCAGCACAATTAGTTAAACCGGTATCGTTAATTCCATCAAAAGGAGAAATAGCTAATACCGTGACAAGAACTCGGTCTTCTTTATTCCCGATATTATTAGTCCCTGTTAAAGCAAATTCGTATTCAGCGGTTTCGGTCACGGCTGGCGCAATAAAGCGTGCATTTTCAAGCGTGGCGTTTTCAAGCGTGATAACACTGCCACCCGATGTTTGACGCCATTCCAACTGACTCGTATTGGACGCCCCTTTTAAGGTAACAACTTGCCCTTCATAGGCAACTCGATCACTACCAGCGGAAACAATCGGGCGTGAAGCCGATATAGGCAAGATATCAACAAAAAGTTCGGTCTCTGTTGATATATCATTTGTATCGGTCACTTTTAAGGTAAATTTGAGCGTAACAGGCTGAGAGCTCGGGTTTACAAACTCTTGTTGTGCAATCAATTCAGTTACCGTTGGCTCTTGCTCGGTAAAATTTCGTCGAATACCATCTGTCGGTAAGTTATCAATGGCAGCACCTGCCGTCTGCTCTAATAATAACTGCACGGCTTTTACCGCCGTACCATCTTCTCCATCTATCCAATTTGCTTCTAGCTGAAAGCCTTCACCCGATTCAACAGTAAACTCACTGCCACTCACCGTACCCGCTTTTAATAAACTAATGATAGGGGGTGAGCTGATTGGGGTTACAAAGACAGATTTATTCTGCACCTTAGATATCCCAGTCGCATCAGTGACCGATAAGGTTAATAATATTTCAGTGGTTGTCAGTACTTCAGGTGCGGTAAAGGTAATGATGGGATCTTCATCACCACTTAACGCATCTTCATATAAAATAGGTTGAATTTGCCATTTATAAACAAAGGGCTCAGTACCGCCTTGTAAAAAGCTTTGTATTTCAATTTCGGTTAATTCCGAAATGGTAATATCATTACCTAAAATCACCCTTAAATCTTGGGAGGTCTCCCCATCACCATCGGATGAACCGCCACCTGAACCGCCACAACTGCCGAGTAAAAGCGTGGTCACCAGACTAAAAAAAACAGGGAAAAGCGCTAAGCTAAATAATCTATTCATGTGTTAATGCTCTATTACCACTTTGAGAATGCAACATCGAGGGTTGCGTCAAAAAAACATAGACTTAGAGCACTGCAATAATAATACCAGTTTAACGCTACGTTATGTTTAGATTAAGGAGCTAGTGCCGCGAGTGAATCAGCAATATAGGCAAACCGAAGACGAGTAACGCCTTCTTTTTCAATTGTTTCATTAAACATAGAAAGTGGGCGTACCCACAAGCCAAATTCACCGTACAATGCACGATATACCACAACCTCTTCTTCTGTTTCGCTATGTTTAGCGACATCAATAACTTGATATAAAGCGCCTTTATAATGTTTGTAAATACCAGCTTTCATTTTCACTCACTTTAATAAATAGGAAATCCATAACGGCATCATGCCAAACATAGCAATATAAATCGACACAGGTATAATCAAAAAGTGTCATTTAAGATAATAAAGTTAACTATGCTTGAAATTCGTCATTTAAAAACCATTAAAGCTATTGCACAACTCGGTACACTCGCTAAAGCGGCTGATTGGTTGCACACATCTTCTTCTGCCTTATCTCATCAATTAAAAGATATTGAAGGGCGTATTGGCAACCCACTTTTTGTGCGAAAAACCACACCGGTTCAACTCACTGCCGAAGGTCAAATATTGTTAGCTTTAGCAGACGAAATATTGCCAGCTTTAAGTCATACCGAACAAAAACTACAAGAATTGAAGCAAGGTAATAAAGGCCGGTTACGCTTAGCCATTGAATGCCATAGTTGCTTTCAATGGCTAATGCCGGCTATAAGCCAATTTAAACAGCGATGGCCATTGGTTAATGTCGAATTTAATAACGATTATATGTTTGATGCTTTACCCGGCTTAGAAGAAGGTCAGCTAGATTTAGTGATAACCGCCGATACTTACCCTTCTGAACTCATGCATTTTGAACCTTTATTTACCTTTGAAATGGTTTTGGTGACGGCACCTAATCATCCGTTGGCCGATAAAAAGCATATTGACCCTGTGGATCTGCAAACAGAAAATTTATTAGTTTACCCCGTAAATAATGAACGCTTAGATGTATTTAAGCATTTTTTATTACCTGCTAATGTGTCACCGCGCAGCATTAAAAAAGTCGATCAAACGTTAATGATTTTGCAAATGGTAACCGCCGATATGGGGGTAGCCGTATTACCCAATTGGGCGGTACGTGAATATGAAGCACAAAATTTAATCAAAATTTGCTCTTTGGGTAAAAAAGGTGTGCAAAGTAAGCTGTATGCAGCCATTAAACAACGTGATACCAACAAGAGCTACATTCAATCATTTTTTGATATCAGTCGCGAAGTGAGTTTACAAAATTTGCCAGACGTACAATCAGCAAGTTAAACTTAAAACTCATTAGCTGTTATACTTAAATTACTTTCGATATACATACCTTGCCTATGCCGAGTTTACGTAATCACTTTATTATTGCGATGCCTAGTTTAGCGGATCCTTATTTTTCACGAACAGTTACCTATATTTGTGAACATAATAAAGACGGCGCGATGGGGATCATTATTAATCAACCGACTGACATGAAGATTGACGCTTTATTAAAAAAAATAAACGTTGACGTGACACCTCATTTTAATAGCGATAAACCTGTATATGTTGGCGGACCAGTGTGTAATGATCAAGGTTTTGTATTACATAAAGAAGAGCCTGAATCTAAATGGTCAAGTTCAATTTCTATTTCAGACCAAATTCATTTAACCACGTCAAAAGACATACTACAGGCAATAGGTACCGATCTTGGACCGCAAGATTTTTTAATATCGCTTGGTTATGCCGGCTGGAGTGGCGGACAATTAGAACAAGAATTAAAAGACAATGCATGGTTAACCATTGAAGCAGATCTTAATATAATGTTTAACACGCCAATTCATTTGCGTTGGGAACGCGCAACCGAAAAATTAGGCTTTAACCCATGGCAACTCTCTGCCGATGTCGGTCACGCTTAACTTAACCGTTATAAATAGAAATAAGAGATAATGACAAATTCAAAGATAGGTGAACGCCTGGTGATCGCTTTCGATTACGGCGTTAAAAGTATTGGTATCGCAACGGGTCAAGAACTCACCGGCACAGCCAATGGGCTGACTTTTATCAAAGCAAGAGATGGGATCCCTAATTGGGACGAAATTGAAAAAATTTTTAAAGAATGGCAACCTGATTTGTTAGTTGTAGGTTTACCTTTAAATATGGACGGTACAGAACAAGAAATTACCAAGCGCGCCAAAAAATTCGCTAACCGCCTGCATGGCCGATTTGGCTTACCCGTTGAGACCAATGATGAAAGGCTAACCACGGTCGATGCCAAAGCACGACTATTTGAAAGTGGCGGTTATAAAAATTTACAAAAAGGTAATGTGGATGCCATGTCTGCTAAGCTCATTTTAGAAAGTTGGTTCGAAAATCAATATTAACCTGACTTTTATTTAACGATAGTCAAAGCGATCGGGGTTTAGGGGCAGGTTTCTAGTTCCAGACGCCATGAGCATATGCTCTTCTATGTGCTTGGGGCCGCCTAAATGGATTTCATATGTAGGTACTTAAGCTCACTTATTAATCAATCCCGTTATTCTCAACCAAGGATATAACACCGAATTGATATAGCCCATCTTTCAAATCTCGCTTGGGGTGGGCGCGTGGACATAGCTTTGATATTAGTTCTACGCATTCCTCCACTGCTATCGCTACTGCATGATGTTGACTCAGTTTATTAACTAACAGTGATAGCCATGTTGGTGCGGACCTCGCCACTTTTTGTGTCGATATCCATAAAGATTTTAATGCCTCTGTTGCAAATGCCATCATCCTTTTTAGTAACACAGTGATGAAGCTGGCATAGATTAAGGCGCAAACAATAGGCTCTTTTTGTGTGCTGAATTTTTTAAGGTTGCAATACGATTTAAGCTCTTTGAACAATAACTCAATTTGCCACCTTAATCGG
>NZ_QMED01000055.1 GCF_003286125.1 Algibacillus agarilyticus
AGAGTGGATACATTGGCGATACTCATGCACAACATTTTTACGGCAAACATTTGTTGAATGGGCAGGTCAATCGGTGCGATATTCGTTTTGGGCTAAAGCTTATTATCAACAGCAAGCAGCGAAAGGAAAACCGCATAATACCATCATCAGAGCGTTGGCATTTAAGTGGATCAGGATATTGTTTCGGTGCTGGAAAACCAGCACAGCATATGATGAATCAACTTATCTAGAAGCCTTGAAAAGTAAGGGTTCACCGCTCTTAAAATATGCGGTAAAAAGTAAAACTTAATGCTTGCTGTCCACCTCAGGGCGTGTTGTTAGAGTTTTTAAATTGAGAGGCGAAAACACCCAAAAAATATAAACTAAGAAGCCCATGGTACAAACCTATACCAGAGTTGTCGGTATTGTTTGAAAGAAAATCTGGTATAGAAATTATACCTAAAAATAAAGACAAAGAACCTGATAATAGAAGAATTATGATACGTAATTTAGGGAAATTAGTAGATAAATAAAAGATGAAAATTAAAGGAACAAAACCAATTAGAAAATATGGTGCAGTATCCACATAACTAAATATAGTTATAGAACCAGCAGCCATTAATATACCTAAACCTATAAGCCAGCTCGCTCCATAACCAAAAGATCCATTATCATTCCCGCCAACTTTAAGCCGGTGAAATTTTATATCCATACTTCCCTAAAACTCTAACAATTTAATAGTGCGCGATTTGCGCATTTTTCTACTAAATCCGCGCGCATTTTCTTACTTACTGTATTTTTAACAAATAAGCTAACACATTGCTATTTATATTGTTTATTTACAGATGAAAAATTTACCAAAGATAAAAATGCGCAACTTGCGCATTTTCTTGAATAGAGGAGCAATGATCGGGAGTTGTACAAAATACAGTGCTGCAAATGCGTGTTTGGTATTAATTTACGTTGTGGGTCATTATAAAGTGAATACCGAATGGTAAAATCAAATGACAACTTGAGGTGGGTATCTGCTTTTATAGGTTTTAACCGGTGCGGTTCGCAAGCTCACGGCACCCTACCTAGGGGCTTTTTACAACGATATTCCCTGAACAATATTCTAAATCAGGCCACATCCATTTAACCACAACAACGGCTGTTACAATTTAACAACGGAACTTAATTGTATCTGCATTGAATTCACTAGAAATGGCCAACTATTACGTGAAATCGTACAGGACAGTCATCGAAATTTTGCCTTTGTTAGTGTTTCTATCGAACAGTTGGTGAGTTGTATTTTTTCATTAAGATCAACAAAAAATACCTCCATCGCCGACAAATCGGCAATGGAGATATGAGTTAATCATTATTTGATAAAAAAATAGCAATTAGTACGCACGTACTTTAATGAATTGACAGTTGTTACTCGGCGCCAGCATTAATATGCTACCGCTAAAGTCAGATGATTGTTTGTAAGTGGCGCTGATATCGATAGTGCCGCTACCATCAACCGAGAAAACGCTACCGTTAAAATCACAAGCCGTGTTGGTATCGCTGTCCCAAAACTGTACCGTAGCCCCTGATAAGTCACGGTCAAAACGAATACAGCTGTCACTAGCCGATAAGGTAACTTCGGTTTTGCTATTCCAAGTTACGTCGGTAGTACTGCTGCACCCATTTGAGTTTTCAACTTCGTTAACATTAACGATTTTATATTTTTGACCTTCATTACCATTAACGTCAGTGGCCACGGCTTTAAAGGTATAACGACCGGCGGTAAAACCTAACAATTCATTAGGTAAACCGGCGTGACCCCATTCGTATGGCGGTACTGACTCTTGGCGGATAAAATCACCATTTAAGTAAAGTTTTACATGCTCAATATCTGCATCTGTAGGACTATCCACTTGTACTGATAACAATAATTGCTCGTAACCTTCATCAAGCACAATTTCCCCTTGATCAAAGCTGACTTCAGGGGTTTGATCAACTACCGCTTTTACATAACATTTTTTAACCACACCCGGCGCTGGGTCACCAAATATATTTCGCTCACAATAGACATTGTTAGTTTGAGCATTTAAGTAATTGAATTGCCCGTTAGCACCAAAGGCGATGTCCATGGTACCCGTCACTTCAACGGTATCACCTTCATTCGCCGCGAAGCTAAAACCGTCAGGACCACTAATATCGACCAGATCTAAGTCGATAATTTGCAAATAGGTGGTGCGTTTATCGCCAGAGCCACTTTCAAGTAAATAATAATATAATTTGCCTTCATGAATGTAAGGCACACCTTTTTCAAAGATTTTTCCGGTAGTCGGTCGATAAACCACCTCAAAGTTATTGGTGCCTCCAACCGCTCGCTCTATATTTGGGCGGCCACCTTGAAGTCCGATGATGAAGATATCATTACCTGCGGTATATAGCTCATCTGCGCCTGAAAAGTCTGTGGTCGTGACAAAATCTGAGTTCCCGCCTTTACGGTAGGTATGTACTTTTTTAGTGATATTATTTCTGGTGTCTTTTACGCTACCGATAAAGTGCACATCATCATTATCGGTCACGGTCCAATCAAACCCACCTACCATATAAAGCTGATTGCGACTATTTGCTGCAGGAAAAACATCACCAGGCTCAGAAATTTTTATCGCGTCGGTATTTAACACCGGCATAGTTAATGACTCGTGATTATAGTTTTTCCAGTTCGTTTGGCCGATTGGATCATCTGAGTAAGCACCAAAGAAGCCATTTTGGTAAACATATTTATCATCAACTTTGGCGCGCTGCTGAAAACCCATGCGCACTTTACCGTTCAGGTATTTCATTTCGCCATAAACGCCATAGTTGTAGGCATTGCCGCGACTTTGTGCGCCATTATGGTTAAAGTCTTTAAAACTACTTTGCCAGTTATTGCCATCATATCTTATATATGAAAATTTTCCGTTTTGTGAACGGCCTTTACGCATATATAAAAACAGATCGCCTTCATTGGTGGTAAAAAACTTCGGGTAAGATAAATTGGCAAATATATTTGAGTTTACGTCGCCTGTTAAAGTGATGTGTTTATATTCATCAATTTCGTCACTAGGGCTGTATTTGGCATTCACTAAGTCGTTGCCAGCAAAGTAAGTGTCTTTAACAAATAAGTCTAAGGTAAATTCGTTGTCTGGCACCGTTAACGCGTTAGCTTTTGAATAATAATATTTGAAGTAATCATTAGCTGCAGTACCGTCACTGGGGTTGCTCGATGATAATGAATGTTGATCAAACACCATATGAATGCTTTCGTTTTTAGGGCTTAAACCAATGGCAATAGTGTTATGGGTTTCACCAACCCACCATCTATTTTGGTAACCGGTATGGCGATGTGGAAATTCAATAGTTTTGGTGGTGCCGGTATCCATGTTATAACGCGTTAATTGCACATGTCGGTTATATTTTCCGCCTTTGTACCACGTCATAAAAACAAAGTTTTTATACACTTTTATCGTATCACCGTGTGGTGTGATGGCGCGGCCATACATATAATCGTATTGGCCTGGGCCAACATCGGCTTCATTTAAAGCGGCATTAGTTGATGATTTTTTATCGCCATTAAAATATAAACCCAAGTCTGTTATATGAATTTCTTGCTCTAGTTCTACCTCGGCCAATGCTTGCGCAGACACCAAAGAGAGTATCACCGATAAAGCGCTAGCGCTGCGTTTTATCTTTTTGTTCAAAATTGTGTTCATCTTGTAGTAACCTTATTATTTTAGTGTTATCCCAAATGTTTTTAAGAAAACGTCAGTAGCCGCTAAACAAAATGATAATGTTAAGCGGCTACTGGATAAGTATGCGTATAAACCTTCACACACACTTACCTAAAAAGATAAGGCCGATTCAGCAAATAATTGCTACCTCTAAAACTGATATTTATAAAATTAAAATGGGAGCGGGTGTGAGAAAATACCCAGCAAGGGAGTATTGAAAAAGCATAAACAAAACCCAAAATCGTGCTGGACAGTCATCGATGTATATGCAAAGTTACTCATATTCTTCACCTTGCTTTTATTGGGTTTTCAGCTTAGTGATATTCATCGGTTTATGTTGGCCACCGGTATTAAAAATTCAATACAAATTGCGTGATTTAGCAAAAAAAACGTCAGCTCAAACCCAATATCATCTGAATTTAAATCGTTATAGTCTTCTCGCTCAGATTTTATGGTTCATTGTCAGCGCTTACTCGCCCCAATCACATAATAGAGCATATGCTCATGGGGTCTCGAAGCTTGACGGCTTTGCTTACATGGATGTAAGTACTTAGGTTTCGTCTGGAACTCGAAACCTGCCCCTAAAACACGATCGCTTTGACTATAATGCAAGCATGGATATTATTAGGTGTACCGGCATTTATCGCTATTCTAGCTATTTTTTGGTTAATGGTTTTTAAACCATTTCCTGTTGTATAAAGGAATCATCTTGAACAAAATAATTAAAGAAAGTCTGTTTAAATCAGCCAAATATTCACTGGCCTTTTTATGGTTTTTTACAGGTTTAACGTCACTTTATTTGTCGCCTGAAACAGGTTACCAAATACTCGAAGGGGCCAATATTACCGGCGAGTTAGCCGACAACGCCATCTACTATGGCGCAATTTTAGATATAACGCTGGGCATATGGCTATTAACGGCTTTTAAAACCAAACTCTGTTGCATCATACAAATAGGCGTTATCACACTTTACACCCTACTTTTAACGTACATAGACCCAAGTTATTGGTTACACCCTTTTGGCCCTATCACCAAAAATATTCCCATTGTCATTCTTATTGCTTACCTTTATTCAACACATGAGAGCATGAGTTACTTGAATAAACGCCGACATAAAAAGCACCGTAAACAAGACACAATAGCCGATACTAAAAGCAATGCTGAAAACCTTGATGTAACTGACACTGAAACGACTACTCATACCAATACTGAAACTAAAAAATAAAATAAACCAAAACGCTGTGTTCAATGCAATCATGCAGGACTGTCATCGATGTATAGTCGATACACTGATGTAAAATTAAATAGAATCAAAAACTTATTTGTACCTGTCCTGCACGACCCTTTAGTGAATACAAACAGCAAATTAACGCTCATCGCAGTATAAAAATAGCGGCCTACTCAGAACAAAATCGATACGACAAAGATAAACACGCCCTAGAACAAATCTAATCGGTAAACGAGATCTAACACCGTCGAATTAAAGCTTAGTCTTTAAACTGGTACATAGTGTCAAAGTTGGGGATGTTATGTTCCCAAATAGGCTTATCATCGCCGATATATTGTTTTACTGCATCTAAAAACAATTGGGTTCTAACCGGTAACCCCCGGTGTGGGTACACAGCTTGCACCTTACGAAACGAAGGTAAATTTAAGTCAGTTAAAATAGGAATTAACGACCCTTTCTTTATTTCATCACCAATCAAAAATGCAGGCACAACACAATAAGCACTATGCGCGAGCGCTTTAAGTAATAGTAATTCCCCGTCGTTTGCACGGTAACAACTTTTTATTGCTACGCTTGCGTCAACACCTTGTTCATCCACGTAGTGTAAATTATCAACTCGTAAACTGTTACTGGCATAAGTTGCTGCCGGTAATTGGGCTAATTCAGCAATAGACTTAGGGTTACCATAAGTTTGAATGAATTCGGGTGTCGCCACAATAAGCATGCGGTTACGCGCTAAATAACGTGCAATTAAGTTTGACTCTTTAAGGTCGCCAACTCTAAAAGCTAAATCGAACCCTTCACCTACAATATCCACAAAGCGATCTTCTAACCTAAGCTCTATTTCAACTTGTGGGAATCGCTTTTGAAAGTCATTAATAACCGGTTGTAAGTAACGCTTACCGATTATGCTCGGACTCGTCATTTTAAGTAAACCGCGCGGTTCGGTATGAAAATTTTCTGCTATTTGTAAGGTGTCACTCAGCAGCTCCCTTATCTCTTGCGCTTTTTTCATCATTTCAGCACCGGCAGCTGTTAGTGAGAATGAGCGAGTAGATCGATTGAGTAATCTTACGCCTAGATCTTCTTCTAACTTATTCATTTGCTTAGAAATAACCGAACGATCAATATTACGCATTTCAGCGACTTGCGCAAAAGAACCGCGTTCAATTATTTCCAAAAACATTAACAAGCGACTCGTCGTATCCATATTTTCACCTAACGAATAAGTGCCTAGTAATCATTAAAACTAGGCTAATAATATCTATTGGTGCCATTTTGGCATTAATGAATTTAAAAAACGATGGTTTTTTATCAAGTAAACAGTCTTTAAACTGCGAGTATTCAATTTGGAGACCGACAATGCAGTTTACACACATCAAACATATTTTGAGTTTTAGCGCCATCTTATTCACCTTAACCGCCTGTGTAGAGGAACCGACAACACCGAGTAATACATTAGCACAAGCTCAAACTGCAACACAGATTGATGTAGCCCAAGTTGCAGCTCAATCAGTTCAACCTTGGTTTACTTACACAAGTCGTTTAGTCGCCTCTCAACAAGTCGCTTTAAAACCAAGAGTGTCGGGTATTATTGATTCGATTGAATTTGTTGAAGGACAAAAAGTTAAACAAGGTGATTTGCTTTTTCGTTTAGACCCTCGTCCATTTGAAGCACAAGTAGCGCGCTTAAAAGCGCAAGTAGACCGTGAAAAAGCAACGCTCGCTCAAGTAGAAAACGAAGCTCAACGCGCGCAGCACTTGCGTAAACGAGATGCAATTTCAGCAGAAGAAGCTGAAGCGAGGTCAACCACTGTTAAGCAATCTCAAGCTCAACTCGCCGCACTTAATGCACAATTAAAGGCCGCACAACTTAATTTAGATTTTAGTAAAATTGAATCGCCGATTAATGGTGTGATTTCACGAGCGGAAATAACAAAGGGCAATACCGTTAACGCCAATATTAGCGTACTCACAAACATTGTTTCTGATCACAAAATGTATGCGTATTTTGATATTGACGAGCGTACTTGGAATGCTCATTTTGGTCAAACAAGCGCGGCAGATCAATTACCGGTAGCGATGCAATTGTTGGGTAACAATGCTTTTACACATACAGGAACGGTTGATTTTATAGATAACAAAATCAATGAAAACACCGGCACGCTGCGAGTGAGAGCGACCTTTTTAGATGAAGCTAATAATTTAAGATCCGGTGCCTTTGCCCGTATAAAAATTGCCAGCCAAGCGCCACAACAACAAATATTGATCCCAGAAAAAGCCATTGGCACTGATTTAAAAAATCGCTTTGTTTTGGTGCTTGATGAAACTAACACGTTGCAATACCGAGCAATTTCACTCGGTGATCAATACGGCCAATACAGAGCAATCACCTCAGGCTTAAATAATAATGATGTCATTGCCATTAATGGGCCTGCTAAAGTCGGGCCTGGTATGCCAGTGTCTCCGCGTGCGACTATTTTAGATCTTTCTGCCGTAGCACTAACGCTTGATGCTCAAATTGAACAACCCGTTTTAACCGCGATGCGCAAAGACTAGAGCTTAATATGAATTTTTCTCACTTTTTTATTAAACGGCCTATTTTTGCAGCCGTCTTGTCATTGATTATTTTAATCGGCGGCGCAATCTCATTATTTCAATTACCCATAAGCGAATACCCAGAAGTTGTCCCCCCAACGGTTGTTGTCACTGCAAATTACCCGGGAGCTAACCCAAAAGTAATTGCAGAAACAGTTGCCACACCTTTAGAGCAAGAAATAAATGGCATTGAGAACATGCTGTACACTTTTTCGCAGGCAACCAGTGACGGTCGCATGACGCTAACGGTGACTTTTGCGCTAGGAACGGATTTGGACCGAGCACAAGTTCGAGTTCAAAATAGAGTCAATAGCGCACTACCTCGCTTACCACAAGAAGTGCAACGCTTAGGTGTTGTTGCAAAAAAATCATCACCTAACTTAACAATGGTTGTGCATTTGTACTCACCGGAAAAAAGCCGTGAGACTGAATATTTATCAAATTACGCTGACTTATACGTCAAAGACCAAATCGCTAGAATTGGTGGTGTGGGTGAAGTCCGTGTTTTTGGCGGTGGTAAATATGCGATGCGTGTTTGGCTAAACCCTGATGCATTAGCCTCAAGAAAATTGACGGCTAATGATGTTATCAACGCATTACAACAACAAAATCAGCAAGTTGCAGCAGGCTCGCTGGGGGCACAACCCGTGCCTAATTCTGCTCAGTTTCAAATACTCCTTAATGTTAAAGGCCGCCTAAGTAGCATTGAAGAGTTTAACGACGTCATCGTAAAAGTGAATAACAGTGGTGCGGTGACACGTTTAAAAGATGTAGCTAGAGTTGAAATAGGCCAAGACTCTTACGCATTACGTTCACTATTAAATGGCCAACCGGCCGTTGCTCTGCCTATATTTCAGCGCCCAGGTTCTAATGCCATCGAACTGTCTGACGAAGTACGTTCAATCATGCAACACCTTTCTGAAGCATTCCCTGCGGATGTTGATTATCAAATAGTTTACGACCCTACCGTATTTGTACGCGGCTCAATTGAAGCGGTTATTGAAACATTAATTGAAGCCATCATACTGGTCGTGATTGTTGTCATTTTGTTTTTACAAACATGGCGTGCATCTATTATCCCACTTATTGCAGTACCGGTTTCACTTGTCGGCACATTTGCCGTTATGCAATGGTTAGGGGTGAGTATTAATACGTTATCGCTTTTTGGTCTGGTCTTGGCAATCGGTATTGTGGTTGATGACGCAATTGTCGTTGTTGAAAACGTTGAGCGAAATATCGAAAAAGGCTTATCTCCGTTTGAAGCGACCAAAGTCGCGATGAGTGAAGTAACGGGGCCCATAATTGCGATTGCACTTGTATTATGTGCTGTATTTATTCCAACTGCATTCATTACGGGATTAACGGGGCAATTTTACAAGCAATTTGCATTAACGATTACGATATCGACCATTATATCGGCTTTTAATTCACTGACATTATCACCGGCTTTAGCCGCTATGTTACTAAAACCACATGATGCGAAACCTGATTGGTTTACCCGTATATTAAATCGTTTATTTGGTCGTTTTATATTTCAACCATTCAATCGTGTATTTGATAAAAGTGCGAATGCTTACCAAGCAACGATCAAAAAGTTAGTACGCTTTAGCGCCATTGTAGGCGTGGTATACTTAGGTTTATTAGCGTCTACCGTTGGTTTATTTAACGGCGTACCGGACGGTTTTATACCGGCACAAGACAAACAATATTTAGTGTCAATAGCCCAATTACCAGATGCCGCTAGTTTAGACAGGACCGAAGCGGTAATTCAAGAAATGTCTGAAATAGCCAAAGGCGTTCCGGGCGTTGCCAACTCTGTTGCATTTCCGGGCCTGAACATTAATGGTTTCACGAATAGCCCCAATAGTGGCGTCATATTTACCCCGCTAACTGACTTTTCAAAACGCACTGGCGCAAGTCAGTCTGCAGCCGCTATCGCAGCAGAGCTTAACAAACGTTATTCAAGCATTGATGAAGCCTTTGTTGCGGTATTTCCACCGCCACCTATTTTGGGTTTAGGCACAACAGGCGGATTTAAATTACAAATTGAAGACCGGAGCAATCAAGGCTTTAAAGCTTTATTTGATAGCTTACAAAGTGTGATTGCTGAGTCGCGTAATCGCCCTGAACTGATGGGCTTATATTCAAGCTTCCGTATTCAAGTGCCCCAAATGGATATTGAAATTGATCGTGAGCAAGCCCTTTTACAAGGTATTCCGCTAGATGAAGTGTTTAGCGCGCTGCAAATATATTTAGGATCGTTATATGTAAATGACTTCAATATGTTTGGCCGTACTTATCAAGTCAATGCGCAAGCTGATGCAAACTTTAGATTAGACGCAAAGCAAATATTAAACTTAAAAGTGCGCAATGCTAAAGGCCAAATGGTGCCGCTAGGAGCGGTATTAAAAGCGACGCCAACAACAGGGCCAGACCGCGTGATGCATTACAACGGTTATCCAAGTGCCGAACTAAATGGTAGCCCAGCCATGGGGTTTAGTTCAGGTCAAGCTAAACAAGCAATAGAAGACGTACTGGCAAAAACATTACCTGACGGTATTGAATATGAATGGACTGAAGTCACATTTCAGCAAATTTTAGCGGGCAACACCATGGTTTATATTTTCCCTTTAGTCGTCTTGCTCGTCTTTATGGTATTGGCTGCACAGTACGAAAGCTTACGCTTACCATTAGCTATTATTTTGATTGTACCGATGACAATATTCTCAGCATTGTTAGGCGTTTGGCTAGTCGGAGGGGATAATAATATTTTCACGCAAATAGCGCTGATAGTGTTGGTTGCCCTCGCCTGTAAAAACACTATTTTGATGGTCGAATTTGCGAAAGAACAACAAGACAAAAGCATGAGCCGATTAGCCGCCATTGTTGATGCGGGCCGTTTGCGTTTACGTCCAATATTGATGACCTCTATATCATTTACGGCGGGGGTTATTCCATTGGTTTTAGCCACGGGGGCGGGTTCTGAAATGCGCTATGCTATGGGTATTGCCGTATTTGCAGGCATGATTGGTGTCACCGTATTTGGCTTATTATTTACCCCTGTTTTTTATGCTTTAGTCGCCAATAAAACCACAAGTTAATTGGCCCATTTTAAGTTTATCAGCTCAAAAAGCACAGGCCAAAGCACAAGGTTAATAGACTGAAGACGCACTCGCATTTACGAAAATACGATCGTAAATGCGATGACCTAAACACAAACAGCACTAAACAATATGAACAATATGAAAAATGCGAACAACTTGAAATCGATACACCAATAAAAGCTTACATTATGCCAACCAAGCGTTGGTAAAAGCAGAAGCAATGTATACCCAAGAGACTTCAAGGGGCAGGATTCAGTGGGAATTTAAATTGATTTAGGCAAAGCACTGATTGATAATTGATGAGTACTCAACACAATTGCGTTGTTAAAAAGATGGTTATTCAAACAGTTATGCGAAATTAATGGCAATCAATAACGACTGATTTATCATTATTTACTTAGTCCTATTTAACTGAACTATAAACATTTCATACTATCCATAACGGACATGTCGGTAGCATGAATAACACGTAATTAACACATAGATGAGTTAACGTAATTTGATCTATGCGTCTAATTTTAGCGTTAATCCTTATTTAAGGTAATACTTATGTCCGAATTACCCCGTTTGATGAACGTGATCATGCTGACAAAAGCGGATGAAAACTTTGATTTGGTCATGCAAGAAGTTGCACGACCGGAACGACAAGAAAATCAACTTTTGATTAAAGTAGAGTACGTTGGTTTGAACCCAGTAGATGCGAAGCTCGCTAAAAAAGGCTTCGCTGGCTGGCAGTATCCGCATACACCGGGTTTAGATGCAGTTGGCGTGGTTGTAGATGCGCCAATAGGTGTTATGCCTAACGTGGGTGATCGGGTTATGTGGCATGCTGACTTGTCTCAGCAAGGTATGTTAGCCGAATACGTTGCCGTACCGAATTTTGCCGTGTCAAAAATACCTAAAGGCTTAGATCCAATTATTGCAGCTAGTTTACCCTGCGCTGGTATGACCGCTCTATTTGCATTAGACAAATTGCAAATAGAGCATGGGGACAACCTATTAATTGAAGCTGGATCGGGGGCGGTTGGTCAGTTTGCCATCCAATTTGCAAAACAACGCGGGGCGACGGTCTTCACTACCGCATCGAAAAAAAATCATGCGTATCTTAAAAAATTGGGAGCCGATGAACTCTTCGATTACAAAGATAAAAAATTACTAAATAAATTTAAGTTGGCTCTGGGTCCCTGCCAATTTGATGCCGTAATAGACACCATTGGCGGTGAAAACACGGAGCGCAATATTGAGCTATTACGCTTTTGCGGCAAAATAGCGTGTTTGAATGGCTTATCAACATTACCGCAAGAATTACTTTTTAGAAAAGCACCGGTTATTAGCATCGTATCGTTAGGCGGTGCGTGGTTAACTCGCAGTTTGTGTGCTCAACAAAAAATGAGCTTCATGGGGAATTTACTCATGGACAGTGTGTTAAAAAACAAGATCACCCCACCGCCAATAACCCCTATCGAATTTAACGCCAAAGCCGTTACAGAGGCCCTTCACAAACAACTTACGGGTGGGTTTATGAGTAAACAGGTTGTTACTTTATAAAAACACCCTTTATTAGTCACTTATTGGTGCCAGAATGGCATCAATTAAATGCGCATTTGTAGATAATTATTGCCGATGCCATGGTGTACTATACTTACATCAGTTCAAGATACAGTGCTTAAGTACTGTACTTGAGTTGAATTAAGTTTATCAACATTTAACACAAGGACCCGTCGACATGCTTACCTATAAACATTTATTACTCGTTATTATATTTACTTTTAGCACTGCCTCGTATGCAGCAGACAACAAGCAATCACCTAACGAGCTATTAAATGAAGTCGCGAATACATTGTTTGGCCAAATTAAAACGGCAAACCTACAAGGCAGTAGCAAATCGGAATCAATGCACAAAATTGTGGAGCAGTACTTAATGCCTCACATTGATATCAAATATGTTTCATTCAAACTTTTAGGTAAGCATGCACGTAAAATGCCTAAAGATCGCATCAATGACTTTTTCACCGCCGTGCAAAACCATTTAGTGGGTACTTATGCAAACGCACTCATGAATTACGATGACCAACAAGTGATCTTTGACGATAGCGCTAGCAAAGTGAACAACAAATATGCCACGGTTAAAACACGTATTATTAACGATGACAAACCGTCAATCGATTTACAATTTAAATTACGCAAAAGTAAAACAGGCGATTGGAAGATTTACGATATGGTTGCGGAAGGCATATCACTTCTTAGTGCTAAGCAAAAAGAGATAAGCGGTCGAATTACTCAACAAGGTTTAGAACAAACAATTGTTGCGTTAAATCAATAAAAACGTATTGATTTAATCACAACACTGAAACACAAATTATTAAGACTGCATCTAGAGCGTATTAAGGCCATTAATAACGATGCAGTTTCAAGTAAAATGAATTAAAAATGTAATTTTAAACTGACAACTTTTTAAGTGCAAAATTGCCACGCTCTGCAACCGCAGGCGATTTATCTTTCGCGAACTGACGAGCAAAATAAATAGACTCTTCACCCAAATTAACCATCTCACGAATTAAAAACTCAGCAGCCACACGTCTTACGATTGAAGATGAGTCCTCTGCTGACTGAGTGAGTAAGTCAACAAAGCGAATTTCATGATGTATTGTTCTTTCGCCGATGACAATCATGCAGGACAGGCATCGAAAACCTGCTACATATGACCATCAAGCAGTTGAATTTGCTGATTTAACCATGCGACGCATGATTCTGGACCCTATTTTGCGCGGTTATTACCCGCAAGCTCATCTAGATCGCATTAAAATGTTTTTTCCGGCCATTGAAGCTAACGATATGAACATCATTAATAGCCCAATTGACTTTATCGGAATTAATAATTACTCACGTGATCGCGTTAAATACTCACCTTGGTTTATCGGGCATAAATTTTGGCCCGAATATCAGGCCAAAGCGCCCGAAAAAGAATATGAACTCAACAACGTGCAATATACCAGCATGGGCTGGGAGGTTTACCCAGAAGGCTTATACGAATTATTAATGTTGCTTAAAGACGAATATAACAACCCTAAAGTATTTATCACCGAAAACGGCGCAGCCTTTACTGATCATATTGTTAATGATCAGGTTGATGATATTAAACGCGTTGAATTTTTTAATGCCTACCTGCATCAAGTGTCGCGAGCCATTAAAGCCGGTTCAAATTGTGCAGGGTATTTTGCTTGGTCATTATTAGATAATTTTGAATGGCATGAAGGGTTCAAAAAACGTTTTGGTTTGGTTTATGTCGATCATCAAACCCAACAACGCACAATAAAACAAAGCGGTTATTGGTTTAAATCATTACTACAAACACATAAACAAAATATCATGCAAAATGAATCAAAAAGTAAACCCTTGACTGTGGAACAAAATGGCACGAGAGGGTCAAACGTTGTTTATTAAAGTATGTATTAAATTGTGTAAGGAGGGTGTGTATTAAAATGGTGGCTTACGCTCATGCTTCGCTAAACCACCCTACAAAATCCATTTAACCCGTCATACTGCGATAAATTTATTCAATTTAAACGACGTAGACCGGTTTAGCGCCGTTGGCGCGTAAGCCGGGTGATACGATATCCGCATAAACCCAACAAAGGTTATGTACCTGAGAAAGCCACGTAAAGGTAAAAATAGGCACCTGCATTTAG
>NZ_QMED01000056.1 GCF_003286125.1 Algibacillus agarilyticus
AAGTCTTAGGTAAGGAGGTGATCCAGCCCCAGGTTCCCCTAGGGCTACCTTGTTACGACTTCACCCCAGTCATGAACCACACCGTGGTAAACGCCCATTATTAAGCTATCTACTTCTGGTGCAGCCCACTCCCATGGTGTGACGGGCGGTGTGTACAAGGCCCGGGAACGTATTCACCGCAGCATTCTGATCTGCGATTACTAGCGATTCCGACTTCATGGGGTCGAGTTGCAGACCCCAATCCGGACTACGACAAGCTTTAAGGGATCCGCTTACTGTTGCCAGTTCGCTTCCCTCTGTACTTGCCATTGTAGCACGTGTGTAGCCCATCCCGTAAGGGCCATGATGACTTGACGTCGTCCCCACCTTCCTCCGGTTTGTCACCGGCAGTCTCCTTAGAGTTCTCAGCATTACCTGCTAGCAACTAAGGATAGGGGTTGCGCTCGTTGCGGGACTTAACCCAACATTTCACAACACGAGCTGACGACAGCCATGCAGCACCTGTCTCACAGTTCCCGAAGGCACACTAAAATCTCTTTCAGCTTCTGTGGATGTCAAGGGATGGTAAGGTTCATCGCGTTGCATCGAATTAAACCACATGCTCCACCGCTTGTGCGGGCCCCCGTCAATTCATTTGAGTTTTAATCTTGCGACCGTACTCCCCAGGCGGTCTACTTAGTGCGTTAGCTGCGCCACTCACGTCTTAAAGACACAAACAGCTAGTAGACATCGTTTACGGCGTGGACTACCAGGGTATCTAATCCTGTTCGCTACCCACGCTTTCGAACCTCAGCGTCAGTCATTGTCCAGGGGGCCGCCTTCGCCACTGGTATTCCTTCAGATCTCTACGCATTTCACCGCTACACCTGAAATTCTACCCCCCTCTACAAGACTCTAGCTGAACAGTTTTGAATGCACGGCCGAGGTTGAGCCCCGGTGTTTCACATCCAACTTATTCAGCCGCCTACGCTCGCTTTACGCCCAGTAATTCCGATTAACGCTTGCACCCTCCGTATTACCGCGGCTGCTGGCACGGAGTTAGCCGGTGCTTCTTCTGTTGCTAACGTCACATCTGATGGGTATTAACCATCAAACTTTCCTCACAACTGAAAGTGCTTTACAACCCGAAAGCCTTCTTCACACACGCGGCATGGCTGCATCAGGGTTTCCCCCATTGTGCAATATTCCCCACTGCTGCCTCCCGTAGGAGTCTGGACCGTGTCTCAGTTCCAGTGTGGCTGATCATCCTCTCAGACCAGCTAGGGATCGTCGCCTTGGTGAGCCATTACCTCACCAACAAGCTAATCCCACTTGGGTTCATCCTTAGGCGAGAGCCGAAGCCCCCTTTAATCCGAAGATACTATGCAGTATTAGCCATCGTTTCCAATGGTTATCCTCCACCTTAGGGCAGATCCCCAAGCATTACTCACCCGTCCGCCGCTCGTCATCAAAGTGCAAGCACTTCATGTTACCGCTCGACTTGCATGTGTTAGGCCTGCCGCCAGCGTTCAATCTGAGCCATGATCAAACTCTTCAAAAAAAGTAAATCTGGGTCTCAATGAATTCTGATTTGCAAACAAATAAATTAATATTCGTTTTGTTTTGACCGTGTAAGTCACTCAGAGAACATTAAGTTAATTTTATATACTTAATATTTGCGAGTGCTCACACAGATAAGTAAGCTACCAAATTGTTAAAGAGCCATCTTTCGATGTTCGCTGCAAGAGTTACCTCGTTGAGCGGGATGCGAATAATACGCTTCCTGATTTCAATGTCAACACTTTATTTTAAATTGTTTTTTAGCTTTCTAAAAAACTGTCTAAACTGTGTTTCATTCGGAGTAAGCATTTAACATTAAAACCTTAACCCGACTGACTTAGCGGCGTTGCCTGCCTTGTCTGTGGGGGCGCATTATAGGGATTTAATCTCACCCGTCAACACTCTTTTTCAATTAAATTGATATTAATTTAACTCGAACAATTAACGACCACTTATCGTTTAAAAACAAATCTAACCAACCTGTTATTCTCGCTTTTTACCTAATTACGCACCTTATAATAACGCTCTTCCATTTATTGTTTAACTTCAATTCTAGTTTTGAGATTCAGCAGTTTGATGTAATCAATAGATCAAGGTTATCTAGACAAATGATATCGATCAAAATAACCATCAGAAATGAATTTTTTATCAAGACTAGGTTGTTTAGTATTTATTTACAGATTAAACGCTTTACACTAAGCGCATTATTTTACTGTTAAATATTATTGGACCATTTCATGTCTAAAATTCGTATTTTTATTTACGCTATTTATGCTGTGCTGGCATTAATTGTGACTTGTAGTTATTTTTTACCTAATACCTATCAAATCAATAAATCTATTTTAATTAATAGCGCTCCTGATAAGATCCATTATTACGTGGGTAACTTAGATAACTGGCCTGAATGGTCACTTTGGTTAAAACAAGACCCTTCTCTAAATATACAAGTATTACAACCCACTGGCAAAGGTGCTTCACAACGCTGGCAAGGTACTTCGGGTAAAGGTAGCTTAACTTTTATTAGAGAAGATAAATGGTATGGGATTGATTATGATTTAATCATCGATAATAACCCTCCATCTAGAGCGGGGATACATTATATATTAGAAGATTCAAGCACCTTAGTAGAATGGGTCATATCAGGTAAAGTCGATATTCCTATCGCAGGGCCATTTATGGCATTATTGATGGATTCATTTTTAGGGGGTGTATTACAAGATAATTTAGAGAACCTTAAACACGTTGTTGAAAATAATTAAACTGATTCAGTTAAACGCTTCGACAAAACCTTGGTACAAGTCTCTATTCTGCATTAGAAAACGTTTAGCTAATTTATAAAAACAATATGATTATTTGTAACACTTCATTGTATTTAAAATTTTATGAATTTTTGGGCGGTAGACGTTACATTTATTTGCTGTAGCTATAAAGCGTCCAACAATTCATTTACAGAAGTAGACATATTATTTAGCCTTGTAGGCTTAAATTATAAGCTTAATGACTAAATTTATTTACATTTACAATTAGTGCTAAGCGAAAATGACGAAGTAAGGTATTAGAATAATGGCACGACAAACAAGTTTATATATAGGGATCATGTCAGGTACAAGCGTCGATGCTATTGATGTTGCAGTAGTAGAGGTAATTGATAATCAACAATGCCATTTAATTTCTACGTTGGCTGTACCGTTTACAAAAGCGCTTAGAAATGAAGTTATCGCGTTATGTAACGCTCAGCAAACGACCTTAACGGCATTAGGTCATTTAACCAATAAGTTAAGTTTTGCCTACGCTGAAGCCGTTAATCTGTGTTTATCCACAAACAAAATTAAACACTCATCCATTATTGCTATAGGCTGCCATGGTCAAACCGTTTGCCATAGCCCGAATTCAGAATTTCCATTTAGTATGCAACTGGTTAATGGCAATATAATAGCCGCTGAAACATCAATTAACACAATTACCGATTTTAGAGGGATGGATTTAGCTGTCGGGGGTCAAGGCGCGCCTTTGATCCCTTTATTTCATGACTTTTTATTTAATAATACCCAGATTGTAAATAGAGAGCAGCCAACCGTTCTACTGAATATAGGCGGCATCGCTAATTTATCGATATTAAATAAAGGATCTACCCTTGGCTTTGATACAGGCCCAGGTAATATATTATTAGATGCAGCAGCGGAACATTTTTATAACTTAAAATATGATCATGAAGGCAGCTTAGCCGCTTCTGGTCAATGTAATGATATTTTACTCAAACATTTTTTATCCGATCCTTATTTCAAATTAGCAGCCCCTAAAAGTACCGGTCGAGAATATTTTAATTTAACTTGGCTATTAAAAAACATTGTTGATGTAACCAAAACCACAGAGCTTACATTTAAAACAGCAGATATCATGGCAACGCTATGTCATTTAACCGCTCATACTATTGCAGAATCAATCTTAGAGCTTGATGAACATTACAGTTCCGGTGATTTATACATATTCGGTGGAGGCTATCATAATCAATATCTACTATCGCAATTGCAGCAATCATTACCTAACTGGACGTTTCACAGTACTGAAACGCTAAACATTGATAGTGATTACATGGAAGCAATGGCATTTGGTTGGCTAGCTCATCAACATGTTAATCACTTACCTGGCAATGCCCCTCGAGTAACGGGAGCCAAACAAGCTGTGGTATGTGGGCAATTAACAAAAGCGCCATTATAAAGTCCTATCCTCGTACCCCATTGAAAAAATAAAGAATTAACGATGCAAGCAAGGTAATTTATCACCAATGCTTACTTTGCTTGCAACTGTATTTAAACAAGCTAAAAACGCTATCTCACCTCTTTTAATTAAACCGATTAAAACAGAATCAAGCTTTAACCAATTATTTAGTATAAAGCGCTTATTACTTGGTTAACTTGCGACAAGCTAACTAAACTAATAAATAGATTCATTATCTTAAATTATTATTAATAAACCTGAACACTGGATAAAAAGGAGTTAATGCGCGGTATTTAAGAATAGTTTTTTAGTTTATTCTAAAGAATACTTTACGCTTAGAACAAGGTCTGTTTACATCCGTAATAGCGGGCTATAGCGAACTAATTAAACGCCGTAATTAGTAAAAATTGCCTATAAATCAATTTATTAACCACAGATCAGGTAAATAACACGGCGACAGATACGACTTACCTTATCTGTTAATCAAAGTTGAAATCAATTGAAACTGGTTATCGCAAAAGGAATTTAAAATTGAACACATTTACTTCATTTTTTAACTCAGATTATATGCCACACGGGCACTGCTACCATTGGCAATCACACCTATTGTGGACCAACGTATTCTCAGATATTTGCATTGCCTTGGCTTATTTTTCGATACCAGTTGCTATTTTATTCTTTTTAAAAAAACGTCCCGATGTATACCAGCGCAAAATTTTTGTTCTTTTTTCACTTTTCATTCTCTGCTGTGGTATTACACATTTATTAGGTACTTATACTATTTGGCATGGTACGTATGGTATTTTAGCTATAGCCAAAGCCGTCACGGCCATCGTGTCCTGTATAACAGCAGTCATCGTTTTTAAAAGCATCCCCGAAGCGATAAAACTACCAACAACAGCCCAATACAACACCGCAAAAGAACAACTCAGTGATGAACAAGTCAAACGTCAATTTTTTGAAAATGCATTTCAAGATCATTCATTATTTCGTTTTATTAGTGATGCAATGCCTACTGGTGCAGTCATCATTAATAGCAAGAATAAATTTAGGTTTGCTAACCATTCATTTTTATTTTCATTTGAATACGATCAAGATTCATTATTTGGTAAGCACTTATCAACGATAATCGCCATGGAAAGCTCTGAGATTATTGAAGAAGTCAATCGCGTTGCACAAAGGACTCACGAACAAGGTATAGATCAAGCCCCAACCATCATAACGCAAGGTATAACCGCATCTGGCTTACTCATTCCCATAGAAATAAGTGTAATAAGAGATGATTTTAATAACGAGCAATTAACTTTACTTTCAATCCATGATCTATCAGAAAAAATTGCAGCCGAAAAAACAATTATTGATACACACTTAAGGTTAGAGCGCAGTGCAAGTGCCACTAATGACGGCACTTGGGAATGGAACGTCAAAACGGATGAAGTGTGGTTTTCTAATCGATTTATGCAAATGATCGGTCAAGCTCAATACACTTCTCAACCAAAATATAAACATTGGATAGAGCATATTCATCCTGATTATCAACTTGATGTAAAAAAAGCGCTTGATAGTCATTTTATTGATAATGAACGTTTTGAGATTGAATATTTAGGTATTGGTGATAATGGTGAGTATGGTTGGTTTTTAAATCGAGGAGACTCAATTAGAGATGATAAAAACGGCCCTATTATTATGTCTGGTGCATTAAGTAATATTACAAATAGTAAAAACATAAAAATAAAATTAGCTGAAAAATCACAATTTTTACAAACCATATTTGAAGGAACAAATCACGCGACCTTTGTATTAAAAGCGAAAAAAAATAAACTACTCTACTCTGCATTTAATCAAGCAGCCCAATTAACCTCAGGCATAAATGCTGAATATATTTTAAATAAAACGATTGTCGATATGGCACCCCAATATTTACCACTCGACGTTGCAAAAAATATCTACGCCCGATACCAAAAATGCGCCGATACAAAACAGCCATACTCATATATAGAAATGATCCCATTTAATGGCGTTGATAAATGGTACAAAACTAACTTGCACCCACTATTAAATGAAGAAGGGAATGTAAACTTTATTGTTGGGGCTGCGAGCGAGATAACAGAATTAAAAGAAACAGAACGAAAATTATCCGAAAACGAAGCTTTTTTATCAAATGTTATTGAAAATGCGATATGCGGTTTATACATATTTGAAGTTGATGACAGTCATAATATAAAAATCAATAAACGCTATACCGAATTAACAGGTTACACAGCGAAAGATTTAGCAAATATAAAAGATTTTATGCTGTTATTTCATCCGGATGATCGTGAAAGAATAAGCCAATATGTAATAGAAATACTTGAAAAAAATGACAATCAAATCAGAGCGATTCAATATCGCTTTAAGCATAAACACGGGCATTGGATTTGGTGTTATTCGTTCGATTCTATTTTAAGAACCAGTACCAACCAAACTAAAGTTCAAATATTAGGGACTTTTATTGATATTACTGATTTAAAAGAAAACGCAGTGAGACTCGAAGATTCAAATAAAGCACTAGAGCGATTTGCTTATGCTGCATCACACGATTTACAAGAGCCGTTGCGTAAAATTTCAGCTTTCTCAGACAGTATTACCGAGAGCTTATCAAAACTAAGTTTAACCGAAGAAACTGAATATGAATTGGATCGCCTAAATAAAGCGGTCCATCGAATGCGAGATTTAATAACAGATTTGTTGCAACTATCAAGAATACGAAAAGGCGAAATAGAGGAAAACCACACGACTTTAAGTCATATAATCAATCAGACTCAAGAAGACTTAAGCTTTCTGATTGAAGAGAAAGCCATCGTAATTGAACAAAAAAATGATTGCTCTCTGTATGTTGATGAAAGATTATTTTCGCAATTATTCCAAAATCTATTTCAAAATAGTTTACGTTATAAACATCCAGAACGAACTCCTGAAATAGTGATAACAGTTGAACAAATTATAAAGTTCGAAACAGCCTTTCTACAAATAACAATAAAAGATAATGGCCTTGGCTTTAATGACGAATACAACGAAATGATATTTGAGCCGTTTAAACGCTTAATCGCGCGTGACAAAACAAAAGGTAGTGGACTAGGCTTAGCCATATGCAAACAAATAGCAATTGTACATCAAGGTAATATATATGCCCACGGCGTGCCTGACGTGAGCGCAACCTTTATCATTGAACTACCATTAACAAAAAAATAAAAAGGAAAACTAATGCCGCATATTTTGCTTGTTGAAGATGATGAAGATGATGTTTATTTGTTTAAAAAAGCCTTTGCGACCCTTAAACAAAATTGCCAAATATCTGATTTATCAGATGGCTGTACTTTTGTTGAATATGGACTAAAGTGCCAAAAAAACCCAGAGTTACTCCCTGATATTATTCTATTAGACTTAAATATGCCTAAACTAGATGGCCGCCAAGCGTTAGAAAAAATAAGAACACTAGCGCTATTTCAAACTACGCCGATAATCATTTATACAACATCAGAATCACCAGACGATATTGAGCTCTGTTATGCATTAGGGGCCGCCTCTTTCATTACAAAACCCTATGCTTTTGAAAAATTAGTCAGTATATTAACTAAAATAATGGACTATTGGTTTAACGTTGTAAACCTGCCAGCGAAGAGAATAACTTTATGAGAACGATTGATGTTTTTGTAGTCGAAGATGACTCTGAAGATGTATATTTATTAAAAAAGTGTTTATCGAAAGATAGCAAACGACATTTTTCTGTTACGAGCATTCCTGACTTAACAATACTAGCAGAGCGGCTCAATGCATTTACTCCAGATGTGATCCTACTTGATCTAGGTTTACCTGAAAGTTCAGGACTAGAAACTCTTGTCCGTGTGAAGCAAATAACCAAAAACATTGCCATTATCGTATTAACAGGCTTAGATGATAAATATGGTGAGCAAGCGATTAGTTTAGGCGCACAAGACTACATACCTAAAGCAGAATTAACCCCCAGCAATATTTCTCGCTCAATTCGTTTTACACTAGAACGTTTTCAGTTATTAAATGATATACGCAATAAAATTGATAAAGACCCACTGACTTTATTACATAATCGACGCGCATTTGATGAAGAAATAGAAAGACTACTCGCGTTAAAAGCAAGACTAGGAGGTGAATTTGCCATAATGAGCCTAGACCTAAATAAATTTAAAGATGTTAACGATACATATGGTCATCTTGCAGGTGATCAAGTTTTAGAACAAATAGGTTCTCGATTACGCCTAAATACCAGACGAAGTGATCTTGTCGCTCGAATTGGTGGAGATGAATTTGCAATTTTGATCCCCGATTTTAATGAAATCGAAAATTTAACAAAATTGGCGCAAGAGAAAATCAAGGGAATTGAAGAAAGCTGTATGATTTACACTGATAAAAAAATATTACAAGTACAAGTCGGTGCGAGTATTGGTATCGCAACCTACCCAGCCAATGGTCAAACTAAAAATGAGTTGCTCGAAGCGGCTGATAAGGCCATGTATTCAGTAAAAAAACAAAAAGATTCCGACTTTAAATTTAGCGAGTGATAACAATGTCATCTTAAAAATTTAAATCAATTAATGCATATTTATAGCGGTATAGACTTTATTTTAAATTTTTCCGTTTGATAAAAGACTGCCTCACAACCGGCATAGGTTTCGTTGAATACTCCATAGTTTTTCCAACGGCACTTAAACGAGTTTTAGTGCAAACAATTGTCGGGTTAATCACAATTAAATTATTTGGGTATTTAATTGTTTCTCGGGTTTCGGTGATTAATGTTGTGTTAATTAAATCAATCGTCGAAATATAGCCTTCTATATAATTGTCACCATTAACCACCCGTATAAAATTACCACGTTTAAATGATTCATCCATTAATAGAATAAAAAAAGCAGACACGTTACTTAATATCGACCAACTCGCAAAAAGCGCAACACCAACAACCGTTAATAAACTAGAAGCTAATACCATTAAATTTTGAAAATCGAATCCCCAAATAAACAAAATAATAATAAAACCAAACAGCCTTAATCCAACCTTCATAAAAGAAACCGCTTTTGATAAAGGTTCTCTTTTAAACTTACTATGCTCTACCGTTTTCTCTATTCGCGGAAATACATACGCTCGCATAATTTTATAAGCAACCAATATAAGACCCGTTGCAAATAAACTAACCTCATAACCCTGCATCACTCCTTTAATCGTAATAAAGAGTGATGAAAAAAAATCCAGCATATTAATACCTACAATCCCACATTTTTATAACAATATAGGATTAAATGAATACATATTGATGATAAAGAAATTACGTTGCGTGAATAACCTTTACCCCGTCAGCAGTATTATCACTATTTACAGCCAGAGTGTCGATAAACGAATTGATAAAATGAACATCAGAGCGTATATATTTTTGGTGTGTGTTTTTACAACCGTATTTTAACCTTTAAATTTATACCAATTCATATATAGTCTTCTCGCTCAGGTTTTTATGGTTCATTGTCAGCGCTTACTCGCCCCAATCACATAGTAGAGCATATGCTCATGGGGTCTCGAAGCTTGACGGCTTTGCTTACATGGATGTAAGTACTTCGGTTTCGTCTGGAACGAGAAACCTGCCCCTAAAACCCGATCGCTTTGACTATAAATAAGTGATCTCTCAGAACGCATCCAGCGGTTTTTGAACAAGGCGTCGGTGTACAAGAATGGTTGTTCCCTTTCAAATACCGATAACGCAGGTCAAATCCGCTGGGGGCATTCCTTTCAGGCGAATTTTAAATGCGCTTACTCTGTGTTGCTCGAACTCAAAAGAGC
>NZ_QMED01000057.1 GCF_003286125.1 Algibacillus agarilyticus
ATCGCCGTAAGGTTAATGCAACTTCAAGAATGGGCTCAAAACAAAGAAGAAGCTAAAGCGATAGATTGTACTTGTTACGTAGAAAGTACGACATGGCAATTGCTGTGGATGAAAGTAGAAAAAGGGAAAGGCCTTCCGACTAAACCTCCTTCACTTTATTGGTTGTATTACGCTATAGCAAGGTACGGTGGCTGGTATGACAGCAAACGCAACGGACGAGTAGGGATGAAAGTGTTATGGCAAGGTTGGATAAAATTGGCCGAAATGATAGAGTCAATTGCGATGTTAAAATCACTTCAGCAGGCTGGAGACTTGTGATCAAGAGACAGACATGGATGTAGGTTGGTGCCGTGTACATCGATGACTGCCCTGCATGGGACGCGTTAATCAACGACCACGAAAAAAGTTAGATTACCAAACTCCTGAAGAGGTTTTCACAACCTAAGCTGTGGTGCACTTAGATGTTGAATTCGCCTTAGATTGTTGTGAGCTGATATTGAATGTTTGCTGGGTGCTTTCCTGAGCTACTGGTTACTTGCATAAAATCTAGCCAGTCTTCCATACGCTTTTTTAATGTTTCAAATAACTCGTTAAAGCGACCTAACTCTGATTCTGGTATTTGCATATCAATATAAACAACAGCGTTAAATTGACTGTTACGAGTGTCAATACCATCATATATACTTGCACCGAAGTCTGTATATATTTTACGCAACTCCACTTCACCAATACGAATAACGGAGTCGGCATTATCACCTTTTAACGAGAGTTGGTAGCTTTGAGTTCCATCTGGGTTATTGACTGTTGCGCGGGTAAACTCTGGTTCATTAACGTATTCAAGAACGTCATCATTCAATACCTTAGTTCTATTGATACGAATAACGCCTTGCTCGGCATGAGCCATATTTAACCGTTTAGGGCAGACCGGAATAAAAATCTCATCTCCAACCATGTACGGGTGGTGCTGATTATTTAATATAAAATCATTTGGGAAGACGAGTGTTCCCAATTGCTGGGTCAACTCTAAGTCAAAAAGATAAGCCTTTTCATCGCCATAATTGAATAGGTAAGCATAGTTGCCATCACACCAAACAATATTATTGCCATAATTTTCACCCGCTTGGGTTTCACGGATTAATTCTCCGCTTTCAGCATTTAAGGCTGCAATTTCATTTCGATGGGCGACATAAATGATATCTTTGTGAATATAAAAATCTTGAACAATGTGGCTAAATTGTTTTTTCCATTGTTCTAATCCTGACTCAACATTTAAATAAGCTAATTCACTGTTTAACTCTGCCTCCATAGGTCTACCAATAGCCTCGCTATCAGAACCAAGATGAAATAGAATAGAATTATTGTTGACTTGGTACTCTTTTCCAATAGGAGGGATATTTTTATCAAAAACATATGTCCAATTAGGCTCACCGAAAGAGTCTATACACTTAATGAATTTACCAGCACTTACCTCAAATATCTTTCCCCTTATATCGATTAAATAATTTGAAGTCTTACGCTCAAATAATTTCGTTCCATTATCTAAACTAATAACTTCCCAGTCATTGCCTGAAAATCGATTTGGTTTACGAATGAAAGCATGTTTTTTTTCAAAGCCATAATTAAACTGCAACTTGCCAACATCAAATTTTTTAAAATCAACTTTACTTATCTGAGATTCATTATGTAAAACTTCATTCACACATAGAGACGCATCGAAAATATAGAGTGAACTCTTGCTACAAAAAAAGCGAATATTATAATTCGTATATGCGATTAACTTACCTGATTGAGTGCTAACAGTTTTACCTGAAATAACGATATTTTGATTATTTACACCTGTACAAATATTTGATTCCGGTAATCTTAATATAATCATCTAGTATTCACCTATTTCGAATATACCGCTCAACATTCTAACCATCGTATCTTTAAATTGCCTCGCTGCTATATCATTATTTAGCTCGACCCTTGCTGATATAGCAAGTTCACCCAAATTTTTGTCTAACTCACGCAAAGCTAAAGATTTTATTTGAATTAGTTGTTCTTTGCTTCGGCTATCAAACATCCAAATTACTTTAATATTACTAGATGTTTCTCTGAACATTTTAACCAAATCCCTATGCATTTGGCCATAAAACTCTTTGTATTCATTGGTTTCTGTGCATCTACGCTCAGATTTCTTAAATGCGCAACCTAAAAATTTTTCAATATTATCTGGTGCCCAAGCTTTTAATTCATATCGAACTATAGTGCCATCCGTTTTTTCTACCTTTAAATCGTAGCGCCTAGTAAAGCCTGCCGTAGTGTCTAGCTCTTCAATATCCAAGACTTTACTAATATCTGGGTTATTTAATACCAGTGTGGGATAATATCAGTGTGGGACAGTCATCGTTATCACCCTAACTGAAGATTTAAAAATAAAATAAAATCATAGGCTTATTCATGTCTGTTCCGCATGAGTGCCAATTCGAGGTGATCGCCAAACGATATGAAAAAGGGTCAGTAATTTTAACTAGCAACTTGCCATTTGGATAATGGGGGCAGGTATTTGCAGACGATACAGCGCTGACATCTGCAATGTTAGATAGGGTATTACATCATTCGCACATTATTCAAATCAAAGGAGATAGCTATCGAATAAAAGAAAAGAAACAAGCTGGTTTAATGGATAAACCAAAGGATTAATGGATCACTTTTCGATTGTTGTTGACAGCGAGAGCATACAGTCTAAGCATGCTCTCGCTAGGTGACACAAATTTAAGCAATCGGAATATGAATGCGAGTTAACCATTCTGTCGGTGGTAATTCGCGCGGGTTGTTTAAATACTCTTCAACCACAGGCGCATTGGCTAGTTCTAATTGCTGCTCCGGTAACCATTGGCGATAAAGCCAATTGTAGGCCGTTTCTAGCTCTGCATAAGGGCCTTTAAATACTATCGCTACATATTTCTGAGTACCGAGTGTTTTTGTTTCTAAAGGCGATGTTGCATTGCTTGCCGTTAGGCAGGCTTCTGATCTAATTTTGTCGGTCGCAACGGATGCTGGGTCGTCATAATACAAACCGAATGAGCGTGTATCTGCGCCCATGAGCCCCTGTCCAGCAGCATGGCTGAATAGTTGTTCAAAAGTGCTACCTATATTCATATAGTCGCCTTGGTGTGGCAAATAGGCGAGGTTGATATCTTCAAGTTGGGTATAAGTTACGTCAAACATGGCACTGAATTCCTGTGGTATAAAGTTAGGTTTATCAATTACCGTTAAACGAGGTTTTGCTTGGCGATAGGCTTCAGGCGTTAACCCATATTGCTTTACAAAGGCGCGGATAAATGCGGTTGCCCCTGAATACTGAAATCGCTTTGCGATCGTTTCTACGGCTTGTTCACTGCGCAGCAATGCCGAAGAGGCATGATGTAAACGTAACCGGCGGATAGTATTACTTACTGTTTCACCCAGCATTCCTCGGTATAAACGATGAAAATGATAGGGTGAAAAACAAGCGATATCGGCAAGTCGGTTGATATCAAGCGGACATTCTAAATTGTTCCAAATATGCTCGATAACCAAGCTTATCCTTTGCTGGTAATTAACCCGTGTGGTTGCTTTTTTCATCCTATTCTCCTATTACCTTTCAATAATGATAGGTATAACTCATTGCTGCTTTCAGCTTTTCGCTGACAGGGCTATTAAGCCCTAACTCCGATCGATAATGTTTGCGCATTTAGCAATTAGTTTAGTTTGAATGTATTAGTTTACTAGGGCTAATATTTGAGGCTAGGTTTCACCAACAAGTTGGCCAATTGGGGGGGGGCATTGCGGCGCACTCATTGCGCAGTATCAACTTTGGGGTCGCCCATTAAACCGTTAGTCGTGCTAAAATTGAAAAGCCGAGCGGTAGTCTCGGCTTTTTTAGGGGATAGTTGGAGCTTGCGGTGTACTTAATGCAGTTTAAATTTAGGGCCTAATATGCTGCTGACCTTTCTGCTCATTAACGTCAGCACTCCTTTGATTTTTCCATGCACAGCTAAAAGGTGGAATGTGTATAACGAGACATACACCAGCTTGGCTAAACGCCCTTCAACAAACATATTATTGTTAGATAATTTACCCATTAAACTGCCGACGGTAGAGTACTTACTAAAATGCACAAGCGACCCGTAGTCGACATATTTAAATGGTTTAGGGGCTTTATTTTTATCAGCATTAATTAAATTAGTTGCTACCGTTGACGCCATCTGATGGGCAGATTGCGCTCTTGGCGGAACCCAGCTGCCATCTTCTAGTTCAACACCACAACTGTCGCCAATGACATATAAGTCGTCAGAGTTTGGCGCTTGCAGGTATTCGTTAACAATAATTTGCCCTAAACGATTATGCTCAACGTGAGTAATATTTTGAACAAACTGGGGGGCTTTAACACCCGCGGCCCAAACCATCAAATCCGCTGGAATAACAACACCCTGATCGGTGACAAAGCCTTCAGAAGTCGCTTCAGATACCTTGGTGTTTTCTTTAACTTCAATATTTATCTTAAACAAAGCTGATTTAGCTGAGTTTGAAATACGAAGCGGTAACGCAGGTAAAATTCTCGGCCCGGCTTCAATTATGGTAATAGAAAGTCGGTCGGCAGACATATTCGGCATACCGTACGATTTAGCTAAGTTACCAATGTAATGTAGCTGCGCCGCAAGCTCAGTTCCGGTTGCTCCACCACCCACAATGGCAATGCGTAGCTTTTGTACAAATGACTTTTCATGATCATTTTTAAGTAACTGATTTAGCAGTGCTCGATGAAAACGCTCAGCTTGATTTAATGAATCTAAGAAATAAGCGTGTTCAGCCACCCCTGGGGTGCCAAAATCGTTACTCATGCTACCTGCAGCAATGACTAAAGTGTCATACGTCAGGGTTCTAGCTGGCAATATTTCTGCGCCATCATCATCCAATAATGGATCAAGGTGCAATGACTTATTGTGCGCATCAACTTGGTTTACGTTGCCCAACTGGAATTCGTAGCCGTGACGAGACGCGTGAATACCATATTCGACACCATCTGACTGTTTATCTATTACCCCAGCGGCAACCTCGTGCAATAGCGGTTTCCAAACGTGAGTTCTGCTTCTATCAACTAAAATTATGTGCGCTTTTTTGCACTTACCTAATGAACGAGACAATCTAGTGACCAGCTCTAGTCCGCCGGCACCTCCGCCAATGACAATAATTTTTTCCATGATGGTTCCTGATTTATAATTAAAAAATTGGCGCAGTATGGCGTGAGTAGACAAACCCAGAGGGAGATAAAAAGGAAAATTAATTCGGTTTGTTCAAGCATGAATTTTATCATGTACTTTAGAAGTCACTGCATAACTAAATAATGACAAAAATTGTGGTTTATGTCCATCGGCAGTGCGGAATAGGTTGGTTAAATGGCTACAACTTGGGCGACTTTGGGGTCGCGTCTTCGATCGTGCAGGACAGGCACAAATAAGCTTTTGATTTTATTTGATATTACATAAGTGTATCGACTATGCATCGATGACTGCCCTGCATGAACAGTCATGAGTTTCCTTTATTTTCTTTGTTTCAATAAAAACTCGATCAGCATTTCATCCGTTTTATTTGTCCATTTTTTACCAAGCGTATGACCCACGCCCTTCATGATCATCAGCTCTATGTCTTTGTTATTTTCACACATATAACGGGTTGAAGACCAACTGCCGTAGTCGATGAACTTTGGGCTTTTGCAATTGTTAAATTTGGCCCAGATGTTAATACGTTCTGATGCCGAATACATTGGGTGTCTTTTGTTACTACCATGAAAGCTCTTATCTTCGTCTCCTATTACTTGCATAATAGCAATAGGAACGGTGCCATTTACTGGCTCATGTGCCGCTATGGCCATACCACATTTAGTGGGGGCTATAGCGGCCAACAGATTGGTTTCTTTGGCTAATCGGTATGCCATTAAGCCGCCACTGGAAGAGCCCGTAGCATATATACGGCTGTGGTCGACTAACCCTTGTTTATCTAACAACGCAATAATAGCTTTAATCAAACCCACATCGTCAGCATGTGTTGATGCGCCTTTTTTAAATGTCCATGCAGTTTTACCTGCTTTTGATTTTGTACCAAGCGGACTAACACTGATCAAGCCATGTTGATTGACAAAAGGCTTGAGGCGTCGATTGTATCCGTTAGCCTTACCGCCTGCTCCATGAAGACCAAAAACAATCGGGTGACCACTTTCAATAATCTTCAAAGGCAACTCAATCATTGCCTTACGTTCTATGCCGCTGTTTTGTGTAATGACTACTTCATTCACGCCGGGTTTGAGCGGGAAAAAATTTGCTGACTCAATACTATGTTGAGTAGCAGTAGGGTCTAACATCAAACTCATTTGGGGCTGATGGGTGCTAGAACACGCGATTAATATAATGGTTGCCAGCAAAACAGTAAATTTCTTCATTGGTGATTATTCTCCTAAATCAAAAAATAACATGGACACCCACCTTTAAAATCTTGAAACAATACTGCCATGTTATTTTTGATTTGCCAATGTGATTTACCAGTGTGGGATAGTCATCGTTATCACCCTAACTGAAGACTTAAAATCATAGGCTTATTCATGCCTGCTGAGATGGTCACTCCACATTCGGCATCATAATGTGCCATGATTGTAAGCGACAAAACCATTAATCAAACTGTGGAGTGACCATCATGAAATGTAGCGTAATTAGTATTGACTTAGCAAAGAATATTTTCCAAATCTGTGGCTTAGATGAAAACAGAAACGTTTTGTTTAACAAAAAAGTGAAACGCTCTGCTTTGTTACACGAACTTCGCCAACACGAACCCACTCAAGTTGCAATGGAGGCGTGTTATAGCTCTAACCCTTGGGGGCGCAGAATTAAAATGCTAGGCCATAAAGTTTCTTTACTCCCGGCATTTGCGGTTAAACCTTTTGTGATAGGCAATAAAAACGATCGCAACGATGCACTGGCTATCGCGGAAGCATTCTTCCGCCCAACCATTCGAAAAATAGAAGTTAAATCACTTGAAGCACAAGATATTCAATCATTGCAGCGCGTCAGAGAGCGCATGATAAAAATACGCACCGGTGATGCTAATCAATTACGGGGGTTATTAGCGGAGTATGGTGTTGTCGTACCGCGAACCCGTGTCGCATTAATGAATGAAATCCCTATTATTTTAGAGTGTAATGAAATGGAATTGACGGCGACAGCCCGCAAAATCATTCGTCGGCTTTATCAAAATTTACAAAATCAAGATGAACAACTTGACGCAATTCAACAAGAGCTTGATAGCTTGGTTAAAGATAAAAAAGAATATAAACGTTTAATGACAATCCCTGGTGTTGGCCCTGTACTCGCTTCAGCGATCATGGGCAGTGTTACTGATGCCAACACCTTTAAAAACGGTAGGCAGTTTGCTGCTTGGACAGGAATAACCCCTTCTCAGCATGCCAGTGGTGATAAAAATAGAATGGGTAAAATAACCAAACGCGGGAATAGCACATTAAGGCGGTTGTTTATCATGGGCGCAAGAGCGGTGATGAATTGGTGTACTAAAAAAGATACCTCATTACATCGCTGGGCAAGGCAACTAAAAAGCCGTATGCACGGTTGTAAAGCGGTTGTGGCATTAGCGAATAAACTTGCGCGTATCACTTGGTCAGTCATGGCATATAAGCAAGATTTCGACATAAACAAGGCCTGTGCTTAATCAAAAAAAACGTAGAATTTAAGAAATAAAACCACTCACTCATTTAAGGGCTAAACGGTACTATATGTATTGATGATTTAAACGGTTTTGTCTTATTTGGAACCTCGCCGGGACAGCTGCTCTAGACGCATAATAACGAGTCGAAGAAGCATTATGCCTGCAAAGGCAAATAAGACATCCTTATTCAGGAACTCATTAGGGCGCGGCTGCATTTAAAGCCATCAAGACGCCGGATATATGTCAAGAAACCGTTACTTTACCAAGCATAAAACCAGTTTAGTAAGAAAGAAATATGTAATTTATTCAATGATTTACCCCTATTTTCGGGCAAAAAAACAGGCAATATAGCTTGATTTAATCGGAGTGACCATATATGTCCC
>NZ_QMED01000058.1 GCF_003286125.1 Algibacillus agarilyticus
TTGCGTAATAACATGATGCCGATCGCTTAATAACATCGATGGCGATCACAATTTCTCACGATTGTAGACCTGATAAAAATCTAACTGACGTGATCGGCTTCCGTCAATTTATTTCTTCTTTTTCTCATTGATTCTCCTTTTAATTCGATCTTGATCGCACTGTGAACAAGTCTATCTAAGATCGCATCAGCGTGTGTCGATTCTCCAATCATTTCATACCAACTGGTGACGGGAAGCTGACTGGTGATCATGGTCGATTTGAAGTCATATCTTGCATCGATAATCTCAAGTAAATCGCTACGTTGTTGGGCATTGAGTGGCTCAAGTCCCCAATCATCTAAGATCAGCAAGTCGCAGCTTTTGAGTTTGTTGATTAACTTTCGATAGCTACCATCTGCTTGCGCCATAAACAGCTTTTCCAGTAGTTCTTTTAAGCGGAAGTAGTAAACGCTATGTTCTTGCTGGCAATAATGATGACCCAGCGCGCAACTAAGGTATGTTTTGCCACAACCCGTTGCCCCCGTGATCAATAAGTTATGCTGTTGAGTTAACCATTCACCTTGTGCAAGGCTACGGATCTTATCTTGGCTTAACCCTCGCTCTGCTTGGTATTCTAGTTCTTGTAAGTTAGCTTTAATTCTAAATTTGGCTTGCCTGGTGAGGCGTTCAATACGCCGCTGCTCCCGTCCCGTAATTTCATAGTCCAGTAGCAAGCTTAATCGCTCTTCGAAGCTTTGTTCCATATAGAGATTAGACTGCTCTTTTTGTTGTAATAAGGCGGCTTTAACACCGCTAAGTTTTAATGTCGTTAACTGGTTTGATAATGTATTCATGTGAATATTCCTTAATGATAGTAGTCTTGACCGCGGATGTTTTGATGCTCAATGTCATTAAGCAAGTCTCTTTGTTCATTCGGTAGTGGCTGTTGTTCTAACCCTTTACTGAGCATATTGCTGATGGCCTTAAGGTGCGTCACTTTTGTCTGCAATGCTCTGGCACAAGCTGCATTCAGTCGTTCTGGTGAATATTGTTTGGCTAGGTTTAATAAGCCAAGGCAGCGACGGTAACTTTGCTCAGGGTGTTTACGCGATTGTAGGTAGAGTCTAACCAAGGACTCGGTATGTTTGCCGATTTGCGCCGCCCACCGTTCAAGTCGTTGTGGCGACCATTGTTGATGCTGACGATGCGCTTCGGGCATATGTTGTTCATTGGTGCTATGCCGGCCTACACCATAAGCTCTTGGGTGAATAGCCACCAGCTTATCTTGGTGGTAAATCTTCACTTGTTGGTCACCTATATGTGCTTCAAGCTTTTGTTTGACCAAGGAATACGGCACTGAGTAATAATGCTGTTCAACTTCTACATGGTAATCGATATGAACGCGTACCTTTTTAACGAAGGTATATTGATATGTGCTCTGTGGTAGCGGTTTTAAGGCGGGTTTATCAATGGCGGCAAACTGACTGGTTCGACTGCCAGGGTGCTTTTTCATTTTCCTGTTATTCATATCGTCAAGCAATTCTGCGATACGCTGGTTAAGTTGTTTCAAGCTGAAGAAGGTTTCATGGCGAAGGCGAGCCATGATCCAACGTTCAACAATTTGCACGCCTACTTCCGCTTTCGCTTTATCTTTGGGTTTATAAGGCCGAGCAGGAATAACCGTCGTATCATAATGCTCTGCTAATTGTTGATAAGTGGGGTTTAAATCTGGCTCATAGCGACAAGCTTTCGTTACGCCGCTTTTAAGGTTGTCCGGTATCACCAGTTCCGGCACGCCGCCGAGAAACTCGAAGCAGCGAACATGGCTCATTATCCAATCTTCTAACCCTTGTGATAGCGTGGCTTCAGCGTAGGTGTAATTCGACGCCCCCATGACCGCTACAAAGACTTGAGCCGTACGGTATTCACCTGTTTTGGGATTAACAATCGGTAGGGTTGGCCCGCAATAATCAACAAACAATTTTTCACCCGCTTTGTGGTGTTGGCGCATAGAAAGCCTTTGCGTTTTAAGCCAAGCTTTATATTGCCTGCAATAGTGATTGTAACTGTAATGCCCCTCTGGGTGTTGCTCTGCGTACTCTTGCCACAGCAGCAAAAGGGTCATGGTTTTACAGCTTAACGCTTGTTTGACCGTAGACCATTCGGGTAGCGAAAATTGTTTAGGTTTTGCCTTGGTATTGAAAAAGGCGTGCTTTAACGAGACATCATCCCATTTATCTTCTAAAGGCCATTGACTCAACCCTAGCTGAGCAGCTCGGTTCGCATAAGTCGAAACAGAAGATGGAGATATGGACAAGCTTTTGGCTATTTGACGATGCGTTAAGTTTGAACCGTATTTTAGTCGAAGTATTTCTTTAAGTTTTCTCATAGATATAGGTGCCGTTGGCATAGTTATCCCCATCGCAATTAAAACGATAAGAATAACGATTAAACACACCTACAATGCGTGAGAAATTTGATTAGGTAGCAAATAACATCAAGTCGATCACTCAATAACATTTTTGTTAAAAGTGATCGGCATCGATGTTATTGCATGATCGCGATGGATGTTATTAGCTGATCGGCATCAATGTTATTAGGTGATCGCGATGCATGAAAATATGCACATCTGCGTAAACAGTCAGATATAACTTTGCTGTTAGCTCGCCAGTAGGCCAACGCGTAGCGAAATATATGCAACTAAACATAATTAGGATTACGAGTGATGAAATTATTAACAGAATTCGATTCATGGAATATAACGAGCTTGTAGAATAACTCGTTTTTATTGTTATTTTTAATTGCATTAAACAGTATCTGAGTTTGTCAGTCGCTTCAATCTTATTTACCGTATTTTTTGAGGGTATTTATGNTATTTACCGTATTTTTTGAGGGTATTTATGCTGATTAGCTATTTCAGGTGAGTGTGATTTGGGGGGCTGTTATGCTGGTTTTTACCGTAAATAGAGGCTGTTTTGCACTATCTAATGTAGTTTGCTTCTTAACTTCTCAATATTATGCACTAAACAATACAGTTGCCATTGGGTATTCACTTTTTCTTGACCCCGTAACGTGAATTTATTCATGCCTTTATTCACGGTAATGTTACCAAAAATGGGCTCTATTGTGCCTAACCTTTTACTGTATTCTCGTCGCCCTACGGCGCTATCTATTTTTATCTTCATTCTCGCTGTGTGATTTAATTGTGTATCGGCATTTAATTCAAATTAAAACGACCATGCAGGACAGGCATATATAAACCTCATTAGACTACCTGAAATCTGAAGGGTTATATTCACTGCGCGATGGTTGGATAGCGCTTCACCATCCTAAATGAAACGCCCTGTGCGGAGCCGCTTGCAGGGTGTTGTGGGGGCTGAGGGTTAGATACCCTTGGCTACCCGATTAGCCGTCTCTTTCAGAGGCAAAACAAGATAAAATAATATAACGGCAATATAACTAAATAAAGCCCAGTGGCCAGACATTAATCTTAATGTATTTACAACATCATCTGGCTTTTCAATCTCTTCCATAAACGATGCCCCTATTACTGTCATGGCAGGATACACTGAAATAAAAGCACAAACAGTTAATGTAAATAATGCAGGTTTAAACTTGGCTGCCAAGTAAAAGCCAAGATAGACGTTCTTAAAATGTTTGAATACTCCTTTTAAAAAGGATTCTTTATGTTTGGTTTTATCTCGTTTATTTATGTAATACATAGCTGAAAAACATGAAACCATACTAGTGATATGAAGAAACAAGAAGTACTGAAACGGTAGATTATCCTCAAAATTAGAAGCTATGTATGCAACCAAACTCAATAAGAATGATCCCAAAGTTATATACTTAAAAATGCTTAATTTATTCATAGACTGCTAACGCCAATTTAAGGGGGTTATAATTATTTGCTAAAATTGTGTAGCGAAGCGAAACCGAGCAAACAGTTAGTCGTCCCGCTTTAAATTCTTATAGTTGCTATTTTACCGAGCTTTTTTTGCTTGTAAAATTTGATTGCTTCGTAAACAGATAAAAAAAGCATACCAGCCGCAAAAACTTGAAAGGCAAATACGATTTCAGGTCTGCCACAAGAGCCTGACATTTGTCCCCAGTGCCAAAGATAAGCAGGGAAATATGTGAAAGTAGCTATGAATAATAGTGGAACCCAAACTCTATTTCGGTTTGAAGTAAGGCGCAGTCCGATAGATATTACCAATAAAACTATTGCGGACAGAAAATAAAATTTTGCTTGGGACTCATGTAGTTCGGTAAGTCCCGGCGGTGGCTGAAAGCATGCATAGCTATTAAGAGAAAATAACGAAAACACAACTAATGCGATAATTTTGAACATAGCTTCCCTAGCAACTTAATACCAATAATTCTTATAAGCCATTCATAAACAGCGTTTAAAAAATATCCGTATTGCTTAATATTTATTTAATAATGTCAGTACGTTAGCATCAATTTAACTTTACATTCAACCTTAAATTAAGCCTATAAAAACGAGCCATTTACACTTTTGTGAAAGAACAGGCCATATTTAGCCTATTATGTAAAATTAAAAACATATGGGTGACTTATAGCGACATCTCCTTATTTAAAATCTATATGGACTGAACTTCGCACTCGCCGATATAGCAAACGACCATGCAGGACAGGCATATATAAACCTCTGATTTAATTCGATAATACATAAGTGAATCGACTACCCATCGATGACTTTTATTGAAGGGTTTTATTAAATTAGACTGACACAGATTTTTGGACGCCTTCCTTGAATTTGGCGGGCCGGATTTCTTAGAAAGGCGGTCCCTGATAATTAGTAAGTAATAAAATCATTACTTTCTGTGCCTGCCGACGACGTTGTTAACCCAGATGATAGTGTTAGTTAAAGCCATTTACCGCCCGTTTATTTTTGACTAGCTTAGAGCGTATTTATTCGTTTACACAGTGTGCAATACGCACATGCCCAAGTGTGCGGCCTAGCAATTTATTATCTGGTTTCAATAGATATAAATTTTCTAATTCATCGGCTCCAAAATCTGAATCTAATTTTAGATTGTTATCAATGACAAAACGGTTGATTTCATCTGAGTTACAACCAAATAAAAAAGGTTCGTTTATTTTTTTAAGCCAATGGGCTATTTGTTTGCCGCCGTAAGTTGAATGATCCCCATTAACAAAACTACGCAATGAATAATCAAATACAATTGAACTGCCTTTAGCACATTGTGCCGTTAATTTTAAAATGTAACTAACGACTTCTTTTTCTAGGTAATACGAAACGCCTTCCCAAATAAAAAGCGTAATTTTAGAAAAGGAGAAATTATTTTTTTTGAGCTCAAGGGCGATGTCTTCTTGATTAAAGTCGATAGGAATGTAGCTAACATTATCTGGAATGTTGCAATCTGTTTGCTTTAGTTGATTTAATTTATAAGCTTGCGTTGGCGGAAAATCTAATTCAAAAACATTGACCGATCGTAACACTTTTTTATAGCGTAATGCGCGCGTGTCATAACCTGCACCTAATATGACAACCTGCTCGATACCGGAGTCGATTTGTTGTTGTAATATTTTATCAATATGCTGTGTACGGATGATCGAAAAGCAATAACTACCTGGGTGCAAACGCTCAATCAACTTGCGCCGTAGCCATCGTGGACGCATTTTAGCTAACATAGAATATTGTCCATCAATAAAATTATCCGCTAAATAATCTGCTTGATAGCCTAAATTTATATTGTCTTGTTGAGTTGCCGCCCTTAACGCAGCAACGGCTTGTGCCGATTTAATGGCTTTGTGCATTTGCATTGACCTCTTTTAAACCGGGTACATAACACGCAAGCACGTTTCCTTTTGCAGCGATACCTTGCTCATCATAAAATGCAATGCTGGTGTGCATAAACAAACGTCCTTTAATTACTGAAAGTTTATCAACCGTGAATAGCCCTTCAAATGCTCGACTGTTTAGAGGCCTTAAAAATTTAGATTCGAGTTTGGATATTAATATGGTAGCTAACTGATCTTCAAAAAAGTCCTGTAACGTTTTAGGGCATAACGCAGCCCATTTAGGATTTAGAGCTTTAAATATACCGGACTCTATGCACTGAGCGACAATGACATATGACAGTTGATTAAAACAGATATTGAATTCAACAGCATTAAAATGGCCAGTATCATCAATGTAACAACTTTTTTCTATGGCAAATTGACCTCGAGCGGTAACAAGTGCTTCACTATTAACATCGTCGATAACGGCACTTTTCAAATAGGTGCTGTGACTAAAATACGGTTTAAGCACTTGTTTTAATAAAGTAGGCTCAATTAATAATGGATCGTTCGTTGGGCTTTTTGCTTTTTGTGTTGTTTGAGTTATTGCTGTAAGCATTGTTATACCTCCATTTCTGGAATGGCTACGCCTGCGTTTTCGCGTAAACTATCACATAAAGGCATACCGTCTAGCAGTGTGATCCTAAACATCATTGTTTCTTCTTCTTTGGTTATTTCGGCTTGTAAGTTTTCTCCAACAGCCGCCTGACGGCCTGAACTGTGTTGTAAAAAACGGTTATCCCAAATGATTAGATCGCCTAAATTCCAGGTGACTTCTTTGATAAATTGTGCCTGTTCAGCAAAATCGAATAATTCATCTAAGATAACTTTACTTTGGTCTAGCCCTTCGTTTTTTACTTCAATAGTAAAGCCGCGACTCGCGTAAATAATTTTTTCTTTGGTGAAAGGGTGTGTGATCACCGCAGGGTGCTCAACTGGTGGCTGTACTGCATGGATCATGGCTAAAATTTCAGTTAAGTCTAAATTTATATCTTCTGGTCTGACTTTATAGCGCCAACGACCACTATGAATAAATGTCATTTTTGATAAGGTTTGCTGCTGTTTTAATGACATCGCTTGGTATACTTTCGCCATATCAATAAATCGAGTCGTCCGTTTTATTGTTTTGGGCATAACTTTAGGCATTAACATGGTGAGCACTTTAGGGTTTTGTTCAAAAGCGGTATCTGAATGCCAATACCCTCCCGTTCTGGCTACGCCCATTTTGTCTTTTGTCTTTTGAATATTTGATGAAACGAATATTTCTTTGTGATCAGGGTGGTGATAATTTTCCTGTAAGTAGGGCACCGGTGTTGCAAATTTATTGGCAAAATCAACATATTCTTGATTGGTGAGTGTTTGATTTTTAATAATCACCAAGCGGTTTTCATACAGTGAAGATTTAATGATTTTTTCATCTTTTTCTGTTAGCGAATTGATATTAAGTCCGTGTAATTCACAGCCAAAATCATTTTTAAATATTTCCATATTATCCTCTTTTTTATTGTTATTTACGCTAACGATCTAAGTGATTTAGAAGCAAGCCAT
>NZ_QMED01000059.1 GCF_003286125.1 Algibacillus agarilyticus
AACTCTTGCAGCGAACATCGAAAGATGGCTCTTTAACAATTTGGTAGCTTACTTATCTGTGTGAGCACTCGCAAATATTAAGTATATAAAATTAACTTAATGTTCTCTGAGTGACTTACACGGTCAAAACAAAACGAATATTAATTTATTTGTTTGCAAATCAGAATTCATTGAGACCCAGATTTACTTTTTTTGAAGAGTTTGATCATGGCTCAGATTGAACGCTGGCGGCAGGCCTAACACATGCAAGTCGAGCGGTAACATGAAGTGCTTGCACTTTGATGACGAGCGGCGGACGGGTGAGTAATGCTTGGGGATCTGCCCTAAGGTGGAGGATAACCATTGGAAACGATGGCTAATACTGCATAGTATCTTCGGATTAAAGGGGGCTTCGGCTCTCGCCTAAGGATGAACCCAAGTGGGATTAGCTTGTTGGTGAGGTAATGGCTCACCAAGGCGACGATCCCTAGCTGGTCTGAGAGGATGATCAGCCACACTGGAACTGAGACACGGTCCAGACTCCTACGGGAGGCAGCAGTGGGGAATATTGCACAATGGGGGAAACCCTGATGCAGCCATGCCGCGTGTGTGAAGAAGGCTTTCGGGTTGTAAAGCACTTTCAGTTGTGAGGAAAGTTTGATGGTTAATACCCATCAGATGTGACGTTAGCAACAGAAGAAGCACCGGCTAACTCCGTGCCAGCAGCCGCGGTAATACGGAGGGTGCAAGCGTTAATCGGAATTACTGGGCGTAAAGCGAGCGTAGGCGGCTGAATAAGTTGGATGTGAAACACCGGGGCTCAACCTCGGCCGTGCATTCAAAACTGTTCAGCTAGAGTCTTGTAGAGGGGGGTAGAATTTCAGGTGTAGCGGTGAAATGCGTAGAGATCTGAAGGAATACCAGTGGCGAAGGCGGCCCCCTGGACAATGACTGACGCTGAGGTTCGAAAGCGTGGGTAGCGAACAGGATTAGATACCCTGGTAGTCCACGCCGTAAACGATGTCTACTAGCTGTTTGTGTCTTTAAGACGTGAGTGGCGCAGCTAACGCACTAAGTAGACCGCCTGGGGAGTACGGTCGCAAGATTAAAACTCAAATGAATTGACGGGGGCCCGCACAAGCGGTGGAGCATGTGGTTTAATTCGATGCAACGCGATGAACCTTACCATCCCTTGACATCCACAGAAGCTGAAAGAGATTTTAGTGTGCCTTCGGGAACTGTGAGACAGGTGCTGCATGGCTGTCGTCAGCTCGTGTTGTGAAATGTTGGGTTAAGTCCCGCAACGAGCGCAACCCCTATCCTTAGTTGCTAGCAGGTAATGCTGAGAACTCTAAGGAGACTGCCGGTGACAAACCGGAGGAAGGTGGGGACGACGTCAAGTCATCATGGCCCTTACGGGATGGGCTACACACGTGCTACAATGGCAAGTACAGAGGGAAGCGAACTGGCAACAGTAAGCGGATCCCTTAAAGCTTGTCGTAGTCCGGATTGGGGTCTGCAACTCGACCCCATGAAGTCGGAATCGCTAGTAATCGCAGATCAGAATGCTGCGGTGAATACGTTCCCGGGCCTTGTACACACCGCCCGTCACACCATGGGAGTGGGCTGCACCAGAAGTAGATAGCTTAATAATGGGCGTTTACCACGGTGTGGTTCATGACTGGGGTGAAGTCGTAACAAGGTAGCCCTAGGGGAACCTGGGGCTGGATCACCTCCTTACCTAAGACTTATATTTGCAGAGTGTTCACACAGATAAGAAGTTACCAAAAGATGATTTAAAGAGAGTCGAAGCCACTGAGGCTTAAAGACACTGTATAGGTCTGTAGCTCAGCTGGTTAGAGCGCACCCCTGATAAGGGTGAGGTCGGCAGTTCAAGTCTGCCCAGACCTACCAATTTACTGATTAGATCGTCCTCATCATTCGTTAGCTTGCTAGCAGTGATGTTTTCGTGTCGAAAAAATAAAGTAAATTGGCCTATACATCCCATCCGACTCGATACCATTTAGTAAGATAAATGGGGCTATAGCTCAGCTGGGAGAGCGCCTGCCTTGCACGCAGGAGGTCAGCAGTTCGATCCTGCTTAGCTCCACCACTTACCTAATCAACACCCTCTTTAAATCAGGTCATAAAAGACTAAACCTAAATTATTATCAAATTGATAATTTAGTTTTGGTTTTATTCTCGAAAGAGAAGACCATGCTCTTTAACAATCAGGACAAAAAAGTAAATAAAGAAGTTCATCAGAACTTTAGTATTTGAAACAAGGCGCGCGAAAATGTCAAAAGACATGCAATCCGAGGACACCTTGGGTTGTATGGTTAAGTGAATAAGCGTACACGGTGGATGCCTTGGCAGTTAGAGGCGATGAAGGACGTGTTAATCTGCGATAAGCTTGGACGAGTTGATAAAGAACGTTGAGTCCAAGATTTCCGAATGGGGCAACCCACTCTATTATGTAGAGTATCTTGCACTGAATACATAGGTGTAAGAAGCAAACCCGGAGAACTGAAACATCTAAGTACCCGGAGGAAAAGAAATCAATTGAGATACCCTGAGTAGCGGCGAGCGAAAGGGGTTCAGCCGATATAATAAAGTCCAGCAGAACACTCTGGAAAGTTTGACCATAGTAGGTGATAGTCCTGTATGCGAAAGGCTTTATTATACATATTAAGTAGGACGGGACACGTGATATCTTGTCTGAAGATGGGGGGACCATCCTCCAAGGCTAAATACTCCTAACTGACCGATAGTGAACCAGTACCGTGAGGGAAAGGCGAAAAGAACCCCTGTGAGGGGAGTGAAATAGAACCTGAAACCGTGTACGTACAAGCAGTGGGAGCAGACTTGTTCTGTGACTGCGTACCTTTTGTATAATGGGTCAGCGACTTATATTTAGTAGCAAGGTTAACCGAATAGGGGAGCCGTAGAGAAATCGAGTCTTAACTGGGCGTCGAGTTGCTAGGTATAGACCCGAAACCCGGCGATCTATCCATGGGCAGGTTGAAGGTTGAGTAACATCAACTGGAGGACCGAACTCACTAACGTTGAAAAGTTAGGAGATGACTTGTGGATCGGAGTGAAAGGCTAATCAAGCCGGGAGATAGCTGGTTCTCCCCGAAATCTATTTAGGTAGAGCCTCGGACGAATACCATCGGGGGTAGAGCACTGTTAAGGCTAGGGGGTCATCCCGACTTACCAACCCTTTGCAAACTCCGAATACCGATGAGTACTATCCGGGAGACACACGACGGGTGCTAACGTCCGCCGTGAAGAGGGCAACAACCCAGACCGCCAGCTAAGGTCCCAAAGTCATAGTTAAGTGGGAAACGATGTGGAAAGGCATAGACAGCCAGGAGGTTGGCTTAGAAGCAGCCATCCTTTAAAGAAAGCGTAATAGCTCACTGGTCGAGTCGGTCTGCGCGGAAGATTTAACGGGGCTAAACTATGCACCGAAGCTGCGGATTTGAACTTAGGTTCAAGTGGTAGGGGAGCGTTCTGTAGGCTGTTGAAGGTGTGCTGTAAGGCATGCTGGAGGTATCAGAAGTGCGAATGCTGACATGAGTAACGATAAGGGGAGTGAAAAACTTCCCCGCCGAAAGATCAAGGTTTCCTATCCCATGCTAATCAGGGTAGGGTAAGTCGACCCCTAAGGTGAGGCCGAACGGCGTAATCGATGGGAAACGGGTTAATATTCCCGTACTTGAATAAACTGCGATGTGGAGACGGAGCAGGCTAAATCAGCGTGGTGTTGGTTATCCACGTGAAAGTAAGTAGGTTTGAAACTTAGGCAAATCCGGGTTTCTATAAGACTGAGATACGAGACGAGGCGCTACGGCGTTGAAGTGATTGATGCCATACTTCCAGGAAAATCCGCTAAGCTTCAGGTTTATTCGAATCGTACCCCAAACCGACACAGGTGATCAGGTAGAGAATACTAAGGCGCTTGAGAGAACTCGGGTGAAGGAACTAGGCAAAATAGTACCGTAACTTCGGGAGAAGGTACGCTGTTGTTTGTTAAACTTTTACAGTGTAAGCGAACGACAGTCGCAGTGACCAGGTGGCTGGAACTGTTTATTAAAAACACAGCACTGTGCAAAATCGCAAGATGACGTATACGGTGTGACACCTGCCCGGTGCCGGAAGGTTAATTGATGGGGTTATCTTCGGAGAAGCTCTTGATCGAAGCCCCGGTAAACGGCGGCCGTAACTATAACGGTCCTAAGGTAGCGAAATTCCTTGTCGGGTAAGTTCCGACCTGCACGAATGGTGTAATCATGGCCACGCTGTCTCCACCCGAGACTCAGTGAAATTGAAATCGCAGTGAAGATGCTGTGTACCCGCGGCTAGACGGAAAGACCCCGTGAACCTTTACTACAGCTTGGCAGTGAACATTGAGCCTACATGTGTAGGATAGGTGGGAGACTTTGAAGCAGCGTCGCCAGATGTTGTGGAGTCGACCTTGAAATACCACCCTTGTATGTTTGATGTTCTAACCTCGGACCCTAATCGGGTTCAGGGACACTGTCTGGTGGGTAGTTTGACTGGGGCGGTCTCCTCCCAAAGAGTAACGGAGGAGCACGAAGGTTGACTAAGTACGGTCGGACATCGTACGGTTAGTGCAATGGCAGAAGTCAGCTTAACTGCGAGACAGACACGTCGAGCAGGTGCGAAAGCAGGTCATAGTGATCCGGTGGTTCTGAATGGAAGGGCCATCGCTCAACGGATAAAAGGTACTCCGGGGATAACAGGCTGATACCGCCCAAGAGTTCATATCGACGGCGGTGTTTGGCACCTCGATGTCGGCTCATCACATCCTGGGGCTGAAGTCGGTCCCAAGGGTATGGCTGTTCGCCATTTAAAGTGGTACGCGAGCTGGGTTTAGAACGTCGTGAGACAGTTCGGTCCCTATCTGCCGTGGGCGTTTGAGAATTGAAAGGGGCTGCTCCTAGTACGAGAGGACCGGAGTGGACGAACCGCTGGTGTTCGGGTTGTATTGCCAAGTGCACTGCCCGGTAGCTACGTTCGGAATTGATAACCGCTGAAAGCATCTAAGCGGGAAGCAAGCCTTGAGATGAGTTCTCACTGACCTTTAAGGTCCTGTAGGGTTGTCGGAGACTACGACGTTGATAGGCAGGGTGTGTAAGCGTTGTGAGGCGTTGAGCTAACCTGTACTAATTGCCCGAGAGGCTTAACCATACAACGCCAATGTGGCTTTGGATAATTTGAGTGTTTTGTTTTTAGCTAAAGATTTGATG
>NZ_QMED01000006.1 GCF_003286125.1 Algibacillus agarilyticus
AACTGCCTAAATACTTGTAAGGCTGTTTTTCCTTTCACTGTTCCAACCAAAGTGGAAATCGATACTTTCGGGGGCACTTTTACCAATAAGTGCACATGATCGCTCTGGACGTTGAGTTCTATTACTTCACAACCTAACCGTTCAGCATAAACCCTGATACTTTTGTTAACTTCGTAAGCAACCTTACCTGTTAATATTTTATATCTATATTTGGGTACCCAAACGATATGATATTGGCAATGCCACAAAACGTGGGATAATTTATTAAATCTACTCATTTGTAATTCCTATTTCTGTTGTTTGGCGATAACAGGTATAGAATTACACTTGAGTAGGTTTTCAGGCTATAGCCTAAAAACCTCTTCCACGCCCAAAGGACGTGGTTTTAATTTTTAATAAAAAGAAAAATAAAAACAAACACATAAATAAGCCGCTGCGTGAGTCACTATCGCAACGGCCTTTTTGATTGTATAAAAAGTGATACCAACCTTTTAATTATAATTTTACCCTACTCAAATAAAGCAAAATCGGCTTCAAGCTGTTTAGGGTTACGTTGCCAAATACGCCCAGATTCAAGCGCAACAGGGTCAATATAAATTTCATCATCGGCAAGTTGAATACCAGCCACAATTGCTTGTGCTGCTACTTCAGGTGTTGCCATTTCAATCTCTAAACCCTCATTCATATCAGTATCTAACGGCCCTGCGATCACACCTTGCACACGCACACGCACATTCACTTTTTTTAGTTCAGCACGTATCGCTTGTGTGGCCGAGAACAAAGCCGCTTTAGAGGCACAATACCCACCCAGCCCCGGCATACTGGCTAATGCGCATATACTAATCACATTAACAATATGCCCTTGTTCATTCGCTTGAATAACCGGATATAAGGCTCTGATCGCATTCAAGGTTCCCAAATAATTAACCGCCATATCTTGCTGAATGCCGTCTAACTCACTTGTTAAAATAGAGCCAAACGCATTTCGGCCCGCGTTGTTAATTAAAATATTTAAATCACCCACTTGTGTTTTAACACGCTCAAGTTGCTCAACCGAGGTAATGTCGCAATCAATAGGCACAACACGGGTATCAGCATGCTTAATCGAGCTTGAACAACGGGCAGCGGCATACACCTTTTTTATGCCTGCAGCTAACAATGCAGCAACAATCGCTTTGCCTAAACCACGATTAGCCCCCGTGACTAATGCGACTTTTTCATGGTAAAAACTCATAATCAAACTCAAAGATAAACATCAATTATGCTTCACTTTAACGCGTAAATACCCAGAGTAAATTATGAAATACAAAGAACCCCATACGAAATTTTATTATGTTTATAATACCGCGGCTTTAGCGGATGCAGGGGTAAAATGAAGTGAAGTGAAGTAAAGCAACACCGGTTAAGCGTTAACGCTTTTCATAACAGGTTTACCGTTACGAAGGTCTTTAAATGAAAGTATCAGGGAAAGGATTTAAAACTGGTGTCCCCTACAGGATTCGAACCTGTGTCTAAGACTTAGGAGGTCCTTGTTCTATCCAGCTGAACTAAGGGGACAAATAACACATATCAAACCTGTATTTTTAACTATATAGCCAAAAATGATTCGATCAACCTTTGCACGTGTAATTTATCCCTTGGCTTCGATGTTTTAAAGGGCGCTACCACTTTTCAACCATGACAGCGTTCGAGAACTATCGAGGATATGCATTAATCTCACTTATAATACATTGATATTACTATCTTTTATTTATTTACAAATTTTTATTTATTTACAAACTTTGTATGGCTGATTGACAAAATTACCCTACCGTAGGGTGCCGTGAGCTTGCGAACCGCACCGTTTGTGGTTGCATTTTTCGCTTAATTTAAATTTTGTTTTATGAATGGTTAATTTTTGATTGCTTGGTTTTAAATTATTACTTGAGTGTGTTGCGATCCGTTTCACTCATGGCAACCTACGGAGGCATTACCCTACCGTAGGGTGCCGTGAGCTTGCGAACCGCACCGTTTGTGGTTGCATTTTTCGCTTAATTTAAATTTTGTTTTATGAATGGTTAATCTTTGATTGCTTGGTTTTAATTTATTACTTGAGTGTGTTGCGATCCGTTTCACTCATGGCAACCTACGGAGGCATTTATCCCCCGCCGGATCAGGTATTGTCATTCAAGACAGGCATCCCCTCCTCCTTCAATAATCCCCTTCAATAACCCCCTCCAATAAACCCTTCACTAAACCTATAATAGCCAGAACTAAAATATGATCTAAACTCACTCACCTAATGTATTAATAATTAAGCACTCATTTACAGCGGTTTAAGGCGTAGATTATGAAATATCTTATTACTGGCGGTACGGGGTTAATCGGTCAAGCTCTAATTAAAAAGCTTCTCAGGTCAAATAATTCTATTACGGTTTTAACCCGAGATGTAAACAAAGCAAAAATTAAATTTGGTAACGATGTACATTTTATTAATGCACTTTCATTAAGCAATGTTGAAAATATAAATGTGGTTATTAATTTGGCGGGTGAGCCCATTGCCGATAAGCGTTGGTCTGCTGAGCATAAAAAAACGATATGTAATAGCCGGTGGGGTATTACCGCTGAATTAGTTGAGCTTATAAACCAAGCAAAAAATCCACCTTCGGTGTTTATATCGGGCAGTGCGATTGGTATTTATGGTCGACAAAATGAGAGTGAAAGAGAAGTAGAAATAGGTGAAGATTTTACTCATTATAACCATGAGTTTACTTATGACTTATGTTTTAAATGGGAGCAAATCGCACAAAATATAAAACAGCCTAATACAAGGGTGGTTTTATTAAGAACCGGCGTTGTGTTAGCTAATAATCAAGGCGCTTTAGCTAAAATGCTGCCGCCGTTTAAATTAGGCTTGGGTGGCAAAATGGGCACAGGCAAGCAAATAATGTCGTGGATCCATGTAGAAGACGCCATTAATGCGATATTGCATATTCAAAATAATAACATGATAAAAGGCCCTGTTAATATTACTGCACCTAAAGCGGTATCCAACGCTGAGTTTAGCCATCAACTGGCGCATCAACTTAACCGCCCTTGTTTATTAACGACACCCGCTTGGGTGTTAAAACTGATATTTGGCGAAATGTCAGATATTTTATTGTTTGGTCAAAACGTTAAGCCGAATAAACTGCTACAATCAAAATTCAATTTTTCTTATCCCACTATTAGCGCGGCATTAACAAACTTAATCTAAAAATAACGTGATTCATGGCGTATTTATTCAAACTGATTGACGTGCTTTTTAAGTGATAAAAATTGGCGTTTTAATCGCGTATTGTCATATTTTAGTTTTTTTACTTCTTGCTCAAGCGCTGCAATTTTTTTGTTTGCGCTGAGCTGCTGCGCTTTTATATCAAACGCATCATCCATTAAATGAGGATGTGATTCAGTTAATAATCCTTCTTTGTATAAACGTAGCCACGTTAAGAGTGAACGCTTACCTACGTCCATGTAAAGCGCAGTTTCACTTATTTTATAACCTTGCTCTAATACTCTTTTAACGCACTTTAGTTTAAAAGCCGTACTGTATACCTTTGCCATGATGCTTCTTATTTTAAGGGGTTATTTATTTTGGCCGTCATTTTTGTTACTTGAATTCAAGTGTTATTATTTTTGCTGTGTGTTTAATACTTTTTTGTGTGCTTACCCTGTGAATACAAGCTTGAATTCGCATATTTATTAATAATAAATATACGATGCTGCTGCTCGCTTATTAAAAATAACGAGCAGCAAGCCTAATTTAATCACGCAACATCACTCACTTTATGATCCTGCTCTAGTGCATGTTTAACACACTTAGGTTTAAAATCGGTGCTCTGTATCGGCACCATTATTTATTTTATATATTAACGAGAATTGATTAAGCTTAGCCATTAATGTGAACGCCTCCTTACTTAATCAAAAGCCAATAAAAAGTTAATAACAATTGACACTTTTAACACAACTCAGCTAGGGGAATTATTTAAGCGCTCTCAGGTTGGCCGCGTGCGAATCAAAATTAAGCGTACAAGCTTGAATAAATTGCTCCACATTTTTCTCTTTAAACAAATCGCCTTTACCGGGTTGATTAGGATGCAAGGGCGGATAAGCGCCATATCCAGATAACAAACAATGCCAAGATACCGCATCAAAGTGCGTATTCAGGTTTTGTCGTTCAATTTCAACTGATAAATCTTCACGTTGAAACCATACATCTAACAGCTGTAACAATGATTCAGACAAATGTTCGTTTTCCTGATTTGCAAGCCAATACGTTGAATCATCTCGCGTATTTAGCTTGTAATGCGCAACAATGTAATCGCGTATGCGCTCAAACCGTTCACTGATTTCCTTATTATATTCGCCTTGATGCTGATTAGAAAACTGACCCGCTTCAAAATGCTCAATAAAAATTTCAGTACTGATTTGCACCAAATGCAGCGCGGTCGCTTCTAACGGCTCTATAAAGCCTTGAGATAAACCAAGCGCGATACAATTTTTAGACCAATGCTCAGACAAAACACCGACCTTCATTTTCAAATGTTTACAAGATGCTTCGCTATTCAGCATATTTAAATGCTGCCTAAATTCAACTTCAGCCTGCTCACTATTAATAAAATCACTGCTATAAACATACCCATTGCCAAAACGTTGGGTTAGCGGAATTTTCCAACACCAACCAGATGATAATGCAGTCGATTCGGTTTCGACCGGAATGGTATGACCTATCGCGGTTGGCATCACAACAGCTGAATCATTAAACAGGTTTTCTTTGTAGGGTTTAAACGAAACACCTAACGTTTGTTGCATCAAAACCGAGGCAAAACCAGTGCAATCAACAAAAAAATCACCAGAGATGACTTCGCCCTTATTTGTCACAAGTGATTTGAGGTTGCCGGTAACATCTTGAGTAACTTCTTGAACATGAGCTTGCTTAAAGAAAACGCCTTTACGTTGACCTTCTTCAGCTAAAAATTCGCCGAGCAAATGAGAATCAAAGTGATAGCCATACTCAACTTTAAAAGGAAAATGGGCAGGTGTTATCGGCCCTTTACCTAGCTGTGCGAGTACACCATTGAGTAGAAAGTCGTCCGGTAAAGTAGTTGTATCAAGTCCCATACGTCGCGTGCGCGTATTGACCATAAAAGCACGTGTATTAAAAGTATCAACTTGCGTAGGAAAAGGGTGGCTGTAGCTTGCAATACCGGATTTTGGTGACCAACCGTTAAACTTGATATTTAGCTTATAAGTCGCATTACAGCGGGGCATCCATTCTGCTTCACTGATATTTAACATCTCAAATAATCTTTTTAATGTCGGAGTAGAACCTTCTCCAACCCCAACGGTACTCACATTGGGTGATTCAATAAGCGTTATTTCAATATTTTTGCTGAGCTCTTTATTGGAACCTTTTATTTTATCTTTTTGTTGCCAGTGATGAGCAAATAAATTAGCGGCGATCCAACCAGCCGTTCCTCCACCCAGAATAACAATTTTAAACACATCTTCACGGTTAGTCATTATTATGTTTTCACTAATTTAGCTAAAAATTCATCATGTGAAGGCAATGCGGCAATAGGCTTTTCTTTCATCGTTTTAACCTGTTCTAACATGCCCATCAATTGGCTTGTTGGAATACTGTTAGCAATGGGGTGATAATCGTTTGGAATAAGCCCTTGCCCAACCATAACTTGTAACCAAGAGCTATCTTGAAACAAATCATTTTGCTCTCTAAACAAACGACCATTTTCTTTAAATATTTGTATTTTATGCGCCAAGCTATCTGGTATATCCATTGTACGCATATCATTCCAAAATAAACTGTCTCGGCGCTCGTTCACTTTGTAATGTAAAATGAGGAAATCTCTAATTTGTTCAAATTCGAGCTTAGATTGCTTATTAAACTCATTAATCAAACTATCGTTAACCCCCGCATGTGGGAACATGTGTACAAGTCGAATAATAGCCGACTGGATTAAATGAATACTGGTTGATTCAAGCGGCTCTAAAAACCCAGAAGATAAGCCAATCGAAACAACGTTTTTATTCCACTGCTTTTTGCGACGCCCCGTTGCAAAACGCAATAAATTAGGTTCGCCTAATGTATCGCTTTGCAAGTTACTCAACAATATGTCTTGAGCCTGTTGGTCAGTGTAATGTTTACTGCTATAAACTAGTCCATTGCCATTTCGATGCTGTAACGGAATTCGCCATTGCCACCCTGCCGGATGAGCAATTGAACGCGTATAATTTAACGTTTGCTCAAATCGTTTAGAAGGCACCGCGATTGCCCTATCGCATTGCAACCAATGACTCCAGTCTTCATAACCCGTTGATAGCTTTTCTTGAATTAACAGCCCTTTAAAACCTGAGCAATCAATGAATAAATCACCACTAACTTCTTTACCACCCTTTAACATCAAACATTCAATAAAGCCGGTAATTTGATTTTGTTTTACATGCTCAACTAAACCTTCAGTGCGTTTTACGCCTATTTTTTGACTAAAACGTTTCAAAAACGCAGCATATAAGCCCGCGTCAAAATGGTAGGCATAAGGTACATCATAGGTTGGATCTTGACTGTTAATTGGCGAGAACTTTCCGGCTTCAGCCATCAAAAAATTTAAGTCGTATTGCCAAAGGTGCTTGTCATCATCAAGTTGACCCGCTCGCTTAAGCAAGTGATGAAACTGACAAAAAGCTAAACTGCGCCCAGCAGCACCAAACGAATGGAAATAACGTTCACCTTGGGTTTTCCAATTTTCAAATTTAATCCCAAGCTTAATGGTTGCTTTGGTTTCACGTATAAATTCGGCTTCATTAATGCCGAGCACACTGTTGAATAATTTAATAGGCGGGATTGTCGCCTCGCCGACCCCTATCGTACCAATAGATTCAGACTCTACGAGTTCAATTTCGACTGCTTGACCAATAAGCTTTTTGATCATGGCCGCCGACATCCACCCAGCGGTGCCACCACCTAAAATAACAACTTTTTTTATAGCAGTCTGCATCAAAAATCCTTCATAATTTATTTATTCAAATTTAGTCTATTCAACAATGCTTGTTTATTCATACCCAAATAGCATAAATCGACTAAGCCTTATTTCAAGCCTAGCCTAAATTACTTGGGTATAAACAAAAAAAGCCTATTAATCTAACGATTTAATAGGCTTATAAGGTTTAATTAAGCAGACTTAATTAAAACGAGTAGTTTACGTTCATCAAGTAAGTTGGACCAAATTGACGACGAGATGAAACAATACCCGTGTTGTCATCAATTGTTTCTTCGTCTTCATCTGTTAAGTTACTACCCGATAACGAGATCGTTAACCCTTCAAGCGAATCAATTCCTGATTCAGCAAAATCATAACTAATTTGCGCATCAACTAATCTAATTTCGTCACGCGTTGCGTCACTTAATTGATTTGAACCACCACGCTCATAAGTTGCATAAGCTGAACGTTCAGTCGTTGCTAAACGAACTTCAAAGCCATTAATTTGATAATAAGCAGTGAATGATGAAGAGTGATCAGATTGGCCAGGAATAGCCGAACCGTCATCTAATTCAGCATCAACATAAGATTTTGACGCCGCAATACCAAATCCATCTAGTGCGTTAGAAATAATGTTGAATGGAATATTAGCCGTTAACTCATAACCACTTACCGATCCTTCAAGACCATCTTCAAAATAGTTAAATGTACCGTGGTCTGGTGGAACAATGGTGTCACCTGCCGAGAACGGCATGTCAGTCGGACCGTACAAACCATCTTCTTGAGCGATGCGATCATGATAACCTGCAATAAAATAATCAGCGTTGCCGTTTGTTACATCATTACGGAAGTTAATTGTTTGGTCACCATCACGTGTCCAGTTAGTAATATCTTTATGGAAGTACGTTACCGCGAAGTAACCTTCTTCACTGAAGTAGTTCTCGTAAGAAATATCAATGTTGGTTGATGCTAAAGGTTTTAATTCAGGGTTACCCGCTGATTTAGCCCATGGCGAACCGTAAGTATCGATTGCGTCTAATGTATTAGGAACCGCGATTTGATCAATATTTTGAGCATAGTCAACAAAACCAGATGCTCTCATTTGGTCGATACGTGCACGACTGATAGATTTGTTCGCACTAAAACGTACATATTGGTCTTCTGCTACTTCTAAATTTAAGTTCAAACTTGGTAAAGTATGCGAGTAATCAGCACCGCCTGATACTGAACAATCAGCATCAACCACGCCATCATTATCAGTATCACACACTTTAAAGTTAGCACCTACAACCCCAATCGTACCCGCAGATGATTGCGTAGTATCAACATACTGTAAACCAACGTTACCAGTTAATAGCATATCGCCTAATTCAGCTTCAAAATCAGCTTTTGTATAAAATGTTAATACTTCTTCTTCAACAATATAGCTATCACCAACGCGATCGGGTTCTAATAAGCCGGCATCATTTAACGTATAAGTACCGTCGTTAAAAGGCGCTAGACCATCATAAGCAACAACATTGCCCAAACCAATCCAGCTTAAATCAGCCGTTCCTAATACATACTCAGAAGGAATACCAGTAGAGAAAGGATATGAAGCTGCCGTGGCAAAGAAGCCTTTATTTAACTTGTCTTTAGTGCGGTCTGAGTAATTAACACCGAGTTTAATACCCGTAACAAAGTCATTGTCTAAGTTGCCCGAGAATTCTAATTTTGCAGTTGTTAATTCTTCGCTGAAATCAGCGTAATTTAAAAAGCCATCTTGCGCATTATCGTAGTTGAATGGCGTGCCATTAGCGCGCAACTCGTTGCTTGCAAATTGATCAGCTAAACTCGCAAGACCACCACCCCAAGCTTGTGGGCCTGCTAATTGTAGTTGGTCAGGGTTAGACAATGCCTCAAGACCCGTAGACCCTGTGAAGAATACACCGTCACTGCTCATCATAAATTCGCGTGAACCTAAATCAGCATTCGCTAAAGCACCTGAACGGCCTAAACCAGAATAAGACTCACCACGTAAATCAGTTTTCTTTGACTCACTGCTTGCAAGGTCAAGTTCAACTTTCCAGTCATCCGTTAATGCGTATTCAAGATTTAAACCAAATGCTTGTAATTCACCGTCTTTCTTTCTTGGATCGGTACGGAAAACAGGGTTTGCACCCACTTCAGTACCCGTAGAATTAACACCAGTACCTGTTACATTAGCAGCAGAGAAAGATTGGATAATACCGCGAGACATACCCGAATCTGAATAATCAATGTCTAATACATCAAAAACGATGTTTAATTTATCATTTGGTTGATATTGCACAACAGCCGAGATCGTATCACGCTCAAGTTTAGTACCCACTGAATGCATATCAAGACCCGTCGGTAACGTCTGACCATCTGCATTGTCAGCATAACCCCAAACCCCGTAACGACGTTGGTTATTTGGCGTTTCAGTAGTGGCCAATGTTAATGCAACACCTAATGTGTCATCTGCGAATTTTTCAATAATAGAAAAAGCTAAACGCTTACCTTTATTGTCAACTTCTGGGTTATCCGCTTCTTGCGTTCCTAACTCAAAAGTACCATTAAGCGTGATAGTTTCTTGTGCTTGTAATGGGCGAACAGTTTGTAAATCTACTGTACCACCAATACCTTGAACCATAAGATCAGCTTCAGTAGATTTATATACTGTCGCGCCTGTCATTATTTCAGAAGGATATAAATCAAACTCAACACCACGGTTGTCACCAATACCTATAATTTCACGGCCATTTAAAGATGTACCAATAAAGTCTTCTTTAAAACCACGAACAGAAATACCCGAAACACGACCATTGCTACGTTCACCCGCTAAACCTGGTAAGCGCGCTAATGACTCTGCGATTGAAGAATCAGGTAATTGACCAATATCTTCAGCAGAAATTGATTCAACAATAGTCGAGCTACTCATTTTCACAGCTTGTGACTTGATTAAGCTACCACGAATACCTTGTACAGAAATAACTTCTACATCGTCATCTTCTGAACTCGTAGCAGCTTCAGCCGCGGTTAACTGTCCACTGATACCAGCAGAGATTAAAGCTAATGTGACTAAGCTTGGCTTGAAATTTGACATTTGTGTTCCCTATTTCGTTTGGGTTTGTAGTTATAATAAATATGTATGTTTCTTGTCTGTGTGTATCTTGTAACTAATTTGTAATGCATTTCTTATCTACCCACATACTAATCTCAAACGATTTAACCGCACAATAGCGTGCATACGTATGCACACCACCCAAGCCATTTCTGCATACGTATGCGCAGATTGTAGGGTAAAAACATACGTATGCAGAGAAGTCATACAAGAGACGTATTAATAATACCGTTAATAAAACCCTCATCGCTTTGACTTTTTAGCCACAACAATCAAACTTAACTGTACATCTCCACCCCGTTCAAAACATCATGACAAAAGCCCGCAAAAGCCAAATATCAATTGATGACACCGCTTATTATCATTGTGTTACTCGCTGTGTGCGACGCGCTTTTTTTATGTGGGCAAGACAACAGTACAAAAACGAGATGAATAGAAGACAGCGGCTACTTTAATACTCAGTACATAACCCTAAAATATCCATTTACTTTAAAATAATACCTATCAAACAATTGAAAACATAAGAAAGGCATAACGGATTGAAACGAGTCTATGTTATGAGTTTCTGTAAGTTGATTTGCTCTTTGTACCCCCCTACAATACGCTTTTTACAGCCCCAAAATTTAAGGATGAATATGCGCTTTATCAATAAGTCACGTCGTAGTAGAACGGATCATTTACCATTAACACTTCTATTTTCACTTCTCTTTACACTAACAGCCTGCGGTGGCGGTTCAGATACAGGTGATGGAGCTTCAGAATCCATAGATGCTTCTTACCAAAGATTACCAACCACTATAACGGTCAATGAAGGTGAAATGGTCAACATTAGTTTAAATGTAACCGGCCAAGGTTCAGAAAAAATAAAGTTCAATTGGCAAGTAGACGACTCAATCTCTTTCTCTGGCCAAGGCTCCGACAGCATTAGCTTTTTAGCTCCTGAAGTCACCGACTTTGATAGCATCACTGTAAGGGTTGATCTTGATACCGCGAGTAGAGGCGTATTCGGTTTTACGGGTGAATATGTTTCAGTTCATGTGCACAACATTGAAACGGTAAACGAAGGTAAAATACAACCTGATAATACCCTAGCTAATGTGACAGCTTTAAATTTTGATGAATTAACAGTCGGCAGCAGCTGGTACCTCGAAGAGATTGCTATCATGAATCAGCCAAGTAACACTATCTCTACACTGACCAATACAATAACAAAAAACAGTATGGTATTTATTGAAGGAACGGATATTTCAAATGAAGAAATCACACTGACTCAATGTGGTGCTATTACCACTGACAAAATAGATATCAATAACGATTTCTTAAAGACAGCATGTACTTCAGGCAACCGCTCATTAACCATTCAACAAACGGATGATAAATTTAGACTAAACAGCCTATGTGATAATGAAGTGATTGCGGCAGCCACATTCACTAAAAAGAGCAACGACCGACTCACTGGTAATGCACGCATGAGTCTTGAATTTGATTCATTCGACAATATAGCTGCAAATACAGCCGCTTGTGGCACAGTAGTCACTGTAGAAACCAAAGGCTATGATGCAAATAACAACCTAACAGCCGAATTAAACGCGTCAGCCATAAGCTTAATGACTCAATATCAAGGCCGCGCATTATTGTTATCTTTTGAGCTTCTTCAATTACCTGATGGCTTAAGCTTTTTACGTAACAGTACCGATACCAATGTTAACAGCACCGCTAGAGTACTTACCTCTGTACTCCCCGAAATTAACGATAAAAACTTAAGTCGTATCGGTACATTAAACTTTGACTTTGACAGTGAAATAAAAAATATGAAAGCGGACTTTGATTTTTATATAGACTCTGAGACAGGTAATACCGAGCATGTAGAAGGTGAATTCACCATCGAATTTGAATAAACCACACTATTTGTAAATCTGACGGCAGGCTACTCAACACCAAGTATGAACGAGTAAATATGAGCAGCCTGTTATTTCCCCTCAATTGTTTTTCTTTTGTATTTATTGCTAAAAATTTAAATTATCCTGAACCTCGATTTAAATCAACTCACTTAATTGCTTGATTGATTGCTTGCTTTAATTGGGCGTCGTCGGTTAAACCTATGGCTAAACGGATACAGTTTTTATAGGTTGTTGAAAGACAGTCCCCGATGGTCTTGGTTTTCGCAGCGGTAACAACACTTTATGGCTTATATCATTCTCTGTCTACGCTTCGTATTAGTCGGGATCGTGTAGGACAGGCATATAAAATCTTTTGATTTTATTTGATATTAAATAAGTTCATCGACTATGCATCGAATCGCCGTAAAGCCCTAACCAACCATGAAAACATGGATGGTCAGGCCTCTGGCACAGATCCGTACGTGCGCTACTAACGCATACAGCTCCTACATTGAGTCTAACGCGAGAACCGTTGGCTCGGATAAGGATGGCGAACTCGGGTATGGGGAATGAAGAAATCAACCAGCCTTTTCATGAGTTTCAAGTTAAAATTACGGCCGTTTTGGCTGCGCCTTCTAGGGACCGTGTAGGACAGGCATATATAAGCTTTACCAAACCTCATCTGCACATGTTGTCGAACATTTAGAGCTACCATGCGAAGGTATTAACTTGGACTCGACCCGTATTCATGCCGATGCTCAGTATAAGCCAGATGTGGATAGCCTAGCAGTGAAGTAAGTCCGTGGCTACAGTCGCGACCATCGCCCGGAATTAAACCAAGTTGTACTGAATTTAATCACAGAAAATAAAGCGGGGATCCCCGTGTACATACAAGCAGCCAGTGGAATATTAACGATAGTGAAGGGTTTAAAAATATTGTGTTGGTTGAATATATTACTTATCGAACCCTTGATTAAAAACCACTTTGCTATTGCACTGTCATGGTAGAACGACCCATTACGGAGTCATCCCAATACAGATCCGGACGTGCGGAATTACCGCATCCAGCTCTTCATTAATATCATTGCCCGTGTAAAGCACAAGCACCCTAATACCAATCTACGCCGATCTGTCTTTTGCCGACTCGTAGTGGCTTAATTTGAAAACAGATCGTGTAGGACAGGCATTTATAAGCTTTATTATATGCCCTTTACAATACGCACAAGAGTGCGCATAATTAATACAATAATTACTTGGAGACATATTATGCAAGCATTATACGATTTGGACGCCCCAAAAAAAGCAACAAACCTTAGTTTAAATAGTGATTTACTCAAAAGAACAAGAGCACTTAACATTAATTTATCCGCGACTTTAGAGCAAGCATTAAAAGATAAATTGAAAAGCATTGAGACTAAAAAGTGGGTAAAAGAAAATAAAAATGCCATACAAGCCTACAATGACTTTATAGATGAGAATGGATGTTTTGGTGATGAGTTTAAAGAGTTTTAATGTCGCAATTTGATGTTTATATAAATCCAAGTAAAAAAAGCCGTGAAGCATACCCGTATATTATTGATATTCAGAATGCCTTAATTTGTGATATTACAACAAGAATTGTGATTCCTTTAGGAGAACTCAAGCATTTTAGAAATGAGCAAATGGATGGCTTAACTCCATTGATTGAGTATGACAGTGAACAATATGTTTTACTCACTCCCCAGATTGCTTCGATGCCATCCAAATTACTCAAAGATCCTATTGGATCAGTTGAGTCATTAAGAGATGAAATTATTGCAGCGATCGACTTTGCTATTACGGGCATATAACGTTTAGCATTCATGCATCACGTAGTGTGTGATCGCATAATGCCTTGTTGGAAAAATCGTGTAGGACAGGAATATATTAGCTGTTGATTTGAAATAATCGTGCAGGACAGTCATCAATATTTCCATCAACAGAGCGTTGGCATTTAAGTGGATCAGAATATTATTTCAGTGCTGGAAAACCAGCTCAGCATATGATAAATCAACCTATCTAGAAGCCTTGAAAAGTAAGAGTTCACCGATCTTAAAATAAAAGCATCAAGGACACTCATAAAACTTAAACTAAGATCAGCACCATCACTAAGGCATCTTCTGAGCCTTTTTTAGTTGGATAATAGTTTTCACGGATAGAATGCTCAATAAATTCACAACGCTCGTATAGTTTAATCGCTTGCGTATTAGAGACGCGCACCTCTAACCATATTTCTTGTGCATCAGTGGCACGACACCAATCTAAACCGGCTTGCATTAACGCTTTAGCAACACCTTTTCCTTGATGTTGCTGTTTAACCGCAATATTAATTAAACTCGCATCGCCACACACATTTTGCCAAATGGCGTAACCAATCAACTCTTGTTCTGCAAAAATACCAAACGCTTTATAAAAGCGACCAAAACAAGATTGAATAATACCTAAAGATAAAGGTTCAGCTTGAATATGCAGCTCGACATCTAAAATAGCATCAGCATCGTCAATAGTTAATAACTCGGCTTTATACATGCGAAAGTGAACTTAATAAGTGCCAAAGGGCTTTTTTGTCTTGCGCGGTGAATACATTTTGAGAGAGTGACATTGTATTTAAAGCCGGGTGTTTTATTAATAACGCACCAAGATGCGCTTTAGTGCGTATAAGTGGGTTTTCGCTAATCGCCCATTGCACATCCGCCATATTTAGCCCATCAACTTTCAGCATTTTGTCTTTAGCGGGTGCAACAACATCAGCCTTAGGAGGATTAACATGGATTTTAGGCGTAGCGTCTTCACTTAACTTAGCTGCAGGCGTAGGCAAGTCTGTTTGTTTGAGGTCGGTTTGTGTGGTCTTATTCGCCAACATTTGCTTTAACAAAGCAGGACCTGAGAGTTTATTAGAATCTTGTTTTGAAGGCGTTTGTTCAATGTGAGTCGTTGACTGAACAAGTGGTTGCTCAGATAAAGCTGTATTCTCAAATTCAGGTTGCGATCCAGCGTAAAGCTTAATGCCTATTTGCTGAAGAATGGATGTTTGATATTGAGTTAAATAAGACATAATTTGACTTGGTTGCGTTGTTGGCAGGGGTGGAGAGATTCGAACTCCCAACCGTCGGTTTTGGAGACCGCTGTTCTACCAATTGGAACTACACCCCTAAACGCGAGACGATTATAACTAGTCATCAGCAAAGGTAAAGCCTTTTTATTCATTTATTTAACCGTTTGCTTGATAATTAGCCAAATGCCTATTTGTTAATCTAAAATCGTATTATTTATGCTATCTCTGCCGCGACCTGTTGGCAGATATAAGCTAAATCACCGTCTTCTAATTCTAAAAACTCTAAAATAGGGTCTTGAACGATATCCCATTCGGTTCCATCATCAAATTCAGATAATACAATGTGGCGAGCAATTTTAAGGGTCGCTAACATCCACAACCCTACTTTACTCAATTCATCTGACGAAAAAATACCGCTGGCATCGTGTTGGTAATAAATAACTTCGACTAAATCTTTAGCCAACTTCCATTGCTGACCTAACAATGCCCCAATTGTAGTATGGGTTGTTCCAAAAAAGTCACGCTCCATTTGAATAATGTGATAATCCCAACCATCTTCACTGGCTTTGCTTAATACTTTTTCATATTCTGGGTAGTTTTGTAACATAACCGGCACGGCAGCAGAATGAAATAAACCCAGCATATAGGCGTTATCGGCTAGTTGTGGTTTATCAAGTTGCTTTGCAACCAATGCACAGGCTTGTGCTATTTTATTCGCGTTATTCCAAAAGTCATCTAGCAAGGGGTTTTGTTGCATAGCCGATTTTAAAGCAACGGCTTTAACAATTGGAAACACACGCTTTAAACCCAATATCATTACGGCTTGTTCAATCGACTCTATTTCACGGGCACGTCGAAATGCAGCTGAATTTACAACTTGAAGTACCGCAGCTGAAATACTGATATCGCTAGCGATCGCCTTTGCAATAATAGCCACATCAGGTTCAGGCTTTCGGGCTTCATCTGTTACTTTTAACAACGCTTCAGGACGAGGTGGGATATCCACATTTTGTAATATTTTTTTCTCTGCTGCTGTAACTGAAATTGCCATAGATACCACTGACTATTGATTAAATAAAAACACTTTACCGTGTCGTAATCATATAATGTAACTCATCAGATCACCAGTATTCAATGTTTACAATAGGCTTAACACAAGCGTATTTTTAATGCGGTGGGAGTGGCGTCGAACTCTTTGATACCCAAAGGGCTTGGGTATCGGTTAATTAATAAGATATTAATCTATTTAGTGGCAGCAACTGCAATTGGTGTTTTTTCTTACGTTAAAACGCTTAAAATCCATTTGCCATGCATCATATAATGTTAGCTGGCCTAAATTATCGGCCATGCCTAATAATAAACGTATGGTTTCTGTTGCCTGTAAACTCCCCATTACACCAAGCAATGGGCTTAATACCCCCGCGTTTGAACAATTAAGTGCGCTTTCTTCTGCGTCTGGAAACAAACACAAATAACAAGGCATATCGGGTTTGTTGAAATCAAAGCTGATTAATTGCCCTTGACCATTAATAGCCGAAGCTGAAACCAGTTTAACTTTAGCATTAACACAAGCTTGATTAATAAAACGGCGTGTTTCAACGTTATCAGTGCAATCTAAAACTAAATCAACTGCAGATAACTGCTCAGGCAAATCAACGTTTAAAATCGATTTTTCAATAATATTAATTTTAATTTCTGGGTTTGCTGCCAGTAATTGATTACGTGCGGTTTGTACTTTGCTGGCTTTTAAGTGGTTGGTTTTATACAACACTTGGCGCTGTAAATTACTTAATTCAATAATGTCGTGATCAATTAAGGTTATTTGCCCAACACCTGAGGCCGCTAAATATTGTGCGGCAGCACAGCCAAGCCCGCCAACCCCGACAATAAGGATCCGACTTTGTTTTAATTTTATTTGACCTTGCTCGCCAATATTTTTTACTAATAAATGACGGCTATATCTAACTTGTTCTTTATTACTTAATGACATGACAAAATATGCTCAAAGGCTTTTACATTGGCTTCTGGATCGTCGGCTTCGGTTAAGGCGGTTACCACCGCGATGCACCCCACTTTAGTAGCAGCAACATCATTTGCGTTATCAAGCGTAATACCCCCAATTGCTACCATGGGTATATCAGCGTTTATTTTAACAAGCTTGGCCAGTGTATCAACACCTTGTATTTGACCTGTCATATTTTTTGTTCGTGTTGGAAAAATAGCACCAACCGCTAAATAAGAAGGTTTGTATTGCATAATTTTAAGCATTTCATAATGCCCATGTGTACTTATGCCCAAACGTAACCCTGCGGCTTTAATCGCTTTTAAATCGGCTTTTTCGATATCTTCTTGACCTAAGTGAACCCCATAAGCCCCGAGTTCAATCGCCAATTGCCAATGATCATTAATAAAAACACGCGCATCGTACTGTTGACCTAAAGCAATAGCCTGCAAAATCGCTTGTTTTAATGCATCACCTGAGCTGGTTTTTTCACGTAACTGTATGGTTTTGATACCGGCCTTTAGTAGGCGCTCAATCCATTCAACGTTATTAACAACAGGATACAAGCCTAATTTGTTAGTGCCAACACTGGCAAAACCGGATGTAAAAATATCGCTCGGTTGTGATCCATCATCCCAATCTAGTTGCTGAGCAGTCGGTGAATCATTCACTAATACACGAGGAAAATCGTGTGTATTTTCTGGCCAAAAGCCTTGCCACACAGCGCCATAAATTCCGTCATACTGTGATGAATGACGTAAACCTTGTGTGATATACGCTTTAGCAATAGTAAAGGCATCACGTAATATATAGCCTTGTGCGATCAACGAAGCCATCGCTGATGCAAATGTACAGCCCGTACCATGTGAATGCTCAGTATCAATACGTTTATTACTCAACCAATAATGGTGTTGCCCATCAGTGCAATAATCAACACTGGCATTCGGTTCAATATCAACGTGCCCGCCTTTAACCACAACCGCACCAACACCCAATTTAATCATCGCTTCGCCAGCTTCAACTAAACTGTTCCAGCCGATAAGGTAAACGCCGGTTATGCGCTGTACTTCATTGGCATTTGGGGTAATTAAATCAATTAAAGGTAGCAACTTGGCTTTAATGGTCGGCAGCACGTCTTCTTCGGTTAAATCGCCCCCACTCGAAGCAAGCGCAACGGGGTCGTAAACCACATAAGGCGCTTGAGACCAAGTTTCTTTGGTATTAGCAATCCAATCCGCAATTAATAACACTTGGCGTTTATTCGCTAACATACCAATTTTGATCGCATCGGCCTGCTTGTCAGAATTAAGGGCCTTTAACTGACTCATTAAAACATCATCTGAAACCGCATTAATCTCTTGTACGCCTTGGGTATTTTGAGCAGTCACCGCCGTTATAACCGAACAAGCCTCTGCGCCTAGGTTATGTATTGTTTTGATGTCAGCTTGGATCCCTGCGCCACCCGTGCAATCTGAACCTGCGATGGTCCATACTCTATTATTAAACATGAAATTCCGATTAAACTATTTATTAACTTAAGATTGGTGCCAAAAAGGCATACCTAACGTCGGTGTACTAGGCTCTGCTACTTGCTTTTCGGGCATTCGCCCGGCAACAAACCCCGCCCTACCCGCTTCGACGGCTTTGGCAAAAGCTTGTGCCATGAGCACAGGGTCTTGCGCTTGAGCAATCGCAGAGTTAAGCAAAATAGCATCATACCCTAACTCCATCGCTTGTACCGCATGCGAAGGCAAACCAATACCGGCATCAACAATTAAAGTCACTTCGGGTAAACGTTGGCGAATACTTTGCAATGCATGTGGATTTAATAAGCCTTTACCTGTACCGATAGGCGCGCCCCAAGGCATGATCACTTGGCAACCTAAATCGGCTAAACGACGGCATATAATTAAATCATCTGAGCAATAAGGTAAGACTTTAAAGCCATCTTTAATCAACACGTCAGTAGCTTCAAGTAAATCGATAGGATCAGGTTGCAAATTATATTCATCACCGATAAGTTCAAGCTTTATCCAATCTGTTTGAAATATCTCACGCGACATTTTTGCTAGATTTACGGCTTCTTTTACGGTGTGACAACCGGCGGTATTAGGTAAAAGTGTCATGCCTAAATCTTGAATTTGCTGCCAAAAAGCTTGACCACCGCGTTGTTCTGGTGACTGACGACGCAAACTCAATGTCACTATTTGGCTTTGACTGGCCTTTATCGAATCAGTCATCACTTTAGGTGAAGGATATAAAGCAGAACCAATTAATAAGCGGCTATCAAATTCTTGGCCGTATATGTTCATTTTTTGTTGGCTGGATTTCATACCTTAACCACCATAAATAGGAGAGACGATATCGAGCTGATCACCCGCTGCAATTTGAGTCGAGCCATATTCACCTTGCGACACAAAGTCACCGTTTAACGCAACGGCGAATGGCGGTTGGGCGTTAAATTCAACTAAAATGTCTTGTAATGTAGATGATGTTAAAGCGTGAACTTCACCATTAATCATAATATTCATGCTGGAGTTACCAATTGGTTGGTCGTATTAAAATGTTGTTGAGAAAACGAAAGCTCATCGGGCATTGCACAATTAAGTTGCTCAAGAACCTGCTGTAATAAATAAGGCGCTAACAAATAGCCATGACGGTATAACCCATTAATTTGTATATAGCTTTGACTTACATCAATACTCGGCTCGTTATCATTAAGCGTGGGACGTAAGCCAACTTTCATTGACTCAATTGACGCTTCAGCAAAACCCTTATGCACACTATAAGCAGCGGATAATAATTCTAAAGCAGAACGCACGCTGCTCGGTTTATTATCTTCTGATTCAATTTCGGTTGCGCCAATTACATACTCATGATCACCTTTAGGCACGATATATAAAGGATAACGCGGGTGCATTAATCGTACAGGGCGCGTTATATTAACCTCTGGCGCTTTAACCCGAATAACCTCACCGCGCACGCCACGTAATGCTTTATTAACATTAAGCAAATCACTTTTTGCACCTAAACCACGGCAATCAATAACCCAATCGTAAGTCACTTGCTTACCAATAGGCAGTTCAGTTAACTGATTAAGCGGTTCGCTATTGCCTTGAATGCAACGATTAAGGTTATTTAATTTAATTTCGGTATGTAATTTTAAGGTAATGTCAGATTTTAAAATAGCCTCTGCCGATGCTTGATAAAGCTCATCGTTATAAATTTGCCCTTCATTAGGCAAATAAACAATTTGCGCAAACTGGCTCGATATTTCGGGTTCGATTAAATGTAACTCAGCGGCAGTTAATGTTTGTAAATCATCTGACGTTTGTAATTTAACGCGTTGCTTAAAACTTAAGAGATCCGCTTCATCTTGACGATGCGCTAATATGATAGTGCCGGCTTGCTGTAAAGTGACATCCAGATCAAGGTATGACAATAAATCAGGCCAAAGCGCAAGTGATGCATGTCCCATATAAACGATATCATCACTCGCCACAACCGATTCAGCCGTAGGTGCAATCATCGCGGCCGCAATGCGTCCTGTTGCATCACTCGTATTGAGTTCACCTTGTTCATACAACGTCACTTGGTGTTGTTTGGTTATCAATAGCGCTAATAATCGCCCCATTAAACCAGCACCCACAATCGCAATGTTAGCCATAAACGTTAAACCCTAAGAAGGCTGACTGGCGTCAACCTGATAAAATAGCGTTAAAAGAAGCCTGTAAGCATGAGGTTAATCTGTGATTTACCTCATGCTTAATGCATTCAAATTAAGCAGTCACTGATTAATCAGCGGTGTGGTAAAGCTCTGAACCTTTGCTTTTGAACGTTTCAGACATTTGTTGCATGCCCTCTTCTGCTTCTTTTGATACATCAACCATTTTAATTTCGATATCGCCACTGTCTTTTTCTAAACCGGCAGCATAATCACGGACTTCTTGTGTGATCTTCATTGAACAAAATTTAGGTCCACACATTGAACAGAAATGGGCAACTTTGCCTGATTCTTGCGGTAACGTTTCATCATGATATTCACGTGCGCGATCAGGATCTAAGCCTAAATTAAATTGGTCGTACCATCTAAATTCAAAACGCGCTTTTGATAACGCATTATCACGAACTTGCGCGCCAGGATGACCTTTTGCTAAATCACCGGCGTGAGCTGCAATTTTGTATGTAATTAAGCCTTCTTTAACATCTTCTTTATTCGGTAAACCAAGATGCTCTTTTGGTGTTACATAACATAACATTGCACAACCATACCAACCGATATTGGCAGCACCAATGCCAGAGGTAATGTGATCATAACCTGGGGCAATATCTGTTGTTAATGGGCCTAATGTATAGAAAGGGGCTTCATGACAATGCTCTAATTGCAGTTCCATGTTTTCTTTAACCATGTGTAAAGGTACATGGCCAGGGCCTTCAATCATCACTTGTACATCGTGCTTCCATGCAACTTTAGTTAACTCGCCTAATGTTTTTAATTCACTAAATTGCGCTTCATCGTTAGCATCTGCAATTGAACCAGGGCGTAAACCATCACCTAGTGAGAATGAAACATCATATGCTTTACAGATTTCACAAATATCTTCGAAGTGTGTATATAAGAAGTTTTCTTCGTGATGGGCTAAACACCATTTAGCCATGATTGAACCACCACGCGATACAATACCCGTTAAGCGTTTAGCGGTCATTGGCACATAGCGTAATAATACCCCCGCATGAATAGTAAAATAATCAACGCCTTGCTCTGCTTGCTCAATCAAGGTATCGCGGAAAATTTCCCATGTTAAATTTTCAGCTACACCGTTAACTTTTTCAAGCGCTTGATAAATAGGGACAGTACCAATTGGCACAGGTGAATTACGAATGATCCATTCACGTGTTTCATGAATGTAACGACCTGTAGACAGATCCATTACAGTATCTGCCCCCCATTTAGTCGACCATACTAATTTTTCTACTTCTTCTTCGATTGAAGAACTCACCGCCGAGTTACCAATATTAGCATTCACTTTAATTAAAAAGTTACGGCCAATAATCATAGGTTCAGCTTCAGGATGATTAATATTTGCAGGAATAATCGCTCGGCCTTCAGCCACTTCTTGGCGAACAAACTCAGGCGTGATCACCTTAGGCGTGTTAGCACCAAAGCTTTGGCCCGGATGTTGTGGTGTTAATACCGGATCACTTACATCTTGCAACTTCATGTTTTCACGAATAGCGATGTATTCCATTTCAGGTGTAATAATACCGCGGCGAGCATAATGCATTTGCGATACATTCTGGCCTGGTTTTGCACGTCGAACTTTAGGTAAGTTTTCAAAACGAATATGATCTAAACCGTCGTCTGCTAAACGCTGTTGGCTATAACCTGAAGTCGCACCTTCCAATACATCGGTATCGTCTCTCGCTTCAATCCAAGTAGCACGAAGTTTATCTAACCCTGTGTGTACATCTACAGTGACATTGGGATCAGTATAAGGCCCAGAAGTATCGTATACTCGAACGGGTTCATTTGGCTCTAAAATAGGATCTTTTTCAGTACCACCAACTAATGAATCAGCAACCGAAATTTCACGCATGCCAACTTTAATTGGGTGTAGTTCACCCGCAACATACATTTTTTTTGAATTAGGGAAGTTTTGATCTGAACAGCTCTTTAAAAACTCTTCAGCTTGCTCGCGACGTTCACGACGACTTAATTTAGCCATTTTAATTGCCTTTTGTTTAGAAACTTTATGGCGAAATTTCAATACTCAGGGTGCTCAACAAGCGGCTTGAATAATAAAATTTCAAAATTTAATTTAACCTAAATTAAGGTTAAAGAAATTAGTTACAAAAGACGGAGTGTAGATAACAGGGGGTAGGATGTTCTTTACCTTGTTTCCTTCGCAGATATTAGTCTGAATCAGGTTCTACGGATCCCGCTTACGCGATCTCAGCTGATGATTTATATAAATAAATCTCGGCACTCCGACAAGAAGGCTTAATTATAGGTAACCCAAATGAATGTGCAATGACTAATTGAAAAAGAATACGGTTTATAAAATAGAACGGTTAACAGTATCAGAATACATGTAAGTAACAGCTTGATTATATTGGTTTATTTATCTTTTTTATTTAGACACTATATCTTTAAGTAGATGACTAATATTCATATAAGACATAATAGGATCATGATAAAACTATAATATTTTCATGACTTGGTAAGCTACGGTTGTATTACGACCCTGCTCTTTTGCTTGATATAGAACTTTATCAGCATTCGATATGAGCTCTGACACTGCCATTTCTACAAAATATTCAGCTACACCAAAACTGGCTGTTAATGGCATTTCTTCATCTTTAAATGCCGCTTGTATTTTCAAACGTATTTTCTCTGCTGTTTCAAAGGCACCTGCTAAATCAGTTGAAGGGCAAACAATTAAAAATTCTTCACCACCCCAACGACTAACATGATCCGTTATTCTTGAATAGTTTTGCAGTATTTCAGCAACGTTGACTAACACCTTATCACCAAACGGATGGCCATATGTGTCATTCACGCTCTTAAAAAAATCAATATCGCACATAATAACCGAAAAAGTAGCACCATATCGCGCATGGTAATGAGTTTGGTCCTCTAATATTTCTTGTATTTTAACTCTATTTTCTAGCTTGGTTAATTGGTCTGTCATTGCTTGTTTTTGCAATAAATTAATATCAGATAAATCTTTCACGACCGCAATATTCTTTAACTCATGATCTTCATTTAATGTGCTAATTGCTATTTTTACATCAAATAGTTCACCATTTTTTCTTTCGGCACTAAAAGAACGGCTTCGATCATTCATTGGGATTTGTTTGGGATGTTGTTGAAAATTTTCTCGATTGGATAAATGAGAGTGGCGATTAGATTTGGGGACAAGGTCTTCGATTGTTAATTCATTCATTTCATCATTATCATAGCCAAACATTTCAGCCGCTTGGGTATTAAAACGAATAATATTGCCACTCGAATCTGAAATAATAATAGCATCAGGAATAGCTTGAAATAACGAGGCTAAATCGGTGTAATGTTTACTCGCTAAACGAAAAAAGTGAAATAAAGTAAAAATAGTAACTAAGACAAACACTGCCACAATAAAAAAGAATACCGAAGTATAATAAATCTGCTTTTGTGCTAAATGATCCGCTTTCTTTTCGATTTCAACATGCGTACGCGCCATATTCACATTTAAAGCGTATAAGGCATCAATAGCGGGTTTATCATCAATTTTTACTTGCTGGTCTATTTCATTACTGGTTAAGCCTTGCCTAGCTAAATTAGCTGAATCCTCTAGGCTTTTTTTATAAAACTGCACCGTACGCAAAAAAACATCTAAATTCAGCTTTATTCTTTCATTTTGATTATAACTTAAATATTCATGTATTAACGCTTCAGTTGTATTAATGTCAGCTAAAGCTGCCGTGTAGTATTTTTGTTCTTTTCGTAAAATGAAATTTTTAAAATGATGAATAAAACCACCATAACCAAAACTACGCACAATTTTACTGTTTAGCGTGTTTTTTTTAACCTCTGACTGGACATACTCTTTCCAAGCTTTATCAACCTCAACACTATTTGAGTTAATCATAAAACCAAAAGCCAGCAACAAAATAATTGATGCTAAGCTGATTGAAAACGAGATTAAGCGATATTTTTTCAAACTCTATCCTTAGAAAAGATAAGCAATACTCATACAAAATCAGTAAGTAAGGCTTTTGTTCTATAAATATAGTTCGACAATATAGGGTGTGCAATATAACGCTATTAATAATGTAGAAAAACGCGAATGGGTAGGCCAATTAAAATAAAGCATAATTAAGGTTTTAATTCCGAGCTAAGCTTATATAATAGTGTTATTACATCTTAAACAAATTAATCATGTCTGATCATAATATAGAACTTAAAAAAGCCGGTCTGAAAGTAACGCTACCGCGTGTAAAAATTTTAGAGATGTTACAAGAACCTGAGCATCAGCATATCAGTGCTGAAGATTTATATAAAATCTTATTAGATAAGGGTGAAGAAATCGGGTTAGCAACTGTTTACCGTGTCTTGAATCAATTTGATGACGCGGGCATTGTAAGTCGACATCATTTTGAAGGTGGAAAATCCGTTTTCGAATTAAGCGAGAAAAAACATCATGATCATTTAGTTTGCTTGAAGTGCGGCAAAGTAATTGAATTTACCGATGATGTAATTGAAGATCGCCAAGATATGGTTGCAGAAAAGCACGGTATTGAGCTAACAGCGCATAGCCTTTATTTATATGGTGTTTGTAAAGATAAAACCAATTGTAACTAATTTAATGGTTAACACCCCCCACAAAAAAACCGATGTTTAACATCGGTTTTTTTATATCTTATTTTACACTAAGGGCGTTATACCAATTCATCATACGTAGTAAAATGAGTTTGTTCTTCTAAAATAATGATAAAAAACACTTGGCTATTATATATGGTAAGTATTAATTAATTGCAGGCTAGCGAGTGAATGCACCGGCTCAGCCTTTAACCCTAACGGTAAGCCCATCAATAAAGTGACAAACCATAAACAACATAGATTTCATGTATTTGCTGTAGGCACAAAAAAAGCGCTAAAAAGCGCTTTTTTAATAGATACTTTTTATATAAAAGTATAGATGCTAAACCAGAGCAAGCAATATACCGGCTGCAACAGCAGAACCAAGTACACCTGCCACATTGGGTCCCATTGCATGCATTAGTAAGAAGTTATGCGGGTTGGACTCTAACCCAACCTTATTAACAACTCGAGCAGCCATTGGAACGGCAGATACCCCCGCAGCACCAATTAATGGATTAATTTTACCACCCGATAAGCGGCTCATTAACTTAGCCATTAATACACCACAAGCTGTACCAATACCAAATGCAACCGCACCTAGCGCTAAAATGCCTAATGTCTCAACCGTTAAGAATTGATCAGCTGATAATTTAGAACCAACCGCTAAACCAAGGAAGATAGTAACAATATTGATCATCTCATTTTGAGCTGTTTTACTTAAACGATCAACCACACCACATTCACGCATTAAGTTACCTAAACAGAAACAACCGACGAGAGGTGTTGCTGAAGGTAAGAATAAAATAGCCGCAAATAATACCATCAACGGGAATATGATTTTTTCACGTTGTGATACAGGGCGTAACTGTTCCATTTGGATTTGACGTTCTTCATTATTCGTTAATGCCTTCATGATAGGCGGCTGAATAATCGGTACCAATGCCATATATGAATAAGCAGCAACCGCTATCGCACCTAATAACTCAGGCGCAAGTTTAGATGCTAAGAATATGGCGGTAGGCCCATCAGCACCACCAATAATGGCGATGGCGGCTGCATCCGCTAATGTGAATTCAAAACCTGGAATGAGGTTTAATAAAATTGCACCAAATAACGTAGCAAAAATACCAAATTGCGCTGCAGCACCTAATAATAACATTTTAGGATTAGCAATTAGTGCACTGAAATCAGTCATAGCACCAACGCCCATAAATATTAATAACGGAAATACACCCGTTTCAATACCTATGTAGTATATGTAGTGTAATAAACCGCCGGCATCGGTAAAACCAGCCAACGGAATGTTAGTGAGTAACGCACCAAAACCAATAGGTAATAATAGTAGCGGCTCAAATTTTTTAACGATGGCTAAATATAATAAACCGAAACCAACGGTCATCATAATCACTTGGCCTAGCACAAAATTAGCTAGACCCGTTGATTGCCATAATGTCATTAACCCTTCCATCAATATGCCTCTTAGGAAAACGTTATAACAGGGTCGCCTGCCGAAACAGAATCACCCTCTTTGATATGAACTTGAGTGATCACGCCATCTTTAACAGCACGAATTTCAGTTTCCATCTTCATAGCTTCCATGATGATAACGACATCACCGGCACCAATTTCTTGACCGTCAGAGACAAGCACTTTGAATATATTGCCAGAAAGCGGAGCATTTAATGTTTCATTACCTTCAACAGATGCAGACTGTGGCAATACATCAGTAACCGATGCAGGTGTAATGTTAGAGATTGTGCCACTTGGCGCAACTTCAACATGAAACAATTTACCATCAACTTTAACATCATAGGCAGCCGGATCTTTTGACGCTGGCGCTTTATCATTTTGATCAATAACAACCGCAGCTTCACCCGTAGGAGCGGGTTCAAACGCATCTGGGTTATTACGATTTTCTAAAAACTTAAGACCAATTTGCGGGAATAAAGCATACGTTAATACGTCATCAACTTGCTCATCGGCTAATTTAATGTCTTTCGCTTTAACTTCATCAAGTAACTCAGCTGTTAACTTGTCTAATTCAGGTTCAATTAAATCAGCAGGACGACATGTAATAGCTTCTGCGCCATCTAAAACACGCGCTTGTAATTCAGCATTAAGCGGCGCTGGAGCAGAACCATATTCGCCTTTAAGCACACCAGACGTTTCTTTAGTAATTGATTTGTAACGCTCACCAGTTAAAACATTCAACACGGCTTGCGTACCTACAATTTGCGATGTAGGGGTTACTAAAGGAATAAAACCTAAATCTTCACGAACACGTGGGATTTCTTTTAATACTTCATCAAGACGATCGGCTGCACCTTGCTCTCGCAATTGGCTTTCCATGTTCGTTAACATGCCACCAGGGACTTGAGCCGTTAAAATACGTGCATCAACACCTTTCAACTCACCTTCAAATTTCGCATATTTTTTACGAACTTCTCTGAAGTAAGTTGCAATCTCTTCCATATCGGTAAGATTGAGGCCAGTATCGCGCTCTGTGCCTTCAACAATAGAAACTAAAGTTTCGGTAGCTGAATGCCCATATGTCATACTCATGCTTGATACAGCAGAATCTAGCATATCAATACCGGCATCAATGGCTTTCATATAGGTTGCAGTGCTTAAACCTGTTGTTGCGTGGCATTGCATAGCAATAGGAACCGATACGGTTTCTTTTAAGCGGCCAACTAATTCTTCAACAACATAAGGTTTTAATAAACCAGCCATGTCTTTAATACAAATTGAGTGAACACCTAAGTCTTCAATTTGACGCGCTAAATCAAGCCACTTGTCCATAGTATGAACAGGACTAACAGTATACGACAATGTACCCTGAGCATGAGCGCCAACATTGACAGCGGCTTTAACCGCAGTTTGTAAATTGCGCACATCATTCATTGCATCAAAAATTCGGAATACATCAACACCATTAGTGTGAGCACGTTCAACGAATTTTGTAACAACATCGTCAGCATAATGACGATAACCTAATAGATTTTGACCACGTAGCAACATTTGTTGACGGGTATTAGGCATGGCTTTTTTAAGCGCGCGAATACGTTCCCATGGATCTTCACCCAAGTAACGAATACATGAATCAAATGTTGCGCCGCCCCAACTTTCAATAGACCAGTAACCGACCTTATCAAGTTTTTCGGCAATCGGAAGCATATCTTCCAAACGGAAGCGAGTGGCGAGTAATGACTGATGAGCATCACGAAGCACAAGCTCTGTTATAGCTAGTGGTTTAGACATAATATTATCTCCTGCTAAAACTTACTTTTGACGATGTTGATGAATGGCAGCTGAAATAGCAGCAGTGATTTTGGCCGATCGGGCTGTATCATTAGTCGAGTTAGGGCGAATAGCTGATTGAACGGGTTTAGTTTCAATCTCTCCACCAAAAAACTTCGACATTAATTCGATACAAATGATTAATAACCCTAAAAAGGCAAATACAACCACCATGCCAACCAACATCAAGTTAGCCGCATCCCCTAATAAATTACTAAGATTTTCCATACCATCATTTCATATTAAAATGCAGAGGCATACATATACATCGCACAAGGGTAAAAATCAAATTTTAGACCCATCAATTAGCTATAATGTATGTACAAACTTATTTGTAAATCACCCCTAACTGAGTCATTTACCGAATAAGCATAAAATATTAACATTTTGTTAATACATGCACTCTGACAGTTGATTAAAGTGTTTCAAACATTGTAAAACGGTGTCTCACCCTTGTATTTCTTTTCGGGTGTTTTTTACACTCATTTTTAATTATTTAACTCTTTATTTGATTTTTGTACGTATAAGAATGTTAATAATAGCAGGTTGGTCTGTATTTAGAAGAGAAAGCATTGAAAATGGACATTAAGATGAAATGGTGCGCGTGGAAGGATTCGAACCTCCGACCGCCTGGTTCGTAGCCAGGAACTCTATCCAGCTGAGCTACACGCGCACATTCATAAAAAAAATTTCGAAAAAATGGTGCGCGTGGAAGGATTCGAACCTCCGACCGCCTGGTTCGTAGCCAGGAACTCTATCCAGCTGAGCTACACGCGCACATTCTTACAAAATTACGAAATGGCGGTGAGGGAGGGATTCGAACCCTCGATAGAGCTACAAACCCTATACTCCCTTAGCAGGGGAGCGCCTTCGGCCGCTCGGCCACCTCACCGTTTCGTGGGGCGCATATTAAAGAAATCTGCGACCAAGTCAACGACTTTTATAAAAAAAAACACTTTTTTTTATCGTTCGCTCAAAACATAATCAATATGAGCAAAGCAACGTTCGATATGATGGTAAATAAACCAATTAAGGCATTATTTACATACACATCAATTTATAACTTTAGCGCAAAATAAAACGACTTACCGACTTTATTATGCATTTTTTAATGATTTTCGAATAATACCTTTACTCGCAAGGGTACTAATGGCATCAAAAGTCGCTTGTTCAATAACATCTTTAGCATATTGAGGCATCGCTTGATGCATTGCTGTCACTAATTCATGATAATACTGAGATGAATTATTTTGTAATAAAGTAATTAAATGGATAATCGCCGGTGTAACTAACATAAAATCAACGTCTAGTTCCTTGTTTCGATAAACAACTAAACAAGTCGCTGTTTCGGGGGCCTCTTGAGGTTGATAATCCAAAGAGATTAAATGCACAGGGTTTTGATATTGTAATGGCCAAATAGCTTCAGAGAGTGTTAATAAGGCCGTGTTAATATCGTCAACATCACACCATTCGTAAGTTTGCGTTTCAATTTTAATTGAAACAGCTAATTCAACCCATTCGTAATGAGCCAATTCAAGCATAAAGTGTGGATCATCAGGAGTAAGCTGGTATTCACTCGCAATAAAATTAACAAACTCTTCTGCTATATCTAAAAAAATGGGCGAATGACATTGATGTTCCACAAAAAAGCAACGCACAAGCCGTTGCCAATCATATTCACAATAAAGAGATCGCAATACAGGAAAAGCAGAAGATACAAAACCTTCGATATTATTAAAAAATAAATCGCGGTAAATAGCCATACGTCGATCATCAATGCCAACAGGCGCTTTAGAATTATCTGGATCTTTTATATGTTCAGCAAACTCATGCTGTAGATTTTGAAACATATACAGCCTCTTTATTTATATTGCATTTGTATGCTATTAATTTTTTTAAGCTCACGACACAACATTTCAGTTGCCGGGATATTAAAATCACGTTCAAGTAAAGTCGGAAACAGACCATGTTGCTGATAAGCCAAATCAAGCAACTGCCAAACAGGCTCAATAACATCGGCTCCGTGTGTATCAACCATTAAATCAGCCGCTTCTTCGTAATGCCCAGCGATGTGTCCATAAGCGATACGCTCTGTTGGCATCGCATTAAGAAAAGCTTTAGCATCATAACCATGATTGATCGAGTTTACATATATGTTATTTACATCGAGTAATAACTGGCAATCAGCTTGCTCTAATACAGCCAGTGTAAAATCAAGCTCTGTCATTTCTTGGCCGGGTGCGGCATAGTAAGAGACGTTTTCAATAATCAATGGCCGTTCAATAATATCTTGCACTTGCTTAATTCGTTGTACTACGTGTTTCACGGCATCTTGAGTAAAAGGAATAGGCATAAGATCATATAAATGCCCATTCGCAGAGCAATAGCTAAGATGTTCTGAATAAGCAATGATGTTATGGGTATCTAAAAATGCTTTTACCTTTTTAACAAATTCAATATCTAGCGGATCTGGGCTACCAATCGATAAAGATAAACCGTGGCACACAAATTGATTTTTCTCGGTAAGAGAAGCGAATTGTTTGCCAAACTTCCCGCCTAATGTCATCCAATTTTCTGGTGCCACTTCCATAAACCCGACATCACTCGGTACTTGTTGGCAAAACTCACTTAACATGTCGCGACGCAGCCCTAATCCAACCGGGTTAAGATGTTTCAAAACGCTCATATAATAATTCTCTAAAAATAAAAAACGCAGCCATTAGCTGCGTTTAATTTGTGTGGTCAATCAAGCTAAAATAAACTTATTTAGTACCGCCACATTTACCTTCGCCGCACTTGCCTTCTTTCTCGGCTTTGCCGCCACATTTACCTTCGCCGCACTTGCCTTCTTTCTCGGCTTTGCCGCCACATTTACCTTCGCCGCACTTGCCTTCTTTCTCGGCTTTGCCACCACATTTACCTTCGCCGCACTTGCCTTCTTTCTCGGCTTTGCCGCCACACTTACCTTCGCCGCACTTGCCTTCTTTCTCGGCTTTTCCGCCACATTTACCTTCGCCGCACTTACCTTCTTTCTCGGCTTTACCGCCACATTTACCTTCGCCGCACTTGCCTTCTTTCTCGGCTTTACCGCCACACTTACCTTCGCCGCACTTGCCTTCTTTCTCGGCTTTACCACCACATTTGCCTTCGCCGCACTTAGCTTCAGCCATAGATAATTGATAACCCGACGGTAGATCTTGGATCGCAAACGGGGTTGCAGATGCCGACGTTGATAATGCTAATGAACCAACCATAACCGCACCGACTGTTGCTGCAACTGATGTTTTCTTTATTGTATTCATGTGTAAATTCCCTGATAAACTAATTATGTGTTTTGTTATTAATAAGACCTCAACAGTCTTATTTATATTTCATTATTATTTATTTTTTTGTGCTTCTGACCCCACACATAAAAATAATGAGGCCAAAGCCTCATTATTTTAAGTGGTGCATTATAAAGCGATTAAAAAGTAGCAATTACTTTGACATCCGGCGTTACACTATCGCTGCTAATATACCCAATAGCATCTGGCGAAGATTTCACTTTGTTAATCACCTCTGCATCTGAACTTAACGTATCAGGTGGTGAGCCTTTACCGGTAAACACATATTTACCCCAATAAGCATTAATTTGTGCTGCCGATCGCTGTATTACTGATTTTTCAAACTCTTGTCTTACACTATTACCATCCGCCAAATTAAACGGTGTAATATCGCTGCCTGAAGGAAAAGACTTGTCTTTGCCCATAAAAATCCGACTTATTTGTTTTCTATCAAGTGCATCACCCACACTCGGGTTAACAATGACAGCCACCTCTGCAGATACGCTAAAAACAAACAAGCCAATAATTAAAGTTGTTAAACGTTTCATATTAGCCTCCTAAAACATTAAATCGATACCGAAGCGTAATGCCGATACATCAAGGTTTCGATTCTCTTGTTCAAAATTAGTGTATTCCACTTTTAATGCCGCACTATAACTTAAATCATAACGAACACCCAGAGACCATGATTTTGCATCAGATAATTGTGCTATTTCTGCATTGTTAAGTACAGTCTGATCCACTATCGTATTAACAGGCAAGCCACTGGTTGGCTCAACAACGGGTGTACCATTAGCTAACGTTAAAGGAATAGAAAATAACGCAGCGTCATTAGCTTCATCATCGGCTTTTTCAAATGTCGCTAATACAATAAAACGCTCAAAACGGCGGCCTACGGATAAATAAGAACGTTTTTGCACCGCTAATAAAGAATCAGCCACTTCTAATTCTGTATATTCTAGTTCGGCTAGCCAATCGTTATAGTCAATTTTTCCGCCAATCCCAAAAAAAGTACCATCATCTTTTTCAGGCTTCAAATCGTTTTCAGCTTGTGTCAAACCATAAGCTTGTAACAATGTGCTTAATGACCCTAAACTCGCATCAAAAGTAACATCGCCAACAATATAACCGCTGCGTAAGCTCAACCACTCATCATACTCTAAAGTTAAATTGATGCCAGAAAGGCTATCCACATTAATATCTTCACTGGAGTATGACCCCGTAAAGCCTTGTACCATATAATCAAATACAGAGACTTGCCCCGTTTTAACGAGAGATAAGCCTTCATAAGTACTAAAAGGCAAGTTATAAACCAGTTGAGGTGGTTTTACCCAATTATAGGAGAAACCCACATCAAGAAAATCGGAATAACGATAAAAAGGAACACGCAGTTTACCCGCATTTAATTTTAACGTATTGGATATTTGGTAAGTAATATACGCCCATTCCATTTCAACATCAAAATCGTTATTCCCTCTTGCTAAGAGCTGGGTTGTCGCAGATAAGCCTTCGCCTAAATCAGATGAGGCTTGGATCGCAAATAACGACTCAGGTTTAAAACTCAACTCATCTTTATAACCTCTAAGGGTTTGATCACTATCTAAAGCAATCCCCCCAACAACAGATGCAAACCCTCTAAACTCAAGTTCTGCCGCTGCATTAAATGAACACAATAACGCACTGGCTAAAGTGGATAACAGTATCTTATTTTTCATAAATAAACCTATTAGAACGTGATTAGAATTATATTAGGACAATATTAAAATCTAAATTCGGCTTTAAAACGGCTGGTAAATTAAGGCTTTAATTCGTCTTAATTTAGGTATAGCAGAAAAAATTAAAAAAAAAAGCTTGTAACAAATACAAGCTTTTTATACCTCTTTCAGGCGTTGTTACTAACTAAAGGGTCTTTAGTCTTGTAACGGCTTCATGTGAGGGAATAAAATGACATCTTTGATCGTCGGTGAATCACTGAATAACATTACTAAGCGATCAATGCCTATACCCTCACCCGCGGTAGGGGGCAAGCCATATTCAAGCGCAGTCACGTAATCTTCGTCATAATGCATCGCTTCATCATCACCGGCATCTTTTTCTTCAACCTGCTTTTTAAAGCGACCCGCTTGGTCTTCTGCGTCATTTAACTCAGAGAACCCATTCGCTAATTCACGTCCACCAACAAAAAACTCAAAACGGTCAGTGACGAAGGCATTATCGTCGTTGCGGCGAGCTAATGGTGAAACTTCCCATGGATATGCCGTAATGAATGTTGGGTTATCCAGTTTTTCTTCAGCGGTTGCTTCAAAAATTTCGCACAAATATTTACCAGGGCCCCAAGCTGACTGCTTAGGTGAATCTGCAATGCCCACTTGTTTAGCTATCGCTTTTAACGCTTCAAAATTATTCTCAGGATCGTTAATAACCGTTGCATCTAACTCAGGTGCATATTTCAAAATAGCTTCGTTCATCGTTAAACGGGCAAAAGGCTGACCAAAGTCATAATTTTTCTCAGCCGTAACTTCACCATTTTCATCACGAATTGTGTTTTTAACTATCGTTGTGCCTAAAATATCCTGCGCTAAGGTACGCAACATATCTTCAGTTAAATCCATCAAATCATTATAGTCAGCATAAGCTTGATAGAATTCAATCATGGTGAATTCAGGGTTATGGCGCGTGCTTAAGCCTTCATTACGGAAATTGCGATTAATTTCAAAAACACGCTCAAAGCCGCCAACCACTAAACGTTTTAAGTACAATTCTGGTGCGATACGTAAATACATATCAATGTCTAACGCATTATGATGAGTAACAAATGGACGAGCTGTCGCACCGCCAGGTATAACTTGTAACATCGGCGTTTCAACTTCCATGAATCGACGATCAGATAAATAACGACGAATACCACTTACCACTTGTGAGCGGATAGCAAACACGTTACGCGTTTGCTCGTTGATCATTAAATCAATGTAACGTTGACGATATTTGATCTCTTGATCAGCTAAGCCATGATATTTTTCAGGTAACGGACGTAATGACTTGGTTAATAACTCATATTCGGCCATATGAACATATAAGTCACCTTTACCAGATTTACTTAACGCACCTTTAACACCAATAATGTCACCAATATCAAGTTGACCATACTTCTCTTTAAGCGTTTTTTGTACTGTCTTATCAGCATAAGCTTGAATACGGCCCGACATATCTTGTAACGCTAAAAAAGGGCCTCGTTTCGCTAAAATACGACCCGCAATACAAACAACATTCGCTTCAGATGTCAGTTGCTCTTTGTCTTTATCGCCATGAGCAGCTTGTAAATCAGCGGCATAATCTTCACGACGCCATTTATTTGGGTGACCGTTTGCATCACATTGACTACGAATAGCATCTAATTTTGCACGACGCTCTGCAATTAACTTATTTTCATCTTGCTGATTTTGATCAGACATTTTTCATTACCTGTTTAATGCGTGTGACGTGCACACGTCACTGATAGTGTTTAAATTACAAACCTGCTTTTAATGCAGCTTTTAAGAAGGGGTCTAGCGCACCGTCAAGCACTGATTGCGTGTTGCGGTTTTCAACTCCCGTTCGTAAGTCTTTAATTCTTGAATCATCTAATACGTAAGAGCGAATTTGACTGCCCCAGCCGATATCCGACTTCGTATCTTCTAACGATTGTTTTTCAGCATTTTGCTTTTGCATTTCAAGCTCATAAAGTTTAGCTTTAAGCTGCTTCATCGCTTGTGCTTTATTTTTATGTTGTGAGCGATCATTTTGACACTGCACAACGGTATTCGTCGGTAGATGCGTAATACGAACCGCTGAATCGGTACGATTAACGTGTTGCCCACCAGCACCCGATGCGCGGTAGGTATCAATACGTAAATCAGCCGGGTTAATATCGATATCAATATTATCGTCTACTTCAGGGTAAACAAAAGCAGAAGCAAACGATGTGTGTCGTTTGCTGTTTGAATCAAATGGTGATTTACGCACTAAACGATGCACGCCGGTTTCGGTTCTTAGCCAGCCGAATGCATATTCGCCACTAAAACGTATGGTCGCTGATTTAAGTCCGGCGACATCACCCGCTGAAGCTTCAATTAATTCAGTTTTAAAACCATGTGACTCGCCCCAGCGCAAATACATACGCAACAACATTTCACACCAATCTTGCGCTTCTGTACCACCTGAGCCTGATTGCAAGTCAATATAGCCATCGGCAATGTCATGTTCACCACTAAACATTCGCCTAAACTCTAATTCCCCAAGCTGCTCAAGTAACTCGTTTAATTCGTTTTGCGTCTCTTCTAAGGTTTCTTCATCCTGTTCTTCAACCGCCAGTTCAAGTAAACCTTCAACATCATCGATGCCGGTCGTGAGATCGTCGATTGTTTTAACGATCAACTCAAGAGAATTACGCTCTTTACCTAATGCTTGCGCCCGTTCAGGTTCATTCCAAACCTCAGGGCTTTCAAGTTCACGTTCGACCTCTTCTAAACGTTCTTTGCGTTGGTCATAGTCAAAGGTACCCCCTAAGCACTTCAGTGCGCTGGGTTACATCTTTAATTTGCAATTGAATGGGGTTAATTTCGAGCATTTAAGTTTTGATTTCCAAAAAATTCGAAGAAGCTAGTGGCTAGCCGTAAAGCGCGCGATTATAGCTAAACTCAGAACGCTTTTATAGTTTTAGCACCATTATTTACGCTAGAAATAATAAATTTAGTCAAATCGCGATTGCGACACCCAAGTGATTGCAAGATGCATGATTGCACAAGAAATACACCTTTAAAACACACGTTATAAAATGAGAGGGAATGGAGATTTATTTAAAAGCGGAAAAAAGCGATTATACCTCAATCGCTTTGACTAAAAATTGCACGTTAGTTTTACCCCGAAAGGTGTTGGTATCCAGTGTAAAAGCGACTTTGACTTGATGATGGCGATTAGGCTGCCATAATTTTTGGTCATAATTAAACCAAATAGCATCAAAACTCATTCCACTTTGGTGTTGTAATACCAGCTTTAAATGTTTTTCTTTTAAAATTCGCTCGTTTATCACAGTGAAATCGTCGTCAAATATTGGCTCTGCAAAGGCTTGTCCCCACGGCATTGCACGTTTAAGCAATTGTGCCACTTCAACCGTAATGTATTGCTGTGCAATAGCGCCATCCGTTAAGATTTGATTGGCTAAAGCATCTGGCGGTATCAACTCTTTGACAACGGCAGAAAATACACGCTTAAATTCACTGTAATGCGGTTTAGCCACTGACAATCCAGCCGCCATGGCATGTCCACCAAATTTAATAATTAAATGGGGGTAACGGGTATTGATCGATTCAAGTGCGTCACGAATATGAAAACCGACAATTGAGCGACATGAACCTTTGAGTTCATCGTTATCACCTTCTGCAAAAACCACGGTTGGTCGATAATATTGCTCTTTAATCCGTCCTGCGACAATACCAATAACACCTTGGTGCCATGTTTCATCGTACAAACAAATTCCAAACTCATCAGACGAAACATACGTTTTGTCTAACGCAGCGACAGCTTCGACTTGCATGCTAGTTTCGATTTCTCGTCGTTCTTTATTCAGTTCATCTAAACGAGACGCCAGCATGATTGCATTACTATAATCAGGCGCCATTAAACAACTAATACCTAATGTCATATCATCAAGACGACCGGCTGCATTTAAACGTGGCCCTAAAGCAAAACCAAAATCACTTGATACCAAATATTGATGGTCTCGTTCTGCTACCGCTAATAACGCTTTTATACCCGGTCGGCAATGGCCTTGCCGAATACGATTAATGCCTTGCTGAACCAATATACGGTTAACAGAGTCCAGTACGACAACATCAGCGATTGTACCGAGCGCCACTAAATCAAGGTATTCCGCTAAATTAGGTTCAGGAAGATCATGTTGCTTAAAGAAATCGAGTTTTCGTAATGCGGCCCGTAGCGCTAACATTAAATAAAACGCAACCCCGACACCCGCTAATTGTTTACTCGGGAAAGGACAATGAGCTTGGTTAGGATTAACAATCGCATCAGCATTAGGTAAATGGTCACCGGGTAAATGGTGATCTGTCACAATAACTTGAATACCTAATGATTTTGCGCGTTCAACCCCTGCATAGCACGATATACCATTATCCACCGTCATAATAACGTCGGCACCTTGCTCAGCCGCAATATCAACAATAGGTACCGATAAACCATAACCAAAATCAAAACGGTTGGGCACTAAAAAATCAACATTTTGAGCACCAAGTTGACGAAGCGCCATTACACTTAAAGCCGTGCTCGTGGCACCGTCAGCATCAAAGTCACCAACTACAATAATTCGGCGTTTATCGATAATAGCCTGGTGCAAAATAGTGACAGCTTGTTCAATACCAGCAAACTCAGGTTTAGGTAAACTTTTAGCTGAAAGATCAAGTAAAGCGGGGTCATCAAAACCACGGTTTAATAAAACACGTTTAAGTAAAGGATGCAGATGCGACGGTAAAACGTCAGCCTGAATTGGCTGACGTCTAATTATTTGAGCTGACATTAAAAAATTAAGAAGCGGTTAGTATTTTAAGTAAATCTGCCGCGGGTTTATAACCAGGGATCATCGAACCATCTTGTAAAATAATAGCGGGGGTACCGTTTACACCTAACTTACCACCTAATTCATAATGTTTTGACACTGGCGAATCACAACTTTTAGCCACAACAGCACCCGAAGTCTTCGCATTGGTCATTGCGGTTTGCTTTTCATCTGCACACCAAATGCTCACCATGTCATTGTAGGCTTTACTATTTACGCCACCACGTGGAAAAGCAAGGTATCTAACCGTAATACCGGCATTGTTATAATCTGCCATTTCGTTATGTAATTTACGGCAATAACCGCAGCTAATATCGGTAAATACATTGACCACGTATTTTTCATCTTTAGCTTTAAACTCGATCATAGAATCTGAATAATCATTTACAGCAGATTTGCGCTGAACGGATAAAACGCTCTCTGTTTCATTTTTCATGCCTTTGTCCATATTATAAATCGTGCCATGGACTAAAAAATTTCCAGCTTCACTAAAATAAAACAAGCCCTTCTCTGTTGTTACTTGTAATAAACCTTTAACTGGCGAGGGTTCAATATTTTTTGGCATCATACCAATTTTCATAAATTGCTGATGAATATTTTGCTCTGTGGCTTTATCAACAGCTAACGACGAAAAACTTAACGCTAACACGGCAACAGCAGTACTGATTACTTTAAACATAACGGCTTCCAAAAATGAAAATGTGTTTTCAAACAAAACAACAAAAGATAATAAGGTATGTAAGATTAGACCCTAATAAAGGCCTAAAAGTTACAGATTTGTCAAACTAATTGCAAATACTAAAAGCAAAGCCCGTTTATTCAACAAACACAAAAGACGAATACACAACAAATAACGTGAACAACGGCGCTGACTTAATGTTAGCTTCGAGGATGATGTTCGGCATGCACTTGCATTAATCGTTCTTTTGCAACGTGGGTGTAAATTTGTGTCGTAGACAAATCACTATGGCCCAATAAACTTTGCACAACGCGTAAATCAGCGCCGTGATTAACCAAATGCGTGGCAAACGCATGGCGTAAAGTGTGAGGTGATAAATCCGCATTAATACCCGCAACTTTTGCGTAAAACTTAATTCGATACCAAAATGTTTGACGCGTCATTTGCTGAGCTCGAGAACTTAAAAAGACCACGCTTGTTGGGGTTTTCACTAAATTAGGCCGAGCGTACTGAATATACTCACTTAACCAGTTTTGAGCTTCTTGCCCCATCGGCACTAATCTTTCTTTACTGCCTTTCCCGGTGATCCTAACCACACCTTGATTTAAACTAATTTGTTCTAATTGTAATGAAATAAGCTCTGTTACTCGTAAACCACTTGCATATAGCAGCTCTAACATCGCCTTATCTCGTAGTTCAATATCATCTTCTATATTCGGCGCCAGTAATAAAGATTCGACATCTTGCTCAGATAAAAATTTTGGTAACGGTTTTGGCTGTTTAGGGCTTTCAATATTCGCACAAGGGTCGTGTTGTAAAATTTCATTGAGCAAACAAAATTGATACAACTTACGTATGCTTGATAACTTTCGCGCTGCACTACGAGAACCAATATCTTGGGCAAATAAAAAGGAGAGATAATCTCGAACAATTTGATCGGTTACAGCTAATAAAGATAAATCCGCTTTTTGTAAAAATTGCGCAAAATGACTTAAATCACTTCGATAAGCAGCGATGGTATTGTCACTGCGTCCCAGTTCTAACCATAAGTAATCAGTAAACTGGTCGATAAGTGCTTGCTCATCCTGTATGAGTTCAGCCATATTGAGCTCTATCCTGTTTGTTTTACATTTCTAATTGTAAGTTTAATTCATTGCCCAAGTCGGCATGTTGCTTCTCATGCGCAAGTAACCACTGTTTAACATCTATACGGCGGCCTGACTTCCATTGCCCGCTATAACCGCCGATCCCTTGAGCCGCAACAACACGATGACAAGGAACAATAATGGGTATCGGGTTACGACGGCAAGCACCGCCAATTGCTCTAGGGCTGCTTTCTAATACTTTAGCCATCATGCCATAAGTCCAACATTCACCCGAAGGAATTTGACACATTAATTGCCAAACTTTGTTTTGAAACTCGGTACCTTGCATCGCAAGTGGTAAAGCCTGAGGAAAAACACCATGATCAAAATAATGAGCTAAAGCATCAATAGTGCGCACGGTTAATGCGTTCGCATTCGCGATCTTATAGTTAATATCACCTGAAAATATATCAACTCCGGTTACATAATCGGTATCATTGAAAATAGCAATACGTCCGAGAGGCGTCTCTAACAGCGCTTGAGCGATCACATTCATGTTGATCTCCATTTATATTTAACAAATTACGCACGGCTAGCCATTTAATTTTGAGGCAAGCCGTGCTCTTTTGATACAATCTAGCGATTGTAGTTGTCAGGTAACCGAAATGAAAATAGGTTTATTTTATGGTTCGACGACGTGTTATACCGAAATGACAGCTGAAAAAATTCAAGCCTTCATCGGACATGACATCGTCGATATATTTAATATTAAAGATACACCATTAAGTAAAACATCAGAATATGAAATTTTGATCTTGGGTATATCAACTTGGGACTTTGGCGAGTTGCAAGAAGATTGGGAATCACTTTGGGATGATGTGCATCAAATTGATCTCAATAATAAAACCATTGCGATTTACGGTTTGGGTGATCAAGAGGATTACGGAAAATGGTATCAAGATGCCATTGGCATGCTCGATGAAGCTATTGCGCATAATCAAACCAAACGCATCGGCTATTGGCCCAATGAAGGTTATGAGTTTGAAGAGTCAAAAGCATTAACTGAAGATAAGCAATTTTTTGTTGGTTTAGCCTTAGATGATGAAAATCAATATGAAATGTCTGAGCAGCGAATTCAAGATTGGTGCATTCAAATTTTAGAAGAGATAGCTGAAGATTAACCTTTGACGTATCAACAAATTAAAACAAAAAAGCCGATTTTCATCGGCTTTTTTTTATCACATTGTCAGGGCTATTTAATTAAGCCTTAGGCTCAAATAAGTAACCTAAATGCTGATGGAAACGCACTTTAAGTTCTTCTTTTTCTTCAACATATTCAAATTTGTCAGCAAAAGTACGTAACGCGTTTTCAATTTGGCTATAAAACTTGCCATAACCATGATTCGTGCGATTTTCTTTTGTCGCGACAAAAACAAATTGGATCTTGTTGGCTTGCTTAGTGCCATCCCAAGCAAATTGAAAACCGCTTTTATTGTTAGCTGGGTTATATTCCATACGTAACAATTCGCCATCTTCAAATATTTTTTCTTCTTCACTAAAACGAATAATCGGCACTAAACAATTAGCAACAACCGCAGCATTGGTTAATTTTTGCTGTTTGGCCGCGTCAAATAACGTGTCAGTCACTTTTTGATAAAACTCAGCATAAGGTTGCTCTTGTGTTTTATCAATCGCCGCGAGTTGTTTAATACGACGATTAACCGCCATATCAACCACCGCATACGTTAATGGCTCAATACGCTCAGGTAAATCAAAATTATCAACGGCATAGCGATCAGACAAGGCTCTAAATTTATGCGTTTGTGTACCTTTAATGCCTTTATCTTTAGCAAAAACATCAAACGTTAAATGTTGATGATCGCACACTCTTACTCTTGATTTTTCAATACCAACTTGCTCAGCAAATAAAGCGATCGCTTTAGCTACTTTTTGGTGAAATTTAGCGGCGTCAAGGCGAACTGAATCACCATTGGCTAAAAAGATCAGTCTGAATTTTTTAGCGCGTTTAGTCGCATCAAAATACATTTTTTGGCTGTTGTGATAACGAGGGTTGTATAAAAACAGAATTTGCTGGTCTGTTTGTGGCGTAATTTCTTCTTCACAATAACGAACACGAACAAATTTATCGTTCGCAACAAATTTCCCACTCTCGATGCCAAGATCATCGGTAATTTTAAAGAAGATTTCAGCTAACGTTTCATAAAATTGCTGATAAGGTTTATCGCTATCGTTATTGATTTTATCAGCAAATTTTTCAACTAACTCATCTGTCACATTGAAACGAGCTAGCATATATTGATTTTCACGAGCAGACGCTGGTAAATAAACTTTATTTTGGGCGCTGCGTTTTCGGGTTAAAGCCATAATAACATCCGGTTAACATTAAGTTTTTGCAGTATAAACGTTGCAAAGCAAAGTTTACAACCTTATAGACTCAATAATGATTGTAAGAATGAGCAACTATTAAAGTTTATGCCTATTTTTGCTCTTATCTGTTTGGTATTTCTAGTTTATTCCGAAGTTGCTTAAGATTAAACTAACTGTTCTGTGATTGTATTAATCGTTTGATTTACATCAATTGGTTTAGCTAAGTGGGCATTCATGCCGCTATCGATATAAGATTGAATATCATTATTTAATACATTAGCGGTCAATGCAATTATCGGGATCTGAGCATACTCTGCTCCACTATTACGTATCATTTTAGTCGCTTCAACACCATCCATAACTGGCATTTGAATGTCCATCAAAATGATATCGGGCATGGCCTGCTCATTTAAATAATCAAGGCAAGCACTGCCGTTATTAACGATGCAAACCAACGCGCCTTCTTTTTGTAAAAGTGATTGTATAATAATTTGGTTTATTTCATTATCTTCAGCTACCAAAATAGTCAATGACTGCAACCTTAAATGAGTAGGTTTTATTACATCCATTAATTCACGACTCATAACCGATTCAATTTCATTAAATAATAATTTGTGTTCACAAGGTTTTTGTAAGATAGAACTAATACCCAATGCACGAGTATTTTGTTTTATAACATCTGAATTATAAGCCGATAACACAATAACTTTAGGTTGGATCGCAAGTGACATAGCATTCATATGTTTTATAAATTCACCGCCGTCTATTTCAGGCATAGTCCAATCTAACAACACCACTGAAAACTTACGCTCGTTAGACGTCAAAATAGCCAATCCTTCCATCGCCGTTGCACATAAAGTGACATCCGCATTCATATTACTCAAACTTTTTTGATAAATTTTTAGGGCTAAAGGGTTATCATCTATGACCAATATAGCGGGCATACTGGCAAATTTTAAGCGCTCGTCGTTATCATTTTTCGTGATCACTTGATCATTAAGCGCTAATTTCACATTCGCTATAAATTGGCTACCTTGCCCTACTGTACTTTGCACTTCAATATCACCATCCATGGCTTCACATAGCTTTTTGCTAATAGAAAGCCCTAACCCCGTACCACCAAAACGTCGAGTCGTCGAACTGTCAGCTTGTGTAAACGCATCAAATAATCCCTCAATATCGGATTTATTAATACCAATACCGGTATCTTTAATAATAAATTTAAAATCATAAAATTGCTTTTCAGCTGAAAACTCAGAATAGACTTGTGCAGCCAGAACCGAAACATAGACTCCTCCAGATTCAGTAAACTTAACTGCATTGGCACATAAATTTAGCAATACTTGATTTATACGGACAAAATCCCCCATCAAATCGGGGTGGACACTGCTATCAACATCAATTTTAAAGTCGATACCTTTCTCTTTGCAAACCGCATCAAACGAAGCGTGTAAATGATCAACAACACTGTTGATTGAAAAAGGCATGCTTTCTAGTTGAATATTACCCGATTCAATTTTAGAAAAATCAAGAATATCATTAATGATCACCATCAAATGCTTAGCCGACAATTCAATTTTATTTAAGTAATCTTGTTGTTGAGTGGTTAATTTTGTCGCATTTAATAACCGTGATAACCCGATAACCCCATTCATGGGGGTTCTTATTTCATGACTCATATTAGCCAAAAAGTCGGTTTTAGCTTGCGCAGCCGCTTTTACTTGTACCACCATATTATTTAGTTCTTGGTTTTGTGTTAATAAAACCTGAGTTTGACTCGTGACTTTGTTGTTTAAATCGTTTTCTTTTAACATCGCATTGCGCACAAATAATGCAATTAAAAAACTAATTACAATTAAACCAACAACTAGCGCAATGAGCAGAGCATTAACTTGAAGCTTATTTGGCGATTGAAATTCAATAATTAACGACCAATTTAACCCAAGCATTGAAATAGGATAATGGATAGAATCCACATCAAGTGTTTGTTTATCAAATATACTTAACTCACTGGCCAGAATATCATCCACCGATAGCATTTCATTTTCAGGGTAACGGTACTCATTACCTAAATGGTCAACCAACTTAAATTTAATATGATTATCTGTTGTTTGTGATAACACTCGACTAAAAATATCAGACAGCACATTGCCTGACGTGACAAAACCAAGTGGTTTTTTATTAATATCCGTTTCAAGTTGGTAGACGGGGTGCACTAAAAATATATGCGGATGCGGTATCGCGGGTAATGGTTTGGCAATACCGCTGGCAATTATATCCTGGGCTTGTAATGCACTTTGAAAATATTGATATACAGGGCGATCTTTAACGATGACACGGCCTAAAAAAAATGGATTGTTATAAGTGGGATAGTCATAAACAATAGCAGAGACAGGGTCATTTTCAGGCTTAAGCGGTAGCGGTTTGCGAGCTTGATAATCATATTCATAAAAATAGAAATGACTATATTGCCCCTTATTTTTGCGGATTTTATCACGCAACTCCGGTAGCTCGGTTTGAGTTCGATGAATTACCCAGCTTAACCGGCGATTCTCAGGAAAATCGGTGTAAACCAACTTAATTATATTTTCAAACTCTTGATGAGAAACCCAATCCGACGTTGAGAATAAATTGGCTACCGACTTAATTTGTAAAATCCGTCTTTTTAAACCAGCGTCTATATATTGCCCACTCGATAATGCCTGATGCTGCCGGTATTGTAGCCGTTGCTCAAGGTTTTGCTGATGAATTAAACCAAACAAAAATAATGATATCGCTAAGCCCATGGTAAAAATAGAGGCAAAAATCACATTAGGTTTTATCAAAAAATCTTGTTGTAGTTTTGTATGATAGAAAAAATTCACAGAACAGTTCTCAACTTACTCATTATAATTAGTCATAAACAATAGGGTCTGAACATCCGGCATTAATAGGTTTCGAGTATCCGCATTTCAGCATAATTAAAAGTGATAAGTGAGTGTTAACGAAAACACTTATTTTATGCAGATCTAACCTGAACAATAAAAAAGATTCAAGCAACGGCATTACGATAGTGATCTTTCCAAGCATAGTTAACAAATGACTAATTTGCTGTAAATTAAGCGGCTTCGCCTTAATGTTTATTTACCAACAACAACCATGTCAAATAAATTCAGTTTTGCCGTGCATAAACAAACCAACCTAAAAAAACCAGTAGTCATTTTAATTATCCGTGACCAAAATGAGTGTCTAAAAAATAATCGATCGCATACGTATGCAAGCTCTATCTATTCATTTTTATTTACATTAGATTAACAAACAGCACACAACACAAGGTAAATAATAAAATGAAAAACACTCAAAATACCGCGAAAACCCTGATAAAATCGAAGAAAAAGCTATTAAAAATAACGAGCGCTATTACATTAACGGCGGCTAGTTTTTTTAGTAGCCAAGCTGCAGCCGAAACCATTTTGCATGCTTTTAATTGGCAATACGCTGACGTTGAACAAAAAGCACAAGAGATAGCAAACCTAGGTTACAAAAAAGTACTTGTATCACCAGCTTACCGTTCATCCGGTTCTGAATGGTGGTCAAGATACCAACCACAAGATTTACGGGTGATCCATAGTCCACTCGGTGACACCAATGATTTTAAAGATATGATCCAAGCACTCAAAAGCAAAGGTGTTGAAGTGTATGCCGATATTGTGCTCAACCATAAAGCAAATGAATCTTGGAAACGGTCGGATTTAAATTATCCAGGTTCAGACGTGTTAAATGAATATGCAGCCAATTCAACCTATTTTAACTCAATCAAATTATTTGGTGATTTAACCCAAAACTATTTAGGGGCGGGAGATTTTCATCCCGCAGGTTGTATCACTAATTGGGGAGACCCTGGACATGTGCAATATTGGCGATTATGCGGAGGTAGTGGTGATGCTGGCTTACCCGACATAGATCCAAACAACTGGGTGGTTGAACAACAAAAAAATTATCTACAGGCCCTTAAAAATTTAGGCGTAACCGGCTTTAGAGTAGATGCCGCTAAGCACATGACAAATTATCATATTAACGCGGTTTTCACGCCTGCAATAAAACAAGGAGTCCACGTTTTTGGTGAAATAATTACATCCGGTGGCTCTGGTGATGGCAGTTACGATAACTTTTTAGCCCCCTACTTAAATGCGACGGATCATGCCGCTTATGATTTTCCATTGTTTGCTCAAATGCGCAGCGCATTGGGTTATGGCGGTTCCATGAATCAATTAGTCGATCCGGGGGCATATGGCCAAGCATTAACAGGTTCACGTGCCGTTACCTTTTCAATCACACATGACATTCCAACCAATGATGGCTTCAGGTATCAAATCATGTCGGGGTCGGATGAATATTTAGCCAATGCCTATATTATGGGGCGCGATGGCGGTGTGCCAATGATTTATTCAGATCATAATGAAAGCAACGATGGCAGCCGTTGGGTTGATATGTATAAACATTCAGATGTTGTTGGTATGATTAAATTTCATAACGCAGTTGAAGGCACCGGTATGCAGGTCATGAGCTCGAATGATTGCATCTTGTTATTTAAGCGTGACCATAAAGGTATTGTCGGAATAAACAAATGTAACGCAGGCCAAGATGTTTGGGTTAATACCGCAAACTCAGGTTTATGGTGGTACAACAATTATCGCGATACATTAGATACAACTTCTGTACAAAACATATCTAGCCAGTGGCATAAATTTTATTTACCACCACGCCAAGCACGTATGTGGTTAAAAGAATAACACTAAAAAAAGCACACACACAAAACGCAAAACGCATGTGACCCATGCGTTTTTTGCTTTTACACTTTAACAAATTTAAGCTAATTTTAAGTTACATTCTTTATAATCAATGTAATAACCATTGATTGAAGCGACGCCCCCTACACATGAAAATTTTACTTGTTGAAGATGATCAACTTCTTGCTAACGCGTTGTCAATTGCATTAACTCGTGAAAGCTACCTCATTACACATGTTACAACTGCCAAAGAAGCGATTAATCAAATCAAATATACTGAATATCAATCAATGATTTTAGATTTAGGTTTACCTGATATGGATGGAATTGATGTACTTAAACGCATCAGAAAACAAAAAATAGACCTGCCTATTTTAATACTCACCGCTCGAGATTCAATTGAAGATAAAATTAAAGGGCTTGATTTAGGCGCCGATGATTACCTCAGTAAGCCGTTTGAAGTACCTGAACTACTCGCGCGCCTTAGAGTAATAGAACGACGTTTAGGTACGGCTAATTCAGCACTGATTACAATTAAAAATGTTACTTTTGATACTCGTGCAAATGTTGTTACCGTCGATACTCACCCCTTGGTATTATCAAAAAAAGAATATTTAGTGCTTAAAGCACTGGTCGAGAATGCAGGACGAATTCAATCACGTGAACAACTCGAAGCTAAACTTTATGAGTGGCAAGATGATATCGCCAGCAATACTGTTGAAGTACATATTCACCATTTACGTAAAAAGCTACCGGCCAATTTTATCAAAAACATTCGTGGCATTGGCTACTCAATAGATAAAGCATGATTTCGATTAGACGCGACCTTGTATTGCTGATAATGGCGATTATCACGTTAGCGACGTTTAGTGCGGCTTTGCAAGGCTACAAAGCCAGTATAAAAAAATCTGAAATAATACTCGATAACGAATTAAAAACATTTGCACATCTATTACTTGATCTCAATTTACAAAAACAACCAGTTAATTTAAATCACGATAACAATTTAGCGTTTCAAATTTGGCAGCACAATACCCTCATTGTACATAGTTTGAATACCCCTGAAACGCCCATTAAAACATTCACACCGCATGAATTCACTGAAGTTAATTTTAAAGATAAACGTTGGCGTGTATACAGTGCCGTTAAAAATGAACGTTGGATTTTAATTGCACAACCTTTAACGCACCGCTTTGAGTTAGCCGAAACATTAACGTTAAGTGTTATTACCCCTTTTATTATTATGCTGCCTTTACTCGGTTTATTTATTGCGATCATAATACAAAAAAGTTTATTGCCTTTATCGCAATTATCAACATTGTTAACACAAAAAAAGATGAATGATTTAAGCCCTGTTTTTTTTAAATACCCAGCAAAAGAATTACGACCAGTAGTCGACACATTAAATTTGTTATTTCAGCGTTTAGAGTCTGCATTTTTACGTGAAAAGCGCTTTGCGTCTGATGCCGCACATGAACTAAGAACACCACTCAGTATAATTAGAATAAACAGTCATAACTTACAACAATCATTACAGCCCTCAACAGAATCAGCAGAGCACTTAAACAATAACGTACAAATAAACGAAAATATTAGCGCTTTACAAGCTGGTATTGATCGGATGCACAATGTAATTGAACAAATATTGTTGTTAAATCGAACCAATCCAGAGCAATACGCAGCACAATTTACACCGTTAGATTTACCTCAATTATGTCAAAAGGTGATTAGCGATTTGTACCCAAATATCAATCAACGGCAACAACAAATAGCGTTCGATTTTGAGCCTTGTATCATTAATGGTGATACTTTTGCGATCACCACCTTGTTCAACAATTTAATATCTAATGCCAGTAAATACACCCCCGCTAACGCACAAAAACAAATCCTTATTACATTAAAGCCAAACAATAACCCTACCTATATTGAATGTACCATTGAAGATTCCGGCCCAGGTATCAGTATTGAAGAACACAATAGAGTATTCGATCGGTTTTATCGAGTTGGCGGCGATCGCCATAGTTCAGCCATCCAAGGCTGTGGTTTAGGCTTGGCTATTGTGAAACATATTGTCGATTTACACCAAGCGAAAATCAGCCTAAGCACCTCTCATACGCTCGGTGGTTTAAAAGTTTCAATATTATTTAAGCAAAGGGATACAACACAATGAATAAGGTAATTCGTCATCCTAAACAAACACTCAAAAGCCAAACACGCTTATGGCTATTATTGGTTAGCTTTTTATCTTTTTTAGTCCAAGCTAGTACAATTGAAGAAGTCGAATTAAATATTATTAACCATCTATTTGTGCCTGCAAAATTACATTTAATGGCTAATAAAAAATATAAACTCAAAATAATAAACCAAGATAATACCCCAGAAGAATTCGATAGTTTTGATTTAAATCGCGAAAAAATGGTTTTCCCTAACAAAATCACGCATATATACATTGGCCCATTATCGGTGGGTGAATATCATTTTTTTGGGGAATACAATCCCAACACAGCCAAAGGTAAAATAATCGTTAACCAAACCGACTCCATACAAGGAGATAAAAATGTTAATTAATACCGTTATTTTATTTTTGCGTGATCTGTTACCTATTTTTATCATTCTCAGTTTTTATTTAAATCATACAGAAACCCATATCCCGATAAACCCAATACTCTCGAGGCAATACAAAAATCTAGTTATAACCCTATTAGTCGGTTGTTTATGTGCGATTCTCATTGCAAATACAGCCCCGGTGATCAGTCAATGGAATGAAGGTGCTGGGATAGAATGGCTTTATTCAAGCGGATACGGCTTCACCTATCTTTCATTACTTTATTATTGTTGTGTGCCATCAATGCCGATTAAACAACAATGGGCATTGCGTTTTATGTTGTTTATATTGATGGCCATTTCAGGCGCTAACTTTATTATTTATTTTCAAGGTTTCTGGTCTGAGTTTGGTGCGATACAAGCTATTGTTATTGGTATGATATTAGGGATAGGGATCTGCTTAAGTGTTGCAATATTACTGTATTTTTTTCTACGCTACTGTGAACTCAACCAATACCGACCCTCGATACACGCGCTATTCATAATCTTTATTGTTGGGCAAGTTAGCCAAATTATTAACTTACTCAATCAAGTGAACAGTTTACCTGATGTATTTCAAAACCAGCAGCCTTTATGGCAAAGCCAAGCATTTATAGCCGAAAACTCTGAATGGGGGCATTTACTTTCTAGTTTTATCGGCTACGAAGATTCGCCTAATCTGCCCTATTTAAGCGCTTACTTATGTGCTTACGCGTTTATATTGCTCATCCCAATTTTAATAAAAAGAATAGCCTCAATATCAACATTTCTAATCACTCAACAAAAGGATAGGCGCCATGTTTAAATACTATTTTATACTCTATATTTTCACTTATCTCTTGTTCTGCACAACCGCAAAAGCAGATGGCGCCGTTGTCGATAAAGTTTATCATCCTTACGTTTTAGCTAACGAACAAGAACTGGAATGGCGCTTAATGTCAACTAAAAAGCATGATCGTAACGTTTTAGCGCAGCGCTTAGGTTACGGCCACGCCTTAAACGAACGAATCACGTTAGAGGGCTATATCATTGCCGAGCGTGATGATCAGTTTAGTGATTTTTCATGGCAAGCAGTCGAGTTAGAAGTCCGTTGGATGCTAACAGAACAAGGCCAATATAGTGCGGATTGGGGGCTATTATTCGAACTCGAAAAAGATCGTATTCTTAATAACTGGGAATTAACCACTGGTCTATTATTTGAAAAAGAATTCGGCATTACTAGTTTAACTATTAATGCTTTTGTTATTAATGAATGGGGTTCGACACTTAAAAGTGAAATGGAATTTGAATCGCGAGTTAAATACCGTTATCGCTGGCGTCCAGCATTACAGCCTGCAATTGAAATATACACAGGTGAAGACTTTATCGGTATTGGACCGGCAGGCATGGGGATCATTCGATTTGATAAACAAAAGCAACTAAAATGGGAACTCGGTTTTATCACCGAACTAAGCCAAGCAACACGCGAACATGCTTTAAGATTCGCCATAGAGTACGAATTTTAGCATTATTTAAAATAACATCCGTTAATTAAGTTTACGTTAAGTTTCATATTATATGCTGTAAACCTAATCTGATTAACCTTTGTGTGCGATATGCTTAAAACTATCCAAAAAAACATTTATTTCTACTTAACAGCTTGCTTATTAATCGGGTATGCAAACTTAGCCAACGCCGTGTTAGCACCTGATTTTGCATTAAATAACACGCCAATTGCTAAACAGTTGAGCGATCTAAAAGGTAGGGTCGTTTATTTAGATTTTTGGGCATCTTGGTGCGGCCCGTGTCGAAAATCATTTCCTTGGATGAACAACCTACAAACAAAATATAAAAAAGACGGTTTAGTTGTGCTCGCGATCAACCTAGATAAAGAAGTGCATCTTGCTCAAGCATTTTTACGCGACAACCCAGCCCTATTCGAAATAAGCTACGACCCTGAAGGAAACGTCGCACTCGCTTACCAACTCAAAGGTATGCCAAGCAGTTACATCATCAACCAAACCGGTGAAATAGCTTATTCTCATGCTGGCTTTACGCCTAAAAAAGCGCAGCAATATGAACAAGAAATTACCACACTGCTCTTTCAATAGAACAATAAACACAATACCCAAGGAGATAATAAATGAAAAAACGTTATATTATCCAATATGCATTTATTAGTTTAAGCCTCATTTATCTAAATGGCTGCACTATGCTTGGTGTTCAGCCCTGGGAACGAGATTTAATATCCAAAGAAAGCATGTCGTTGAGTGTAGATGATCTAGATGCATCACTCGATGATCATATTTATTTCAGTAAAGAAGGTACCAGTGGTGGTCGTGGATTTTCGGCAGGAGGTTGCGGATGCAATTAGCTAAATTTAAAAACATAAATGCATTACTCGCCACCGCGACCTGTAGCTTATTCAGCAATACAGTCCTCGCGACCCCTCTTATGAACGCTAGTGATAATAGCGACATCCACAACGACAATAGCTGGAAAATAGATACCGCTTTAATGTATTACGCCGAAACAGATCGCGTATCGGCTTTAGAAGGTATTATCGCGGCGAAAAAAGATTTTGGTGAAGAGCATATACTCAGTGGTAAATTAGTTTTTGACACTCTAACAGGCGCTTCGGCAAGTGGAGCGGTACCACAAAAAACACCTCAAACCTATACGAGGCCATCGGGTAAAGCACAGTACAGAACACCCAGTAACACAACACCGCTTGATGACACGTTTAGAGATACACGCTTACAGTTTAATGTGCAATGGTCACAACCTATATCTGAGCAAGATAAAATATCAACGGGTATTCAACTTTCAAGAGAATACGATTACCAATCTATTGCCGTTAATGGCGGCTATACACGCGAGCTTAACCAAAAAAATACCGCTATCTTTACTGGATTATCGTTCGCATTTGATACCTTAGCACCCGAAGGGGGTCGACCCGTGCCGCTTTCAGCAATGGTTGTTGATAACACAGAGGGTATCAGTGGAGATAATAATATCAGTTTCAAAGATGCCTTTGAGGCAACAAGACAGCAAGGTGGTGAAAACACACGTAACACCGTCGACTTAATGTTCGGTGTTACCCAAGTCATAAATCGCCGTTGGATCATGCAATTAAATTACGGCTATTCGCAGGTCGACGGCTATTTAACTGACCCCTTTAAAGTAGTGAGTGTCGTTAATGATCAAGGTGACGCCTTGAATCAATTACATGAAAATCGGCCATCCGAGCGCACCAAGCACAATATATATTGGCAAAATAAAGCTCATTTTGATGAAGCCGTATTCGATTTATCTTACCGTTATAGTTTTGACGATTGGAAAATTTCATCACATGCGATTGAATCTAAACTGCGCTGGCCTTTAACAAGCTCAACGTATATACAGCCAAGTATTCGATACTATCAGCAAGATGCAGCAGAATTTTATACCCCGTTTATAACCGATGATCAGCCCATACCTGAATATGCCAGTGCCGATTATCGAATAGGTAAGCTGACAACCATGACGTTCGGAGCTAAGTATTTACAAGAGCTTGAAAACAACCATTCATGGGGTGTACGTATGGAATACTATATTCAAACCCCCAAAAATGCGGGATTTGAAGCAGTAGGACAATTACAAGACCTTGAATTATATGAAGAAGTAAAAGCATTCGTTGTACAATTCAATTATAGTTTTTAAATGATAGACCCAATAAAGGCTTAATAATAACGAGTATGCACTACACATTTAAACAATTAAACAAAGGTTCGTTTTATTGCATTCAATTTCAAGCAATGGCGAGCCTTTGCGAAGTGTTAGTTGAAACACAAAATGCAGAACTTGTCTATAAAATAGGTTGTTTAGCCGAAGCAGAAGCGAAGCGTATCGAAGCAAAATTTAGTCGCTATACAAACAACAACGTTTGTTACGCGATTAATAATGCACAAGGTAAACCATTAGCGATTGATACCGAAACGGCTAGCTTATTACACTTTGCTGCACAGTGCTATGAAATGTCAGATGGTATGTTTGATGTAACATCTGGGATATTACGTCGAGCCTGGACTTTTGATGGCTCAAACCGCTTAGCGACTCAAGCCCAAATAAGTACATTGCTGCCATTAGTAGGTTGGCAACAGGTCACCTTAACCGACCATACCTTGCAAATGCCTACGGGCATGGAAATTGATTTTGGCGGTATCGGTAAAGAATACGCAGTTAATTGTGTCGCACAAATTTGCACACAACAAGCGCCCGACATATCGATACTAATTAATTTTGGCGGTGATATTCAAGTAACTCAAGCCAGAAAAAACAAACAAGCTTGGCAAATAGGAATTGAGGATCCAACTTTTAAAGCGGATGCTAAAATAAAGGCTAACGCAGCAAGTAAACCGTTAAAGACTGAATTGGCGATAAAACAAATAAATATTCAGCAAGGCGGATTGGCCACCAGTGGCGATGCTCGACGTTATCTATTACATAACCATATTCGTTATAGCCACATATTAAATCCGAAAACCGGTTGGCCAATTACAAATGCACCACATTCTATTACCGTTGCCACCGCTCATTGTATTCAAGCAGGTTGTTTAGCCACAATGGCGTTATTACAAGGCGAGCACGCCGAAGCTTTTTTAGATGCGCAAAAGGTTAAATATTGGAGTTACCATTAGATCAATTCGTCTGCTGTTCCTCCACCTAAAATAGAGGCGATTACAAAATCCCCTTAGGCACAATGCGCCTTAATTTTACCCGTAACTGTTTTAATTGACTGACCTCACGGTCGGGATTCCAATCGAGTGTTGTATGCCACGCATTTTCAGGTTCTATTTCGACAAGCATACCTTGTTTTACTTGCTGTGTGATCGTGGGGTCTTTGATCACCGCAATGCTTTCCGTATTTAAATTAGCGCTGCGCGGATCAAGATTAAACGTACCAATAACGGTAATATTGTCATCTATCACCATTGATTTAGCATGCAAACCAAAAATAGGAGTGGAGTCATCGTTAGCCTCAGCTGTCGATAATAAACTTTGCGCCATCACTTTTTGTCGAATCTTTGCATTTGGCTTAAATTCAAAGATTTGAACACCTGTTTTCAATAATGCGGCTCTGTCACGCTGGTAGCCACTAAACGCCTCTAAATTATCAGTAGACGCTAAACTATTCGTTAAAATATTCACTTCAACACCTTTATTCACCAATTCACTTAATAGCGACTTCCCTAAATCCGAAGTCACTAAATAAGGTGTTTGAATAAACACTGAGCGTTTAGCCTGCTTGAGCAAAGCAATTAACTTTTCAGTTGAAAGTCCGCCATTACCCAGAAATCGAGACGCTTTGCTTTTACCCGGTATATCGGATACATACTCAACGTGTTCAACCCAGCGCAGCGTATCTTGAGAAGGTAAGCGCTTTTCTCTATCCAAATTAACTACATGATTAATGTCAGTTGAGTTTGAACCGGAACGGGGTTTAAAAATAGCGGGCACTTGATCAATTAACCGGCGAACCTGCGGATCAAAGTTTTTAGGGTCGCATACATATTGGTGCAAAAGCGAGAAATCCACTGGCGTCAATTTGTTATCATCATTCGCTTCAAGGCTATTTTCAGCTTTAACCAACTGAGTAACCGCAACACTCAATTCATCCTGCCAAAATAAATCGAATGAAGATTGAACTTGCTTAACGACCCCACCCACCAATAAAACATCACGATCTCTAAAGTTATATTGATGATCATAACCAAAATACTCATCAGCTACATTTCGCCCACCAGTTATCGCAACATGTTGGTCCACAATAAAAGCTTTGTTATGCATGCGTTGATTTACATCGGTAAAACGTGTCGCTAAATTAAATAACTTTTGCGGTAGGTTTTTACCAATATTCAGCATAGGATTATAAATACGAATCGATAAATTAGGATGCGAATCAAGTGCTAATAACTCGTCACCTTTCGCATCGACCATAATATCATCAACCAGCATACGTACTTTAACACCACGCTTGGCAGCTCTAACTAAATAGTCAGTTGCGATCAATCCGACATTATCAGCTGAAAAAATAAAATACTGTATATCAATCGTTCGCTCAGCTTGCTGTGTTAGCCAGGCACGGTTAAGCATAGCTTCGGTGCCTTCTTCGAGGACTTTAACACCCGTTTTATTTAACATTTGTTGTTTAAACGGCTGTGTGTAATGACTCAATTGCGATGAATTAATGGGTTGAACTTCATTACATTGATCATTATTTGAAGCAACAAAACGGTGCTCTGGTTTTGAACACGAAGTTAAAAGCAACAACGCAAATAGGGGCAGAATAAAAACAGAAAGTAAACGGGAGTGAGAAACAGAAAAAAACAACATGATTAAAATACGATTTAACGAGCTATTAAAGATAATAGCTCAAGTATACTAAAGTAAACCTAAGTGGCTAGTCTCTTTACCGCTTAGGTTTTACTTTAAGGTGCATAGGCAAATAGGTCTGTAATGATCGCGCACTTTTAAATAACCTTAGTTAAAAAAAGTATCACCAAAACTCACATCAAAATCAGCACACCAGACACTAATACCATTTAAGGTATCTAATACAGCCGGGCTTGATAGTTTGATGGTATACGTTTCTTGGGTAAATGTTTGGCCATTAATTTGCGGGCTAATGCTAAATCCGCCAACAAAGCTGGTGTTATCGGTGCCATAGATAAACACTTCAGGTCCACCGCCATCGTAATTAAAGTTGGCGATTTCGATAGTACAATTATCAACAATACTCACATCACCACTGACATCATGTGCCAACATACTTAACGTACGGCTTATACCCACTTTAGGATGATCATTGCCATCACAAGTCAATCCGGTTTCTACCGGTGTTGTCGATTGACTTACAAAGGCAATAATATCGTTCAAATCGGTATTATTTAAACGTTCCTCACTCCAAAATGGCATGCGTCCACCACTAAGCCCGGTAAAAAATTGGCTCGAGGTTGATCCTGATGTTCTCACTTTATTGGCAATAAAAGCAGGATCTAAATCACGCTCGGTGATCTTAAACGCATGATCTCCCCCTAAACCGTTTACACCGTGGCAATTAGCACAGGTTTTGTTAAACAGCGTTTTTCCTCGATCGCTATCCGCATTTTCAAATGATGCAAGCGGTGAGATTTGAGTAAAAGTGACTTTATTAGCCGCCACTGTTTTATCACTTTCTTGCGTTAAATAAGCTTGTAGATTAAGCCAATCATCATTTGATTCTTGCCATGTGGGCGCTTTCATCCAATCAGTTAAGCAAATATTAACGGCGTCTAACAATTCAGTACGACTGTCAGCTAAAAATGAAGCGCGTTCAACCGCATTAAATAAAGGGCTAGCGGGTCGTTTTAAACCATCAACGGTTGATGCTTGTTCATTATTTTCAGTGATTGCATGGCAAGTTAAGCAACTAAAACTATTGCCATTATTATGAGGCTGTTGAAAGACCATTAATCCTTTTGCTGGATCACCTAAAGCTGGCGGCATAGTGTCGCTTGGCGTTTCAATCGGGGCTTCAGTTAGCGTGTCGTTTACATTAGCATTATTATCCGCAACGGGTGTTGGCGCATTGCCAGAGCCACCACAACCAACTAACAAAAGACCAATGAGTAAAGTAAAAAAGTAAGCTATTTTGTTCATATCTAAATTCTTATATTTATTGCGTCTGAATAATAGACAGGCCAAAAACAAGAATCATTTCAATTTTATAAATTAAATACTCAATAATTAAATAACTCGTGAAAAACGCTGTTGATTAATATGTTGCTGCATATAGGCATCAAAACTCATTGCAATGTTACGTACAAGTAATCGTGCTTGTGCTTTTATTTCAATCGCTTGCGCTGTGTTCAACATCAATTCGTCATCAATAAAGGTCGTTAACGACTTTTGCTCTGCGATAAAGTAAGCATCAAAATCAATACCATATGTCTTACTAATGCGTTGCTTATCCACGTATAAATTGCACATAATAGATTTAATAACATCGCCTCTGATCACATCATCCAAGGTTAACATCAATCCTTTTTCAAGCGCGTGCTCATGTTCATCTATCGCTTGATAATATGCTTTAAGATCTTTTTTGTTTTGGCTGTAACTTTGCCCTATTGCACTAATTGAAGAGACGCCTAAACCCAGTAAATCACACTCAGCGGACGTCGTATAACCTTGAAAATTTCGGTGTAAATGGCCAGATCTTTGGGCGATGGCAAGTTCGTCATCTGGCTTAGCAAAATGATCCATACCAATTAACTCGTAACCATAGGCGGTTAAGGTTTCAATCGCCTGCTGCATCAAAGCAAATTTTAATTCACTGCTAGGCAGCCATTCATCTTTCAATTTGCGCTGAGCCGCAAAACGTTGTGGTAAATGGGCATAGCTAAATAATGAAATACGGTCTACATCCATCCCCTTCACCGCCGCTAATGTGTTAGCAAAGGTTTGTGAGGTTTGATGGGGTAAACCATAAATAAGATCCACATTAACCGATTTCATGCCAACTTGTTTAGCTCGTTGTATCAATTGAGCTACAAACTCGGTTGATTGAGTACGGTTTATGGCCGTTTGGACTTTTTCATCGATATCTTGCACACCAATACTTAAGCGGTTAAAACCAAGAGAGGCCAGTTGATTAATATAATCCAGTTCAATTTCTCGGGGATCGATCTCAATACTCATTTCCAGCTGCAAATTAAAATCAAACTCTTGTTTTAAAACGGTTATTAAACGCGTCATTTGTTCTATTGTTAAAAAACTAGGTGTTCCCCCACCTAAATGTAACTGCTTTATTTTATAACTCGAAAACAAAGGCGCTTGAGCGCTGATTTCACGAATAAGGTAATCAATATATTGATCGGCTTTGTGACGATGACGCGTAACGATTTTATTACAGCCGCAGTAATAACAAAGACTATGACAAAATGGAATATGCAAATATAACGATAAATCGGTTGTATTTGAGCCACCAACAGCGGCCAACAAATCAAGTTGTTGAAAATCAGAATGAAACTCTAACGCGGTAGGATAAGAGGTATAACGCGGGCCACTGGTATTATATTTTTTTAATAATTCGGGGGCAAAAATGCTCTGCGTCAACATGTTAAATCCTTTGTTTTTACGGCCTAATAAACAGGGCATTATAAACAAGCAAAGAATTTAAATGTTGATCAAGCGCAAAGGTAGGTTAATGAACCTAATCGAAACAAATGTCAACAAAGAATAGGGTTACAACCAACGCTGTGCGCTAATCGTGTCTTTGTTATTAGCGTCAACCCAATGTTCATCGCCTTTTTCCGTTTCTTCTTTTTTCCAAAAAGGCGCTTGGGTTTTCAAAATATCCATTAAAAATTGCGCCGCGGCAAAGGCATCTTCGCGGTGCTGACTACTAACGGCAACAAATACAATTTGTTCATTTAGCGTTAAACGCCCGACTCTGTGTATCAATCGCACCCGATCTAAACTCCAACGAGATCGGGCTTGCTGCACAATATCTTGCAGTACTTGCTCTGTCATCGCGGGGTAGTGTTCTAATGTAAGCGCATTCACTTTTTTATTTTGATTAAAATCTCGCACCAAACCCACAAAAAAAACAACGGCACCGGCCTTAGTATTACCGCGAGTCATTGCGGCATATTCTTCAGCAACACAAAAATCAGACTCTTGAACTTTTATCATTTACCCACCTGTAACCGGCGGAAAAAATGCAACTTCGTCACTGTCACATAGCTTTTCATCATCTTGTACCATGGTTTGGTTAACCGCACATAATACTTTGCCATTAGAAAAAGCCTGTTGCCATGAATCCCCCTTTGACATTAAAAAAGCTTTCAAGTCTGCAACCGTCGCGCTTTCATCGTGCGGTACTTCTGTGCCTGCACTGCCGAGTGTTTCACGTAATTGCGCAAAAAATAAAACTCTGATCATGTTGTTATCCTATGAGTTTGCTTGCCAGTGGCCCGTTTTGCCACCTTCTTTAGTTAATACACGTGTACCGGTAATAACCATTGCAGGATCAACCGCTTTACACATATCAAACAAGGTTAAAGCGGCAACGGATGCGGCCGTTAATGCTTCCATCTCGACCCCCGTTTGACCGGTTAATTTACAAGTACTGATGATCCGTATGCGCTGGTTATCGGCATCTACTTCAAAGTCAACTTGCACTTTACTCAGCATTAAGGGGTGGCATAACGGGATCAGCATTGACGTTTGCTTAGCCGCTTGTATGCCTGCAATGCGTGCAGTGGCAAATACATCCCCTTTGTGATGACCGCCCGAGACAATTAATGCCAATGTTTCAGCTGACATTTCTATAAATGATTCCGCACTTGCGACACGTTTACTTTGTTGCTTATCCGAAACATCAACCATATTCGCTTCGCCACTTTGGTTAACGTGAGAAAATGAACTCATATTAACCTCGACTCTTACAGGCTACAGCGTCAGACTTTTTAAGTTGCGCAACAAAATTACACGGTCCTTGCTTAGCATCTAACTGGGGTTGAATAATAGATTGCCAGCCTGTTTTGCATGCATTAGTTGAACCGGGCAAACAAAATAACACCGTACCATTAGCTAAACCCGCGACGGCACGTGATTGAATAGTAGACGTGCCAATTTCATTAAATGAAATTTGCCTAAACAACTCACCAAAGCCATCGATTGATTTATCAAATAATGGCGCAACCGCTTCTGGTGTTGAGTCTCTTCCTGAAAACCCAGTGCCGCCGGTTACAACAACAGCTTGAATATGTTCAGATGCGATCCAATTAGATAATGCAGCACGCATTTGATAAATATCATCAATGACAATTTTTTTATCTGCGAGCACATGTCCGGCTTCAGTTAAAGCACTCACCAGATATTGACCTGATGTGTCAGTCTCTTCGGTACGCGTATCCGATACGGTTAATACCGCCATGTTTAAAGGTACAAATTGCTTTACGGCTTTACTCATTTTTTTCTCTTTTTTTCCTAATTATGTATAGGGCTTAAATTCGTCCAATAGCTTGCCGCCATTGTTCAGGCGTATTGGTACTGATCAATTTTTCTGGATATTCGGTATCAAGCGTTTTGGCTTGTATGTGTTTTAAAAAAGCCCGAATTGAATTGTTAGTTTGCGATGCGAACACTTGAGCTAAATGACTGGCATATTCGGGTTGATTAATTAATGCTAACGGCAACATCTGCTCTTGAAAATAAACAGGCTCTTGTTTTAATTCCGCTTCGTTTAACAACGCATGGATCAAATCAACATTCAGCAACGGCATATCAACGGGCACAAACAAAAGAAGTTCATTATGCTCACACGCTTTAAGTCCAGCATGAATACCAGCTAACGGCCCTTGATGTACATACTCATCATTTAAAAAGCCCGTTTTATTTCGATTCACCAAAATGGTTTCAGCGCCAGCTTGCCTGACTATTGAAGTCATCAATTCAAGTAGCGTTTGACTGGGCTCACCATGGCGACGAGGTAAGCGTAAATCAGCCTTATCTTGCTCCATCCGGCTTGACCGACCGCCAGCTAAAATAACCGCAGTAAACTTCATAAAACCTCCGAAAACTAACTTATGTATTTATCGAATGGTAAAATATCAACTACGGCACCGGCTTCAACATGGCCTTGGTCTTGTGCTAACAAGATATAACAATTCGCTTGGCAAATAGACGTTAACATACCCGAACCTTGTGCGCCGGTACTGGTGACTTCAATTTCACCTTGCGCGTTAACAGTGTAATTACCGCGTTGATAATCCATCCGCCCTGGACGTTTTTTAAGTTTAGTTTGAGTTTTGGCTGCTAGGGTAATTTGTGCTGATTTTTTTTCGCCCATCAATGTTAATAACGCTGGAAAAACTAACTGATGACACGTGACAAATGAAGATACAGGGTTACCTGGCAATCCAAAAAATAAAGTTGGCTCGGTTCGAGTTGCACTTTGTATTTGACCAAATGCAAAGGGTTTACCCGGTTTTATGGCGAGTTTCCAAAAGTTTACTTGACCAATTTCATCTAACACGGTTTTAGTAAAATCAGCTTCGCCAACCGATACACCGCCACTAGTAATTAAGACATCCACTTTTTCTGCTGCGTTTGTTAATGTAGTTCGTAATAAATCAATATCATCCGCTAGGCAGCCAAAATCAATAATTTTGACATCAAGCCGTTGCATTAAGGCGACTAAAAAATAGCGGTTAGAATCATAAATTTGACCCGCTTTTAGTGGTTGCCCCAGTGCAATGAGTTCATCACCCGTCGAAAAAATACCAACGGTGATATTACGTTTAACTTGCAGCTTGGCGATGCCTAATGATGCAAGCAAGCCTAAATGCCCCGGTTGAATTCGTGTACCCGCACTCAACACAACTTGCGAAATGGCGATATCTTCACCTGCATAACGCACATTAGCCCCCTTGTTAGGTACGGCTAATAATTTGATACCTGCAGGTTCAACCATTACATTTTCTTGCATTTGAACGGTGTCAGCACCTTGTGGTAAAGGCGCGCCTGTCATAATACGAACACATTCACCCGGCTTTAATTCATCACTAAAATAATCGCCTGCAAAGACTTTACCCACTAACGTTAAATGCGTGAATTCATCAAGTCTTTCACTTGAAAACGCATAGCCATCCATTGCTGAATTATCAAAATGAGGGACCGCCATCGGCGAGATAACCGATTGTGCTAATACGCGATTTAACGCGCCCGATAACTCGACACATTCCGTTGTCGTTACACTTGAGATCGTATTTAACATTTGTGCCATTGCATCAGCAACGGGCATTAAGCCAGGGGCATCGCAGCAAGTCACCGCCATGAAAATATTCCTAAAAAACAATTTGGTTAAGCTTAACATAATTTATAAGCGGCAAAATCTGCTGTTACGCTATATCTGACAACATTATGATATAACTCAAATTTTCATGTGGTGAATAAGGTTTTATCCGTTTGTTTATTGGTTTTGTTTTATCGCTTTACTTAAACCCCAAATAATGACAAAACACGGCAGGTGAATGCTGGACAAACAAATAAGGCTCATCAATTGATGAGCCTTATTTTATACCCAAGCCACTTGGGTATAGTCAAAGCGATCGGGTTTTAGGGGAAGCAGTCAAGCTTCGAGACCCCATGAGCATATGCTCTATTATGTGATTGGGGCGAGTAAGCGCTGACAATGAACCATAAAACCTGAGCGAGAAGACTATATAAACGTTATCTAATAAAAACTAGCCTTGCATATCTTCAAGCTCAATGCCTTTTGTTTCGTGCACCAGTTTAAGTACAAAGAAAACAGAAATAAGCGCGCATATAGAATAGAAGCCATAAGCCCCCGCTAAACCGATTGACGTTAACATAATAGGGAATGTCATCGTGATCGCAAAGTTAGCCACCCATTGTGCTAAACCGGCAATAGCCAAACCAGAACCGCGAATTTGATTTGGAAACATTTCACCTAACATAACCCACATCACCGGCCCCCAAGATAAATTGAAGAAGAATACATACGCATTAGCCGCAATTAAAGCTAATGTGCCCAATGAGCCTAATATTAAATTACCAGAACTATCAACATCGGCATTAGCAAAGGCAAATACCATCGTCGCTAATGTGACCGTCATACCAATAGAGCCAACAACTAAAAATGGCTTGCGGCCTACTTTGTCAATTAAGAACATGGTGATCACACAAGCCGCAATACTCACCGCCCCTGAAATTACATTGATTAACAAGGCGTCGGTTTCTGAAAACCCAACGGCTTGCCATAAAACCGCACCATAATAAAATACAACATTTATACCAACCAGTTGTTGAAAAACAGCTAAGCCAATGCCAACCCAAACAATAGGTCTGACTTTGCCGGCCACCTTATCCAGTAAATCACCTAATCTTGGCGTATGATCAGCATCTAACGATTGAGCTATTTCAGCCACTTTTTCATCCGCAACATCACTATTATACAAACGCGCTAAAACGTGTTTGGCTTTATCGCGTTGGCCTGAAGAAACCAAAAAACGTGGGCTTTCGGGGATAAAAAATAAAGCGACAAAAAAGATAATCGCAGGGGCTAGTTCAATCCAAAACATCCAACGCCAAGCTTCATAGTTTAGCCATAATATATTTGAAGAGGCACCCGCAAAATCAGCCAATAAATAATTGCTCACAAAAGCCATAAACAAACCAAAAATAATAGCGACTTGTTGAATGGTGGTTAACATACCTCGGTATTTAACCGGTGCTATCTCACAAATATAAGCAGGCGCCATCACACTGGCCGCACCCACCGCTAAACCACCGAGAATACGATACACAATAAACTCAGCCGACGTGGTAGCGATACCCGAGCCCCAAGCGCTGACAATGAAAAAAGCGGCAGCAACAATTAATAATGTGCGGCGGCCAAACTTATCAGCTAACTGCCCCGCAAAAAAAGCACCAATTGCGCAACCTAATAACATTGAAGCCACGTTAAACCCCGTGCCCACGCTGTCAGAATTAAAAGCGGCTTGCAAGCCATCAACCGTGCCGTTTATTACGCCACTATCAAATCCGAATAAAAAGCCACCAATAGTGGCAACACAACTGATGAGTACAACAAATAAAAAATTGCTGCTGTCTGGGTTTTTCATTTTTTCGTCCTGTTTTTATAATAATAATGTCTCACTGAGGCTTCTTTAATTTTGTTATAAAAGTAAACCGCCAGTCTTTTTTACATGTGTGAGTATTGTTTTTTTATGTTTATTAAAAGTAAAAACGCAATACGATGTGCAGTAAACAATGAGCCTGTTTAATTTGCAATCACTAAATGTTACAGCGGCGTTAATAAATTGCGCAAGCAATGTCAAAATGCATGTTAAATCTATAGAAATGCGAAAACCGTCACTTGGCTTTTATACCCATCACCGTTAATAAGTGATCAAGGTTAGCGTAAGAAAGGAGCTTGAGGACAAAGTGATCAACAATTAACGGCGATGGATAAACAACGATGGGGATTAGTAAGGAATGCCAGCTTGCTGCAGTATCTGCTTAACAGGCGATAACACGGCATTGTATTTTTGCCAACGACCAATCGAGCGAGTATTAATCGGTTCTCTCACTTGTATGGCACTGGCTGTTGCTACGGGAGATTGATTGGTTTCAATTTGAAAGCAAGATGCTTCGGTTGATAAGCCACAGGTATTTAATAACGCCGTAATTTGGTTCTGCGGATCACGGACTAATTGCTCATAATTCACTATTTTAAAGTGCTGTGGAAATGCCTTTTGCCAATGATGAGCTAATTTATAAAACTCAACATAGTAATTCGCTAAGCTGATTAGATCATAAGCATAATTATAAAAAGAATAATTAACCGCAAACAACTGACGGTAGTTTCCCACAATCGTATCCAACGGGTTACGCAACAAACACACAACTTGAGCATGGGGCAAGGCTTTAATAATATGTCCCACATACAATAAATTTAGCGGCATTTTATCAATAAATAAGTCGGCATCTTGTGCATAAATTTGCGTACTGTTTAAGTATGCTTGCCCAAGTTGCGCATAATCAATGTTATTGGCTTGCATTAAAGTATCTTGATCCAACAAATCAGGCGTTGTGCTGCCCGACATTTTTTTTAATAACCAACCAAACTGTTGTAACTCACCAGCCGAATTCACCGTTGAATGATTAGACAATATCCGCTCGACCAACGTTGTGCCACTACGAGGCATACCAACAACAAAAATGGGCTTTGCAGGCGATATGTTAGATTGGTTTTGGCTTGGATTTTGACTTAGGTTTTGATTCAGATATTTATTTTCAGTTTCGATTTGAGCAGATCGCGAAGGTGAAGGCTTGCTCATTGATTTTAACTGTTTAAATAATAACTGGTCGCTTGAAAAATGATAATCAATTGCTGTTAATTGCGCTTTTTTACCTTGCTGTAATAGCGTAAAGGCCGTTATAGGTTGCTGTAACTTCTCAAAATAGAGCGCCAAACTGTGCGCTAAAAAAAGCTGACTTTCTGCCGTTTTAGCGTTTTCTAACTTTAATTGTAGTTGATCAATCCAAGCTTGATAATCGGTCTGGTGTAGGGTTAAAGCAGCGGTTTCAATGCCATCGATTTGTCTTTCATTCACGCGGTCATTTGTTTTTTCATGAATGGCGGCAAGGTGCTGGCAACGGATCGTCGCTAAAGCATATTCGGCTTTATAAAATTCAGGTTCAATAGCTAAAACATGCTGATAATGCACACTCGCTTGTAAAAACGCCCCTATAAATTTATAAGCCGCCGCTAAATTAAATTGAAATTGCGCATTATTAGGTTGTTGCTTAACGGCTCGTTCAAAGCACGTTACGGCATTTTTATGTAAGCCAATTTTACTGTATGTCACACCGAGCGTATCATGCGTTAATGCTGAAAGATCGGGTTGGTCCCTTGCATCATCCGCATATTTTTTAGCTTGCACAACATCATATTCATAAGCATAACACTTTGCTAAATGCGCTTGATACTCAGCATTATTTGGTGAAAATTTTAATGCACGGTGGATCACATCAATTGCTTTTTGATTATTCGAAAAAGTAAACGCAATCATCGCCAATAAAAAATAAGCATCTGCAAAATCAGGTTGCTGCTGCAATATTTGAATACAACATTGATGCGCTTCTTGATATTTTTGCTGATTTAAGAAAGTTTGCGCTTGTTGATGTAATCGAGAGATGTCGTGCATTCAATACTCTAGCTTTAAATAAGTTGGCTTTAAATAATTTGGCTTCAAATAATGTTGCTTCAAATAAGTGTAGCGAGAGTATTACGTAAATAAAAAGGGCTTAACAGCCCTTTTTATTAATATGTACTTTAGCCTGTGAATGATGGCGAGCTAAAAACTATCAAATTGATAATCAAATTTAATACCCATCATCCGCGGTTTTACTAAAAAATGGCCGTAGTTACGCTGAATTTCGCTACCGTGACTATTAAAGTCACTATATCGAGCTTCACCAATATCGCCTTTATCACGACGAACCCCTGTGTAAGCATAAGTGTCAAATAAGTTATCAATATAAAAAGTCACGCCCCACACATCACTTGATACTCGCGCCGAGATATTCGCCAAAGCATAGCTTGGTAATTTTTCGCCATCGGCTCTTATCCCAACTTTGCTATAAACATTACCCTGCCCAGTGTAACCAAAGTTCACATCAAGCATTAACGCCGAATTTAAATCAGTGCTGTATTGCCCACCTAAAGAATATTGATATTTTGGCGCTCCCGGCAAGCGATCACCCGCTTTACCATCGTACCAATCTTGTGTTTCGTCAGTCGCGACGTTAAATAAGTAAGGCGCATCATCTTTTAATTCAGCTTCGGTGAATGCAAATGTGGCATAAAGAGATAGCTCGTCGGTAATTAAACCACGACCGGCTAGCTCAAATCCTCTACTTTTAGCCCCGCCCGCATTGCTTGTAATGGGTTGTTGGCCACTTGCTGTCGCGCCTCCAATTTGAGCATCTTGCCAATCAACATAAAAAAGCGCGGCATTTAAGTGGAAGCGATTACGCAGCCAAGTCGACTTAAAGCCAAGCTCATAATTAGTGGTAGTATCAGGCTCAAATTGCATTTCATCATCTGTCGCGCACGTAACTTGTAAGCCTTTTTCTTGTTGTTTTTTAATTACAGGATCATCACATGATGGCACCACATTTGAACCACCAATACGATAACCTTCACTGATGGTAAAATAGGTTAACGCATCATCGGTTAAATCATAACTCAGGTTAATTTTGAATAGTGAGCCTGAATTTTTCGCTTGTTCCCATTCTTTATTGGCTAAATTAATCAAATTTTCATGGGGCGCTCGCCCATCATTATCAGGATCAATCGTTGTATACAATAATGGATAATCGACTTGGGCTTTCGTTTTAAGGTTATACCGATATAATCGAACCCCCAAAGTTGCAGAAAAGTCATGGGTTATTTGATAAGAAATTTCACCAAACAACGCCGATTCTTTTTTCTTTTCTTCGTTAGCCGAAAAATACTCTAAAGCATCAGGTCGAGGAGCACCTGTAACGCCCCACTCATTAATAGCAAACAGATCAAAGTTAGGCGTAAACTCTTTGCTGGTAGCCGAAAGATCTTTATTATAATAAAATGCGCCGGCAATCCAGGTTAAATTAGAATCGCTGGTTGAGACTAATCGAAGCTCTTGGGTAAAGATGTCGGTATCGGCGTTTTCTCGCGTAAAAGCGGTTAATGCTGGGAATTCTTCATAACCATAATCTAGGCGTACCAACAAATCAGTTTGGTCACGCGCGCCCGTGCTGTCACTCGCCGATATTGCGGTAGAAGAGGTTAATTCGGCAAACCCTAAGTCAGCAATCACATCTAAATTGGTTAATAAGTCTTCTCGTTCTAAGGGTTCGGCCACTCGATAAGCCGATTCATATTCACCGATTGTTGACGCTAAACCATGATCATCAGCGAGGCCTTGGCGATGTACGATAGAACGGCCGCCAATATCTTGTTTTTGAAAATGAACAGACAGTGTTGCATCTACTTTATCAGTAGGCAGCCAACGTAAAGAAGCTCTTGCGGTTAAGGTTTCTTCGGTGTTTGCGCCACGTATCGATTGTGTATGCTCACTCACTTGTGCTGCATCGCTCCAATCGACATCAGGCAAAGACACACCTGGTTTTTTCACCGTATAAGCGTAATCAACATAACCTGGCGCTTCGGTATAAGCAAAAGCGGTACGCAACGCTAATGTATCGTTAATTAAGGGTACATTAATAACAAATCCAGCATCCGAACCTAACTCGGTACTCGGCGCGTCAGAGACAAAACGCGAAACATCAAAATATGCAGAACCGTCGAGTGTATCCATTTCAGGTTTATTCGGTATATAACGAATAGCGCCACCTAACGTACCTGCGCCATATAAAGTGCCTTGTGGGCCAATCAAGACTTCTACGCGTTGTAAATCCAGAGGCTTTAAATCAATCAGTAAAGGCGTTTCGCCCAAATAGGTTGCAACCGTTTCTGCGTTAGCCCCAGGCCCCGATGAATTGGTATTTAAACCGCGCAATATAATGGGTTGATCGCTTCTTCCACCTTGGTCTGCAATACTTAAACCCGGCACCCAGCGAGCAATATCACTCAGTTCAGTTAAATTTTGCTTTTCTATTAAGTCGGCATCAATGGCCGAAACATTGATAGGTAAATCTTGGATAGAGCCTGTGCGTCGTGTCGCTGTTATTTGTATAACCTCTAACGACTTAGGTTTATTATTGTTTTTATTTTGATTATTGGTTTCGAGTGATTCATCCGCCAATGCCGATACAGAAGTACTAAGTGCAGCCGTAACCGCTAAGTTAATTGAATTCTTTTTAAATGACGAAGCAAATGACATGTGTTTAATTCTCCACGTTAGTCTTCTTATCTTTATAACCATCCTTTGGTTAATTTAGCGAACCACTAAATCGCAAAGCCCTGCGGCTTATCAATTAGATTAATCCTTGATTTTTTAAAGATTTACAGTTTCTTAAGTGCAACAACTGTTCTCATTGTAGTCATATAAAATTAAAATGTCTCAGCTGGTTATTAAGCACAAAATAGCACAAAGCGACAGACTCACCTTAGCGGTATAAACCCTAAATTTAACTCACTACAATCTGTACAAAATACAAACAATAATCGATAAATAAACACCTATTTATCATATTTAATCATAAATAGATTTTATATACTTTTTGGAAATAACTTAGTTTAAGGAATAAATAAAGCGAAGAAGTGGGTTTTAAATAGCGTTTTAACACATATACCGTATGTGATAACCCCGAGTAATTTTATACCCAGTGGAACAAGCTAATTTAAAAATGAGTTAGTGAAACGATCGTAACGTAAACACAAACGATTTAAAAACCACGTTTTTTCCAAAACATCGCTTCATTATTTTGCTCAGCAAAACCAACATTAAATGTTTTTTCAGCCAAAATCTGATCATCATGACTTATAGTCATACGCCACGGACCGGTTTTATTGTCGATAGGCAGCCATATAGTATCGCCTAAATAAAAGTCCCAATTATTCGTTCGTACATGAGCGATACCGGTAAAAGGAGCCATAACTTCACCGTCTTCATCAGGGATATCAGGGTGGTAAATGGTATAAACGAGTTTTTTACCTTTGGCTTTTTGGGCATTAAAAACAAAACCAAATTCGATATCTTCTTCAGCAGGGATCTCGGTCGTAAACTGCCGAATTTTAGGTAAATCTTTTGATTTAGCATCCCATTTGGTATAAATACCATGACTTACAATTGTATAAATAGACTTTAATTTAGACAAAATAATACCTGTATTAAAGGTTAAAACCAGAGCTTGCGCTCTGGCTTTGTCAACCTAAATGAATTGAATAAACCGTAGCGATAAATTAACCGTGCTATTTCTTTTTAGCTTTAGCAAACGCGTCTGCAAATGCATTTCCCATGGCAGGCGCGCCCGTATTTCCACCACCAAAGCTGGTTTTAGCTGGACGATTTGAATGATGACGAGCCGGACGAGATTGGCGGTTTTGCGTTGGATTAGCCGCGCTTTTTGCCGGGGCTTGAACATCGTCATTCAAACGCATGGTAAACCCAATACGTTTACGCGGCACATCGACTTCTGTGACTTTAACCTTAACAATATCGCCCGCTTTTACCACTTTACGTGGGTCATCAATAAACGTTTCAGACATCGCGGATATATGCACTAAACCATCTTGATGTACGCCTACATCAATAAAAGCCCCAAAGTTGGTTACATTCGTCACCACGCCTTCGAGCTTCATACCGACGGTTAAGTCACTGATCGTATTTACGCCATCTTTAAATGTAGCGGTTTTAAATTCGGGGCGTGGATCTCGTCCTGGTTTTTCTAACTCTTTAAAAATGTCAGTTACCGTCGGTAAACCAAATTTTTCATCGGTATAGTCGTTAGCATTTAACGCCGCAAGCTTAGTGCCATTACCAATAATATCGTTTACCGCAACTTGATTCGTCTCAACTATTTTTTTCACCACAGGATAAGCTTCAGGGTGAACAGATGAAGCGTCGAGAGGGTTATCGCCGTTACTGATTTTTAAAAATCCTGCACATTGCTCAAAAGCTTTTGGCCCTAAACGTGATACTTTTTTAAGTTGAGTACGGTTAGTAAAGCGACCTTCTATGTCTCTAAAATCAACAATGTTTTGCGCTAAGGTTTTATTAAGCCCTGAAACTCGCGCTAATAAAGGAGCTGAAGCCATATTTAAATCAACACCAACCGCATTTACACAATCTTCGACAACCGCATCCAACGCACGTGCGAGCATACTTTGGCTTACGTCATGTTGGTATTGCCCTACACCAATCGATTTAGGTTCAATTTTAACTAACTCGGCTAACGGGTCTTGTAAACGACGTGCAATTGAAACCGCACCTCGTAACGAAACATCCATATCAGGAAACTCAGCAGCCGCAGTCTCACTCGCAGAATAAACCGAAGCACCCGCTTCACTTACCATCACTTTTGTTAGCTTTAACTCAGGTTCCGCTTTAATTAATTCTGCAACCAGTTTATCGGTCTCACGAGAGCCCGTACCATTACCAATGCTCACTAATGAAACTTTATGTCTAGCCGCTAGATTAGCCAGTGTACGTTTTGATTTATCCCACGCTTTTTGCGGTTCATGTGGATAAATAACCGCGGTATCTAAAACTTTACCGGTGTTATCAACAATCGCAACTTTAACCCCGGTTCTAATGCCCGGATCTAAGCCCATTGTCGCTTTTGCTCCCGCCGGTGCTGCCATCAATAAGTCTTTTAAATTGGTGGCAAACACCGAAATTGCACTTTCTTCCGACACTTCTCTTATTTGTGAGAACAGCTCGGTTTCCATATGCGTGCTTATTTTTATGCGCCAAGTCCATTTAATAACTTGTTTTAACCATGCTTCGGCCGCTAAACCTTGCCACTGGTAACCTTGATGTTCTGCAATCATAATTTCGATTGCCGACGTTAAAACGCCCTCTTCACTTTGCGGATCGGCATTTAACGTTACATTTAGCACACCTTCATTACGGCCACGGAAAACGGCTAATGCACGATGCGAAGGTATTTTATTTAACGCTTCGGAAAATTCGAAATAATCAGAAAATTTGGCCCCTTCATTTTCTTTACCTTTCACGACAGCGCTTTCAATCGTGCCATATTGCCATAAATACTGACGAATTTTTTTCAGTAGCTCAGCGTCTACGGCAAAGCGTTCCATCACAATAAATCGAGCGCCATCAAGTGCATCTTTGGCTTCATTAATACCGGCATCAGTATTTAAATAATTTGCCGCAAGTTGCTCAGGGTCTTGTGATAAATCGGCTAACAATCCATCAGCTAAAGGCGCTAAACCAGCCTCTATTGCAATTTGACCTTTAGTGCGACGCTTAGGTTTGTAGGGTAAATATAATTCTTCTAAATCGGTTTTACTGCTGGCGTTAGCAATTGCATTAGCCAAAGCAGGGGTTAACTTTTCTTGTTCTGTGATATTTTTTAATATAACACTGCGACGATCGTTTAATTCACGTAAATAAATCAAACGCGTTTCAAGGGTTCGTAAATGGCCATCATCTAATCCACCGGTTACCTCTTTACGATAACGGGCAATGAAAGGCACCGTTGCACCTTCATCTAATAAAGCAACTGCGGATGCAACTTGCTTTGGCTGTACGTTTAACTCAGCAGCGATAAGTTGTACTATTTCTGACATCATGGGGTCCTAAATCGAATACCTGCCGTATTTCGACAGCAAAACTGGAAATTATGGATAATCACGAGTATATATGGGCGAAGATTTAATAATGCTAGTCTAAAAATAAAAAATGGTAAGAAGTAATCATATTACCCGCGATGGTTGGGAAAAGTTAGAGCAAGAATTACGCTATTTATGGAAAGAGGAGCGCCCTCGAATAACGCGTTCAGTTTCAGAAGCCGCCGCGCAAGGCGATAGAAGTGAAAACGCAGAATATATTTATGGTAAACGCCGTTTGCGTGAAATAGATCGTCGCGTGCGCTTTTTATCAAAACGCTTAGATGAATTGCAGGTTGTGTATCCTAACCCACAACAAGAAGGTAAAGTTTATTTTGGTGCTTGGGTGAGTCTGGAAGATGAAGAAGAAAACACATTTTGTTATCGGATCGTGGGCTCAGATGAGTTTGACCCTAAAGTTAATTTTATTAGCATTGATTCGCCCATGGCCCGCGCATTAATTGGCAAAAGAGTGGATGACGAAATTACCGTTAAAACGCCCAACGGTACAAAAATCTACTACATTACTCAGATCCGTTATCGTGAATAAGTTTTATATACAGCGAGGAGTAAATCACGCTGAGTAGCTAACCTTGTTAGCATAATACTAATCCGTAATAATAAGTGCCCACTCAGCGAGCGTTTAAATGCGCTTAAATAAAAGAATAGTGGTGTTCTTTTGAGTTCGAGCAACACAGAGTAAGCGCATTTAAAACTCGCCTGAAAGGAATGCCCCAGCGGCTTTTGACCTGCGTTATCGGTATTTGAAAGGGAACAACCATTCCTGTACACCGACGCCTTGTTCAAAAACCGCTGGATGCATTCTGAGAGATCACTTATTTATATGAATTGGTATATAGTCTTCTCGCTCAGGTTTTATGGTTCATTGTCAGCGCTTACTCGCCCCAATCACATAATAGAGCATATGCTCATGGGGTCTCGAAGCTTGACGGCTTCCCCTAAAACCCGATCGCTTTGACTATAACACATCAAAAAAGCCGCTAAATTAGCGGCTAGTAAAGCTTGCACAGTGAGTTAGACAAGCGAATCGAGTAATTTTTGGTGGATCCCCGCAAAACCGCCATTACTCATCACTAAAATAACATCGCCTTTATCTGCATCATTAACAACAGCTTGTACGAGTTCATCAATGTTTTGATATAAATAAGAAGGTTGCTTGTTTTGCTTACACACTTCATCCAAAGACCAACCTAAGTTTTCAGGTTGAAATAAATAAACCGCATCGGCATCACTTAAAGAATCACTTAACGTGGCGGCATGAACGCCGAGTTTCATCGTCGCAGAACGAGGTTCTAATACGGCAATAATGCGCCCTATTTGTCCTTGCGTCAGTAAACTATTTTTCATACCATCAAGTGTTGTGGCGATCGCAGTCGGATGGTGAGCAAAATCGTCAAATACCTTCACTTGATTAACTTCACCTTTTAATTCTAACCGGCGTTTAACATTTTCAAATTTGGCTAAAGACGCGATCGCATCTTGCGGCCTTACGCCGACATTACGCGCGGCAGCAACGGCCATTTGCGCGTTATTAGCGTTATGCTCACCCACTAAATTCCAATTAACGGTTCCTTGATATTCATTTTCAAACATAATATCAAATTCAGAATAATCGGCTTTATGCGCTCGTAATTGCCAATCGGCCGAGATAATGGTGTTTTCACCCACTAAACCGGTTGTTTGCTTTTCGCACCAACACCCCATATCAATAACCTGCTCTAATGCTTTATCGGATTCTGGCAGCAATACCATGCCATTGCTTGGCACAGTACGCATAAGGTGGTGAAACTGTTTTTGAATTGCCGGTAAATCAGCAAAAATATCAGCATGGTCAAACTCTAAATTATTCAAGATCAACGTGCGAGGGCGATAATGAACAAACTTGCTACGCTTATCAAAAAAAGCCGAGTCATATTCATCCGCTTCAATGCAAAAGAAAATAGAATCGCCTAAGCGTGCCGATACCCCTAGATTATTAGCAACTCCGCCGATCAAAAAGCCTGGTTTTAAACCGTTATCTTCTAATATCCAAGTTAACATGCTAGTAGTGGTGGTTTTTCCGTGAGTGCCCGATACGGCTAATACCCACTTATCTTTCAACACATGTTCAAGCAACCATTGAGGCCCTGAAACATAGGGGATATTTTGATTTAACACGGCTTCAACCGCCTCATTGCCACGAGACAACGCATTGCCAATAATAACCAAATCAGGTTTAGGGTTTAAATGCTCAACTTTATAGCCTTCTAATAAATCTATTCCGAGTTCAGTTAGCTGTGTGCTCATTGGGGGATAAACATTCGCGTCAGACCCCGTTACTTTATAACCCAGCTCCTTAGCTATAACCGCTAAGCCCCCCATAAACGTGCCACAAATACCTAAAATATGTATATGCATAAAACCCAAGCATTCAAAAGTAATAAAATTGTCACTAGGCTAATTTAATCTTGACCTGAGTACAACTAAGCACAACAAATTAAATAATTTAAGCTTAAAAACCGAGCAATTAACCTTGATTAATTTAGGGCTTTTACTATAAATAAAGTAAGCAACGGAATGCCTATCTATACTCAAGTGACTTCAAAGTACGCGTTTCTACGCTTGGAAATGACTTGGGTCTATAAGAATACAGATGTCGTGAATAAGCAGTGTTAGCTGCGTTTATAAATCTATGTGAGCAAGGGCTTTATAAAAGGAATTTATATGAAAACATCAGCATTAAAAAAAATATTGCTAGTGAATACCAGCTTAATTTTAATAGCAGGTTATTACTGTGTTTTTATCGATAACTATGTTGAACCCAGTTGGCTTATATTAGCGATAGGTTTAACCAATTTAGTCTTGTTTACTACATTTTATGGCATTCAGCGGTATCAAACATATCAAAATCCATTTGAACATATCAAAATAGAGCAAAACCTGTTTTATTTAGATAACCATGTTTTTCCGATAGCTGACATTAACGTCATAATCGTTAATCAAGTTGATGGCCGAGGCTTATTGCAATTGCCTTACATAGACGATGGCAAAGTATCTTATCAATTCGATCCGGCTTATATACGTAAATTACAACAATTTATCGCAAAAAAGCTCCCTCAAGCTGAGTTAGTCATATAAAAACCAATGATGATGCGGATTAACGCACGGTTTAGCTAAAAAACGTTTGTTTTAAAACCGAAAGCGGCTGTGGTTTTGATAAATAAAAGCCTTGTAAGCGTTCAATGTTTAACAAATCACATAAAGACACCGTTTCGGGATTATCAACACCTTCTGCGACGATATCCATATCTAACGAATGGATCATAAACGCAAGTCCATGGATTAATTTATTTTGTCGCTCTGATTGCGAACTCAACATAATCGATTTATCAATTTTAACTGTATTTATTGGAAAATCGATCAAATGCGAAATTGAAGAAAAACCGGTACCAAAATCATCTAATGCGATAGAAAAACCAATATCCGATAATTGTTCTAACGTATCTAAGCTTTCTTCTGTATTAACCATCAATGCAGTTTCTGTTATTTCGAGCTCAATATGCTTAGGTCGAAGATCATGCTTTATTAACTCTTGTACAATATGACCCGCCAACTGCTGATCAGTCAGTTGAACCGGTGAGATATTAATACTTAATACAAGTTCGTCATTATTCGTTTCATTAATTAATTGCTTAAATTTATCCATCGCGGCATGAAGTACCCAATAACCAATATCATTGATAATCGTACTTTCTTCTGCAATAGGAATAAATTCATCAGGCGGGATAAACTCGCCCTCTTTAATCCAACGAATTAACGCCTCAACACCAACAACGTCTTTTTTTACGTTAAAAACAGGCTGAAAGTAAATATCAAATTCATTGTTGTCTAACGCGGAGTGCAGCGCTATTTCTATAGCATATCGTTTATCAAAATAAGCTTGCATTTCGTCTTCGAAATAACAAAGGCGATTGCGACCGGAATTTTTAGCTTTAAACATCGCAATATCAGCACATTTGAGTACATCTTCTGATTTTGCATTGCCAAACGGAACAACCGCGACGCCGATACTAACTGAGGTAATAAACTCAATACCATTAACTTTGACACGATTAATATCATTGAGTAGAGATTTCAATTCAAGATCGATTGATTGCTGATGCTCATTGCATTTAAGTAAAATGCCAAATTCATCACCACCAATTCGCGCGATCAAGAGATTATCAGATATTAATTTAGAAATGTGCATGGCGACCTGGATCAGCAACTGATCACCAACATCATGACCATGACTATCGTTAATGTGTTTAAAATGGTCTAAATCAACGATAGCAACGGCAAGATGAGTATGAGCATGACCATTTAGACTCAATTCATCACGCAATGTTTGCTCAAAATGTCGTCGATTGGCGAGTCCAGTTAGACTATCTCTTTCAGCTAAATATTTGACTTGGCTAAAGCTATCAATAAGCTGCTTGCGTAATTTTAAACGTGCTTGCGAATGATATATAGCTTGCTTAAGGCGAGCAGGCGTAATTTCGGTTTTTGTTAAGTAATCTTCTGCCCCTGCCTCGACACATTGAATAGCGACATCCGGGTTTGCTTCATGGCTTAATACCACAATGGCTACTTCGTCTTCACCAAATTCGTGTTTGAAAGTCGTTATAAACTCCAACCCAGTTTGATCCGGTAAATAAAAATCTAACAAAATGATATCAAAAGCATCTTTTTTAAACAGCGTAAACGCCTCTTCAGATGTTGATGCTTTAACTAACCTAAACTGCATCGAACTTTTAGAAAAAGCGCGCTTAAGAATTTCAAAATCAAGCAAATCATCTTCTATGACTAAAATATCCATATTTAGCCTTCAATTGATATTATTAGTTGGTAAATATACAAGCTGCCAATAGCCATCGAGTAGCGATATTAACTCTAAAAATTGCTGCCCTGTTGACCCTTTAACAAAATACCCCGCCACAAATTTGTCATAACTTTGCATTATATCTTTTTCATCATCAGAAGATGTAAGCACAAAAACAGTCGTCTTACGCAAAGTGGCATCATGACGAATATAATCAAGAAATTCAAAGCCATTCATCACCGGCATGTTCAAATCGAGTAATACGATATAGGGCTTTGACTGCAAATCATTTTGCATTAATGTAATTGCTTCTTGGCCATTTACCACACGAATAATTTGATTACCAATTTTTTGCTTACGAATAGAGCGCTCAAATGACATCGCATCAATATCATCATCTTCAACTAATAAGATCGTTATTTCATGTTTATTCATTGATGGTCTCGACATTCAAATTAGTTAGCCACGATGTTTTAATTGTAGTGCCTTTAATGCCATTGGATATGACATTTAATTCACCACCATAAAATTCAACCGTTTTTTTAATTAACGCCAACCCCATGCCGCTACCTTCTACCTGATCTTTAGGTTTTAAAGTCGTAAACATTTCAGTTACTCGTTGCTGAAATTGTGAAGGTATACCAGGACCATTATCGGTAACTTCAATAATATTAAAGTTGCCTTCTTGATAACAATTAAGCATTAACTCAAGACGATCTTCTTCTATATGTTTGATTGCGTTAGAAATAATATTGCGCATGACCAACTCAAAAGAAACGCGGGGCAAACGCATTTGCGTTAGCGAACCAGCAGAAAAATCAACGCTAATTTTTTTATTGGACGCCATCAAACTAACAACATCTTGCACAAAGAGTGATATATCCAACAATTCTGGTTCGCATACACTCATATCTAAACGCGCATAATTAACTAAATCATCTAACAAATTTCGCATTCTTAAAATACGACCTTGCATTGTTTTTAAATAATCGAGTGCTTCTCCGGGTAATTGCTCAGCATGATCTTCCTCAATCCAACTCGCTAGATTATAAATACCATTTAACGGCGAACGTAAATCATGAGAGGCCACTTGAACAAATTTTGATAACTCATGATTAGAGCGTTCTAACGCTTTGCGTTCACGAGTTTGTTCGGTCGTATCCCAATTAGCCCCTAAAATGCGTTCAGCTTGTCCAGATTCATCAGAAAAAACAGAGCCGAGCATGCGGACTGTTTTTAACTTGCCTTTGGCAGTAACCACTCTAAAACTCGATTCAAAGTCATCATTTTTGGACAATGCACTGTTAAACTCAGCTAAAACGCGTTCACGGTCATCAATATGCAACATATTAATCCAAACAGCATGTGGAACATCACCTTGAATACCGTCCAACTCATACGTTTCGAACATTTCAGCATTCCAATATTGATGTTCAGCATGGCAATGCCATTCCCAAATGCCAATATTTGATGCTTTAATAGCAAGATCGGCTATTTCATTTTTTCGACTCAGCGACTCAGATAAGTTTTCAAGTTCTGATTGTGTTTGCAAAAGTTGAGTAATATTAGAATGAGCGCCCAACATTCGAATAGGTTTACCCAAATCATTACGAATAATTAAGCCACGACAACGCACCCAAACAACACTGCCATTTTTATGTTTATATTTTACGACTTGATCGTATGGGTGTTGCGGATCGGCTAAATATTTATTGTAATTATCAATCACACGATTTTTATCTTCACTAAATAAATGTGATTGCCACCAATGCGCTAATAGTGGTACTTCACCTTCTTGGTAGCCAAGCGTACTTAGCAGTGTAGGGCTAAACCATTCGTTATCTGGGTTTTCGAGATCGCGATACCACAAGCCATCCAAAACGTGATGGTCTATCCAATCAAAAATTTCACTATTTTCATTTAGTGCAATTTTTAATTCTTGTTTTAAATAATCAGCAGTCTGAGTGGGCATATAAGCTTATTAATATTTAAAGGTGTAAGGCTATTAATATTTAAAGGTGTAAGGCTATTAATAAGTGTAGTAAAAGGTGGGGAAATAACAAAAAGATAATAGGGCAAACAATAAAAATTGCCCAACGAACGTTGAGCAATTTAAACGAGTTTAATCAACCTGCGTTATGGTTACTTTTTCCATAAGCGACATCGCAAGATTATTATCATAATAAGCGGCTTCGTTTACAAACGCGGTATAAACCGTTTTATCACCTTGGTAATAAACCGTATCACCACTAAACAACTGAAATAAAGGGTCACCAGGGTTTAACGTCGTGAAATCGTTGTCTTGAATATTTTTATGCACCATGCCTAAACGCTCACCTTCTTGATTTAGTGGCAATTGTAAGCTCTTCAAAAAACGATAAGCCTCTGTTTTTTCGGGCAACATGGGCAAACTATCGGTATTGTAAGCCTCTGCAAAATCTAAAATATGCTGAACCATCATCTCGCTTTGCTCAAATACATCATGGCGTAAAACAGCTTGCGGTACAGGCCCAACTTCAACAATAACACCATAACGCCCGGTTGTAGCCAATAAATGATGCTCATCATTATCTTTATGATCTTCATCACGGAAAATAGTGACGTCTGGCATATTTAATTTTAAATACGCCGCTAACTGATTATAAAACCGACCGGCTTGTGGCATTAATAATGTTGGTCCCATATTACTCGTCGTCGTATGCAAATCGATAACCAAATCGGTTTTCGATGCGCCTTTAGGACCGAGCTCTTCATTAATCACTTTTGCACGGTTTTGCTCATAACCGCCTAATGTGGGATCCGTTAAATTCTTGCTTGCAAACTGGCGATTTAAATCTTGATCGACATAGCGACGGTTAATTTCAAACGCTTTAGGGTTAGCCAGTAGTGTTCGAGTGATAAAACTATCTCGTTTAATTAATTCAGGTGCTGCCTGCCATTTTTCTAACAGATAATAACCTGTTATTTCATTTCCGTGTGTGCCACCAACGACTGCGACTTGTTTTATCGACACAATAAAGCCTCGTGATTTTTAAAGTACCTTAATATGTGACGTAATTTAACAGAATAACAAATGGGATTTTAATCACATATCGACATATGATAGTTCGACTCTCTAACACTTCTTAAATGAAAAACGTTTTTGTCTAACAATAAGGTTCAATTTACTCTCTTTTTTATTTATTCATCTATACTGACACTAACAAAATATTAACGTTAATTTTTGATGAGTTAATTTACGATGGCCGAATCAGCTAGCCCAAGTATCAAAACATATACAAGCATACTCGTTGATGCACAAGGCAATATTCTGTCTGATTTAAATGAAATAAATAACCCAATCCTACACAATTTAATCGACCAAAAAGATTTAAAGAAAGCGGAAAAACAACTTACTTTACATCAAATCATAGGCTTACAAACGGCAACTGATTTACTGCTATCACCTGATGAACAAATAATCCCTATCCCTGTAGAAAATCATAAAGACAATGGCATCAAAGCATCGGCATTGTTTGCTTCTGCACAAGCAATATTAATCGGCAAAAAACCTATTTATATTATTCGATTTTTTGACCAAACCGATGCACACACACCTTTAACCGACTTTTCAGACACTCAATCTAAATATAAATTAGCAACCGATAGTATTAATTTAGGTGTTTGGGATGTTGATTTAATTCAAGTGGCTGATGAAAATTCAGCTGAACCGCTTGACCGTTTTTTACAAAGCACAGCGGTGTTTTTTTCTAATACCACAAAAACACTACTGGGTTTAAACAATGAAACATTAACCTGCTGGCAAGATTTAAAAAAATATATGCACCCACATGACCGGCCTATTTTTGATTCAGTTGTGAGTAATCACTTATCTTTTCAAACGGCCATGCATATTGAATGTAGATTAATTGATAAAAGCAAAGACTATCAATGGTTTGAAATAAAAGGCGAGTCAGTTAGAGATAAATATGATAGTGCAAAACAAGTTACAGGCAGTATTCAAAACTGTACAGCGCAAAAAGAAATGCTACAAGCGGTATTAGAATCTGAAGAAGCAAAAAAAATGGCATTAGACGCCGCTAATATCGGGATCTGGACGGGTAACTTACTCGACAGTACTTGGACATGGGATGAAAAAGTTGATGCCATATTCGAATTCACACCAGAGCAACAAGGAAATATGGACATTTGGAAAGACCGGATGCACTCAGAAGACCGAGAGATCGGCAGTAATGCACTGGATAACGCACTTAATGAAGCAATCCCCTTTGATGTAAGCTATCGAATTAACACGCCTTCTAACCAAATTAAACACATTGTCGCTAAAGGCATGGTTACTCAAAATGTGTTTGGTGATTTAGTGCGCATTGATGGCATTTGTTACGACAACACCATTGAAATGATTGCCAAAGCGAAAATGGAAGAAATAAAAGAAGATTTGGAAGAAAGAGTGCAGCAACGCACTAAAGAACTCGAAGCATCACGTGATTTAGCCGAAGCGGGTAGTAATTCCAAATCTAACTTTTTAGCGATGATGAGCCATGAAATCAGAACACCGATGAATGGTGTTATTGGTGCGCTTGATTTGGTCGATCAATCATCTTTAGATTCGGAACAGAGAGAACTCATTACAACGGCTCAGAATTCTGCCTTAAACCTTGTTAGTATTCTCAATGACATACTCGATTTAAACAAAATAGAAGCGGGTAAGTTACAAATTGAAAACATCGATATATCCGTCTCAAGCATCATTGATAATATCGTTAGCATGTATGCACCTATTGCACAAAGCAACGGCTTAGAATTTGAATTGATAGAGCAATTGGATTATATCGATCGTGTCAATTCAGATCCGGTACGCATTCGCCAAATCATCAGCAACATCGTAAGCAACTCGGTTAAATTTACCGAAACAAACGAAAACACCCATGGCAAAGTCACATTAACCGTACGTTTAAACCCTGAAAAATCATTGGGTCCAGTTCAACAAATTGAGTTTATTATTGAAGACAATGGCATTGGTATGAAACCCGAAGCGGTCGAAAAACTATTTACCCCTTTTACTCAAGCAGAGGACTCAACGACTCGAAAATATGGGGGTACAGGGCTTGGCCTTTCGATATGTGGGCGTTTAAGCGATATGCTTGGCGGGGAGATAAAGGTAGAAAGTGAATATGGTCAAGGTTCGAAATTTATTATTGGTTTACCTTTATGGCCAGCAAAAGAAGAAGATGAAGCTAACTTGTCTTTATTATGTGGAGAAGAGTTTACTATTATAAATCCATTTTTGGATTCAGAGCATTGGGTAACCGAACTGCTAGACCAGCAAGGTGCATTCTTAGAAAACGAGGACTATGACTCATTTTTAGCAAATGGATCCGATTTGGATCAAAGTGGCTTTATCATTATTAATGCACTCAATCTTGATAAATCAAAAATCCAAGCCTTAATTGAACACTTTAATGCAAATCAACTTAACCATACTTTTATCTTTATCGATAAAAGCATGCGTACTTGGTTATATAAATTAACAAAACATATAAATAAAATTATATCACCGCCATTAACCAGCTATAAAATTAAAAATATTTTAACCGATAAAGCGTATCCCGAGGTTGAAGAAACAAGAGAACAAGCACCTTCAAAACCGCTTTGTTCAACCAGTGACGATGCTAGTGTATTAATAGTAGAAGACAATCCACTTAATCAAAAACTATTAACCAAACAAATAACGCAGCTGGGTTATAAAGCCGACTTAGCCAGCAATGGACTTGAAGGGATCTCATTATTTAACAAACACCGCTATAAAATAATTTTAACTGATTGCCATATGCCAGAAATGGACGGCTACAGCATGTCACGAAATATACGCCAACAAGAACAAAAAACAGATGCTAATTCAACGCCTATTGTCGCACTTACCGGGGCAGCAATGACAGGCGATAAAGAAAAATGTTTAGAGGCCGGCATGGATGACTTTATTACCAAACCTATTCAAACCCATCAATTAAAAGCAATATTGGAGAAATGGCATGCCTAATGATTGCGCTATTTATGATCCAGCAATTCTCAGCAGTTTAATCGGTAACGAAGAGGATTTGATCAATGAATATAAACAAGAGTTTATTAAACAGAGTATCACCTCTCTCAAAACCATAGCTTTGAACTATAATAAACATGACTATCATGCAATGAAAGAAGATGCTCACTATTTAAAAACATCAGCAAAAGCACTAGGCGCTCTACAGTGTGCCCAGCGTTTACAAGCAATAGAAAATGCAGCGTTAAAGGAAGATAAAAATTTATTAAAACAACTAGTAATGGAATTAAAAACTGATGTGCAAAACATTAAAAAGGTATTTAAACCATGAAACCAGGTAAATCATTAGCATCCAGACACCCAAAAGTTATGCTATTGCACGAGCATGAACAAGATAGTGGTGTTTCTTCATTAATAAGCAGCCATATACAAGATTTTCGTGCATTTAAAATAACCGATGAAGCGATTGAAGCCATCAAAGAGTTTAAACCGAAAATTTTATTGCTAGAGACCGATACCATAGCGGATGCTTTACGCCATTATTTAACCATGGTTAAAGAATTTGAATTATTACAACATCCACATCAAGTTATTATTTTGTGCTCCAATAAAGAGGTAGGAATAGCTTATGATGTTTGTGCGCAAGGTATTTTTTATGACTATTTTGTCACAAAACCTATGTATGAAAAATTTCGACTCAAAGCCATTTTAAATAATTTAGCGTTATTATTTGATCAGGCCGATCTGCTGCTCGAAACGACCAATAAACATATCGATAATATGGATGTCGATTTAGTCGATTTAGTCGAAGAAGCTCAAGAGTTTAATGATAGTTTACAAGCTTCAATTGATGATTGTAAAACAGCACTGGCGGATTCAGAACAAGAAACGAGTAGCACGAGTACTGATGCGAATTTAGCGGATATTTTAAACCCAATTATTCACCAGATAGAATCTAATATCCATCAAAACTTATCTCAAATCCTACAAGGCTTAACTCAACATCAGCAAAAAAACATCGATACAAAAAGTCTATTGGCATCCGCTTTACAAACTCAAAATTCAGTAGATGCGTCGATTGACAAAGCACAAACAATGCAAAGTGACAATGCAGCAAACAATCAAGGTATATCACAAGACCTACCGCCTAAAGAAGAACAAAAAAAACAATACAAGGTACTGTTAGTCGAAGATAATCATATATACCGCGATATGATTAAGCGGATATTAGAAAATGCAAACTATCTAGTTAACGAAGCTGCCGATGGCATCGAAGCCCTAAAAGAAATTAAAAAAGATAAATATGACCTCGTTATCATGGACTTGTTTATGCCTAAGCTAGATGGTTTAAATACCACTAAACAATTTAGAAAAATATCAAATAAAAGTGACTTACCTATCATCGCGTTAACCAGCAATAAAAATAAAGATCTCGTTAAAAAATGGGTCGCCTATGGGATCAACAGTTACATTATGAAACCATCCAAAAAAGAACAAATCATTAGTGCCGTTGAAAGTGCGTTAGGCATTACAGAAACTAATTAATTCAATAAATGGAGAAGATAATGCAACATATAAGCAAATTAGTGGTGTTAACTAGCACTGTATTGATTATTAGCTGTGGCCCAGCCCCAGTGCCAAAAAGTGATTGCGCAAAAGTAGTCGCGCACGCAAAAAACGTTTTAGGCGATAAAGCCCCCAGCGCTAATAAATTATTAACTCAGTGCCAAGAAGGAAATGACGAGCAGCGAGGCTGCGTTATGGCCGCAGATAAACCCATGAAAATATTACAATGCATGTAATTATTTATAACTAAACGCAGTTGCTGCCCCCCACAAATTCACTTTTTAAATAGGCAAAATTTATCGTGAGATGTCTTTTGCCTTTATTTCTTGTTTTGTATACACAGGTAAGAAAAAGCTTACCCCAAATGCGTCACACGTGAATATTCCCCTAACATAACAAAAAAGTACACACAAGCATCCTTATATGCTACATTTGTTAACGATAACATATCGGGTTAATAATTAAAAAGTAGGTTTAGCATGAAAAATTCAGGAGAACGCTCAACAATACAAGATGTAGCTAAACTTGCTGGTGTTTCAACCATGACGGTTTCTAGGGCGCTTGCGCCTAATGCCAGTATTAGCATAAAAAGTCGCTTAAAAGTTGAATCCGCAATCAATGAATTGAATTATCGTCCCAATGTATCAGCAAGAAGACTTGCCAGTGATAAATCATTTTTTATAGGTCTACTCTATGACAACCCAAGTGCAGCTTATGTAAGTCAGTTTATTAGTGGTGCGATGCGTAAATGTCGACGACTTGGCTTCCACCTCGTTGTCGATGAATGTAATGGCGATGATGAAAACATCTTAGCAACCGCTAAAAATTTGCAAGATGAACTCGCACTCGATGGTGCCATATTACTGCCGCCATTATGTGATAATGTTAAACTGGTTGACTATTTATTAAGTCGTTCAATTTCGGTTGTGCGTATCGCCCCAGATATTGATATTAACCGCACCCCTTATATTTGTATAAATGATTACGAAGCCGCTTTCAAAGTCACTGAACATTTAATAAAACTCGGTCATCATAAAATTGCGTTTATTAAAGGCGACCCCAAAATTGGAGCCAGTCGCTTAAGACTACAAGGCTACATTGATGCAATGCATTCGCAAAATTTGACCATTGCTGACGAATACATCCAATACGGGGCATTTACTTATAAATCAGGCCTAATAGCCAGTGCAAACTTGCTCAACCTCTCAACGCCTCCTACGGCTATTTTTGCAGCGAATGATGATATGGCAAGTGCCGCTATTGCGACGATTAACCGCCTCGGGTTTTCAGTGCCTGAAGATATTTCAGTTGTCGGTTTTGATGATTCGCCTATTGCCACTACGATGTGGCCAAGTTTAAGCACAGTGCAGCAGCCTATGACAGATATGTCAGAAAAAGCCATCGAGTTATTTAGCCAAGGTAAGATCAATCCTGAAGCGTTAACAACCGACCGTATACGCAACGTTTTAAACTTTACCATTATGCAACGAGAATCCATTGCGCCTGCGCCCGCTTTGCTAGATCAAAAAAAACAGCCATAAAAAATAGATTTCATAATCACACATTTGCATAAAAGGCGCTAACATTAACAATTAGTTATCGATAACAATACTGAGTTGAGTGTAATTTATGTTGTCATTCAAAAGAAAAGTAGGCTACGGTTTAGGCGATACAGCGAGTAACATTGTATTTCAAACCGTTGCTAACTTTATGTTGATTTTTTATACCGATGTGTTTGGTATATCAGCCGCTGCCGCTGGCACACTTATGCTTGTTGTCCGTTTATTTGATGGGTTTACCGACCCTGTTATGGGCGGTATAACCGATAGAACGCGCACCAAATGGGGAGTGTATCGCCCTTACCTTTTATTTTTGGCCGTACCTTATGCACTATTAGCCGTTCTCGCGTTTACAACACCTGATTTTAGTGAAAGCAATAAACTGATTTATGCTTACATTACCTACGCTGTATTAATGACGGCTTACACGGCGATTAATATACCCTACTCAGCCTTGGGCGGGGTGATGACAAGCGACCCAAAAGATCGCGCTTCATTACAATCATATCGATTCGCGATGGCGATGGCTGGCGCCGCGGTTGTCGTTTGGGCCGTTCCTGAATTAGTGATTAAATTAGGACAAGGCGATGAGGCATTAGGTTATCAACTCACGATGGCCTTTTTAGCCATGATTGCACTTATCTGTTTTGTTGCTTGCTTCTATTTAACAGAAGAAAAAATCCAAACAAAAGTCAGCAGTGATGAAAGTATGTTCAGCGACTTTATCTCACTATTTAAAAATGACCAATGGCTTATCATTGCTGCAATTACGGTATTACTCCTCAGTTTAGTCGGTATGCGATCAGCGGTTACCCCTCATTACGTAAAGTATTATATGGGGGATGAGTCATTAACCAGTTCATTTTTATTACTCGCCACCTTAGCTTCTTTTATTGGTGCTTTATCCGTTAGTTTTTTCTCGAAAATAGCAGAAAAACGCACTTTACTCTTTATAAGTGCTTTAGGTACTGCTTTATTTAACACCTTACTTTTTGCATTGCCTGGCGACCTCACCGCTTTAATATTCAGTTGTAATATGGCGGCTAGTTTTTGCCAAATGATCATGGTGCCAATCATTTTTTCTATGGTTGCTGATACAGTCGATCACGGCACGTTAAAAACAGGCAAACGCATTATGGGAATGACATTTTCAGGTCATTTATTGATGGTTAAGTTAGGGTTTGCACTTGGAGGTGCCGGCGCAGGTTGGATTTTAAGCGCTTACCATTATATGCCCAATCAGGCTCAAAGCACCGAAGGATTAAATGGAATAATACTCGCTTTTGCCATACTCCCTATTGTCTTCTCCGGGCTTTGTGCTGTACTCAGCTTGTTCTACAAATTAGATAACAACCGAATAACGACAATACAAAAGACACTAAATCAGCAACAGAACTTGGTCAAACAACCTCGTTTTAGCCACCACGAATAGCAGGAAATGACAATGAAATTACGATTATTAATTATTTTATCACTTGCTACAGCCATTATAAGTTGTGCAGCAACTTCCGATTCAAATTTTATTTCAGGTAAGTTTACGCCGCCTGATGGTAAAATTTTACTGTTTATTGGACAAGATTCAGACACGATCACTGATTATATAAAGTCAGTACCCGAAGATAATATTGAAGGCATCACTCTTTATAGTAGTTTGAAACATGCTGAACCTAACAAAACATTAAAAGCCATGTTCAAAAAAGATAATTGGGGGTCAGGCGATGTTGATTTTGCATTATCTTTACAAGAGTCTAACCAAGCAGCACTCGCTATTGGTTTAGCCTTTGATTCCTGTAATCAACCTCAACATGGGCAAGCGATAACAAAAGGCGAGTATGATAAATCCATCGATAAAATGCTGGTTTATTTGTCTTCATTAAGCCCACGCAAAGTATTTTTACGCATCGGGTATGAATTTGATGGGCCTTGGAATTGTTATAAACCAACCAGTTATATCAGTGCGTTTAGGCATATCGCCCTAAAAATAAAAGCAAAAAAAATAGAAAACATCACCACTGTTTGGCAATCTGCAACTTGGCCCGAAGCCAGTATTGCCGGTGAAAATACTCACCTTTACGATCATGCAGATCCTGAACACTTAAATAAATGGTACCCAGGCGATGATGTCGTTGATTGGATTTCAGTTTCGGTCTTTTATCGCGATAAATCGCAATGGTTATATCCGCCAGCCATTGATCCAGCACTCGCTCAAGAAAAATTACTCACATTTGCACGTCTGCATAATAAACCGGTCATGATTGCCGAATCGGCACCTCAAGGTTATCGAACAGGTGTCGCGACTAAAAGCCCGATCCATATGAACCAACAAGAACAAGTCGATGCAGAATATATTTGGCAAAACTGGTTTCAAGCCTATTTTGATTTTATCTACGCTAATAACGATGTCATCAGAGCCGTTGCTTACATTAATACCCACTGGGAAGCTCAGCCCATGTGGCAGTGTGAACCCAAAATACCGGCCGGCAGCCAAGGATGCGCTCAAGGAAATTGGGGTGACTCTAGAGTGCAAAGTGATCCCGAAATAAAAAAACGTTGGTTAGCAGAAATAACAAATGAAAAATATTGGATCCAAACAAGCCAATATTAATAAAGACTATACCCAAGAAACTTAAAAAATAATTAAACCTATTAAGCTAATTAGGGTATATAAAACACACGATAAAAGGCTCAATTATGAATTATCAAACATTAGCAGAACAGTTTTGGCAAGAAGGTTACCTTGTACTAGAAAATTTTTTTAGTGATGAAATAATGGACCGATTTAATACACAAATATTTGATTACTTTGGTGAAAACCCTGAATTTTTTCATAATGAAGAATTTCTAAAAAAGGCTAAAACTGAAGTAATCCCCTGGTTCCCGCAACGAGAAGGTGTAAAAGAATTTGACTATTTCGATACACATTCTGAATTGGTTAACTTATCAAAAGCAATTTTAGGTGAAAACTGGTCATCACTTTACAGTATGGTCATGTTTTCAAAGAAAGGCACAACAGGGCAATCTTGGCATCAAGATTGTCCACCTGAAGATAGTCGTCAATTTAATCTGAATCGTCTGATTTATACAATGGATATCACTGAAGATATTGGAGGTTACACGCTAGTTGTTCCTGGAAGTCATAAAAGCGGCCCTGTTCCAGCATCTGAAGAAACCGACACATTCTATGAAGGGCAAGTTGTCATTCAACCTAAAAAAGGGACCTTAGTTTTATTACATGGCCATGCTTGGCATCGAGTTGAACCCGTCATAGGTAAATATCGAATTTCAACAAATTTTAGAGCGATCCCTCAGGGAGTCCCGGAAGATGTGACCGATATTTGTGTTTATCCGACGATGCGCTATCAATTTACTACCAATACGGTAATAGAAGATAGGCTTTTACAAAAAGCATAACAAACAAGTCTCAATAGCCAACGCAGCGAACTCACCGGTCATATAATGAGTTCGCTCTGCATTATAGCCAAATCATTTGACTATATATTCTCTACGTAAAAAATTTAGTCGGTAATTAACCACTTAATTTATACCTATTCTAATCAATATCTATTTTTATGATGAATCATGGTGCAAAATCTAATAAAATGCATCGCTTAATAATTCACTAACATAATAATAAAAAGAGCATAACTTGAATAAAACATTCATATGCTGCTTATGGCTAATGTTGTTAAGTAACAAGGTAAGTGCAAACACTGTTTGGGATAAGGAAATCAATACTTTAGTTAGTTCTCTAACATTTGATCATAGTAGTAATATATACAATCACCCCAAAGATAAAATCAGCGATCAAAGTAATAAACTTTTGGTTAATTACTCATTGCTTAAACTTTTTGAAGGCTATGGCCTTAAAATACCCCTTACTTATACACGAAGTAATTTTGTAAACGAATCTCATTTAAATTCAAGTCAATATGCACTGACACCTCAATTGCGTATTTTTTTATCTGATTACTCTAATGTTAATGTTCATTTATCTAAACAAGTTAACTATAGCTTACCAGGTCAAAATAATGCGGAGTTTGTTAGCAATAAAGCGTTGAGTCAGATCGAAACACAAACATCAGGTGTAAACTTAAAGCTTGGGCGTTCACCCAATCAACGCTTTATTGATGTTAGTCTCGATCAAGCTAATCGAGTACTCAGCAACCCTGCACAAATCAAGAGTGAAATAAGCTCGTTGGGCATCGATTTTTTATATGGACATAAAGTCTCAGAAGACACCTACTTACTCGTTGATCTAGGGTCAAGTACAGAATCAAGAGCTGACTCCAAGTCAAATATAGATAAAATCGGCGGCGGTTTTTTGACTAAAGCAGGTGGTAATCACCAATTACATTTTTTAGCGGGGGGATTTGATCGCACTGGAGACAGCAAACAAAGCGGACATTACTGGCAAGTAACTGATAAATGGAACATTTATGAATACTTGGCATTAAACCTGCAGACCTATAAACGATCAGAAGTCGCGTACTCTCAAGAAACATTAACACAAATAAGAACACAACACAGTGCAAGCCTCATCACAAAACTCAGTAGTGATCATCAATTAAGTATGAACCTAGAGGTTAATAAGATTATTTTTGACAACAATCAAAGAGGCATTAAACGCCAAGCTATTCAATTAAATTGGCATTGGCAAATATTGGACTATTTAACGAGTACCTTAAATATAGAAAATTCAACATTTGATGATAGCCACTTAAATAGCCGCAGAGATCAAAATAAGGTCAGCTTTAATTTGGGCTGCACATGGTAAAAAATAGATTATTAATCTGCTTTTTGTGGCTCTGCTTTTGCTCGACTGCGATATCGGCTGATGAATTAGGTCACCGTTATCAATTTGGTCCGGGAGATCACCTTAAAATTAAAGTCTATCAAGAAACTGATCTCGCATTTGATGGCCAAATAAGCCAACAAGGAAAAATAGACTTTCCGTTACTGGGCAGTGTTCACATAGCCGGATTAACTCAATTTAATGCCAAAGAGATGTTAGAAAACTTGTTAAAAAACGGCTATTTAGTGACACCTAATGTCTCTATACAGGTAACCGATTACCGCCCGTTTTTCATTTACGGTGAAGTGCGCAACCCTGGAAGTTATAAATACCAACCCGATATCACATTAGAGCAAGTCGTCGCACTGTCTGGCGGGTTAAAAGACAGAGCATCGCGCACTAAGTGGACAATTCAACGAGGAACCGATAAACAAACCTTTACCGCAGATGCGAATACGATAATTTTACCTGGTGATATAATTAAAATTGATAAGAGCTTTTTTTAAGCCATGAATCAGTACGAAGGCAACTTTAAACATGCAGACGATGAAATTGACTTATCGGAGTTAATCTCTTACCTGTGGATAAAAAAGTGGTTTATCTTACTGATCACCTCAGTGGTATTTGCAGCGGGTTTGGTCGTATTACAAAAACTGCCAACCGTATACCAAGCCACCACCACGATTATGGTTAAAAGTGACAAGGGCGTTAATCCACTTAAATCATTATTACCGAGTATGGGATCCGATAATAATGAAATGGATACCATCATAAAGCTATTAAAATCACACCAATTTGCCAACGAAATAGCCGAGCTAATAAAACCGCCACTCAGCTACCACCCAAATACACCATCAAGCACTTGGCACAGTGGCACGATCCAAAACAACCTAAGTGTCAACTTAAGCAAGGGCAGTAATTTAATTGAGCTTTCATTCCAAAGCCATGACCCTGAGTTTACTGCGATTGTCGTTAACCGTATTGTTGAGTATTTTATTTCTTACCAAGCTAAAATGATGCAACCACGCGGTGAGAAAAATAGTGATTGGCTAGATGCAAAAATTGCCGAAGTTAAAGCTAATGTCCAAATAAAAGAAGATGTACTTAACGCTTTAAAAAATAAAAATGGCGTAGTCGATATCACTAGCTTTGTTTCACAGCTTAAACGAGAGATACAACTATTACACAATGAATTACGTACATTAGAAAAAGAGCAAGATAACCTAAGTCGACTAAACAAAAAAGTAGCCGCAGCACAAGCAGATCCCAGTATTATTCATCCAAATCACGAATTAGCCGAGTCGCCTTTATTAAAAAAATTACTCCAAGATCTAGCGATTCAAAAAACTGAACTTTCGCAAATTAAATTACGTTATTTATACAAACACCCCAAGTATATCGAAACTGCTAATAAAATTTCTGACACTGAAGTTCAAATCACACATGCACTCAATAATTTAGCCTTGAGGTTTAAAGCACGAGAAACTGAATTAGCGATACTCATTTCAAGCATAAAAGCCAAACAAATTGAAATAAACCAACAATTAGAAGATGCCATAAATAAAGATATCGAATTAAAAAAAGTCGTTCGTGTGCTGGATGCTAATACGCAGCTATTAGAATCTATAACGTCTAAAAAAACCGAACTCGATTTATTAAAAGATATTGATCATTCGATGGGGTTAGTCGTGATCGATCCTGCTGTGATACCAACTCACCCGATAAAACCTAAAAAAGCGTTAATAGCGGTATTATCTTTTATGCTCGGCCTTATGCTGGCGATTGTTATTGTAATCGGTTGGCGTTTTATATCAGATGTGCATATGCGCTATAGGCAAATAGTCATTCATAATGGCTATAAAGTGATTGGCGAATTACCAAGGCTAAAATTAAAACGAAAAAATAAAGAACTCCCTATTTTAATGGGATCAGGAAAATATTTTGAAATTTACCAAGAGTGTATTCATGCAATACGAACCAAATTTGCTTTAGATAGAACGCTCAGTAACCAAAAATTAATTGCGATAAGCTCACTTATGCCTCATGAAGGTAAATCTACGACGTGCTTGCAGTTAGCAAAATCATTTGGTGAATTAGAGAAAGTCATAATTATTGATGCCGATTTGCGTGCGCCTTCCATTGCCGTTGCATTAGGCCAACCCAAAGATCGCATTGGTTTAACTAACTTAATGGCACAGACTCATCTTTTTGATGAATGTAAATTTTATGATTTAAAGCTCAATGCCGATGTCCTTCCCTCTGGCGTCAAACCTAAAAATCCGTTGTTATTTTTATCTCACAAGCGCTTTGAGCGATTACTACAGGTATTGCAAACTAAATACGATAGAGTCATTTTAGAATGCCCACCGATTCTATCAGTGAGTGATGCTTTATTAGTGAGTAAGTATGTTGATGGATTGATTTTAGTGACTGACGTAACCAAAAATTCAGTTGCCAAACTTAATCACGATTTACAATTATTAAAACATTCCGATACTAAGATTAAAGGCATTATTTTAAATCAAATTAAGAATGACAGCTCTCGTTACTACTACGGCAGCACAGCCGGAAATTATTCAGAAGCAAAAGTGTAAACCCGAATGTCTCCCCGTAAAACCCTTATACTCAAGTGACTGCAAGATGCAGGATTCAGTGGGAATTTAAATTGATTTAGGCACAGCTTCCGCATCCTGCTCTCGCTAAGTACCTACGTCCTGTAGGCAAGGCAAACAGGTGCAAGTTTAACGGGTTAAATTAAGCCTGTTTAACACCGCATAAATCAATTTAAAACCCACCGGAACGGAGCCCTTGAGCGATATTACTTCTGTGTTGTATTAACTTGAAAGGGAATGCCATTCCTGCATTAATACGCCTAGAATTAAAATCGCTCAAGGGCTCTGAACGAGCATCTTGAAGTTACTTGAGTATAAACCCATATACGCGTTTTGGTTTAAGCTTAAAAAAGTTATTGCTGTAAAAATCGTCGATGAGTACTGATCGCCATTAAAACGCCAAATGCCGCCATCAACGTTACCATTGATGTTCCTCCATAACTCACAAGGGGTAACGGTACCCCCACCACCGGCAACAAGCCAGATACCATACCAATGTTCACAAACACATAAACAAAAAAGGTCAACGTAATACTGCCAGCCAGTAACTTGGTAAAGGAATCTTGGGCTCGGATAGCAATAGTCATGCCTCGTCCCACAATATAAAGATAGATAGCAAGCAAAACCAAAATGCCAAATAAACCAAACTCTTCACTAAACACAGCAAAAATAAAATCGGTATGCCGCTCTGGTAAAAATTCGAGTTGCGATTGTGTACCTTCAAGCCAACCTTTACCCGTTTTGCCTCCAGAACCAATCGCGATTTGCGACTGAATAATATGGTAGCCAGTGCCCAAAGGATCGGTTTCAGGATCAAGAAACGTTAATACCCGCTGTTTTTGATAGTTATGCATGATAAAAAACCACATGACAGGCATAAATGCAGACATCGAAAGAATAAAAGCAAAAATTAAGCGCCAGCTTAACCCGGCTAAAAAAAGAACAAATAAACCAGACGCCGCAATTAATAAAGAAGTACCTAAATCAGGTTGTTTAGCAATGAGTAATGTGGGGATCATCACTAAAGCTAAACCAATAAACGTATCGGTTAAGGTAGCAGGAATAGGTTTACGGCTAATAAACCAGGCAATCATAATTGGAACAGCCAGCTTCATAATTTCAGACGGTTGAAATTTAGTCACCCCTAAATCAAGCCAGCGCTGGGCACCTTTACCAACATGACCATACAACAATACGGCAATCAACATTCCGCACCCCACTAAAAAGAGGGGTACCGCCCAGCGTTGATAAAACGCGGGGGGAATTTGCGCAACAAATAACATCACAACAAGGCCAATGCCTAAACGTGTGACTTGGCGATAAATGAGCGCTATATCTTGACCGCCTGCACTATAGATCACGATCAAACCTAATAACATAAGCGCTAATAACCCTGATAATAAAGGCAAATCTAAATGAATACGGCGCCAAATATTTCTAGACTCTTCATTTCTCATGGTAATGGACTCAGAATGGGGATTAAAGAATCAGCGGCTAAAGGATGTTTAGCAAAATAAGTATCCATAATTTGTCGAGCAATAGGTGCGGCATTAGAACTGCCACCACCGGCATTTTCAACCACAATAGCAACGACAATTTTAGGGTTATCAAAGGGAGCAAAGCCAACAAATAACGCATTATCTCGATGCCGTTCTGCTATTTTATCTTTGTCATACTCTGCATCTTGGGCGATTGCAATAACCTGCCCTGTTCCTGTTTTACCGGCGGCTTGATAAGTCGTATCAACAAATGCTTTATGTGCAGTACCCGTTGGTTTTTCAACGGTATTGCGCATCGCTCGTTTTATTATTTTCCAATTATTAGGGTGCTTCAACACAATCGGAGGCCGATCTTGCGCGGGCGAGTTAATTTTTCCGGTTGACGATTCAATGGCATTTAATAACTTAGGTTCAAAAAATTGTCCTTCGTTCGCCAAAACACTGGTTGCTAATGCAATTTGCAATGGTGTAGAAGTCCAGTAGCCTTGGCCAATACCAATTGATACCGTATCACCTGCGTACCAACTTTGACGAAAACGCCCGGCTTTCCAGGCACGAGAAGGCATATTAGCAGAAGACTCTTCAAATATATCAACGCCGGTCATTTCACCGAAACCAAACTTAACCATTTTTTCTGAAATAGCATCAACCCCCAATCTTAACGCTAAATCATAAAAAAAAGTGTCACACGATTCTTCCAGTGACTTATATATATCCACATGCCCGTGACCCCATTTCTTCCAATCTCGATATTTATGCTCAAGATCATTGATTTGATAATACCCAGGATCCCACATCTTGGTTTTTTCGGTTATTAAACCTTGCTCCAAGCCGAGAAGGCCTATCAATGGTTTAATGGTTGATGCAGGCGGATACTGCCCTTGAGTACTTCGGTTTATTAATGGACGGTCTTTTGAAGCCAGTAATGCATTATAATTTTTACTGCTGATGCCATGAACAAATAAATTAGGATCGTAACTCGGATTTGAATACAATGCTAAAATACCGTTATTCACCGCATTTAGCACAACAACGGCACCACGGTTCCCCAATAATTGCTGTTGAGCCACTTTTTGCAATTCAATATCTAAATGCAGGTGCAGGTTATTACCCGGCGTTGGCGCTTGAGATTCCATTTCTCTTAGTACCCGCCCTCGGCTATTAACTTCAACTTTGCGATAGCCAATGTCACCATGCAATAAATTTTGGTAATATTTTTCTAAACCTAATTTACCAATATCACGTGTTGCCGCATAATTAGCATCTAGGCCATCCGCTTCAATTCTAGCGGCATCTTTAGGGTTAATTTTTGCCACATACCCTAGCGCATGGGTTAATAAATCAGCATAAGGGTAATCTCGCTTTAAACGGGCGTCGATTAACACACCATCTAATAAATGCTGGTTGACCGCAATGATTGCGGTTTGTTTATCCGTTAAACGGTCGATAAGCGAAATAGGTTTAAATCGGCGTCGTCGGTTTTGTTTTAAGGCTCGACGAAATGATTTCTCCTGATCGGCTGATACCTCAATTAGTGTTTTAATACGCACTAATAAAGCATCAATATCTTTCACATCTTCAGCGATAATATCTAAGCTATGAACGGGCGTATTTTTGGCAAGTAACACACCTTGGGTATCAAAGATCAAACCGCGGTTAGGGGCTACGGGTTGAACCTTAATTCGATTGCCGTCGGCACGTGTTTGATAATCACTGTATTTATTAACTTGTAAGTTATATAAATTCGACAGTAACAACCCCACCATTATCACAACCAAAATTAAGGCGATAATTGCTCGACGAGCAAAAAGATTAGCTTCTGCAGCATGATCTTTTATCGCAATTCGTCGTTTAATCCACATAGCAATTACTAACCTAAATTTTATTCGCGGTGATAAGGATGATTATTGTTTAAGCTCCAAGCCCGATATAAGCTTTCTGCTACCACAATACGCACAAGAGGATGAGGCAAAGTCAAAGGCGATAATGACCATTTTTGTTCTGATGCGGCAATACATTTAGGCGCTAAACCTTCTGGTCCACCGATCAGCAAGCTGACATCACGTCCATCATGCTGCCAAACATCAAGCTGTTTAGCAAGATCATGGGTATCCCAAGGTTTACCGGTTACTTCAAGTGTAACAATACGATTGCCTTTAGGAATAGCCGCTAAGGTGCTCTCTCCTTCTTTTGCTAATATACGCGTAATATCTGCATTTTTACCCCGCTTACCCGCGTTTATTTCCATTAATTCTAAGCTACAATCACGCGGAAAACGTCGTTGATATTCAGAAAAACCGGTCGTGACCCAACTCGGCATTTTGCTGCCAACCGCTATCATTTGTATCTTCATACGCTTAAATCAACTTTATTGCCAAAGCTGTTCAAGCTGATAAAACTCACGTGTATCGTCTAACATCACGTGTAATACAATAAAACCAAAATCCACTAACACCCACTCACCCACACTCGAACCTTCAACACCTAACGGCGCAATGCCGGCGTTTTTAGCTTCGGTTGCAACATGGCCGGCAATCGATTTAACATGCGTTTTAGAATTCCCAGAACACACAACAATCGTGTCCATAATAGTCGACTTCTCAGATACATCGATTACTTCAACATCTCGGCCTTTTAAATCATCAATCTTATCGGTAACAAAGCCTAAAAGTTCATTCGTTTGCAAAATAACTAAACTCCAAATTTAATTAAAATTAAGTAAATCCACTCTACATTAATTTTGGTATAACTGCTGTTGCACTATGTAATCATTTACGGGTGCCGGAATTAAGCAACGACAATCTAATTTTTGATTAAATCGCTGCTTGATATAAGTTGATGAAATCATCAACTCGGACGTATCAAATAACAAAACATGCCCATTGGGCTTATCGTGTATATCGTTTATTTTCGTTGTTTTACGTAATGCTAACCAATCACGTACCTCGGGGGTTAATTGCATTTCACACCCGCCGCGTTTCATCACAATAAGATGGGCAAATTCAGTAAGGTGTTGCCAGTTATGCCATGTATGCAATGTGTTTAATGAATCCATACCAATAACAAAACATAGCGGCTGTTTTCCATAATGTGTTGATAACTCGACCAAAGAATCATATGTATAAGAAACACGTTCTGCGCGTAATTCCATATCATTAACGCTAAAACAGTCAAACATTTCGACCACGAGCTCACACATATTTAAGCGGTCTTGATCAGCAATATTTGGCGTTGCTTTATGTGGCGGTATACGATTAGGTAATAGGCAAACGTGCTCAGCATCTAAAGCTTCGGCGATTTCAAGAGCCGGTTGAATATGACCAAAATGGATAGGGTCAAAAGTGCCCCCGAATAATAGAATAGGTTTCATTTTAAGCCGCTACAATTTTAGATGTTAATTTGATCAATCGAGGATCAGCACCAAAAAGTAAACAGCAATGCGCTAGCAACGTGTAAGGATTTTTTATACCCGAGGTTTTATATTGCATATCAAAGTGCGCAAGCGACATTAAAATAGTCTCGAGCGTTGGCAAATCAAGACGTTGTAATGCTTGTTTATAAGCGGCCTGCTTTTGTTGCCAGATGCGTAAGCTTTTAAAGGTAGCCTCTATACTTTGGCCTTGTTGTTTAGCCAGTTGTAATTGCGTTAAAGTATCAGCTTCTTTTTGTAAAGCCCAGCTGATGATCACCGGCTCTAACTCTTCACCTTCTAAGCGTTGCAATATATGCATTGCTTGTTCAAATTTACCCTCAAGTAAATCATCAACCAATTGAAAAACCGTAAAACGGGATTGGTCAGAAACAGCATGACGTATTTCTTTTACATCAATTTCTTGATTTGGAAATATCAAACTAAGCCGGGTGATCTCTTGTGATGCACTGAGTAAATTACCTTCAAATAAATGCGCTAATAACCCAATCGCATTATGCGTAATATTCAACCCTTGCTGTTGGCATTGTTGCCTTAACCAATTAGGAAGTTGTTCACGCTCAATATCGTAAACAGGAATATACCAAGCCGTTTTATCTAACAACTTAAACCACTTGCTATTGGTTTGCTCACGCCCTAACTTGCCGCCCCACAATAATAAGATATGTTCGTTATCAGCAAGTTCAGCCCAGGCTTGCAGTATTTTGCTGCCTTCACGCCCCGGTTTAGCGGTTGGAATTTCCAATTCAATTAATTTTTTTGTCGCGAATAATGATAACGCTTGAGCTTCATCTAGTAATAACTGCCAATTAAATTGATTATCATGCGTCCAACGCACTCGTTCTTCACATCCCTGCTCTTTAGCCACCTGTCGGATACGATCTAGCGCACTTTGTAACTGAAAAGGCTCATCACCAAATACCATAATTACATTGGGTAATGATTGTTTTAATTGCTTTTCAAGTTGGTTAAAGTAGATCCGCATAAAATGCCTTAATAAAACCGGACTGAAGAAAGTTGACGAACAATACGATCGGCCGCATCTATTCTCATTTCTTGTAAAATAAGATCGCGTTCACGGTTTTTAGCTAATACAGCGTTAGGATTATCTTGGTAGTCTCTTAGAATTTCAATGGTATAACGTTGCTCAGGATGCGGCGCTAAATGAACAGCAAATGTCACTTTATAAATCAGTTCATACTCTGCCACTTGACCATTCGGAAACAAAGAAAGCGTACGGCGATCTAAATGTTCGTTAACAATATCAAGATTGGCACATGATTCTGGCTGATCCACCGCAACACTATTTTGCTTAAGTCTTTTAGTTAAAGATTTAGCCAACAAGTTTTCACTGGGTGTGTTTAAGCAGATGCTTTTCAAATAAATAGGAATTTGATAACTACCACGTAATTGAAAACCACAAGAAACAACTAAACCCATTAGCAGTACCGTGCTAATGAGTTTAGCATTATAAGCCATTGCAAAAAGCGGCATTTAGTTAGCAACTATATTTAAAAGCTTACCTGGAATATAAATAACTTTACGTATCGTTTTACCATCAGTAAATTTAGTTACATTCTCTTCTGCATCAGCCAAACCTTGCACAAACTCTTGGCTCGCATCGGCTGGTACGGTTATTTTTGCACGCAACTTGCCGTTGACTTGCACGATAATCAACTTTTCATCTTCAACTAACGCACTTTCATCGGCAATCGGCCAAGGCGCAACTTCAACCTTAGAGTCATGACCTAAAGCTTGCCACAAGGCATGAGATAAATGAGGAGTAATAGGCGTCAGTAATAACGTGATGGCTTCATAAGCTTCTTGCAAGATCGCGCGATCTTGCTCATCTTTGTTATCTGCTTTAACTAAACGATTAAGTAATTCCATTGTTGCAGCAATAGCGGTATTGAACGTATGACGACGCCCCATATCATCACTCACTTTAGCGATGGCTTTATGCACTTCTCGACGTAATTGTTTTTGTTTAGCGGTTAATTTAGTTGTGTCTAGCGCGGCAACCACACCTAACTCAGTATGCTCAAACACCGCACGCCATAAGCGCTTAACAAATCGATGTGCGCCTTCAACACCTGAATCAGACCATTCAAGTGTTTGCTCAGGCGGTGCAGTAAACATCATAAACAAGCGAACGGTATCTGCACCATAAGTATCAATAACTTGCTGCGGGTCAATACCATTATTTTTTGACTTTGACATTTTGGTCACACCAGCCGGTAAAACTTCTTTACCGTCTGGTTTATAAATGGCTTTGGCTACGCCACCTTTTTCATCATATTCTAAATCGATATCAGCAGGTGAATACCATGACTTTCCACCGTTCTCATCTTCGCGATAAAAGGTTTCTGCTAATACCATGCCTTGACACAATAAACGCTTAAAGGGTTCGTCAGAATCCACCAAGCCCACATCACGTAATAGTTTGTGAAAGAAACGAGCATAAAGTAAATGTAAAATAGCGTGCTCAATACCACCAACGTAATGATCAACCGGTAACCAATAATTGGCTTGGGCTGGATCTAGCATTTGTGTATCACTATCAGCACTGCAATAACGAGCGTAATACCAGCTTGATTCCATAAAGGTATCAAAAGTATCAGTTTCACGTAATGCCTCTTCACCTTGGTAGGTTGTTTTAGCCCATTCTGGATCAGATTTTATTGGCGATGTAACACCGTCCATTTGCACGTCTTCAGGTAAAATAACCGGTAACTGGTCTTCTGGTACCGCAACGGCATCACCGTTGGCCAAATTAATGATTGGAATTGGCGCGCCCCAATAACGTTGGCGTGAAACACCCCAATCACGTAAACGATAATTAACGGTAATTTTACCTTTGCCTAGTGATTCAAGTTTAGCGGCGATGGCTTTAAAAGCAGCATCAAAATCTAAACCATCAAATTCACCAGAGTTAACGAGAACACCCCGTTCGGTAAACGCCGCTTTTGATATATCTGCGATGCTTTCACTTTCGTCTGTAGGTTGAATAACCTGTTTAATGTCTAAACCGTAATTTAACGCAAATTCATAGTCACGTTGGTCATGGCCAGGAACAGACATAACCGCACCCGTGCCGTAGTCCATAAGGACAAAATTAGCAGCCCAAACTTGTACTTCTTCACCCGTTAAAGGATGAGTCGCCGTGAGTCCGGTAAAGACACCTTTTTTATCCATTGTTGCCATATCGGCTTCAGCAACTTTCGTATTTTTACATTCTTCGATGAAGTCGGCTAATTCAGCATTTTCTTTAGCCGCAGCTAAGCAAATAGGATGCTGCGCAGCAAGGGCGACATAAGTAACACCCATAACGGTATCAGGACGTGTGGTATAAACCGTAAAATCTTGTTTAATTTGCGCAATATGAAAATCGATTTCTAAACCTTCAGAACGACCAATCCAGTTACGTTGCATCGTTTTAACTTGTTCAGGCCAGCCATCTAATTGATCTAAATCTTTTAATAAATCTTCTGCATAATCAGTGATTTTCACAAACCACTGTGGAATTTTTTTCTGTTCAACTAAAGCACCAGAACGCCAACCTCGTCCATCAACAACTTGCTCATTAGCCAATACCGTTTGATCAACCGGATCCCAATTAACCGTAGACATTTTTTTATACACTAAGCCTTTTTCATAAAGCTTGGTAAAAAACCATTGTTCCCAACGATAATATTCAGGCGTACAAGTGGCTATTTCTCGTTTCCAATCGTAACCAAAACCCAATTGTTTAAGTTGACGCTTCATTTCATCAATATTGGCATATGTCCATTTAGCCGGAGCCGTGTCATTTTTTATCGCTGCGTTTTCAGCGGGTAAACCAAATGAATCCCAACCCATAGGTTGCATTACATTTTTACCTTGCATACGTTGGTAACGAGAGATCACATCACCCAAGGTATAGTTACGTACATGCCCCATATGAAGCTTGCCACTTGGATAAGGAAACATAGATAAACAATAAAATTTCTCTTTATCAGGGTCGACTTTTACTTCGAAAGTCTTGTTTTCTTCCCAATATGTTTGTACTTCTTGTTCTATTGCCTGTGGGTTATATAACTCTTGCATGAATACTTATCCGACCAAATTAACTGTTATGCTGATGAGCCTAGATCACGTTTAGCCATGTTTAATACTCACTCAAATTACTCACTTGGCAACTCAAGCGTTTTGCGTATCAATGTCGCAATAAAGTATTTAACAGACTTATGTTTTAAAGTTCGTGATCAGACCTAATAAAAATGCCGTCTATAATACCCTAGATTAGTAAATCTGCACAGGTCTAACTGTATACGGTTAATGTCTTTTCAGCGTTGAAAATGCAATATTGCACTACACTATATAATAAGCCTAAATAGTCAGTCATATTTTGAGGGATGTAACATGAGTGAATTAAATACTTATCAAAAATTAATACAAAAATTCGACAATTGGCTAAATGATATAGAGCAACACGAAGTTAAAGACATTGTCGAGGGTATCGACTTGCTTAAAGACTGGGCCCAAACAGGGATCAGTGTAAACACCGAAGATGCACAAGAACAAGTTAAGTGGCTACAACGTGATTTATTGACTTTTTATCAAGATTATCGAGCCGAATTAAAAGAATCTGCTTATGTAAGATCGTTAAATGATCACTTATGGCATACCCTCGCACAAATAACAGATAACACCCAATTAGAATGGCGCAACTTAGCCAGTGATTTTCAGCATGATGGTATTTATAGTGCGGGTGAAGAAATAGCCATTGGAGAGCTCCAATGTCAACACTGTGCCGCCACTAAAACCATTGAATATGTGCAAAAGCTAGCACCATGTGCAAATTGTAATCATCAGCACTACATCAAAACCAACTAGCCTATAGAAAAATCGAAACAAGTAGCCTGATCGGGTTTAGCCTAACCGCAGCGTTTTGCTATGTGATTTTTATACCTAAACCCAACATACAAAAAGGCAATACAGATAAAGAGGTATATAGGGTTATTTCCCCAAACGGTATAAGGCGTTTGGCTACGTGAAATAGGTAATTTATATTGTAAAACCGATTCTTCAAACTGCGGAGCCTTTGCAACGATACCGCCCGTTTCATCAGCGATAGCCGTTAAGCCATTATTAGTGACTCTAACAACAGGTAGTGCAAATTCTAAAGCTCGCATACGCGCTATTTGTAAATGCTGATGCGGGCCAACGGAATGGCCAAACCAAGCATCATTGCTCACGGTTAAAATAAAATCAGTTTCGGAAGTAATGTTAGCTCTAATTTGTTCTGGAAAAACAATTTCATAACAAATAGCTGATAAAATAGAAAAACCATTGGCTACAATATTGGGTTGTACATAGTCACCACGTTTAAACGAAGAGTGCGGTAAATCAAATAAAGGCGCGATAGGCCGCAATAATTCTTGAAAAGGGACAAACTCACCTATAGGCAATAAGTGATGTTTTGAATAACGATTAGGGTGATTATAGGTATACTGAGTTGAGCTCGCATTAGGATCGGCTTTTCCAAGTACTATCAAACTATTAAAATAGTTTTCACTATCAAAATTATAATCGACAACCCCCGTGATCAACGCTGAATTTTGATAGCCAAGTGCATTGTCAATCGATACTAAATAATCTTCCGCATGCTTTTCAATAACTGGGACAGCCGCTTCAGGCCAAATAATAATATCGGAACTATTGTAATAGGGCCGACTTAAATCTCGATACTTATTCATCGTTGGCCACATTTTTTCTGGCATCCAACGGTTTTCTTGCTTAATGTTACCTTGTACTAGCGTGACATTAGCATGCTTAATGACCCCTTCTTGCCAATTGATCAATTGCATGAGCGGTATCAGGGTTAAACTGACTAATACGACTATTGCGCCTTGTTTATACTGCAAACGACATAGTAATAAAACAACCACGGCAACCAATAAAATGAGAACAAAACTAGTCCCGTATTCGCCAATTAAAGGCGCAAAAACCTGCATAGGGCTGTCTAATTGACTGTAGCCAACAGATAACCAAGGAAATCCGGTGAAAAACCAACTTCGCAACCATTCAAATAACGCAAAAGAAAAGGGGAAAAAGGCAACACGACTGGCAAAAAAATAAGGGCTAAAGCGACACGATAACCACGTTGCGCCCGCAAAAAACAAAGCTAAATATAAGCTCAACACTAACATGAGTGCTAATGTGACCAACAAAGGCAAGCCGCCAAACTGATCTAAACTTATATGCACCCAGCTAATACCAGAAGCAAACCAACCTAAACCAAAAGCCAATCCCGCTTTAAAACCAGACAATGTTGGCCACTTTTCAATAGCAAAAAGTAAAATAAAAAACTGTACAAAAGGTAAAAACCAAACATCGTGTGGAGAAAACGCAAAAGGGCTTAATACACCAACAATAATGAGTAAGGGTAAAAGCCAATTTGGATGGAATTTCATGTGTTAACGCTCAAATACATTATCAATTAAGATAAAAACACTTAAAATAAAAATCATGTATTAGTTCTCTTCTGCGCAGCCCTGGCTCGTTTTGGGTGCAGTCACTTGTAATTGCAAAATACGACGCGAATCCGCATTAGTCACTTTAAATTGATAACCTAAAATTTCGGTAATTTCGCCCCGTTCAGGTAAATAGCCAAAACTATGCACCACCATGCCACCAATGGTATCAGCGTCATCATCTAAGAAACTTTCAGAAAAATAGGTATTAAATTCTTCAATGGTTGTTAATGCCGCCACAGAAAATAAACGATCACCCACTTTGCGTATGTCATCTGGGTCTGGGTCTTCAACGTCATGTTCGTCTTCAATATCACCCACAATTAGCTCTAAAATATCTTCAATTGTTACGAGCCCTGAAACACCACCAAATTCGTCAACAACAACGGCCATGTGCGAATGTTTGGCTTTAAATTCGTTAAGCATGGCATCAACGCGCTTACTTTCAGGCACAATAACAGCTGGGCGTAATAAATTAGCGATCGCGACATCGTCACTTTCTTGCTTAAATCCGTAAGGTAATAAATCTTTTGCGAGTAAAAAACCTTCAACATGATCTTTATCTTCACTCACAACCGGAAAACGCGAGTGCGCAGATTTAATAATTATCGGTAAAAATTCATCGACAGATTGGCTTAAATTAATTGTCACCATCTGTGAGCGTGGGATCATGATATCGCGAACACGCATTTCAGATATATCTAAAACGCCATCGATCATCAGTTTTGTTTCGTTATCGATTACTGATCGTTCAGTAGCAACACCAAAGATTTCTTGTAAATCTTCTTTATTTTTAGGTTCTCCAGCAAAAATTTGGCCAATTTTTTCTAACCAAGTTTTCTGAGAAGAACCGTTGCTAGAGTGAGGGTTATCTTCGCTCATTGCGCCTCAATGTCTCCATTTATATTAATTAATTGTTTATATAACCCGTAATTAAAAGTAACAACAAGTCATATTTCATAAAATGAATATACTTATCGGTACTGACTCGCATTAATAAACGTTCTTTTTAGTTAAAGCTCATCATGTAAATAAGGGTCAACAATAGAAAAACAAGCTAAAATGTCACGTTCTTTTTGTTCCATCTGCTCTGCTTCGTGTTCTTCAATGTGATCATAGCCAAGTAAATGCAAACATCCGTGAATCACCATGTGCGCCCAATGTGCTTCTAGCGGCTTATCTTGCGCTATCGCTTCTTGTTTAACAACCTCAACACTGATAATTAAATCACCTAATAAAGGCAACTCAATTCCGGCAGGGCCTTCAAAAGGAAATGACAACACATTAGTCGGCTTATCTTTACCTCGGTACTGCGCATTTAAAGACTGGCTTTCAGTATTTTCAACTAATCGAATGGTTAATTCGATATCTCGTGTTATAGATTCAGCATCAAGAACCGCTACCACCCATTTTTCAAATTGCTCAAACTGAGGAATAGAGGAAAATTCACCCGCAATTTGTAAATCTAAATCAAGCATTAGGCTTTGCCTGCAGCCAAATAAGCTTGTTTTTCAGCTTCTCTGGCTTGTGCTTTTTCAACTTGCTCACGTTGATCTTTTTCATCCCACTTGTCATACGCAACCACAATACGCTGCACAACAGGGTGCCTTACAACATCATGAGATTGGAAAAAATTAAAGCTAATATCTTCAACATCTTGTAAAACTTCAATAGCATGGCGTAAACCAGAACGCGCCCCTCGAGGTAAATCAATTTGCGTCACATCACCGGTTATAACCGCTTTAGAGTTAAACCCAATACGCGTTAAAAACATTTTCATTTGCTCTAACGTCGTATTCTGGCTTTCATCCAAAATGATAAATGCATCATTTAACGTTCGGCCACGCATATAAGCCAGTGGGGCTATTTCAATAATATTGCGTTCAATTAAACGCTCAACTTTTTCAAAGCCTAGCATTTCAAATAATGCGTCATAAAGGGGGCGTAAATAAGGATCGACTTTTTGTGATAAATCACCCGGTAAAAAACCTAACTTCTCACCCGCTTCAACAGCAGGTCGAGTTAATAAAATACGTCGGACGTCTTGACGCTCTAAAGCATCAACGGCACAGGCAACGGCAAGGTATGTTTTACCCGTACCCGCAGGGCCTACACCAAACGTAATATCATGATTTAAGATATTGCTAACATATTGGCCTTGATTAGGGTTGCGGGGTTTAACAACACCACGTTTAGTTTTGATAAATGTTTCAGCACCAACAAACTCTTCATCTTCAGATTGCTCAAGCACTTTTAAGGCCTGAATAGCCAAATGAATTTGTTCGGGCTTAATATCAGGTAATTGACCTTTAACTGGCTGAGTTTCTACGTATAAGCTTTTAAGTAAATCAGCAGTCGCGATAACCGTGTGGTGTTTACCTACAATTTTAAATTCATTTTGACGATAAGTAATTTCAACACCTAAACGACGACCAATGTGCTTCAAGTTATCGTCAAATGGCCCACACAAACAGGCCAAACGCTTGTTATCAGAAGGTTCTAAAAATAACGCTAATGTTTCTATTTTATGGGTCAAAATATACTCTTTTATATAGAAGGGTTATAAACCGTTGCGCCATGGGCGCCTTCAGACTCAGGTGAACGAGCTAGTATTTCAGAAGGAGCAACCGCTACACGCAAATTCATTTCATCTTCACCACGAATAAACTCACCACGTAAAGAATTAGAAAAGACATCGACAATTTTCACATCAACAAATTGGCCAATCACGTGGTGAGGCGCTTCAAAGTTGACGACTCGATTATTTTCAGTACGACCGCGCAATTCCATTGGATTTTTCTTAGATGGACCTTCAACAAGAATACGCTGTTCAGTATCAAGCATTTTTCTAGCTATATCTTGCGACTGCTGATTAATTCGTTGTTGTAATAGGTATAAACGTTGTTTTTTCTCGCTTTCTTCAACATCATCCGGTAAATCAGCTGCTGGTGTGCCTGGGCGTGCGCTATAAATAAAGCTAAAGCTCATATCAAAGCCCACCGAACTGATTAAATCCATAGTCGCTTCAAAATCGGCTTTGGTTTCACCCGGAAAACCAATAATAAAGTCAGACGACATACATAAATTAGGTCTCACTTTACGCAATTTTCGAATTTTAGATTTGTATTCGATTGCGGTATGGCCACGTTTCATCATGGTTAAAATACGATCAGCCCCCGATTGAACAGGCAAATGTAAATGATCAACTAATTCAGGGATCGTCGCATAAGCTTCAATAATATCGTCGGTAAATTCAACCGGATGAGAAGTTGTATAACGAATGCGGTCAATACCATCAATCGAAGCAACTAAATGTAATAATTCAGAGAAATGACATTCAGAGCCATCATCTTGATCGTAACGATAAGCATTTACATTCTGCCCAAGCAAGTTAACTTCACGTACGCCTTGCTCTGCTAATTGGGCAATTTCGTAAAGCACATCATCAACCGGACGAGAGACTTCTTCACCACGGGTGTATGGAACAACACAGAAAGTACAATACTTCGAACAACCTTCCATGATAGATACAAACGCACTAGGCCCTTCAGACTTAGGCTCGGGTAAATGATCAAATTTTTCAATTTCAGGAAAACTAATATCGACAATTGAAGTATCGTTTCCTTTAACTTGATTTATCATTTCAGGTAAACGATGTAATGTTTGTGGACCAAACACAATATCAACAAATGGCGCACGTTGACGGATAACATCACCTTCTTGTGAAGCGACACAGCCACCAACACCAATAACCAGATCAGGTTTTGCATCTTTCAGGTTTTTCCAACGGCCAAGCTGGTGGAATACTTTTTCTTGTGCTTTTTCACGAATAGAGCAAGTGTTTAATAATATAACATCTGCGTCTTCTGCTTCTTCTGCTAATTTAAAACCGTGGGTTGAATCTAATAACTCCGCCATCTTTTGCGAGTCATACTCGTTCATCTGACAGCCCCAAGTTTTAATGAAAAGTTTTTTACTCATTCAATCGCCCAAAAAATAACCAAAACCAAATTATAAGCCGCGTATTGTACCTAGATAAAACCCCGCTGACCATGCTCTAGGCAGAATATTTAAGCACTGACAAAACGAAATAGATATATAGCGAGATGAATGACAAGTAATGGGGAAATAACGAGATATAGTCTTCTCGCTCAGGTTTTATGGTTCATTGTCAGCGCTTACTCACCCAATCACATAATAGAGCATATGCTCATGGCGTCTGGAAGCTTGCCTGCATGGATGCAGGTAAGGGGCGAGAGCAGGACGCGGTAGCTTTGACTGCTTTGCTTACATGGATGTAAGTACTTCGGTTTCGTCTGGAACTAGAAACCTGCCCCCTAAAACCCGATCGCTTTGACTATACAAAAATCAATTAGTCGCTGTTTTCGCTTATTACATTTGACTTATTTTGGTATGGATCGCAAGCGTAATCGAGTTCCCATGCGATTTACGGCGACTAAACTCCAGTCGAGATTGATATTTATCAGCGATCTGCTTGAGTAAAAGCATGCCCACATCAATATTTATATGGGTGTTTAATTTAGAAAAGTTGGCACCATCATCATGGCAAATCAACCAAATTTTTTCATTGTAATAACGCAAAACAAGATCAATATTTCGACTTCGTGCTTCAAATATAGACAGATGCGCGATCTCATATAATGCTCTATATATATCCGCTTGCATTTCATATTCTAAAGATTCAGGTAAAGTGACCTGTGCATTCACTTTGCAGTTAAACTCGCGCTCTAAATAATCCACTAAAATAGGAACCGCCGTTTCGATACTGCGGCTACCTATAGTATCAGGCACCCCTTGCCTATTTTTAATGGCTAATTGCTGTAAAGAAACCTGAGTTAGCTCCGCTATTTGAGCTAAAGTATCTTCGTTTATCGGCTCTTCAGTTAAGGCTTTAATTTGTTTTAAGTTCAAATTAATCAACGAATCTGTTTTTTGTTTCAGCAATAATTCGCTATGAATTAATTTTTTTGCGCTGCGTAAACTATGTGCTCGCACATTGAAATACCAGATTGCCGAAACCAACATGGCAAATATAGCCCCAGCATAAATAAATAAACTGAGCTTACTTAAATACCATAAAGGCTGTACTGTGATTTTAAAAAGTACATCTTTTGCACTCCAGTAACCTAACGAGTCAGTCCCTTGAATTTCTAGAATATGCTCACCGCTTTCTAAACCAGTCAACGACAACGTGTTACCCGCAATAATTTGCCATTTATTTTGGCCAATGCGATATCTAAATTTATGATTGCCTAAATTTCTAAAATCGAGCACCGCTAAACGTAAACTGATTAGTTCTTTGCTAGATTCTAGAAAAACATCATTAACATTGTATTCTATACCTCGTATGGTTGTAACCGATGAAACAATCACATTAGGGTTACTTGCCGATTGAGATGCAATCGGTAATCTTATTAATCCTCGCATTGTTGGCACATAAAGCATGTTATCCACAATAGCGACGCTGGCATTTACATCCCAGTTTTCCGTATTATTCACAAGGTGTACTTCATCAATCATCGTATTAACACGGTATAAACCACTTTGCGTACTAACCCATAAATCATTATCTTTTAGCGTAAACCCATATACCACCTTACCCGCCAAAAATTGATTAATGATCTTACCTTCATGATCTAATACCAAAACACCATCACCTAACGTGCCGACATACATTTTTTGATAACTTTCAGTGATACAAATATATTTATACGTAGTGGGTAAAGATAAAACCTGTAATGCCGAACGATTATTACGATCTAAAACAAGGCCTTGTGAGGTGGCATACCAAAATCGATTACGCTCATCTTTATAAATATCGATGATCTCATTGGCTGGCAATTGATGCGTTTCTCGATTGATTGGGCTTAACCATTTTGCCGAATTGAGGTCATAACGCAAGATCCCGCGATGATTTGAACCGACATACAATATATCATCGGTGATCATGCCCGTTAAATAGACATCACTTGGGGTCGCATCTATTTTTAATAACACTTTAGTTTCAAGCGAAAAAGTATAAACGCCATCAAACGTAATGATATAAAACAACCCTTCCCACATTAATATTTTCGCAATGCGCTTAGCATAAGGCGTCGGTAATTGCGCATTGAGCAACGGCATTGCTTGGCTCAATTTAGTTTGTGTATCAATTTGATATACCCCCGCACCATAAGAGCCTAGATACACTGAATGATCATGTGTAAATAACGTCATATAATTATATTTGACGGGGTTATCATATTGAATATCTAAAGGTTCATATTGATCAGCCGTATATTTATACAAACCTGAATTACCGGCGATCCATAAAACGGCATGCTCATCTTCAAATAGCGTATGCACAAAATCGCCTTGTGTGATCGGCACTGCATAAGATGAAGTAGCCGCGAGCGTTAGTTTTAATCTCGCTTGTAAAACATTATTTTCGGTAATTGTCCAAAAAAGCCGAGGATCTCGACTAGGGAGCATATTAAGAATGGGTTCGGCAGTTGCTATACAGATTGGGGAATTAGATTGCAGCTTGCAAAGTTGATCCAAGCTTGCGATAACAAGTTCATCATCAACTAAAATAGCGCTATTTATTGGCCCTGTATAAACTCGCGTTAATTTTTCATTAAGCACTTGGTATATTTCAGTTCCTGAATAAATATAAGTCAATTTATCAGAGACTAATAGATGCCAATGCCCTTCAGGTAAGTCGACTGAACGAAAAGATTTATCATTCAATTGATAATAAAATAATTGAGACTTTGTTAACGCAAGTAATTGTTCTTGTTGTATAGCGACATATTCAACACTGTGCTGAACAATATCGTAAGACAAAAGTAATTCAGCCTGCCTAGATAGCACATCAACTTGCCAAACACCGGATTTTTCAGTCGCAACATAGACTTGATTATTTAATGTCGCTATTTGGTGAGCCCAATCAAAAGGTCTATCAGGTAAAGCAGATAAAACATTCCTAATCTCGACGCCATCATATTGATATAAGCCCGATTGACGAGCAAACCACATGGTGCCATTTTGATCTTGTTCGATATCATAGATATCTGAATAACTGAATAAGCGACTCTCTTGTGCGGTGCTACAGAATGATAAAGTGGATAAAATGATAAATGTCAGGCACAAAAAAGCCTGACATAAAAAAGAATTTAACTTAGAAATTAATATTTCTGTGGTTGCGACTGCCGCACGCAACAAAGACTTTAGGCATGCCACCTTCTTTCTCGGGTTTTTTAACAAATAAGAATGTAGGTTTACGTGGATCATCCTTGTTTTCTCGGTTATGCCATTTAGTTAAAATTTCTTGACCTGCCGCATCACCATAACGAAATGAAAAAGCATCTGCAATCATCTGCGCGCCATCATCATCCATCACAATAGTGGCAGTGCCGTTATAGCCGCTTTGGTTATCAAAGTCCATATCGACTTTCAAAATACTATTATCCGGTAATAATAATTCGGCATTTAAACGTGCTACTGTCGCGCGTTCCGTTTGCGGGATCAACGATGTGTCATTTGGATAGACGGTTTCATCGTAAACACGAGAAAATCCCAAATCAAAATCATATACTTTAGCAGTTGCTGCCATAGACTTATCTCCTTAATATAGTCTGAGCCAGTGACATACTGACCACTTTCTAAAATAGTTAAGGAATAACCAAATGGCAACTGATTTTTATTACGATATTGTAATTATAGGCGCAGGAATGGTCGGCGCAAGCTTAGCGGCGTCACTTAAAGATGAAAAAATAAATATCTTACTTATCGATAAAATATTGCCAACTGCAGCTGACTTCGCAACCCCTGAACCTCAAGCTCGGGTTTCTGCAATCAACCTAGGTGCTATTCGGTGGCTTAAACAACAAGGGGTATGGCAACAATTAAACGCCACAAGAATACAAGAATATAATCAATTAAAAGGGTTTGAAGGTAGTGGAGCGAGTTTGCTATTTAAAGCATCTGACATAAATGAAACAAAGTTAGGTGCTTTTATTGAAAACAACCATTTACAACTAGCTGCACTAAAAGCTTGCACCTGTGATATTGAGCTCAGCCAACAAATACAAATCGTTAAACAAGACGATAATTGGCAATTAACGCTAGACAACAAAACAGTCATCACCCCTTTTGTAATTGGTGCAGATGGCTCACGCTCTCAAGTCGCTAACCAATTAAATTTCACATCAACCCGTTGGCAATATCGTCAAGCCTGTTTATCCATTACGGTGAAAATGGCAGCACAAGCGCATAGTGAGCAATTTAACCAAACATGGCAAGAATTTAGACCTGAAGGTCCCATCGCCTTTTTGCCACTTTATGATCATTTTGCTAATTTAATTATTTATGACACGCCTGAGCAAATAGCACATTACAAAACATTGTCACATACTCAATTAAAAACAGTGATCACCCCTTTATTTACTCACCTAAACGCTGACTTTACGATTATACAGGCGGCCAGCTTTCCGTTAACACGCAAAACGATTCATACTCCAGCAAAAAGTGGAGCCTTGTTAGTGGGTGATGCTGCCCACAGCATTCATCCTCTGGCTGGTCAAGGTGTTAATTTAGGGATCCGAGATATTGCGGCAGCAAGTCAGTTTATAAAATCCTGTATTGCCAATAACCACACTTTAACGGCAGAAAATACGTGGGATCAATATCTAAAAGACAGACAACAAGATGTCTGGCTAACCAGTACAAGCATGGATTTAACTTATAAATTATTCAGTAACAACAACCCATTACTCAAAACAGTACGCCGTTTAACGCTAAATAATATAAATAAAATAACACCAATCAAACAAACCGCGCTAAAATACGCTTTAGGTCTTAATAATACGTGTGTTTAATGTGTATAAATCTTTAATAGTCACTCTCGTTCTTATGCAAAGCTCAATTTCTATCGCTGCTAATAAATCAGACGACAGATCTGACGATATTGTTGCACAATGCCAACACGCGAGCTCCAGCAAGGTTAAGTATTCGATCTGTTTGGATGAAAAATTAAAAAAAGCAGAGTTATTTTATAAAGCTTGGGTGCAAGGACGAGAGTTAGAGTTAGATGAGCTGGTTAAACAAACGGGTCGAGATTCTATTTTATCTGAATTTATTAAAGCAAATAAATTTTATGAACAATTTATGGAATCACAATGCCGACGGGTATTTTTTGAAAATCAAAGTGAAGGTAACGCGGCGGATCAATATCGAGTATGTAAAGTAAATCAATACAATGCTCGCATAAAGCAACTGAAAGCGGAAGCAAAATAAATAACAGACTGCGTAATCGATTGCTAATAAAAAAGATATAAATATTAGATAAAGATAAGAATTATTCGATGAATTAAACAAGAAAAGAAGTGGCTGGGATACCAGGATTTGAACCTGGGAATGGCGAGATCAAAACCCGCTGCCTTACCGCTTGGCGATATCCCAACTGTAAAGATAGTGCAAAAGGAAAATGGCTGGGATACCAGGATTTGAACCTGGGAATGGCGAGATCAAAACCCGCTGCCTTACCGCTTGGCGATATCCCAACATTTTTAAATGGTGCGGACGGAGAGACTTGAACTCTCACATCTTGCGATACTGGAACCTAAATCCAGCGCGTCTACCAATTCCGCCACGTCCGCATTTTTTAGTTATTGGTGGCTACGCCCTGATTTGAACAGGGGACCCCATCATTATGAGTGATGTGCTCTAACCAGCTGAGCTACGTAGCCAACAACCTCGCCTTAGCAAGTGGCGCGTATTATGCTGATACAGGCACTGACCGTCAATAGTTTTTTTAAAAAAAATGTCACTTTTTCATGTTTTTTTATCGGTTTTTAATATAAGTGCAATAAGAAAACTAAAGTCGATTATTTTATGAACGTCGCATTCTCAATTTAATAACGCAACACACTCAATTTAAGTTTTAGGCATCGTATATAGCCTCACTTATTTTTTATCACCGTAATCATTAATATTCGATAAGCGTATTTTTTATAAAAATATTGAGGTTAAACTGGATCTTAAATAAGCTAACTTAAAATCTTTTTATCTGTACTCACTCTCCTCCCCCTGATAAGACCTGATAAGTCCTATTTGCTGAATTAACGCATTACTATAAACAATGGCGTACCCTGAAATAGAATCGATTACAGTGGTTAGGGTGTGTTTATCTTTTGTGTATGCTTTTGTAGCGGTATTTGCACGATTTATACAAGGCAGAGCGATTACGGTGTCGTTATTCTACATAAAAGAGCGATAAAGACTTTATGCTCCTGCAAAGTCACCTTACCCCACATCCATGTGGGGCAAAGACTTTATGCTCCTGCAAAGTCACCTTACCCCACATCCATGTGGGGCAACATAGTAGAAAGAGTGCAAATGCGCTGCCCTTTGGGTTCAATCCAAAACGCTTTGCTCTTTGTTATTGGCTTTTGACGTAGAACCACTATGCCATCAAGCCAATGCCGCGATCAAAACGCTTTGGAATTGAACAAAATCTATACGACAAAGATAAACACGCCCTAGGTTTAATTATTTTAATAATGCGTTTTAACGTTACTATCGCTATGTGCGAAACATTTTCTTATTGTGTTTACCGCAGCACCGTCGCTAAACGGCCATTACTTTAAATAAGATAATGATATACTGACTTTTATTATCTCTTAAATTAAAGCATGCTATGAATTCTTCCGACATCGTGACTAAAAAAGTTCAAACATGGCTAACAGAAGTCGTTATCGGCTTAAATTTATGCCCTTTTGCTAATCAGCCTTACATACAACAAAAAATAAAGTTTCAGGTCAGCTCAGCTCAAAATTTAGAGCAGTTAACTGAAGAGCTTGAACAAACCATGCAAACACTGCATAAAACGCCAAGTGATGAAGTAGAGACACTTTTATTTATCGTGCCTCGCTTACTTAAAGATTTTTATGAATATAATGATTATTTAGAAATAGCCGACCAAATGCTCGAAAACAACCAATTAACGGGTATATTTCAAATTGCGAGCTTTCATCCTAACTATCGTTTTGATGGTCTTGTGAGTGGTTCTGTAGAGAACTTAACAAACCGAGCTCCCTACCCTATTTTCCATTTTTTGCGTGAAGAGACTTTAACCAAAGTAATTGATAGTTACCCAGATGTTGATGCGATCCCTGATAACAATATTGAAAAAATGCACGCACTGTCAAAAACACAAATTCGTACGCTATTTCCGTTTTTAAATTAATAATCGTCGTTAATCACAGTGATGACTAAAACAGCTCAATAGATTTAATACCAATCCGTTATAATAAGGCCCACTCAGCGAGCATTTAAATGCGCTTAAATGAAAGAATAGTGGTACTCTTTTGAGTTCCAGCAACACAGAGTAAGCGCATTCAAAACTCGCCTGAAAGGAATGCCCCAGCGGCTTTTGACCTGCGTTATCGGTATTTGAAAGGGAACAACCATTCCTACACACCGACGCCTTGTTCAAAAACCGCTGGATGCATTCTGAGAGAGCACTTATTTATATGAATTGGTATAACAGTCAATTTATTAAGCAGTAAGATCAAAAAAGCTCGCCGTAGCGAGCTTTAATCAGGTAAGTTAAGACTTAATCTATACGTTAAACCTAAAGTGCACTACGTCACCATCTTTAACGATATATTCTTTACCTTCAAGACGCCATTTACCCGCGTCTTTTGCGCCACTTTCGCCTTTGAAATTAACAAAATCATCGTAGCCCACAACTTCAGCACGAATAAAGCCTTTTTCAAAATCAGTATGTATTTTACCCGCCGCTTGTGGGGCCGTTGCATTAACCGGTATCGTCCATGCGCGTACTTCTTTAACACCCGCGGTAAAATATGTTTGTAAATCTAATAAATTATAGCCTGAACGGATAACTCGATTAAGGCCTGGTTCTTCAATCCCTAGATCGGCGAGGAACTCATCACGCTCTTCATCTTCTAACTCAGCCATTTCAGATTCAATTGCAGCGCAAACCGGAACAACGACAGCATTTTCTTTTGCTGCAATCTCGCGTACTAGATCTAAATGCTCATTGTCTTCAAAGCCATCTTCACTTACATTCGCAATATACATGGTTGGTTTAAGTGTCAAAAAGCTTAAATATTCAATTGCCGCTAGCTCTTCTTTAGTCAAATCTAAAGAACGCAACATACCACCGTCTTCAAGCGTTGGCTTAATTTTCTCAAGCACTTTAATTTCAACTTTAGCTTCAGCATCGCCGCCTTTAGCGCGCTTAGCTTGACGGAAAATAGCACGCTCAACTGAATCAAGATCAGCTAAAGCTAATTCAATATTGATAATTTCAATATCTTCAGCAGGGTTAATTTTACCCGCAACATGGATAACATTTTCATCGTCAAAACAACGTACAACGTGACCAATTGCATCAGTTTCACGGATGTTAGCTAAAAACTTATTACCTAAGCCTTCACCTTTAGAAGCACCAGCAACTAAGCCCGCGATATCAACAAATTCCATTGTCGTGGGTAAAATTTTCTCTGGTGATACAATGTCAGCAAGCGCATCTAAACGTGTATCTGGAACAGGAACAACACCGGTGTTTGGCTCAATAGTACAAAATGGAAAATTAGCGGCTTCAATACCCGCTTTAGTTAATGCATTAAAAAGAGTTGATTTCCCGACATTGGGTAACCCCACGATGCCACATTTAAAACCCATAGTTATTTCCTGTTATTAGCCTTTGAACGAATGAAGACGATTCATCGCTTTAGTTAAACCATCTTGATACCAAATAGACGTACAACGAAGTGCTTCATCAATTGCAGTATCAATTAATTCTTGCTCAGTACTCGGCGCTTTACCCAGTACGAAACCTGAAACTTTGTTCTTATCACCAGGGTGACCAATGCCAAGTCTCAGACGTAAAAAATCTTTATTGTTGCCTAAACAACTTATGATATCTCGCAAACCATTATGACCTGCGTGCCCACCACCGCGTTTAAATTTTACGATCCCCGGTTCTAATGCTAATTCATCATGCACAACCAGTATTTCTTCAGGTGAAAATTTAAAAAATTTAGATAAACTCGCTACGGCTTGTCCGCTGCGATTCATGAAAGTGGTAGGAATAAGTAATCGAACATCATGCCCTTGAATTAATAAACGGCAAGTGAATCCATGATGTTTAGGATCTAATCTAAGCTGAGCACCATGATCTTCAGCTAACTGCCGAACAAACCATTCACCCGCATTGTGACGTGTTTTTTCATATTCTGAGCCTGGATTACCCAGGCCCACAATAAGTTTAGCAATATCAGCCATATGGCAAGTTATCGCTTATTCTGCAGCTGGTTCTTCAGACGCTTCTTCATCTTCAGAGCTTGCTTTAGGCTTATCAATCGTTACAACAGCAACGTCATGACTCTCACCTTTTGCTAATTCAACTGAGCTTACGCCTTTTGGTAAAGCAACATCAGATAAATGTAACGTGCTACCCACTTCAAGGTCAGCAACATCAACTTCGATGAACTCTGGTAAGTCAGCAGGTAAACAAGTGATTTCAATTTCATTTGCGTGATGAGCGACAACACCACCCGCTTTAACTGGAACTTCTTCATTTACAAAATGAATTGGAACTGAAGTGTGAAGTTTTTGAGAAGCATCTACACGTTGAAAGTCTAAGTGCATGATTCTCGCTTTAAATGGGTGACGTTGAATATCTTTAACTAAAGCTTCAACTTTTTCACCATCAACATTAAGCGTTAAAATGTGTGAATAAAAACCTTCAAACTCAGAAGCTTGAAAAACTTTGTTATGCTCAAATGTGATTGATACAGGTGCTTTATCGCCACCATAAATGATAGCAGGTACTTTATCAGCGTGACGAAGGCGGCGGCTCGCACCTTTACCTAAATCTGTACGTACTGATGCGTTTAATTCATAAATTGCCATTGCAATTATCTCCAAATAAAAGAATATTGTGTTATCTTCGCGACCAAAAATAACATCGAAGCCCAAAAAAGGGCGGCGAATTCTACCATTACCCTTACCCCTACACAATGATTAAACACAATACAGTACAGTTTTTATTCTTCTAATGGCCTTATTCAAAAAGGATACTAAGCTTTTTTATTATAGTTTTAGTAGCTTTAGCTATAATATAAGCCACCAGTAACAAATTAATCATCTTTAAAAACAAGCATTTGTAGGGAATAATGGCTATTCTAAAAAGAAAGGCGAATTTTGATTAATATTGAAATAAACTAACGTACTTGAACTCAAATATAAAAAGATTGAATTTAATCAATTTTTTTAACAAAAAGAGTGGCAAGAATACAAAATAGGGTCAAGAATAAGTGTAATGCTCCAATTATCTTCAATAAAATGATTTTTGTGGGTCGAGGACGGACTGGTAACAGTAAACTCTCTATTACACTGGATGTATTTTCCTTCCAAATAATACATCATCGAATTTATAGATATAATTTAAACAGCAGATAACTAATCGCTAATGAGGATATAAAAATGAGTTTAACCAAAAGCTTAGCGGCAGACGGTTCTTCCTTCACGATACAAATAAAAGGTAAATTTGACTTTAATCTAGTGCAAGATTTTAGAGCCGCTTATGCCGATGTCGGAGATAATACACCTAAAGTCATTATTGATTTACGTGAAACTGAATATATGGATTCTTCAGCCTTAGGTATGTTACTTAACATGCAGAAAAATTTAGGTAGCAAAGTCTCTGGGATCCGTATTGCGAATTGTCGTCCACAGATTAAGAAAATTTTACAAATTTCTCGTTTCGACAAAAAGTTTGAAATTGACTAAATTTAACTTAGAAGATTAGCAAATGCGCATTCTCGTTGTAGATGATCAAGATTTGAACAGAACCATGCTCAAATTTATGCTTGAATCAGAAGGTTATGAAGTTATTCTTGCCGAGCATGGTCAACAAGCCGTTGATATCTTTGATGAAGCACAACCGGACATTGTTTTACTTGATGTCATTATGCCTATATTGGATGGTTATGAAACAGCCCCACTTTTAAAAGAAAAAGCGGGCGACTTCCATTTACCCATCATTTTCATTACGGCATTGGATGATCAAAAATCTATGCTTAAATGCTTAGAGGTAGGCGGAGACGACTTTTTAGCAAAACCGTTTGATAAAGTCATTTTAACCGCCAAAATACGCGCACATCAACGTACACGAGAATTATCGCAAAGTGTAACGGCACAAAATGAAGCTCTTCTCTATCATCAAAACCAAACTAATCGTGAGCACCAAATAGTTGAGCATATATTTTCAAATGCTTTAAACAATAATGAGTTTGTTAAAGATGTCGTTAAGTATCACCTTTCACCGGCATCCATGTTTAATGGCGATTTATTTTTAGCTAATCGATCACCCATGGGCGGCTCATACATTTTACTAGGTGACTTTACAGGTCATGGTTTAGCGGCAGCAGTCGGGGCTTTACCGACCGCACAAACTTTTTTTGCGATGACAGCCAAAGGGCTTTCGGTTGGCGATATAGCAAAAGAAATTAATACCCAACTCCTCAGGCTTTTACCTGATGATATGTTTTGTGCTGCTTGCATCATCGAACTATCAACTCATGGCAAAGCGCTTTCTATTTGGAGCGGCGGTATGCCAGATATCTTGCTAATCAACCAAAAGGAAGGCATTAAACAACGTATTCCTTCACAGCATATGGCAATGGGTATACTTGAAGAAGACGAGTTTGATATTGGTTCATACAGCTTCGAAGTTCACCCAGAAGATAAAATTATCGCATTTACCGACGGTGTTATTGAAGCGCACGACATAAATGATGAAATGTTTGGGCAGGAACGTTTAGAAGCGATATTCGAAGCCAGTCCCTATGCTACCATTGAAAATGTCATTGATAATTTAAACCAATTTTGCGGTGATATAGAACAACAAGATGATGTTTCAATGTGTCAGGTTAACTGCTTGCCAATTAATGATGAAATATCAGGAAATGACCACGAAATAGCCCCTCTACCTTGGCATTTTAGTTTACCGGTAAAACCAGATGAAATTCGAACGACAGATCCCGTATCGCACGTACTCGATATGATCTCAGGAATAAAGGGCATGAGCAAACACCGCTCGACACTCTTCTTAGTGTTAGCTGAACTTTATAATAATGCAGTCGATCATGGTTTATTAAACCTAGATTCATCCATAAAAGATGAAGAAGAGGGCTTTTTTAATTATTATATCCAAAGACAAGATGCTCTCGATATTCTTGCAAATGGTAAAGTGGATATTAGCGCTGAATATGATCCCGACAATAAAATAGTCTCTTTCATCGTAAAAGATAGCGGCAAAGGCTTTAACAATAAAAACCAAGATCTCAGTCCACAGACTGAGTTAGAGTTACCTCACGGCAGAGGCATAAACTTAATTAAAGAGCTATGCCAAAGTATTCAATACACAGATAATGGTTCACGTGTCGAAGTTCATTATTCGGTGCTATCACAAGCACCACAAGAGCTACATTACGCCATTTAAAAATGAAATACATCGAGCTCCGCGCTGTTGTCTATTAAAATGAACAACATCAGCGCATCATTTTTTACATTTGTTGAATAAGCACATCACACCATAAAACCAATATGCAAATAGCTCCAAACCAAAACGCCAGTAATCGATGTAAAACATGATTGTACGAAATATGAATGAAGCTATGTACATAGCGAGAAATAACAAATAACCAAGCCGTAATAATTGAAAGGTCAGTTTGAATATTCAAGCTGATAAATAAACAGCCAACGACATAAAACAAGACGGGAATTTCAAATAAATTATTAAAGTTACGTGTTGTTTTAATCACTAATTCAGGGGTAGCATCGCCACCTTGCATTAATTTAAAATCACGAGCACGCATTTGACCATTCTTTACGCTGGCAAACCGAACTTTAACGGCGATGCAACCAACAATAAACGTAAGTAACATCATTAAAAATAGGGGATAAATCAAAATGCACTTCCTTATTTAATACTTAATTTAAAGTAAATCAAAGTTTACTTTTCTTTACACTTTCGCAACCCAACTATGCAAATTGCTATGCCAAACTATCACTGTCAACAATACATAATATAAGAGGTTATATCATGACAAATAGCATTAAAGCATTATTCATTGTAGCAACATTTATTTCTACCACCGTTTTTGCGTCACCTAATATGTCATCACATCATAAACATGAACAACGTTTTGAAAAGATGGTCGCTAAATTAGCGTTAACTGAAGCACAAAGCGAAAAAGTGCGACAAATAAAAGAAGACGCAAAATCAGCAGCGGAAGAACATCGAGTTGCTTTGAAAGCGCTAAAACAACAGCAAAAAGAGCTTGACGTAGACGCACAAGACTATTTAGATTCAGTAAGCGTATTAGTTGACGAAGAATCAACTCATATACTTGAATTAACTAAAATCAAACGTTTAGCTTTTGCTAAAATAAAACAATCGCTAACGGTTGAACAGCGTAAAAAGTTTGCCAAATTAAAACGTAAATTTGCGCACAAAAAACACAAGCGTCGCAATAAATCTGAAGCTTATAGTAAAACAGAAAATTAATTTATATCGTAAGCACAATGCGGTGGCCAAAAATAACCTGAGTTCAACACCTCGACGAATGAGCTCAGGTTAATACCTCCATACACAGTGATTATAACTAGGTAAATAATATGACAGAGCAAACAACGATTGCATGGTTAATAGATGACGACACCGCCTTAACGAGTTTGCTGCAAGAATTTTTAGAATCTAATCAATTACGTGTTAAAACATTTGAGCACGGTCAATTAGTATTAACTGAATTAAAAGATCAACAGCCGCCGGATATTATGATTCTTGACATTATGATGCCTGGATTAACCGGTTTACAACTATTACCCGCGATCCGCGCGCAAACAGACGTCCCCATCATTATGTTAACCGGCAGAGGTGACGAAATAGATCGCATTATAGGTTTAGAAATGGGAGCCGACGATTACATCCCTAAGCCTTGCAACCCAAGAGAATTATTAGCCCGTATAAATGCCGTTACCCGTCGCCACCAATACACCCCAAAAATAGAAACAACCCAAACAAAACTTTCATTACATGGCTTAGAAATCGATCTAGGCATGCTGACTTGCCACTATAATCAACAAGAACTCGAATTAACCGGTATTGAATTTTCTGTGTTAGTTGAATTACTTCAACAATCAGGCCGCCTCGTGAGTAAAGAACATTTAACCGAAAAAATTCTTCAACGTAAATTAACGGCCTATGATCGCAGTATTGATGTGCATGTCAGCAGAGTCAGACAAAAATTAAAACAAGCAGGTCTTGATAAAGAGATAATTAAAACCGTTAGAGGACAAGGCTACCAATGCATAATGTCATAAAAAAAGTAAAACAGACTTTGTTTTGGAAAATTTTTCTACTGGTATGGTTAAGTTACCTCGCAATTGCACTATCGGCCGCGCTCATATTTACACTTGACTTTGAACAAGAAAAATTTCACAAAAAACACGAGCGTCATATAGAAAGGCTCGTCTTACCCCATTTATTAAAGTATGAAGATTCAGGAAAAATAACACGTCGACAAAATGGCTTTAAACGCCAAGTAACGATCCAAAAATTACCAAACAAAGAGTACATTTTTGGTAAAAAAAGTGAATCAAACGATAAAAGAACTAACCAATTTATACTGACGACCCCTTCAGATAATCAATATCAAATATCTTACCGAATCCCTCAATTTCAGCATGAGTTTATGCGCTCAATCAGCGTGCATTTTTCACCTATGCGCGTGATTTTTAGCGTGATCATTCTTAGTCTGTTTAGTTTACTTATTACTGAAATGGTCACTCGGCCCATTCAAAAATTGCGAGAGCATGTTTCAACACTTTCATCTGGCGATTTAAATTCACGTGTTGCGACAAAAATTACAAAACGTAACGATGATATTGGACTTTTAGCCCGCACGCTTAATAAAATGTCAGCACGTATTTCACAGCTTATCAATGATAAACAACAGCTGTTATATGATGTTAGCCATGAGCTAAAAGCACCATTAGCCCGTATGCAAGTCGCGAACGCAATCACTCATCAGGCAGCCGAACAAAAAAAGTTACCCGTAAAACATTATCAACAAATAGATAGTGACATTAGTTTATTAACCAAGATGATTGATCAGCTGTTATCGCTCGCTCGTATAGAACATTCTGAATATGATCATGAATTACAAACCATAGATTTACACCAATTATTGCAACAAGAAATACAAAACTGTCAATACAACTGGCCAAATAGAGAAATCGAGCTACAAGGAGATAATCTAAAGTTAACTATTGCAAGTCGATTACTATGCACGGTTATTAATAATATTTTGATTAATGCACTGAAATATACTAATGGTGAAATACAGGTTTTAACAACAACAAACAACAACAATTTGATGATAAAAATAATAGATGCGGGTGAAGGCATACCTGAAACGTTAATAGATAACCTATTTACACCTTTTGTGCGAGGAAAAAACCAAAGCTCCGGTTATGGCCTCGGTTTAGCGATAAGCCAAAAAGCGATACGTCAATTACACGGCTCTATATCGGCAAAAAATTTAAAACCAACGGGCTTAGCAATAGAAATTAATTTACCCCTTAATTAAAAGAATATAAATTATAAACTCTTATTACCAACTAATGATAACATTTGATTATAAAAGATAACTTTTGATCGTTATTGTAAATCATAATAACTAAAATAAAATACACTAATTAATTCAATACATTACAAGGGAAAAACGAATAAAAAACAAACTAAATGTATATCTCTATTAATAGTCAATATCTAAAAACACGCTAAATCACCTTTTTTTGAGCATTACGTCACTTTTTATATAAATTTTTTATAAAGCGTGCCGATACAGATTGGTAATAATTGTTAGACATTATGGCTAGGTTTGATATAGTAATAATTCTGTAGCATTTACCATTATCTTTTTGTTAACATTTCTGTTACTTAGCTACAAAATAATTAGATATTTTAATCATCTTGCGATATTCGAGGTTTGAACTTTGCGTTTATTAATCACACTCTTATCATTTTCAGCACTTTTACTGCTGCTAACGTATTCGACGGATTCGAATGCGGGCGTATACAAGTGTAAAACAGAAGGAAGATATGAATATCGTGATACCCCTTGTTATTATCAAAACCAAGGTGACAACAAAGGAAACCGCGTAAAAGTTAAACCAACCGCTAAATCAGGAACAAATATCAAACTAAATGGTTTATGGTGTCAATATGCAACAGCAACCTCTAAACACTCTCGACGCTCTGTAGTTGATCCAAAAGAATGGGTATTTAGAAGTAATGGCAGTGTTGAGTTTTACTCACCGGTTACCACACGCGATGTGCCCATTAGAGCAACTTACACAATCGCCAGTGATTATTTGCAAACATCGAGTGGCAGATTAGGCAGTTGGTTTGTAGAAGACTATCAAGAAAACACATTAACACTATCAAATACCAACGCAGGTGTTCGTTATTTAAAACGTGGCCGCTGCTCAAAATAGAAATAAATTAATGACATACAAAAAAGGAGCTTCTAGCTCCTTTTTTGTTATCTTCGCTCAGATTTTGACTACACCGTTTATCTAAAATAATTCAATATCATCTCCATCATCATCACTCTTTTTATTTTCTAATAAACTCTTTTTATATAACTCCATGGCTTCGTGTGCAGTCGAGCCTTGCATAATACTCTCAAACATTAAGTGCTCTTCTTTCATTGTATACTGTTTTTTGATCGTATCTCTTAAGTGGATCCAACCTTCTAAATCGGTAAATCGTTCATCTTTAGCCAGTAAATCAGAAAGGTCTTCTAAACTCGTCGCGACATGCTCCATACGCTGGCATAAACGATCATAAAATTGAAAAGCCATTATTGCAGAATTAATTTGCTCCGACATATCGCCGACTTGATCAACAATATCGGTCATTTTGGCTGTTGGATTATTTTCTGCAACTTTTTCAACATTTAAACAAATATTTGCCAGTTCCTGAAAAGAAGCAGATAAGGTATTAATAGAATTATCACCTTCCGTTAAGCTCATATGAATTTGAGCTATTGAAAGAGCTAATAAAGTTGTGGTTTCAGATCTAAAATTTAACTCACTATCCCTATCGTGAGTAGCGCTTAATTTACTCATGGATGCCCTATTCCGTTTAAGTTAATCATCAGTATCCATTAAATATAAATGCAAATGCTTAATAAACAAGAAAAAGACCGACAAAACCTTTAAGTGTATTGCGAATTCAAAAAAGGCCACATAACATAACGTAAATAAAATGATTGGAGACGGGTTGATGTTGCACTGGGATAAGCTATTAAGTGGTAAGAGACGTAAGGATAAATTCGGTATTGCCAGCCAAGTTGCATCTGCAAATGGCCGCGTTGAATTAGAACGCGATTACGATAGAATATTATTTGCCACCCCAACCCGCCGTATGGCAGATAAAACCCAAGTATTCCCTTTAGAGCGTAACGACAGTGTTCGTAATAGATTAACTCACTCACATGAAGTATCGAGCTTAGCCCGCAGTATAGGCACACGTTTGGCTTTCGATCATGGCAACACAATTTTTAAAGACAGTGATGAACGCAGCATCATTCGCTGTGTACCGGCTTTGCTATCAGCAATCGGGTTAGTTCATGATCTTGGAAATCCGCCATTTGGCCACCAAGGAGAAGCCGCCATACGCAGTTGGTTTGTTAAAAACAAACAAAGTGTATTTGGTGCACAACCTGATTTAGCAAATGATTTTGTTAACTTTGATGGTAACGCCCAAACCTTTAGGTTAGTCACTAAGCTACAAGTATTAAACGATAGCTTTGGGCTAAACTTAACCTACGCGACATTAGCCTCAATGCTTAAATATCCAACCTCAACACAAGAGCAAGGAATAAGTGGTTGGAAAAAACACGGTTATTTCCTTTCTGAACAAAAAATAGTTGAAGATATTTGGCAAGAGACAGGGTTACACCAAAACGTACGCCATCCTTTTACTTATATCATGGAAGCTTGCGATGATATTGCTTATTCCATATTAGATGCAGAAGATATCGTGAAAAAAGGCTTTGCTTCTTTTTCTGATATTGTTGATCACCTTGACGCACTCAACCAACATGACGAAGTCACTCGGTGGGTTATTAAGAATGCCAAAAAGAAAAATACCGAATTTAAAACCGCAGGGCTTTCACCAAAAGAATTAAATGATGTATCTATGCAAATGTTTCGGGTTTATTCAATTACCGCCATGGTAAATGCGGTAATTGAACAATTTATCCAAGATATAGATTTTATTATGTCTGCGACCGCTCCAGCCAGTTACGACTTAATCACAGCATCACCAGCGGCGCCATTTTGCCAAGCGATGAAACAGTTTGATAGAGCGCATGGCTATAATCATAAAAGTGTTTTAGAACTTGAGTTAAGTGGTAATAACTATATCCACAATATGATGGACATGTTGTGGCAAGGTATTGAAGAACAAACCCATAATCAAAAAAATATGAGTTTATTTAGTAAATATGCTTATCAGCGAATTTCTGAAAATTACCGCCGGATTTTCGAGCAACCCAATGAAGAACTGCCGATTGAATATCGAAAAGCTCAACTGCTATCTGATGCTGTGTCCGGTATGACAGACAGTTATTTAATCCATATACATGACGAGTTAAAAGCACTACATGACTAAAGTAGCCGCGTCGCCCATTATTTTAAAAAAACGTTTACAGCGCTTTTTTAACTCAACCAATAAAGGTCGGCAGCAAGTTCAATCCATCACCGTACAACTACAAGCGATTGGTCAAGTTTACTTATTTGGTGGGGCGATCCGTGACATCGCACTCGAAGGCATGCGAAATTTTTATGCCGACCTGGATTTTGTTATTGATGCCAAGCCCGATTTACTAGATAAGCTCATGGCTGAACTGGCATTAAAATACACTGTGCATAAAAATAAATTTGGTGGTTACCGCTTGCTGTGCGATAAATGGTGGTTGGATATCTGGGCATTAAGCAATACCTGGGCGTTTAAACAAAAACACGTGCAATTGGATAATATAGAATCCCTGCTTAAAACCACTATTTTAAACTGGGATGCAGCTTTATACTGCTTAAATAGTCAGCAAGTGCTTACATCGGGTAGCTTCTTTACACACTTAACACAAGGTTACGTCGATATAAATTTAGCCACAAACCCCAATCCGCTGGGGGCATATGTAAGAGTATTACGCACACTGTGCAGCAAAAAAGTAACAAGTTTTAGTGTAGATTTAGCACGCTACCTTTTAAATGCAAATACCGAATTTTCAATAGAAACAGCGCTAAGTTATGAAACATCGCATTTTAAAACAGCTTATTTGAGTCAGTTTAATCTATCTCAAATATTACAAGCGAGCCAAGCTCATCACATAAATCCGATTCCTTGGCATATAAGCATGACGACATTACCCTTGCTTTTAGAAAGCGATCGCTAATAAAAAGTGGCTAATAAAATTAGCCACTCGGTACTTTAAAAATAAAGCTTAAAAGATACAGCTTGCTTTAATTAGCAAGCTCAAATCGCCATTGCTGATGACTTTGACTTGTTCCCGTGGTTGTGATGAGATTAGCTCCGTTATCCGAGCTTCCGCTTTCAACGGTTAAAACGTCATTGCCGACAAAAGTTCGAACGGTAAAACCGCCCTCTGATAAAGGTTCAACAATCCATTTCTGATTGTCGTTAGCCGAGCAACTCCATTGATGTACATTGTCGCTACCACTATCTGCATCAAGGCATTTACCTGAATTTAAACTAACAAACGTGTATACATTCGCTTCAACTAAATTAGCTTGCCAAATTTGATTAGCGTTTTGGTGAAGATCCCATTGATGTACATTACCACCATCATGAGTTGAAACACCTGCCACATCAGCCGCTTTCCCGCTTAATTTATTAACAAAGATATAATGATTACCCGAAACTAAATCATTATCAGACGGGTCAACCGGAGGATCAATAGGGCCATGATCGGCAACAAATTCAATCCAATTTAGATTAAAACCACCTTGGATAAAATTAAGCCTTACGTTATGCTCACCAGCTGATAGCGTTAAAGGTAAAGCAAGTGATTGCCATGATTGCCAGCCTTGCGTATTTGAAACATCGATACCGCCAACTATATTCCCATCAACTAACAGCTCAACACGTCCGTTATTTGCATTACTAGCAACTCTAAAATTAACAACAAAATCAGTTAAATTGGCTACATCGATTTTATATTCAGCCCAATCACCACTATCAATCCAACCTATATTTTCACCGCCGCCAACGTCAGCCGTTGTTTCGGTTTGTAAGCCCGCCATATTACAAAATGATTCAGCTTCAATTTTTGCGGGTAGGTTAGTTGCGGTCGCGTTGTCACAAGGGTCAACAACCACAAAATCATTAACCACCTCTAACCAATTTAAATTAAAGCCTCCGCCGTTAATAACAACCTCTAACGTATTCGGACCCGCTTCTAACCAAACCGGTTGTGAAATCGACTGCCATTGCTGCCAATCTCCGGTTGACGGCACAGAAAACTCAGCAACGCTTTGCTGATTAATTAAAACAGAAAACTGACCCGTTGCGTTTGCCGAAGCTATACGCGCAACTAAATCATATTGCCCCGCCTCAGTAATATTAACGCGATATTCAGCAGAATCACCGGCATCAAGCCAGCCAATATTTTTACCACCGCCAACGTCAGTCGTATCTTCAAAAAGAACCCCTTCGTTAGCACAGTAATCTTCTGCTTCTAATTTTCCTGGTAGCAATATTTGCACATCATCTTCATCACAAGTTGGAGCCGGAGGTGGTGGAGGTGGCGCGATAGTTAATGGGCTAACCGCTTCATAAAAACCTTGATGCCACTCATGACTAGCATGCCCGTTTAAGATATTGACTTGTGCAAACTCAATCATTGCATCATACAATTCAGGCGCAGCTGTACCCCCATTATTAATATAGGTTTTTAATTCAGTGTAAGCCGCATTAGGAGGAATCGTCCACAATGTTTTATCGTGTGACATTTTTTTAAAAGACCAAGGGTAATACCCTGATAAATTGGCTTTAGCCCAATCCGTCATATCTTTTAAATTACCATTATCACTTTCACCATATTCGCCAATAATTAATGGAATATTTAAATTATTAGTAATATTTTCACGACCATAAGTACCACTGGCGGGGCCATAGTGGTGTAATTGATAAACTAGGTTGTCATCCCATTGTGATGTAACACCTGTTGCATCTTGTACCAATGGGTCGCTCCAATCAATTTTAGTTAAATCAGATGACCACCAAGAGCCTTCAGCAACAATAACGTGATTAGTATCAACTTCACGTATGGCATCTCGCATTTCGATTAATGAGCCCAATAATTCCATTTCACGTCCTGGTTGGGGAACAGGCTCATTAATTAAATCATATCCCCAAACAACGGGTTCATCTTTATATCGAGCAGCAATATGTCGCCACACCGATTTAGCAATGTTGATATTCTCAGTGCCGTCCCAAAATTCAACCGTATCACGTGGTTGACTAGCATTAGAATTAACATTATCCGCATGATCACCTGGATTTTGATAGCCTGGTGCCGCATGCATATCAAGCAACACATACAAACCGTGAGTGCGACAAGATTCGATTAATTGATCAAAATACTGAAAACCATGATCACTTAATTGGCCGTTTTTCCAAAAAAGATTGAAGTGAAAAGGAACACGTACTGAATTAAAGCCCAATGCTTTTAAATCAGCTATCGCTTTATCATCAACATAATTCAACCGCCATTGATGCTCAAATTCTGCGGCTTTAGCTTCACTACCAAATGTTTCAATTAGTGAGTTATAAAATTGAGTATGTGTACGGTAGTTAAAGTCTCCCATCATTAAGTAACCTTCCCATAAAAGCCAGTTACCTAAATTAATACCATTTAGAAAAAGGGCATCCCCGTTTTCATCAACAATATTTTTTCCATCAGTATGCACATAATCCGCTAAGGCGCCAAAACTACAACCTCCAGCTAAGGCCAAGGCAATTGCTGATTTTTTGATATGACTCATTATTGTTTTTTTATACGTTTTTTTATTCATAATTTTCTCTTATGATTATTGTTATATTTAGTCATAAAAACATATTGAATAGTTTATTTAGGCTTGAATTCACTATATTTAGAACAACGACTAATGAAATACAGCGTTGTTATAACGCTGTATATTTGATGTATTTACATCAAATTAAATAGCTAACTCTCGTTAATGAATAAACAAGAACTAGACGATAATTAACATTAATTTAAGCGTTGCTGATAGCCTTTGTAGCCGTAATAGAAAATATAAAGGTAACAAAGGCCCGGTAAAATAAAAGAGAGCTGAATACCCAATGCATCCGCTAATACACCTTGCATTAACGGTACAATAGCACCGCCAACAATAGCTAAACAAAGCAAGCCAGATCCTTCACTCGTGCGCTCTTTTAGTCCTGTTAATGCCAAACTAAAAATAGTTGGAAACATAATTGAGTTAAAAAGCCCAACCAATAAAACAGCATATAAAGCGATATAACCTTGACTCAAAATAGCTAATAATACGAGCAGAGCGGCGGCCAATGCATTGAATGACAAAATTGATGAGGCCTTAATTCGTTGCATTAATAATGCACCAATAAACCGCCCTACCATTGCCCCTCCCCAAAAATAAGTAAGATAACTCGCCGCTTCAGCTTCTGATAACCCCGCTATATCGGCTTCACCAAAAAAGTTAATTAAAAAACTACCAATAGACACTTCAGCGCCTACATACACAAAAATACCGATAGCCCCCAGCGTTAACGCACGATGAGAGAGTAGAGGCACTTTTTGTATAGTTGATTGCGCTGTCACTTGGTGGTTGTCAATAGACGGTAATTTTAAAAAAGAAAAAATCCCAGCTAAAAGCATTAAACATATTGCAATGCCAATATAAGGTAATTGAACAGATTGCGCTTCATGCAACTTTTGCTCAGCTTCATTGAGTTCAGATAAACCAGATGCCGTTGCCCCTAATATGAGTAAGGCGCCAAACATTGGTGCAACGGTTGTACCTAATGAATTAAAGGCTTGGGTCATTGTTAAACGCCCCGATGCAGTCTCTACCTTACCTAACGCTGCAACATAGGGGTTGGCCGATACTTGTAAAATAGTAATTCCGGCAGCCAGTACAAATAACGCACTTAAAAATACAGGATATGAAGGAACAGCCGCGGCAGGATAAAACGCAAAGCAACCTAAACCGGCAATAAAAAGACCGGTCACAATCCCTTTTTGATAACCCATTTTTTTAACCCATTTTCCAGCCGGAATAGAAACGATGAAATAAGCACCAAAAAAACAAAATTGTACCAACATTGCTTGAGTATAATTGAGCGAAAAAACACTTTTTAAATGTGGGATCAGAATGTCATTTAAACTCGTCAAAAAGCCCCACACAAAAAATAAACTGGTTAATATTATCAGTGGTAATCTAAAATTTTGAGCAGCAGAATCTGATGATCCCGTCTTTTGATTAGCCATATTATCTACAAATTGAGTTGCCATATTAATTAGTCTCTTATAATTGAAGTTGTCGCATACCATCGGCTGCCAACGATCGACAACCGATCGTTGTATTAGTTATTAAAATAATGTTGTGCTTTTTCAAACGCCCCTTTACCGATCCGTTCACCCATCAAGCGCCCAGGAATATCATCAGCGGGTGGATGAATGCCGCCCCAAATACGAGACAAGCTACATTGATCCGACGCATCACGGTAAGTCGCCCATTGCAACGTTAAATCGCGACTCGGTCCTTGCTCAAAAACTAAAAACGCGTTAGCTTTAATATGAAATTCGCTCATCCCTCCAGGAAAATATTCATCGCCAGTAATAGCCGTTAGTAACTCTGCCGCAGCACGTGAAAAAGTTGAATGCCCTGATACATAGCCAGCAAAAGGCGGTGTAACAAAAGACGGACGTTGATAAGGCCACCAATTTTCAGCTAAAATCCAACCGACACCGGCTTGGTCATTTTCAGGATCGTTGACAAAACGAGGGCCACGCCAAGCTTTGATTTTAATTTTATGTAGGTTTTCTTGCGCGGGTCCAACTAAAGGATCGTCAAATTGCACCAGCTCAATGTAATTTTCATATAAAGGAAGGCCATTAACATGGTAAGCAGGCAAAGCAGAGTCACTACTCTGACCTAGCTCAGCCATGGCACGAATAGCAGAGACAGGTCTAATATAATCATAACGCCCCTTAACGCCCCAAGCCGCAATGGCCGAATCGTGCAAGGCGCCGCCTAAAGCAAAGTAACTTTTAATATCCCATTCTAAATTCGTTAAAACAGAACCTGTACCAGCCCATTTTTTTGTTAACTCAGGATGATCATTAACCATATTTAAAATAACAAACCAATGGCCAGGTGGTGTTTCAGAATCAGGGCCATCAGCCCAAAACTCAGCTAATACACGTGTATAATCACCTCGAGGTACCCATTGCGCTTTATAAGGTTCACCCGTTTTAGGGTTAATAGCATATCCCTGACCTTTATCCCCGCCATCAAAAAAAGAATAAAAGTGGGGATGATCTTTAAAAGAATCCGGTAAAGATGAAATATTCCCTAAACGATTAGGTGAAATATCCCAAAGTACGTTATCAGTTTGATCCAATTGAGCAGACCAAATAGCCACCATCGCAAACGTCCATTTATATTCATCACTTAACTCCCCTGTAATCAATGGCGGCATACCAGGATCAAAATACAGTGGATAATCAATACCATTATCTGAAAAAACATGTTTATCATTTTCAGATAATGAAAAAGGTTGAACGTTGCCCCACTCTGCCCCTAGAAATGCAGGAGGTTCCGTTATCGGATTACCGGCTTGGTCAATATAACCAGGGATATCAAGCGGCTGCCATCGATTAAAATCAACAAGATCAGGGTTACCAACAGAATCTAAGCTTAAAATAAGCGGCGGGTTTACAGGCTTATAAGATTGGTTAGCATAATCATTCTCTTCATTCGATCCATCTTGTAAACCAAAACTTAAATAACAAGCCGCAATCGAATTACCAACAGCAGCAGCTGTACTAAAACCTAAACTATCTAAGTTTGTGTCATAGCCTAAACTGGCCATTAAAGTGTCAGCTTTTGCTTTGATGACCCGAGCACCAGGCGAATTAGAAAAACGCTTAATAATTATACGATAAGCAGCATAACTAATTGCCTCTTCTTGAGCACTACGTACAGAAGTAGTTATAGGAACCGGCTCTGCCAGACATGAAAAATGGCCAACTTTATTACCCAGTAAATATTCTGTTGTACTCGATTCATAAAATGACCAAGCATCATACATAGCAGCCGATACATGCCACAAATTACGCGCATGAACAGTCGGTCGAGCAAAATCATTTCTAATCGCCTCTAATAACACTTCATTCCACATACGTGCAATAGAATGCTCTGTTCGCTTAGAAATATCGCGATCTGAATTAACTTCTTCATTACTTGTAGATTCAAGGCCGTTATTGCAGCCTAATAGAAATACAAATAAGATAACGCCAGTAAAATGTTTGATCATTTTAGTCACCTTATTGCTTACTTAGCGCACTGAATATCGGCAGGCTTATCAGCGATATTGATACTGCCACCCGCCAAGTTAATAGAAAGCGCATCAGAAGCGGTAATAACGAAAGGAGAAATAACTTTCCTTAAATCGGTACCAGGAACATAACAAGCAAGATCAATACTTAAAGTTTGCCACTCACCGACTGAGTTCCGTTGCAATGCGTCGGTAATATCAACATCGCCAGAGCAAGGTAAACCACAATCAATCCTCGCTTTTACATTCCCTTTAAATGGCGAATTAACTCGAACTAGCCAATTTAACGTGGCGTTATGCGCTAAATAAGGCAATAAATTAACGAGCTCATCACTGCGTATCGATATAGTTGATTGGCTATTCGGGTTGAAATTAGCCGTTACACTCATGCCCGTTTGATCTGGTTTTACCGTAACATCAGGCGTTATAATTTCGTTATGATCTACAGGGGTGTGTTGACCTGCAGCAGAATCAATAAACACCTGCCACTGCGACGTCGTTAAATCAACCAATAATGGCGATTTAGGTTTACCAGACTGTAATTGGCAACCTAATAACGCAGCCCCTTTTTCACTTAATAAATTAACCGTATGCTTATCTTGATAAGTTAAGCCGTAGCCATATTGAAATAAAGGGTTGTAATCAGCATCACCTACATTAACGATCGATTGACAGGCATCACCCGGCCAACTAAAACTTAACTTGCCACTAAAATCATGATTAACATCACCAGAGTTAGTTTTAAACAGCACATCAGCAATAGCGTCACCTTCGGTTCCCGGTAGCCAAGCCGCAACAAAGGCATCCGATTTATTAATCTCTTTATTAACCCATAAAGGTCGTCCCGACAGTAAAACAGTAACCGTCGGAATACCTTTTTCTTTTAATGATTGTAAAAGGCGCAACGTTTTTTTATTTTTTTGTTCAAACTCTAGACTTTCTAAATTTTGAATGTCACCTAAAAACTCAGTGTAAGGTTGCTCACCAACAACGACAACCGCGACGTCAGGCTTAGTAATATAATGACCATCTTTGCTTAAAAGGGCTTGCCCACCTGCCGATTCAACTTTATCTTTAATACCTTGATAAATTGAAGATCCACCAGGGAAGTCACCATTCACATTGCCGGTACCTTGCCAGCTGATCGTCCAACCACCGTTCTGCATTGGAATATTATCAGCCCCTTCACCTGCGACTAAAATGTTAAGTTCAGGGCTTAAAGGCAAGGTATCATTGTTATTCTTAAGTAAAACAAGTGATTCACGCACCGCTTGTTTTGCCACTTCACGATGCGCAGTTGAACCCACAAGCTCTGAACGCCCAGCTAATTCACGAGTGCTTGGAGCACCAGCTTCAAATAATCCTGTGCGCAATTTAACGCGCAATATACGTGTTACAGCATCATCAATGCGCGACATCGGCACAATGCCACTTTTGACTTGCGATAATGTATTAGCGATCCACGTTTTCCATGTATCAGGCACCATAAACAAATCAATACCCGCATTAATTGCAGCAGCACAATTGTCATTGGTGCACCCAGCGACTTGCCCAATACCATTCCAATCACTAACAACAATGCCATCAAACGCCATTTTATTTTTAAGGACATCGGTAATTAAATATTTCTGGCCATGCATTTTTTGGCCATTCCAACTGCTGTATGAAACCATCACGGTTTGTACATCGGCATCAAGCGCAGTGTAATAACCTTGTGCATGGATCTTAAATAGTTCAGATTCACTTAACTGAGTATTGCCTTGATCATCACCAAATTCTGTACCACCATCACCGACAAAATGCTTAGCCGTTGCAACAATATGGTTTGAGCTAAAAGCATCTGAAGCTCTACCTTGTAGGCCTTGGACCATACTTTTAGCATATGTTTTAACAATCGCAGGATCTTCAGAATAACTCTCATAAGTTCGCCCCCAACGGTCATCCCTAACAACCGCTAATGTGGGTGCAAAGGTCCAATCTATCCCCGTTACAGCAACTTCTTTCGCGGTGATCTGTGCAATTTTTTCAATCAACGCAGGGTTATTTGCAGCACCTAAACCAATATTATGAGGAAATAACGTTGCACCAATAACATTATTATGTCCGTGAACAGCATCTGTCCCCCAAATAATAGGAATAGGCGTACGACCCGGTTTACGACTCATTGATGCGTGGTAATATTCATCTGCTAAAGCAACCCATTCTTGAATAGAGGCATGCTTATTGTTAGCAGGGAAGGCTCCGCCTCCATTAAGGATCGAGCCAATATGGTATTGCTCGACTTCAGCTGGTGTTATCGATCTAATTTCTGGCTGTAACATCTGGCCAATTTTTTGCTCGAGTGTCATTGTCGACATAATCGACTTAATTTTTTGCTCAACATCGTCAACCTGTTTAACAGGCATTGCCAGTTGATCATCTTGAACTGAACAAGCTTGTAGCAACATAGCAGATAATACAGATACAACGCTCATCTTATTTAAACTGTGATTTTTCATACACCTTTACCGATAAAATACAGGCTTATAGCCAATAACCTAAATAGCGTTTGTATTCATAAATAAATACAAACGTTAACATGCCTAAAAATGATTTCGATTTCATTTTAAAATATAAAAAAAGAAACCAGAACACAAAATGATTTCGATTTCATTTATAGTATTAACAAATAAAATTATTAATGTAAACAGACAAAACAAGTTAAAAAAAATATTAAATAAAAGATAAAACTAACTAAAAGATAAATAAATACACTAAAAACAATAATTTAAATAAAAAAACACTATATTTCATAATTAATAAAACATCGTTGACCGATCTTTTTTTAATATTTTTAGTTACAAAGTGTTTACATAAACACAAGGCTATGGAAGAATGAAATCGAAATCATTTGAGAATTTAGTAAATGAAAGCCGTTTTTTAACCAATTGTAGATAGCGTCATAAAAAATATAACGATGGAAGACAATCAAATGCACAAACCAAACAAGAAAAGTATATTAAGTCAATCAATCACCTACGCCTTAATAGGTGGTCTTACGATGTCAAGCGCATTTGCGGCAGAAGAACAAGCAGATGATAGCGACAGAGAACTCGAAGTCATTGTCGTATCAGCCGAGCGTAAAGTAGCAAACCTACAAGAAACACCAATTGCCGTAACCGCTTTAAGCCAAGAAAACCTAGCAGAGCAATATATTGCTGATGTAACAGGTTTAACCGGTTTCGTTCCCTCTCTTGTTATTTCCGGCCAAGAAGATCAGTCAGATATAAAAATATACATTCGCGGCGTAGGCACAAACAACCCAACAGAAACAGGAGACCAAGGTGTTGGTGTTTATGTTGATGGGGTTTTTGCGGCGCGAGCCCAAGGCGCTTTAGCCCTAATGTATGATCTCGAAGGTATTCAAGTATTACGTGGCCCACAAGGCACCTTATTTGGTAGAAATAATACCGGTGGCGCACTTTTACTCGACACTGTAAAACCAGGAGATACCTTTGAAGGTGATTTCCAAATGACATACGGTAACTATAATCGCCAACAATTATCAGGGGGTATCACGCTGCCAGTCACCGATAATTTATCTTTTCGGGTTGCCGGTTATATGGAACAAGATGATGGATGGGTTAATGCCATCGATGTTGATCCTCGAGGCTCGATGCATAATTACAGTGGCCTTGAAACCGGCCGTGTAGCCAATACAAACACAAAACTAAATAATAAAGACGTACGGTCAGCTCGTATAACGGGAGTGTGGAACTTAACTGACTCTTTAAATTGGACCGCCAGTTATGAAACATTTTCAGATACCGGTAACCACGGGGTTTTACTTAACCCAGTTGAAGTCAAAAAAGGTAACTTTAATGCCTTTATCGATTCACCCTACTCACTTGACATGGTAAGCAACGTATTTCGGTCTACCGTAAGCTACGATATTTCAAACAATGTGAATATTGAATACATTACGGGTTATTCAAAACTCGACCGTCATCAAATCGTGGATCAAGATGCAGGGGTTCTTTCTCGCTTTCAAGAAGCACGAACCGAGTATCAATATTCAAGTGCTAACAGCCACGAAATAAAACTACAAAGTATTGGTTCAGGTAGTCTTAGCTGGACAACAGGTGTTTATTATTTCGCTGAAGAAACAGATATTCGATTTGATTTTGATGGACAAGGATCTTGGTTACAAGGCGGTGCAACGTTTATCCAACCTGCACGAGGAACAGAATCAGCCGCAGCATATTTCCAAGCCAATTATGCACTGACTGACGATTTAAATGTAACCGCCGGTATACGTTATACAGATGATTTAAAATATGACCGCGGAGGCAGAAATATTACCGATTGCGGGGGTGAATTTATACGTCCAACCTTAGGTGGAAGCGACCTCTCTGTATTTGAAGACTTTTTGATCAATTCAGATGGAAGCATTGGCAAAGATAGATTAGATGATAACACCGGGTTAGAGCGAAAAAGAGGCCAATGCGCGGCAGGTGTACGTAACGATATTGAAGCCGAATCAGACAAGTTAACTTATTTGTTGAGAGCCGATTATACCGTTAATGATCATTTGCTTTATGCCAGCATAGGCACAGGTTATAGAGCCGGTGAAATTCAAGATGCAGGTGAATCCACTCGACCAGAAGAAAGTGTTAGTTACGAAATAGGGACAAAATCAGATTTCGACACTGACTTAGGTGATATGCGTTTAAACTTATCAGCATTCTTTATTGATTACACAGATCTAATCCGTTCAGGTTGGGATGAAGAGAAAAAACAAGTCATCAATAGCAACGTAGCCGCTGCAGAAATTGCGGGGTTTGAAGCAGAATTAACCTGGTTAATTGGCAGCGCAGGTCAACTCGATTTTTCAGGTTCTTTATTAGATGCAACCTATACCGAATACTACTCAGCTAGTGGGGGAGATAACCCAGGTAACCCACTCGTCACCGAAGGTGAAAAAGCGGGCTTATATAATTTAAGTGGAAATAATCTGCCACAATCACCTGAAGTATCATTTAGCGCTAACTTTAGTTGGGACTTCTCAACTGAACGAGGCGACATTCAACCCCGTATTAATGTTCGTTATGTCGATAACGTCTTTTTTAGAGATCAAAACGAAATATCATCACCAATTAACAACACCGTAGGCGATGTAGAGCAAAGTGGAACCTACTATGGCACCGATGCTTACGGCCAAGATGCGCATTCAAAAGTGAATGTTGGCTTAAAGTACTTCCCTGCTGAAGGTGATTGGTCATTAGATCTCTATGTTAATAACTTAACCGATGAAATGACGCGTTCAAGCTCAACCACCGATAATGGCACCGTTGAAGGTGCGCCGGGTCGTTATAGTGAACCACGAACGTTTGGCATACGTTTTAATACAAGGTTCTAATTTCGATGAAAACGTTGTCAAAATTACATTTAATTAGCCTATGTTATTTACTCGGTGCCTGTGGTGAATCAACTCAGCAAGCAGATAACACTGAAGTAAAAACAACAGAGCAAAATACTGTCGCCAGTAAATTGTTCACTAATATTACCGCAACAAGCGGCATTAACTATGTTAATGGTTATGAGCGTATGACGAACTTAACCGAAGTACAAAAGTTTTGCGGGGGTTTAGCGGTAGGTGATTTTGACAACGATCAATTACTCGATGTCTTTATTGTACGGGGTGATATAGGTCATCATCTTTTATACAAAAACTTAGGTAATAATCAATATAAAGAAGTCAGTCTTGATGTCGGCCTCAATATTCAAAAGCATTGGGGCTGCGGCCCTACTTTTGCTGATATCGATGGCGATGCCGATTTAGATTTATTTATTGGCGGTATAGAAGGTCATCCAAGCTTTTTGTTTGAAAATACACAAGATCAGCAAGGTAATATTAAGTTTGAAGATATAACCGCAAAAGCAGGTTTACATGAAATAACCGCAAGTAATACGATTTCTGCGTCATTTGGTGACTACAACAAAGATGGCTTACTTGATCTATTTTTAACCCATTGGGGAGTACCAGCCAGTGCACCAAAGCAACATCTCTGGCAAAACCAAGGAAACAATCAATTTATTAATGTCTCTGAAGCAAGTGGTATTGCAACTCAAATCATCACAAAACCCACTAGCACCGCCATGTTTGGTGATCAGACTGATTATTCGTTTGCGGCTAGCTTTAACGATATTAATAACGACAACTACCCTGACCTTTTAGTTGTTGCAGATTACGGTACTTCACAAGTTTTTATCAATCAAAAAAACGGTCGCTTTAAAAATGCAACAACACAAGTCATTAAAGATGAAAATGGCATGGGTTCAGCGATCGGCGATATTGATAACGACGGTGATTTAGATTGGTTTGTTAGCGCAATTTATGGCTTAAGCTCTCCCGGTAATCGCCTATACATTAATGAATTCAATAACGTAAACAGCGATGAAATTTTTAGCGATGCAACAGACCAGCTCGGTTTAGCAGATGGCGGTTGGGGATGGGCGGCCTGCCTCGCTGATTTTAACGGTGATGGATACTTAGACATATTTCATGTTAATGGCTGGTCGGCTGGCCTATTTGATATCGATTATGGTCAAGACCATTCTCGCCTATTTCTATCTGATCGTGCGCAAGCACAAAAAGACAACGCCTTTATTCGTTTTAATGAAGAATCATTTGCAGCGGGCATTACGGATCAAGAACAAGGCCGTGCTATCAGCTGCTTTGATAGTGACCAAGATGGCGATGTGGATATTTTAGTTTTGAATAACGATGATACCAGCGCGATCCTTTATCAAAATAATAGTCAAGCCAATAATTTTGTAATTAATTTGCAAGGAAAAGAACCCAATACACAAGCTATTGGCGCAAAAATATTTGTTACCGCAGGAGACTTGACTCAAATGCGAGAAGTCTCTTCGGGCAATAATTTTACGTCACAAAACCCTACACAGCAATACTTCAGCCTAGCCCAATACACTCGGATAGATGAATTACGAATTGAATGGCCGGATGGTCAAATAACATCCATCAAAGAAATAAATGCCAATCAAACATACACAATTAAACACCCAAATAAATAATTTAAACGATCACAACAAGGTAATTAGAGGACTCTATGAAAAGTAAAATAACAAGCTTAAAACTAAGCGGCATAAGTGTTGCTTTAATCATGGCATTACAAGGTTGTAATAGCGAAGCACCCGCACCTAAAACGCCAGTGCAATCACCTATAGTACAACCAAAACCAGGTCAAGAATCGTATTCAATGCTAAAACAAGACGGTACGATGTGGATGAATCAAGAAAATCAAAAAGTATCTCTGCGTGGGATCAACTTAGGTAATTGGCTCGCCATGGAAATGTGGATGTTTGGTTCTGAAGCCCCCTTTGGTGATGGCATTACCGATCAATGTACTTTAGAAGCCGCATTAGAATCTCGATTCACAGATGATGAAATAAAAAACATATTTACAAAATTTCGCGATAATTGGATCACCAGTAAAGACTGGGATGTTATTAAAGCAAGCGGTTTTAATGTTGTTAGAGTTCCCTTTTTATACGATCTAATTGAAAATGATGATATGCCTAAAACATTAAATGAAGATGCTTGGGTTTATCTTGATCGTGCCATCGCAGAAGCTAAAGAACGCCAGATGTACATTATCCTCGATTTACACGGTGCAGTTGGCCGCCAAGGCGAAGAGCAACACTCTGGCTGTGCAGGTAAAAATGAACTTTGGAATAATAACGAATACCAAGATCGTACGGCGTGGTTATGGCAACAAATAGCAGCAAAATACAAAGATGAAGCAACAGTTGCGGGTTATGGCTTACTAAATGAACCTTGGGGTACTGACTCTGAAACATTAAAAGACGTTTCGGTTGATTTATATAAAGCCATTAGAGCTATTGATACCAACCACATCATTATTTTACCAGGACATAATTCTGACGGGATAAAAGCATATGGCGACCCTTATGATTTGGGCATGGAAAATGTAGCCTTTGAAATACATCAGTATCCTGGACTATTTGGCTGGGGAGAAACAGGGTATGAAGTTCACAGAGATTGGTTAACTTGTGGTGAAAATGGCGAAACAGGTGTTTGTGATTGGGCCACGCGTTTAAGTAAAGTTTACACCCCCGTTTTAGTCGGCGAGACTCAACCTTGGCTAGGCTTGGGTGATTTAGGCGGTGATATTACACGAGCGACGTTTGATACATTTAATGATTTAAATTGGGCGGCAACAGCTTGGTCATATAAAACATTATCAAATGCAGGCGGTCAAGGTGGCGGCCAATGGGGCTTAGTAACCAACACCGGTGATCAATTATTAGTTAAAGCACAAACTTGGGCTTGTAATGACTGGGAAAGCACATTTGCTAATGCCTGTGACGGTGCCGCCCGTAGCACAACCCCTTATCAAGGCGAAGGCAGTAAAACGATGTACCTTGTTATTAAAACAGGGGCTTTCAATGGTACCGATGTCACTTACGACAATATTAAATTAACCAATGACACCACTGGCGAAAATATTCTCATAAATGGTGACTTTGGCAGTGATGATTCATGGACGGAAGTTTCACTTTGGGGCGATCCACGCACTTACGATTTTCAATATGCCGCCGGTGAATTTGCGGGTAGTGATACAGGCCATGGGCTCAGAATTACATCTCCTGCAGGTAACCACAGTTTAATTTACCAAGCCGTAGAAGTAGAAGGTGGGCAATCTTACACCATCTCAGGTAAATTTAAAGATAATGGTGACAACAACAACGATATGTGGGCTGAAATCTACTTAGTCCCTGATATGCCGCAAGAATGGGTAGATGTAACCGGTCGTTCACTACCAAGTATCGATGTAAATAATTCATCACTTAATGATATTAATACCTTCTTCGAGTCATTTGGCACGATGGATTATGTTATAAATCAAGGTGTTGTCGATGCATTAACCGCTGACGAAAAACCGAAAATTTTCACCAATATCCCAACAAAACCAACAGATCTTAATTTAACCGTTACAGACAATTCGGTCGCGTTAACATGGCAACCAAGCACGGGTGATATAAATGGTTATAAAATATTTAGATCCACGGCACCTCGTTCGGGCTTCAAAGCTATTGGCAGTGCCGATACAACCCAATACCTTGATGAAAGCATTAGTAGTGGTATTACCTACTATTACTATGTTGCAGCCTACAACGATATAGACCAAGGTTACGGTAGTAACATTGAAGCGAGCGGTGATACCTTCTACCCAATCCCAGGTAAGCTAGAAGCTGAAAGTTACAGTGCCGCCCACCCTGGTGTAGAAACCGAAACAGCAGGCGACGAAGGCGGCGGATTTAACATTGGTCACTTCGAAATTGATCGCTGGGTAAGCTATGATGTAAAAGTTTTAGAAGCAGGTGAGTATACGGTTTCATATCGCTTAGCCACGTTACCCGGAAGTGATGGCTTTGAAATGCAATTTGATGGCACAACAGTAGACACTGTTACCATTCCTTCAACAGGTGGTTGGCAAGACTATGTCACGATCACCTCAAAGGTGACATTAAGCGAAGGACAACAAACGTTACGTTTTGTATCACAAGGTAAAGAATGGAACTTCAATTGGATTAGCTTTACAAAAGATTAATCATAAAGACGATAAAGATACCCAAACAATTAACGTTGTTTGGGTATTTTATTATTCAAGCCTAATGAGGTTCCCCCTATGTACATCGTCAAAATAAAAAGGTATTTAATTAAGTCTTTCACTGATAAAATACCAAATGAAATCGAAATCACTATTCGTTTAAAACGAGAATATCATTCACTATGTCAAATCTAAGAATCAAGGATATCGCGCAAAGAGCGGGAGTATGTCAAGCCACCGTATCGAGAACATTACGTAATCCAGATATAGTTTCGCCTAAAACACGCAAAAAAGTGATGGCTGTTGTAGATGAACTTGGCTTTACGCCAAATAAACTCGGTGCTAGTTTGCGTAATGGTCGTTCAGGTAATATTGTTGTCATCACACCCGATATAACTAACCCCTATTTTTCACCTATTGTTCGCTCTATTGAAAAAGTCGCGATGGCTAAAGGTTACTCTGTTCTACTCGGTGATACTCAAGAAGATCCTTCACGTGAGTTCCAGTTTGGTGACTTATTAATGAGCAGCCAAGCAGATGGGATCATTATTTCGTCACAACGTTTGCCTTTTAACACTAAAGTACATAAAAACATTATTAACAATCTTCCACCCATTGTAAGTACTGCAGAAGTCGTTGAGCACGCTGATATACCAAAGGTTGTGGTAGACAATGTTGCAATTGCCGAAACCGCAGTTCAGCACTTAATTGATCAAGGTCATACGACTATTGCGGCAATAGCAGGCATCGAATCACATCGCAGTACAGTTCAACGCTTACAAGGTATGAAAAACGTATTATCGGCGGCCGGTTTACCCTTTGAAGAGAAGTTAGTTTACTACGGCAATTACACAACAGAATCGGGGGTTGCAGGGGTAAAAAAGCTACTGCAGCAACGGCAAAGGCCCACCGCTCTATTTTGTTTTGGCGATATGATGGCAATAGGTGCAATGCATGCGTTAAGAGAGCTCGACTTTTCAATACCGGACGATATATCTGTCATTGGCATTGATGATATTTTATTTGCTCAGTATTGCTACCCGCCTTTAACCAGTGTTGCCCAGCCACTAAGCACAATAGGTGAAACTTGTGCCAACACCTTAATTGATCTTATTGAAGGCCGAACGCCCGAAAAACAGCTTAATATTATGCCGCACAAATTAATGCAGCGAGGAAGTACCAAAGCGCCGCGATAAATTAGCTTTTATCATGTTCATCATGAATGATGATTCAAACATACAATAGAGGATTAATTACTTTTGTTGATAAAAAAATACCTTTCATTATCTAGTTTTTACTTCTTTTATTGTGCCATATTAGGGTCTATTTTACCTTTCTTCGGCGTTTACTTAAAAGCTAACGGCTATTCAACGTCATTAATCGCATTAACCAGTGCTATTCTATTAGCCTCTAATATTGTAGCGCCTAATTTTTGGGGTTGGTTAAGCGACAAAACGGGTCGCCGTGGTAAAATAATTCAACTAGGTAATTTATTAGCCTGCTTTTCTTTTGCGTTATTATTTTGGACACAAAGCTATTGGAGCATTATTTTTGTCGTTGCCACTTTTAGTTTCTGCTGGCAAGGTCTTATTGCGCAATTTGAAGTGGTAACACTAACCAGTATAAAAGGAACCGCCATCAGTTACGGTCGAGTTAGGATGTGGGGCTCAATCGGTTTTGTCGGTGCTGTATCTTTGTTGGGGTTGTTTTTCGAACAGACCTCTATTCATTATTTCCCACATGTCACGTTATGCTTATTTATTTTGCTTTGGATAAGCACACTGCTTATTCAAGACTCAACACAACAACAAGAAAAGCAAAGCTCAGGCGGTTTACTTAACACATTAAAAAAACCAACAATGGTTTTATTACTTACCGCTATTTTATTCGTTAATATAAGTCACGGCATTTATTACACTTTTTTTAGTATTTACCTAGAAGCGTTAGGTTACAGCAGTGGCACAATAGGTGCCCTGTGGACAACAGCCGTAGTCGCTGAAATACTTATGTTCATCGTTATTAATAAGTTATTTAAACATCTTTCTTGGCATTTTATATTACTGATTAGCTTAGTAATGGCAATTGTTCGCTGGGCCAGTATTACCTTTTTTGCTGATTCATTAATTGTACTTATGTTTTCACAAACTTTACATGCATTTACGTTTAGCGCTATTCATTCAATTATGATGGAACGCATTCAAGTTGAATTTAAACCGGAACACCAAGGCCGTGGACAAGCCATTTATAATTCAGTTTGTGTTAGCGCTGGCGCAGCATTAGGAGCGGGTATAGCAGGATTAACATGGGATTGGAGCCACTCTGGAACGTTTGGTATTTCGACTGCTTTTGCATTAGTGGCCTTATTTATCGCGATTTTAAGTGGGCTAAAAATGATGCAAACTCAAAAAATTTAAGCGCAAGTTGCCCCCGCTATCAAATTGGCACTAGCGCACCGAACAATGTTATTTACCCCCTGAACGAGGCTATTTTAGGTGGCTCTTTTCGGGCAACACAGCCCCCTTATACAGAGTTAAAGCATTTCTATTTGGCGCAACTAGATCATTAAAACGTTGCCCAGCCTAAAGATAGTTTTTGTATCAACGGGGGTGCAAAATTTATTCATCTCGAGAACTAGAACATTATTATAGTCAAAGCGATCGGGTTTTAGGGGAAGCCGTCAAGCTTCGAGACCTCATGAGCATATGCTCTACTATGTGATTGGGGCCGCCTAAATGGATTTAGGTGTTAGAACGACGCAGGAGCCAAAGTCGAGAGTAAGCGCTGACAATGAACCATAAAACCTGAGCGAGAAGACTATAGAATAAAAATAGATTAAAGATAGGCTAACAACACTTAATCTAACCTATGCTAAACTAGCAACAATCAAGGCCATATCACCTTTTAAAATTGCATCATCCAAATGATTTTAGCTATTACCCTTATTAATTTTTAGAGAAACACATGATAAACCAAATTAAAACACGCTACTGGTTGATTGCGTTAGCCGCTTTATTTGCTGTACTCACCTATTTTTCATTTTATTTTTGGTGGCAAGATAATCAACAACAACTCACCAATGGCATTAACGATGCACAAAAACAAGGTGAATTATTTGGTAAAAACAATACCCAATTAGCGTGTTTAGAACGTGTAATAAAAGACAGTGAACCTTGCAGAGAACTTGCTTGCAGCAATGCACATAAAGAATTTTTAAGTGCCTGTTTTGCTTACGCTCAACACTCAACTGAGATATGTGATCATACACCTGAAACCAGTGATTATTTTAGTACGGTGAGCTGGTCTGTGTCGAATTGTAAAAAACGCAAAATACGCAATGGCAGTTGCCCTAATATTATTAAAATTGTGCCGGCGCTATGCGAATTAAAAAACGCTGAGCAATAAGCCACATCTTAATTTTAAACGCGATATGTTGAAGCGACATAGGTTGAAAAGAGATATGTTCAAAAAATTATTAATTATGAGTTTCGCCTTACTGGCATTCGTTGCGGGTATGGCTTTATCGCAATGGTTTGAACAACAAAAAGTCGATAACAAAAATAGCGCTTGGCATCATCAATTTGATTCTAATGTGGCCAACATTAATACATTAAATGACATTAATAGCCGCTTGATTGTTATCGACTTTTGGTCAAGCTGGTGTAAGCCTTGTGTAAAATCATTACCCTATTACCTGGATTTTTTTAAACAATTCGATGAAAAAGAAATCACATTCATCACCATTAATTTAGATGTAGATAAACAACAAGCACTCGATTTCATCACTAAATACCAACTAGAGGCTTTAAACGTTTTTTATGATACCAACGGACAAGGGCAAAAGTTATTCTCTATTTCGGGTTTACCGGCCTTATTTATTTATGATCAACAACGCTTAGTCCATACAAAACTGGGCTTTAAAGAACAAGACAAACCGGAATTTGAAGCCTTAATTCAAAAACACCTGCTATCAAACAAACCTTCATAAACGCATTCATTTACGCTGTTAGTCTACCCATAAGGCTTTGCTTACTTGAACCGTCAATTCCCCCGATTAAAAACAAACATCACTCGATACGATGTGATCTGTTAGACTGCCCGCCTAAAACGTAAGCACAGCTATATTCCTAGCTTTAAGGTAGAAACATGCATAATTTATATTACAAAGGTCGCATTGAAACAGTACAAAAATATGGGACAAGTGGCTACAATCCTAATCGAAAAGCTAAACCAGGAACAGTGGATAACCCGCTCAACTTAACCGTAAAAACACAAGCCAGAGCAGATGAAGTAAACACAATACTGATAGAAAACAATTTAGTTGGCAACATCAGTATTGATGAAAGTGCAGCCGAAAATATTCTTGATTTAACCGGTTTTTTAAATAAACCAAAACCACAAACTGCAGCCATTAAACACGATAGAAACGCACCTTGTTTTTGCGGTAGCGGTAAAAAACACAAAAAATGCTGCGCTTAGTTTAGGGTTAAATAGGCACATATCACAACCCAGAAAATCGAAAATAACGCGGGATCATTAGCAATATACTTCGATTAAAACACAAACCCGGCAAGCTCCAAATTAAACCTGAGTTGAACCGGGCAAGCTCCCCCCCCTTTCGACAATGACAAATCAACACAAACGACGTGTACATTAACTTTAAATGATCTATACCGACTCAAAGATAAATGAGTAAACTGCAAAATATATTGAGAACATCATTTTAAAATGATTAACCACTCACCTCTACTCTCGTCAAGTTATTAATACCAATCCGTAATAATAAGTGCCCACTCAGCGAGCGTTTAAATGCGCTTAATCAAGGCGCTTGAATGAAAGAATAGTGGTGCTCTTTTGAGTTCGAGCAACACAGAGTAAGCGCATTTAAAACTCGCCTGAAAGGAATGCCCCAGCGGCTTTTGATCTGCGTTATCGGTATTTGAAAGGGAACAACCATTCCTACACACCGACGCCTTGTTCAAAAACCGCTGGATGCATTCTGAGAGATCACTTATTAATATGGATTGGTATAAGTCAGGTTATTTTGAAAAATATCACCAATGGCATCACTAATTTTAATGCGGTTAAACCCATACATTGCCCCTATTAGCATATCGATTTTTATGTAAGCCGAGCAAATCCTGCATCAGCTCATTGTTACTCGCAAGAGAGGCGAATGAGCAAGCTAATCAATATTTAACCCACTCGTTTTTTAATAACAATGCCTAACTTTTTAGCTAAGCGGCTCAAGTTAGCACGGTCGGTTTGCAAAATACGGGCGGTTGCCGCCATATTATGATCTTGCTCAACCAAAGTTTGCATAATCAATTGCTGTTGAAAAGCTTGAGTGGCTTCTTTTAAGCTTTTATTGGCAGAGAAGGAAGACGAATAAGAGTCGACTAAATGCGGAGCCAAACGGCTTGCATCGTGATTGGCAACCGACGATATCGAAGGCGCATCATTAACTTCATGTGCTAACAAAACAGCTTCAGATTGATCTTTTTGCATTAAATCAACCGACGCACCCTCTAAGGTGATCGTTGAAGACATTTGCGCTTCTCGTGCTTTAATTGCCGCCCGATCAATTACGTGCTCTAACTCTCGCACATTACCTGGCCAAGCATAACGCGACAATTGAGTTAATAAATCAGTCGTTAATTTAACTTGGCTTAAGCCTAACTTGCGGCGAGCAGATTCAGCAAAATAACCCGCTAATAAAATAACGTCGTTTTCTCGTGCTTTTAAAGGCGGTACGTTGATAGGATAAACACTTAAGCGATGATACAAATCGGCTCTAAACCGCCCCCGTTCAACTTCTTCTATTAAATTACGATTAGTCGCCGCGATCACTCTTACATCCACGGTGCGAATTTTATCTTGACCCACGGTTTGTATTTCTTGGTTTTGCAATACCCGCAATAGCTTGCTTTGTGCTGCTAACGGTAACTCCCCTATTTCGTCTAAAAATAACGTACCGCCGTCGGCTAATATAAATTTACCGCTGCGATCTTTATCAGCACCGGTAAACGCACCTTTAACATGGCCAAACAATTCACTTTCTATTAAGTTTTCGGGTAACGCAGCGCAATTAACATAAACTAAAGGCTTGTCTGATCTAGATGATTTATGATGAATTTGACGCGCAACCAGTTCTTTACCAACGCCTGTAGCGCCACTAATAAGCACCGTAAAAGGTGATGCGGCCACAATATCAATATCTTTTTTTAAGGCTAGCATTAATGGGCTATCGCCAATTAACTCGCCGCTATCACGCAGCAACACAGATTGGCTTAATTCTGCAACGACCTGCTTAGAATGCAAAGCTTGATGCTCCATCAACTCAATCATTAAAGCGGTATTTAAGGTCGCTGACGATATAGCTGCAATAATTTCGAGCGTATCTTGAGCAATGGTATCAAATGCGTTTGGCGTAAAACTATCAAGCGTGAGTATACCGATTAACTTATCGGCAAAATATAACGGGATCCCCATACAAGCATGAATCGGTAAATCACCTTGCATATCGACCACCAAACCATCGTAGGGATCAGGTAAAGGGCAATCAGCAAAAAACCGTGTGGGCGTTTTAGCTTGGCATATTTCCACAAACCGAGGATGCTCAGCAACCACAAAACGTCTACCCATTGTGTCTTGGCTTAACCCTTTTGTAGCTAACGGTTTAAGAATATCACCCCGAAAAGCCAAAATAGCGATTGCATCACATTCAATCGTTTTGCTGATGGTATCGAGCAAACCATGATAGCGTTCTTGTTCGCTTAAATTATCCGCTAAGCTATTAGCGAAATTTAAACCTAAATTAAGCACTAAATTAAGTAACGATTCAGAGGTAATAGCTTGCATTAAAACATCTTTTTATAACGAGAGAAGTTGATAGCATACATAAAAAACACACAAGAGTCATTTTAACATCAAAATACACGAGTCATAAAGACTCATATTTTTTAACTTAGAAAAACAAAAAACGTCAACCTATTGATAATTAATTACTTTATTAACTTGGAACACCCTTTGCAATTTCACTATGAGTACGCTGATGAGTCACCCAAAACGATAAGGTTTTTAACCAAATGATCCAAATAAATGAACCCAATGTGCAAACGAATCAAAAGATCACATTCAACTCAATTTTTGCTTTAGCCTTTAGATCTTTCTTTTTACTCGCGACCATAGCGTCTGTTGCTGCGCTCGTAAATTGGAGCTTGATCCTGAATGGCATGCTTAACTATTCCGTCTCAGGTCTTAACCCTGTTGTTTGGCATTTACATGAAATGTTGTTTGGTTTTGCCGCGACTGTCGCTGCCGGCTTTTTATTAACCGCCGTACAAACATGGACCGGACTACCCAGTATACAAGGTACAAAATTAGCCTTATTAGTGGTTATTTGGTTAAGCGTACGCGCCGCTATTTGGGTAAATACCCCTGCAAGTTTATGGCTAGCCATGATCTTACAATTCATTTGGTGGTTAAGTGTTATTGCCACAATGAGCCGTATGGTTTGGCTGAGCAAAAATAAGCGTAATTATTTATTTGTTCCGCTATTACTCATGATCATGATGATGAACGTTGGTATTTTATTAGCGGATATGACTAACCAACCCGAGCTGGCATTACATATTGGCAGAGTAACCATTTTATTATTTGTGGTTATGATGACCATTGTAGGCGGTCGCGTGATCCCCTTTTTTACGGCCCGCGGCGCTCAAGTCGCTTCGGTACTGGCTAATCCAATGATCGAAATAGCCGTTATTACCGTTACATTAATGGGTTTATTTAGTTTTGCGGTCGGTTATTTTTTCAGTGAAATAAAATGGCTTGGTTTTATCGCACTGGGTGTAAGTGGCATTTTACAACTCATCCGCATTAAAAATTGGCACACGATAAAAACACTCAATGTTCCACTACTTTGGTCTTTGCACTTAGCCTATATATGCATGATTATCGGTTTGGTTTTATTTAGTCTTTCAGCTTTTATTACCGCTATTACCCTAAGCTCGGCTATACATACGATCACGATAGGGGCGATCTCATTAATGATTTTTGCCATGATGGCCAGAGTTTCATTAGGCCATACCGGTAGGCCTTTACAGGTTTCTTTTATGGTTAGTTTGCTCTTCATTTGTATTGTGATGGCGTTAATCGCCCGTGTGGTATTGCCTGTTTTTATGAGCCCGTTAATAGCGTGGAATATAAGCGTTAGCTGTTGGGGTTTTGCGTGCCTGTTATTTTTATGGCGTTATCTGCCAATTTTGTTAAAACCTAGATTGAACTAGCATCGACCAAATATTAAGGCATTACGCCTTATTACACCTGAATACGATTATAAAAAGCACTGAGTTTAGCGATAACATTAGGCTGAGTGCCCTACACCTTTCAAAAACTGCATACTGACAACCCAATGCTACCAATGCCACTTACTTAAAATAATTTGTGATAAACTCAAACTCTTAAAATTTATAGCCAAGAGACTTAGAGATAAACCCAAGTCACTTGGCTATAAATAGCTAAAAGCGCAGTTTAAACACGTCATATTAAGGATTAATCATGAAAAAATTATTATTAGCGATCGGTTTATCAGCACTCATAATAGGCTGTTCAGACAACGAAGTGGGTGATGTATCACTCGGTTTATTTACGATGCAAGATATCAAATTAGACCAAATGATCGATCCTATTGTCACCGGTGTTACCTGCCATGTCGCTTCGGTAGAAGCCAATTTAAGTTTGTCTGACCCAAGTGATAGCTCAATATCATGCCGGCAAACCGGTGAAATAACCGCTGAAATGATAGCGCAAATTGATAAAAGTAAATCTGGAGATGTCGTGTTTAAAAAGTCAAAAAGCATTTTTTTTAAAAACATGAAAATTAGACGAATATTTGATGCTAAAAATCAAACGCTCATGTATTTATCATACTCAACTAAAGAAACAGAAGGCAGCTTTAAACATAGCTTATCGACAGTGCCACTTTGGGGCACAAAAGCTTATATCGCAATGTAATATTAATCGCCGTTGTTAAAATGAGCCACTATTAAAAAACCGTAATCAAAAACAAATAAAAAAGGTGATTAACTCAGATACTCACTAATCACCTTCATTTTATTAATACCAATACAGTGCTTGGATCACAAAAAATACGAAATACAGATCACAGACACCACACTAAACACAATCCCAACAACAATAATAAAAAGCTCATCATCTTCAACTTTATTACCTCGCGGGTAACGGCCAAGCGTGATCATCAACAAAAAAAGACGGCCAATCCAATAAAATAAAAATTCGCACATGGCTTCGATTAATATACCCAAGTCACTTCAAGATACTAGTTCAGAGCCCCTGAGCGATTTTAATTCTAGGCGTATTAATGCAGGAATGTAGCCCCCTTTCAAGTTAATACAACGACGAAGTAATATCGCTCAGGGGCTCCGTCCCGGTGGGTTTTAAATTGATTTATGCGGTGTTAAACAGGCTTAATTTAACCCGTTAAACTTGCACCTGTTTGCCTTGCCTACAGGACGTAGGTACTTAGCGAGAGCAGGATGCGGAAGCTGTGCCTAAATCAATTTAAATTCCCACTGAACCCTGCATTTTGAAGTGACTTGGGTATACAGATCGAATAAGTCGAAATAAGCCCTTAAATAAACCTTCACTTAACTCTTCCATCACCATCCTTATTATTTTAATCGCGCACAAGTAAACCAGAGTTGAGGTAAGTTAAGATATTCGCCACTAAAAGACAATTAATACAATATACTTAGCCTAAACAAAATACACATTCACCGACCCTATTTTCAAAGAAAGTATCAATAGAGATATCAATGAAGCTATCAATAAAAGTAAAAATGAAGGTATAAATGCCAATCACGCCGGTTTCTCGCACCGCAACAGCCGCTTTAGGTATAGGCCAGGTTTCGTCATTTTTTGTTAATAATGGTATTTGGATTTTAGCCTTACCTTTTTATCAAATGACCTTAGGGCTCGACCCTTTTTTACTGAGCTTAGCCTCGGCCATTCCCGTATTAATCGCAACGTTTATTGGCCCTTGGGTGGGTAATGTAGTCGATCGTTATAAACATCGGCATGGCACGCGCAAGCCTTTTATCGTTGGCGCTGGGGCAATTTGTAGTGTGTTATTTGGCAGTGTTTGGATGGTGCCGATTGACTGGCCTAGCAATTGGCAATTTGCCTATTTGTTTATTATCGCGCTCACTTTTTATATCTCTTCAACCTTTTATACGATCCCGATGACATGCTTACAATATGAAATAAGCACAGAGACTCGGCAGCGAACTAAAGTGATCGCCATCACTGCCGTCTTTAGTAAATTATGTGCCATTGCTAATCAGTGGGCCTTTCCTATTTCTCAATTAGCCATCTTTAGCTCGGCGGTTGCTGGGGTGCAATTTGTGGGTTGGTTTATTGCCCTTGTGTTAATCGCACTTTGTGGTTTAGCACCAGTGATAGGCGTAAAAGAAAGCCCCAACACGGTAAAATACGAAAAAATAGAATCGTCCTCACTGAGTAAAAATATGTTACGCACCCTTAAAAATAAACAGTTTTTAGTCATATTGGGCATATCTTTTTTTGTGATGGCCGGCATTTATTATTCTGCCAGTGTTGATTATTACCTCATTGTTTATTACATGTGTAACGGTGATATTGCAGAAGGATCAATTTGGAAAGGTGTTTTGTCAACCTCGTTTGCCATTATGGGCATTGCATCTATTCCGCTTATTGTAAAACTATCAAGTCACGTGGGTATACCCAAAGCATTACAGATTATATTTTTGTTAAATGCGTTAGGCGGTTTAATTAAATGGTTTTTATTTGTACCCGAAGTGCGTTGGTTAATCAGTTTAGATGCACTTTTTTGTTGTTTAGTTTGGTCGGCGATGGGGGTGTTAATACCTTCACTTATCGCTAAAATTTGTGACGAAGAACAAAGCAAAAATAATGAAGATAACAAAGGCTTATTTATATCAGTGCAAGCATGGGTATTGCATGTAAGCAGCAGCCTAGCCATTATAGCCTCGGGTTATACTTTAAATTTAATTGGCTTTGACGCTAATTTAGGGGCCGAACAAACCGAGTTTTCATTGCAAGCTATGCGCTATATTTTGTCCGGTGGTACTATTTTATTTAGCCTTTTGGCTTGGGGTTTATTAACCGCATCTAAGCTATCGTCAAGCAACACCTAATCAAAAAAATGATGAGGTGTTAAGCATTTTTTATTATCAATAACAGAGATTTTTCATGGCTGATACGTCAAAAATAGAACCATTTAAAAATTTATTAAATGAAACGGTCATTCGAGAAATGGCAGCCTATTTACAGCAGAACTATGCTGAATTTAATCAAGCGCAATTTATTAACGATGCTTTAACGCAATTTGACACATTAGAATTAAAACAACGCACCGATCGCATCACTCAATGCATGGTAACCCACCTGCCCGCTAACTTTGAACATTCCGCTCAAATAATTAAAGCCAGCTTAGGCCAACCACTCGGCGATGGTGATATATCCGCAACCGAAACCGATGGAACAGGTATATCGGGTTGGGTGATTATCGCCGTTGCCGAATTTGTTGTAGAACAAGGTCATAACCATTTTGATTTAACCATGTCATTATTAAAAACGTTAACTCAGCATTGCACCGCTGAATTCGCTATTCGCCCTTTAATATTGGCCAACCAAAATGCCACACTTGATACCTTACAATCTTGGATTAATGATAAAAATCATCATGTGCGCCGTTTAATTTCTGAAGGCACAAGGCCCAGGTTACCTTGGGGTATTCGTTTAAAACCCTTTATTGATGATCCAGATCCCGTGATTAAATTACTTGAGCAATTAAAAGATGATAGCTCAGAGTATGTACGCCGCTCAGTCGCTAATAATTTAAACGACATCGCTAAAGATCACCCTGATCGCGTCGCAGATATTGCAGAGCAATGGCTGCTCAACGCCAGCAACGAACGCATAAAATTAGTTAAACACGCTTGCCGAACACTCATAAAACAAGGCCATAAAAAAACACTGCTGATATTGGGCTACGGCCCCGCCGCAATAAAAAATGTCAATTTAACCTTAGATTCAAATGTTGTTGAATTCGGCACCGCGTTAAATTTTAATTTGACCTTGCAATCAACCAATCAACAACCACAAGCATTAATGATCGACTATATTATCCATCATCAAAAATCGAACGGTTCAACCAGTCCAAAAGTGTTTAAGTGGCGAACCACATCAATAACACCCACTAAAACATTACAAATTGAAAAACGTCATGCCATCAAAAAAATAACCACCAGAACATACTACCCCGGTAAACACAGGCTCGAGATCGTGATCAATGGTCAATCAGTTGCGCAAGCCGATTTTGATTTAAAGATGTAAGGCGGGGTTCGTTTCCAAAAAATATTATTATGCAAAAGCTATCGTGCAGGGCCGTCATCAAAGCTATCGTGAAGAACAATCATCATAACCCCACTCAAGTAGGTTGGCGCTAAGCTTGCGCAGCCCAACGTAACGGCACGTATGATATATTAAAATGGCGGTTTTTGAGTTAGCAAAGAGTGTTGGGCTTCATGCTTCTGCCCAACCTACTTGGCTATAAATAATATCTTCTGCTCCATCGGGCTTGTACAGCAATTTGATTAAGTGCCAGCTTCGCGACACCTATCCTTATTTATTAGGTGAATTATGCGTAAGTAACTAAATTATTGTACCTTGCTAGAATATCAGGGTGTTTTCTTAGTCGCTCTTCTACATCAAATGAGTTCCACCAAACAATTGAATTCTGTTCCTTACGATCTTTTTGCCTCTCGAGCATTTCCGTTAGATCTCTAGTTATTTGAGTGTTTACTACTAGCATATAACCATCAGGTCGATAGTCGAAAATGGTATCAGCTACATCAACATCAGCTTTACCAACAGACGACTTCTTGGATGTACTTAGATTCGTTTTACATTGAACAATCATTTTTCCGATTTGTATAGAACTTACATCTTTCGATACTTGGTACTCGTTGTGTAACATATTGTATTCACATATTAGATCGCGACCATTATCCCCCTGATTAGTTGGGGCTACTTTTTTAACAGAAAAAACCCAAGCTTCTCTGTTCAGAAGTTCAAGAATCAAATCTTCAAATTCAGCACTTTTCTTCCGGTCAGATATGTTCCACTCAAATTTTTGGCTACCAAAAAGTAATTCTATTTCATGTTGTTGCCGAGCCCTTATGAGCTCTTTTTCTGAATTGACGGAATCTAAACCACTATTCGTATACTTCATTACTACATGTGAGTCAGTAATAAATACCAAATGATTTTCTTGTGGTACAACTTCAATATCTGATACATCACCGATGGATTCTAGAATTGTTTTTACAAAACACGTTTCCTCATGAGAGATTGTGTTATGCATATCATTGTGAATCTCAATAGTTGATTCAACACCATCAATCTTACTAATTTCGTTACTATTTTTAGTTAAAAAGCCTTTCAAGGTTTTTGCTATGTGTGGATTTTTGCAAACAGAGAAGCCAGCTGAAAAACTTCTGAAATAAAACCAGTCTGGGTTTTTACGGAGGTTTGATACATGCGATTCATTATCACCAATTGCTTTAACAATAGAGTTAACCCAAGATTGAAGTTCTGGTGAATCATACGAGAAGTCGTCTTCGTCTGAGTCATTTGCACCAAGTAAGTCTCCTTGATACATATGAAAAATATAAAGATCAAACAAAATTCCAAACAGAGAATCAAAGTCCTGCTTACTATTTTTCCTTATTCGCTCATTAAGTGGCTGTGAAGGAAACCAATACATCCCATAAAGTTCATCATCTATTCCGCTAAACTCATTATGCTGCCCAAGAAAGCGAAAAGAGCCATGGCCATTGCATTTTGTAATCGTGGTTAAAACGGTTGGAATCATATCGTGAAGGTCGGTAACTTCTTCAATTCGCCTTTTACGAAGATAAAAATATGGCAACATTCGTTCGTCATCAAGATCATGCAGGATGATATGCCAGAAGGGGCAACACTCTAAGCCAATTTTTATATTTCCATCTTTAAATTTTTCAGCGCTAAAGCCTAGGGTTTCAATTTTAGTTATAAATTCTTCGATCATATTAACTCTTGTTTTTAGATCCTCTGCATTCACTAGCAATTTACTTTTGAGTCACTTATAAGAAAGTTAATACTTTTTATAACCATCAAGAGACAAGCCACCTTCCCCTGATATTTTTAAAATATTGCAAACAACCTCGAAATAATGAGGTTGGATACCAGGAATATCTTTATGTTTCCCGTGGTCATTTAAAGATCGAATTGTTTTGAATTTATCCCAATCATTTCTTTCAGTAATTATATCGTTTACTTCGTGATGTTTTGTTAAATCATGGTCACGAAATATTCTAATGTATTCATTTATCTCATCACTTTCGTTTTGTGAAAGTGGTTTGCCTTTAATTACAGATTCAGAAACGTCTTTTCTTGATGAATATTCCCGATACAAGTACACCATTTTACTAAACCTATCAGCACCACTAGAAACAAGTAACTGCAATTGTTGCCATGATAGTCTCGTGATATTAGTGATTTGAATTGTACTTCTTTGTCCCTTTCTATTTGAAACTTGAACAAGTTCATTGACCTTGAAGTTTGCTATTTCTTTATAAAGCTTTACATCATATTCAATTTTCACAAACACCTCTGGTACGATATTACCGATTCACCTAACGTTTAGCATTCATGCGTCACGTAGTGTGTGATCGCATAATGCCTTGTTGAACGAAGCTGATGCCTTCGCCCAACTTAAATTGGTATGTTTAATGCTATAGGAAATTGCTTTTTAAAGGAAGCTGGCTTCAGTATTAAACCCGTAATTGGAATCATGTGCGTTAATCACATGCAGCGTGCATGGCCGTCATCATAATCCCACTCAAGTAGGTTGGCGCTAAGCTTGCGCAGCCCAACGTAACGGCACGTATGATATATTAAAATGGCGGTTTTTGAGTTAGCAAAGAGTGTTGGACTTCATGCTTCTGCCCAATCTACTTGCTGCGTTCAGTAAAAAAATATGTAATTTATTCAACGCTGTTCATCTCACAAATCCGTTAAGTCGCATTTTTAAAGTTGCGCTAACCCTAATGCGGCTTGGTGTTTCATGTAGTCGCTTATCTTCCAACTTTGTGGGTTCCAACCAAGTAAAAAGCGATAAAAATCGGCCCAAGCTATCGGATATAACGTTTTGGTTTCAGTGGTTAATGCCATAAAATCAATCGGTTTTTCATAAAGCGTTAAGGCTTGTTTAAGGTGAGTTAAATAGGCTTCAACCACGCGTTCGTCATAATCAAAGAGCTGTTGGTTTTGTAAGCAACTTCCCACTAAATAGGCTAAATCTTTTACGCCAGCCCCCATGCCCACATATTGAAAATCAATCGCCGCAACTTTATACCCAAGGCCGACTTCAGGGTTATCGCTTGTCGCATCAAACGTAGGCAAAAAACACAAATTTTCAAATTTAGCGTCACCATGTACCAAGGTCTTAAATTGCGCTTGTTGCAATCGGCAATCAATGGCTTGCGCTTGTGTTTTAAATTCGCTTGCCGGCATCGCTGCTAGCTCATCTTGCCGCGTTGCTAAATGCCAATAAGTGCCTATCGGCCATAAATTAAAACCGTTATCAACGTGGTTAACGCCCATAAATCGCGCATGAAAAAAAGCGAGCCAACGAATAGCCGCATTGAGCTCTTGCCAAGTTGCTAACGTTTTACGTTCGGTATAACCCTGTTCATCTAAATCTTCCATCACCAATAACGTATCGGCATGAGTTACTTTGCTAGCGATCAAATTAGGTATTTTGCAATTTAAATCGGTTAACGGCGCATAGTGTTGATAAAATGCGGCCTCAACTTGATAAGATTTAACTTTACGTTCGTGGCTTGCACTTGTATTCCAGCCTCTAGGGTGGCGGCTCGCATTAGCTGGCGCAATGGCTTTAACAATATAATCTTGATGAGTTGATAACGATCGACAACGCACTATTTGCCCATAACCGCTCCACAATGATTGCACTTGTTCTGTGATAATCAGCTCAGAATCATTGAGTAACATTTTGAGTTCGGCTAATAAATCCATGGTTTAGTTCCTATTTTACACTTTTCATTTTTTGCAACAATGGCCATCAACTACAGCATATTATGTATTTTAAAAGCTAAATGATTTAAACAATATTTGTCTTGATTTGTGAACTTGGCCTTTTTGTTATTAACAGAAGCATGTTAGTTTGTTCTTTCATCTCAATTAGCTATAACTGCCAATTTAAAAATAAATCTGTTAAATATTGGCACTCACTATATGGATATAAAAATGTCATACAATAAAGGTTTTATAAAAAACCTGTTTAGCTTCGTTTTGTTGCTGTCAGCCACCTGTATTGCAGCACCAAGCTCAACTATTTTAATCGAAGTTCCAAGGGTTACCCTAGCAGGTCCGACTCCTAATTCAATTCAAATTCTTTATTCAGCCGACCCATCAACTGAAATAGGTATTAACACCGCCACTTTTGATACAGCCGATATATCAATAACTGGCCCCGGTGGTGCAATATCAATAATAAATAGCTCGGTGATGAGCAATGACGTTATGGGCTATACCGTCACTTACACATTTGCCCCTCCGGGAGGCGCTTGGTCACAAGCCGACAATGGGGTTTATCATATTGCTATGGTGCCCAACCAAGTATTCGATAATGACGGTATTGCCGTAACCAATCAATCAATCTCAAGCTTCGATGTTAATATTGATACAACAAAACCGATTGCGGCTTTAAATACATCATTTACTGATATAACAACACCCGGCACTAGCCCTAACACCATTCAAATTACCTACACTGATGCCGATTCGAGTATCGATTCAACGAGCTTTGATAATGCCGATATAAGCATTGTCGGTCCAAGTGGCGCACTATCAATAATAGGTAGTGATGTAAATAACAATACAGTCACCTACACGTTTTCTCCACCAGGAGGGGCTTGGGCACAAGCCGATAACGGCGAATATACAATAAATGTTGTGCAAGGTGCTATTCGCGATCAAGCGGGTAATACGAACAATGCAAAAACACTCTCTAGTTTCAACGTTAATATTGATACAACAAAACCGATTGCGGCTTTAAATACATCATTTACTGATATAACAACACCCGGCACTAGCCCTAACACCATTCAAGTTACCTACACTGATGCCGATTCAAGTATCGATACAACGAGCTTTGATACCGCAGATATAAGCATTGTCGGTCAAAATGTTGGCTCTCTAACTATTTTAGGCTATACCGTTGAGGGTGATACTGTCACCTACACGTTTGCTCCGCCAGGGGGTGCTTGGGCACAAAGCGATAATGACGAGTTCTTTATCAATGTTGTGCAAGGTGAAGTATTTGATATATCAGGTAACACGCTTAATGCTCAAATGCTTTCTGCTTTTAGGGTTAACATCGACCAAACGAAACCAACCGCAACACTATTAACAGCCGCCATTAACATTGATGAAGTAAGCAGAACCCCCAACACAATACGTGTTGATTATTCAGATGGCGTTAATTCGATCGATCCAACAAGTATAGATGCAGGCGACCTCAGCGTGGCGGGCTGCGAAATAACACTCATTTCAGTAGAAGGTCAGATCGCGACTTATTCTATTTTGCCCGTTGACGGCGAATGGGGCATTGAAGATAGCGCGGTAAAAACAATCATCTTAAATGCGGCTGAAATAAGTGATTATTCTGGTAATGTTAATACGCAGACGGTACTTCAATCGTTTAATGTTGATATACCCACTGAAACGTGGACAGGTTCACAACCTCACCTCATAGAACAAGATATACAGATAGCAAGTGGACATGAATTAACGATAACCCACTTTGCTCAACTCGAAATAGCCGATGTTGATAAATCGGGAGCAGGCCTAGATGATCAGCTAATTGAATTAACCGTCGCGGGTAAGGTGTTATTTGATGAAACCGAAAACCGAGTTGACGCAAAAAACACTTGGCGTGGGTTTGAGTTATTAACCGGTGGATATATTGATTTTGGCCGTAGTTTAATAAACGGTGATATATATGCCAACAATGGTGCCACCGTCAATCTAAATAAAGCCACTATTAACGGTAACCTAGGTTTAGATTCAAGTGCAATATTCCAAGTCAACCTAAACTCAGCCAACGAGCACACACAAGCCAGTATCGATGGTTTAATCGTTTTAAACGGGTTATTAGTTCTTAATTCCAACACCTTCACGATCAACACTGAATTAGAAAATAGCACGCTTGTAATCGTTGAAAACAATGGCTCACATAACATACAAGGCAACTTTTCCGGTTTACCTGAAGGTGCCTTAATAAGCGACGACAATTATGATTTTAGGATATCTTATACAGCAGGTGATGGTAATGACATTGCCCTCACCTTAGATTGCGGTGTGGGTTATTTTGCAGATATTGAAGCCTGTGCGGTTTGCAATAAAGGATATTATTGTCCAGACAATATTAATCAAATAGCCTGCCCTATTGGCAAGTTTTCTAGCGAAGTAGGACAAACTCAATGTCAGACCGCTTCACCAGGCTTTTTTGTTACCTACACGGCTGCCGATACACAGCAAGCTTGCTCAGCAGGCTTTTATCAACCGAGTTACGGAGCCCAAACGTGTGTTCCGGCACCAGAAGGATCGTTTGTAGACACGGTAGCCGCCACACAATTTAACGCGTGTGTAGAGGGAACATATCAACCCCACCCAGCACAAACGACTTGTATACAAGCATCAGCAGGCCATTATGTTGATCTGATGGGGGCAATAGCAGAAACCGCATGCCCTGAAGGTACAACTTCAGATGCGGGCGCTTCAAATAGTGAAAGTTGCTATGATTTACCCGTCATCATTGACGATAAACCAAAACAAGATAAACCCTTTTTGAAGCAAATTAAGCGTATTAAAACGTTATTCAACAAATATAAATCGCGCTTTAAATTAATAAAAAAGAAGTTAAGAAAAACTCGTCGTTTAGCGCGTAAACGTAAATAACCACTGAAAAGTGCTATACCTGAATGACTTCATTGACATGGTATAGCACACTCAAGTCAATTAGGTCTGTAGACGACTTTACGCTTAAACTATCGTTATTAACATTTTAATACTGAGTGTAATTAACAATAAAGCAAAAACCTTTTTTAGCACAGGAACCGGTAAATAATGAGCGAGTTTTACACCATAAGGGGCACAAAAAAAGCTAGTAATAGAGATTAATAACACCGCCGGTACATAAACAAAACCAAGCGTATAATTGTCTAACGATGTATTTGACCAACCATTAACTAAGTAACCAAAAGTACCCGCAATTGATATAGGTAATCCTATCGCTGCAGAGGTACCCACCGCTTTTTTAATATCAATATTTTTCCATATTAAATAAGGCACCGTTAACGAACCACCGCCAATAGAAACTAAAGCCGATATTGCACCAATACCTGACCCCACTACATAAAGCTCTTTATTGCCAGTCACCCCTTTATCAGCTTGTGGCTTTTTATTTAAAAACATCTGAATTGATACATACGCCATAAAAACAGAAAAAAAGATGGCCAGATAAAGCGCGTTAATTTGAGCCGCTATAAACGTCGATAAAAACGTGCCCAATACAACACCAACCCCCATGACTTTAACTATTGTCCAATTTACCGCACCATTAGTATGATGCGCCCGCATACTCGATATTGAAGTAAAAATAATAGACGCCATCGACGTGCCTAGTGCTAAATGAACCACTTTATCTACAGGCACGCCTTGAGCTAAAAATATACTCGTTAGCATTGGCACCATGATCCCGCCTCCGCCGATACCGAGCAACCCTGCCATCACCCCAACAACAGAGCCTAATAACAAAAAAGATAAAATCCATTCGATTTCTAACACGTTAACCTCAGAATACAGTTTATGTATTGGCTTTATTTTAATGGTGAGTTTACTAAATAAACCACTTGAATACATGATGCAGGGGTTTAAAGATAAATGGTTTTAAAAGATAAAAGTGTGTAACAACGGCATTTTTAATAACGAAGAGGTATTTAATTGAGTGAAACCGGAAAAGTGACTTGGGTATAAATAAAGGGCAAACAGAACGTTTGCCGCTTTATTTAGCGGTAAATAAGTAGATTATTTATCGTGTTCTTTATTTACGATATTTATTTACGATATTTATTTACGCTCTTTATTCACGTTACGGCTTCGGATCCACATTGCACCTTTAATCGCAACAAGCGCCACTAAAGTCCAAAAAGCGATATGATAAAAGGTATGAAAACTACCTTCGCCCATTGCGTGATCGGTATGTGCCGCCGCTACGGTTGATAAAAATAAGCCAATAGTAAGTAAAATAAATTTCATGTGTAAGCTCCTTTGCTAAGCCACAGGCGTGGCAGTTACAGTTAACATGCCTTCAGTTTCGATAAATTCTATGATTTGGTCAAGTCCTTGCTTGGTTTTCATGTTAGAAAAAACAAAAGGTCTATCACCTCGCATTTTACGAGTATCTCTGTCCATCACATCTAATGATGCCCCAACTAAGTCAGCAACATCAATTTTATTAATAATAAGTAAGTCAGATTTGGTAATGCCCGGCCCACCTTTACGTGGGATTTTGTCGCCGGCAGACACATCAATCACGTATATCGTTAAATCAGATAACTCTGGGCTAAACGTTGCGCTTAAATTATCACCGCCACTTTCAACTAATACAAAATCTAAATCTGGGTGGCGCTCTTGTAACTCGTCAATTGCAGCTAAATTCATTGACGCATCTTCTCGAATTGCCGTATGCGGACAACCTCCGGTTTCTACCCCCATAATGCGATCTTCTTCAAGCGCGCTATGGCGAGTCAAAAATTCAGCATCTTCACGAGTATAAATATCGTTAGTCACAACGGCCATGTTATATTTTTCGCGTAATGCTAAGCAAAGTGAACGCAGTAATGCGGTTTTGCCTGAACCGACGGGTCCGCCAACACCAATTCTTAAAACTTGTTTTTTATTCATTTTTTCCTCTACGAGCGAAATAGTCGCGTATATTGTTCTTCATGCCACGCACTTGCCATCGCGAGTCTGGGTAAACTACCGCCGATATTGAGGTCGGTCGTATCATCTGCGATATGAATGGCTTGTTGCACAAAGTCTGTTAATTCAAATAATAAATTTTGCGCTTGGGTTTGGCCAAGCGGAACGAGTTTTGTTGCAGCAGCAACTTGATTATCGATATATGTCCAACAATATCCACTGAGTGTACTCTGTTGATCAAGCCCAAATAAATAAGCAGCTAATGTAAATGCGCCGACAAAACTAATCTCTTTACGTTGTAGTAATTCACTAACGTTGTCTGTATTAATTGCGTTTAAGTTAGAAAGCAAACGAATTAAAGCTTTACCCATTGCCACTTCAGCTAAACGTAGTTCAGCACTTTCACGGCAAGCAATTACATGTTGATCCCACACTTTGAATTGCGTGATATCTTGTTGCGCTAAACTGCGATATAAGCGTTTCGATAAAGCTAAATCCGTTGTTGCTACGGCATCTAATAAATTACTTTTAATCCATTGATGTGTCGTTTCTACGCCATTAACCCATTGCTCTTCAACGGCATATTCAAGCCCTTGTGAGAATGAAAATCCCCCCACGGGCAAGTTCGCACTACACAATTGCAATAAACGATTACAGGCAATAGCAGACATCGGCGATTCAACCTGAGTATCCAAGCTCGTGGTTTCAGCGCTGCTTTTGCTCGTGTTACTATCCACATCTCTCACATTAGCCACATTAGCGCTCACGTTAGTGTTCATGCTCGTGCTCATGGCCATGTGAATGCGCGTGAGTGCCTTTATGACCATAAGCACCGCTTTCGGGTGCAAACACAGCGGGTTGATCGTTAATGGTTAAACCATACATAGTCGCGAGTTCTGCCAGCACATGATCAGGTTTAAAGCGTAACCATAATTCACCAATCTGTAATGATGTATGGCGATTACCTAAGTGATAACACACTTTACTAAAGGTTAACCAATCATCGGCAATCGCTGTATTCACCGGTTCAGCTAAGCCTTTAACCTCAATCAATTGGCCACATTCAGTTTTAAGAATTTCACCAATTAATAACGGGTGACCACGCTCAACAAAAATACCGATATCGGCACCACCGTCCGTTACTCCTTTAATACGTGCTTTTTTGCGCGTATCGAAATCAAGCGTAATACTGTCGTTGATGGCTTGATGTGTATGATCTAAGCGCTCATAAACTTGTAACATGTAAATACCTATTTTTAAAACAAACAGTAGCGCTGGGCTAGTGGTAAAGATTCTGCGGGTTCGCACGTGAGTAATTCACCATTGGCGCGAACTTCGTATGTTTGTGGATCAACTTCAACTTTTGGCTGCCAGTTGTTGTGGATCATATCGTCTTTGCCAATGTTACGGGTATTGCGACAAGCCCCAACCAGGCGTGTCATGCCGACTTGCTCTGGTATATTTTTATCAATCGCCGCTTGCGATAAAAAGGTCATTGATGTTTGAGCAGCGGCTTGGCCATGCGCACCAAACATGGGGCGATAATACACAGGTTGCGGTGTAGGTATTGATGCATTCGCATCTCCCATCGGCGCGGCGGCGATAAAGCCCCCTTTTAAAATCAGCGAAGGTTTAATACCAAAAAAGGCAGGTTTCCATAACACTAAATCAGCCAGTTTACCCACTTCAATCGAGCCCACTTCGTGGCTAATCCCGTGACTTATTGCGGGGTTAATGGTGTATTTAGCCACATAACGTTTTATTCTAAAGTTATCATTGCGCTCGGTATCGGGTGCTAACGGTCCGCGTTGTTGTTTCATTTTGTGCGCGGTTTGCCAAGTGCGCGTGATCATCTCACCAACTCGACCCATCGCTTGCGAATCAGACGCGATCATACTGATAGCCCCTAAATCATGCATGATATCTTCTGCCGCGATGCTTTCTTTGCGAATACGTGAATCAGCAAAAGCCACATCTTCAGGAATTGAAGGATCAAGATGATGACAAACCATTAGCATATCTAAATGTTCGTCAATGGTATTGATCGTAAACGGCCGTGTCGGATTAGTTGAAGACGGCAGTACATTTGATTCACCACAAGCGCGAATAATATCGGGAGAATGCCCGCCACCTGCACCTTCGGTGTGATAGGTATGAATGGTGCGCCCTTTGAATGCCCCTAACGTATCTTCAACAAAGCCAGATTCGTTTAGCGTATCGGTGTGGATCGCAATTTGTACATCATATTCTTCAGCAACCGATAAACAAGTATCAATGGCCGCGGGCGTTGTACCCCAATCTTCATGTAATTTAAGCCCACAAACACCGGCTTCAATTTGCTCGGCTAATGCTTGCGGTAAGCTCGCGTTGCCTTTGCCTAAAAAACCAAAATTCATTGGCATGTCGTTAGTGGCTTGCAGCATTTTAGCAATATTCCACGGCCCTGATGTACACGTTGTCGCGTTTGTTCCTGTTGCGGGTCCCGTGCCACCGCCAATCATGGTGGTCACACCTGACATTAAGGCTTCTTCTATTTGCTGCGGACAAATGAAGTGAATATGGGCATCAATACCACCGGCCGTTAATATTTGGCCTTCACCGGCAATCACTTCTGTGCCAGCGCCTACCTCAATATCAATACCATCTTGAATATCAGGGTTACCGGCTTTGCCAATAATAGCGATACGGCCATCTTTAATACCCACATCAGCTTTTACAATACCCCAATGATCAAGAATTAAGGCATTGGTGATCACTAAATCAACGGTGTCGTGACATGATGCTTGGCTTTGCCCCATGCCATCACGAATGACTTTACCCCCGCCAAATTTAACTTCTTCACCGTAAACGGTATGATCTTCTTCAACTTCAAGCCATAAATCAGTATCAGCTAAGCGCACTCTATCGCCCTTTGTTGGGCCAAACATATGGGCATAAGCGTGTTTATCTATCGTCGCCATTATGTATTCTCGCTATCGTTATTGGTGCTTTGTGTCTGGGTTAAAGTGGGCGACTCTAAATCCCCCATAACATCACCTCTAAAACCATAAACACGACGTTTACCGGCATAAGGGATCAGTACTATTTCACGTTGCTGGCCGGGTTCAAATCGGACCGCAGTGCCCGATGTGATATCAAGACGTTGGCCTTTAGCTATTTCGCGATCAAAATGTAATGCCGGGTTAACTTCATAAAAATGATAGTGTGAGCCAATTTGGATCGGTCTGTCGCCATGGTTAGTCACTATTAGCTTGGTTTTTACTCGGCCAACATTCAGTTGATGTTCACCGGGATCAGTTTTAATTTCGCCTGGGATCATTGTAAATCCTTCTAATCAGTTTGTGCCTTTAATGGGCAAAGCTAAACAATTGGGTTGTGTACGGTGACTAATTTTGTGCCATCGGGAAAAGTCGCTTCTACTTGTACATCCGGTATCATTTCAGCGATACCTTCCATCACTTGATCGCGAGAAAGTAAAGTACGACCATAATCCATCAATTCAGCGACTGTTCTGCCATCACGAGCACCTTCAATGATTTCCATTGAGATATAAGCCATCGCTTCTGGGTAATTCAGTTTTAAACCCCGGTTTAAACGACGCTCAGCGAGTAATGCGGCCGTAAAAATCAACAGTTTGTCTTTTTCTCTTGGCAATAAATCCATGCGTTCATCTCTTATCTATAACAAGGTTAAATAAATGTAACCTTTAATTAAGTGGGTTAGGCGTAAATTTGGTTTAACACTGATGCGTTAATGTGTTTTAGGTATACCAAATACGCGGTTTTAATGCCGGTTTATTTATACAAGCCGGTCGAGCGGTTTGCCATAATGCATTAAAATATTGCTTACATTCTTCACTGTGATGCCCCAAATAGCGGATCACCAACACACCGCCAATATCCGTTACACTGACTTTGCGCTGTGCTTCAAGGTCTATTATTTTTTCGCGCAACTCTGTGACCAATAGTTTACGCTGGCTTGCTTCGGCTAACGCTTGGGGCGCAGCCACAATAAACGTAGCAAAAACGCTATGATTAGCCAACCCTGCCGCTTTGTGCAGCAATTGATTCTCGGGCGTTATCGCAATGCGATCATGAAACACCAATTTGTCATCGACATATAAACGGTTAAGTTGGGTAAATCGACCTAACTCAAACGGCTTATTCGTTAATGGCGAACCTAAACAGCTAATATCCCAACCTAAGTAAACACTGCTACGGGTCATGTGAATATCAACTTGATTTATGGCATGTGCGCCTTCGTAAATAAGCGTTTCGAGTGGTAGGTTTTCAAGTATGGCGTTTTCTTTTAAATAATAATGCCCGACTTGTAATTGCTGTGGGTCACCAATTGAAAAATCGTCTCGTGCACGATAAAAACGATTAGCGCCGGGGGTCGTGAGTAACGTATGTGCTGATTGTTCTATGTTTAAAGCAAGGTGTAATTCATCACCTGAGACGATGCCCGCAGGCGGATGTAAAAGATAAACATGAGCACAATCACGCCCTTCAGGATAAAACGCTTTTTGCACACTAAGCGGCCCTTTTCGGGTAGTGCGGTGTAATTGTGTACCTTGAGCTGAATGGCAAAAAGTTAATTCAAGGCTCGCCAGCCACTGGTTTTTTAGGGTTGGCGAGAGCGGTACGAGAGGCGATGCTAAGTTATGTTGGTTCATTAAAGTATCGTCTGTCGCCATGGTTTTTTCAGGTATTAATAATGCTGACACGTTATACCGCTAGATACTTAGCGACTAATTCGTCAGTCAATTCTGCCATCGGACCAGATGAAATAACCTCACCTTTTTGCATTAAGTGAAAGGTTTCGCCAACGGCTCTAGCAAACGGCAATTTTTGTTCAACTAACACTATCGTCATCCCTTGTTCTTTATTCAGTTTTAACAATACATCGCGAATAAGCTGAACAATATTAGGCTGAATTCCTTCATTGGGTTCATCTAAAATTAAAATATCAGGGTTTAACACTAACGCTCGCGCTATCGCTAACTGCTGCTGTTGTCCACCCGATAAATCACCACCGCGACGATGTAACATTTCTTTAAGTACCGGAAACAATTCATAAACGTGTTCAGGAATTGTTTTACTGGTTTGTCGTTTGCAGTTTAAGCTAATTTTCAGGTTTTCTTCAACTGTCAATTGCGGAAAAATATCTCGACCTTGTGGTACATACCCCACACCAATTTGCGGGCGGGTTTCAACTGAGCTTTTAACCACGTTTTGATCATTAATAATTAACTCACCATCACTAATGGGTAATAAGCCCATAATGCATTTAAGCAAGGTGGTTTTACCCACCCCATTGCGGCCCATAATACAGGTGCGAGAGCCTTTTTTAATTTCCATATTCAAATCCCAAAGGATTTGAGTTCCGCCATATTTTTGATTTACATTGCTTAATTTTATCATCTTAGCCTTGCTCCTCGCCTAAATACACTTGAATAACATCTGGGTTAGATTGGATCTCAGACATTGTTCCTTCGGCTAATACCGAGCCTTGATGTAATACCGTTACTTTACGGGCAATTGAACGCACAAACGCCATATCATGTTCAACCACCACCACCGAATGCTTACCTGCGAGTGAGGTTAATAGTTCAGCGGTGCGTTCTGTTTCTTGTGCTGTCATGCCCGCAACAGGTTCATCAACTAACAATAAACGGGGTTCTGCCGCTAATAACATGCCGATTTCGAGCCACTGCTTTTGCCCATGTGACAATGCGCCAGCTAATTGTGTTTCATTGGCGGTTAAACCGATTGTTTTAAGTATTTCGGCGATGCGATCTTTTTGCTCACTATTTAATTTATGAAACAACGAAACCCAAATGCCCTTATCACCCGCTAAACTCAATTCAAGGTTTTGAAACACAGTGAGTTGTTCAAATACCGTGGGTTTTTGAAATTTACGGCCAATACCCGCATTTGCTATTTCAGATTCATTTAATTGTAGTAAGTCGACTTGTTGACCAAAGCTAACTCGGCCCGTATCAGGTCGAGTTTTACCCGTAATGACATCCATTAACGTGGTTTTACCGGCGCCATTGGCACCAATCAAACAGCGTAATTCACCGTCATTAATATAAAGGTTTAAATCGTTTAAGGCTTTAAAACCATCAAAACTAACACTCACGTTTTCAGCGTATAAAATCACACCATGACGCGTATCCGGTGAAATGTGATCTTGCGCTAATAAAGGCGAACCTGCTTTGTTGTTCATTATTTACTCTCCACAGGTGTTGATGTTTTTACATTATTTGTTTTGCCAAATTTTTCGTCAAATTTGCTTTTAAGTTGCGGCAACATACCCGCAATACCTTTAGGCAGTAATAAGGTAACTAAAACAAATAACCCACCTAAACCATACAACCACGCTTCTGGCATAATCGCGGTGAAACGTGTTTTAGCATAACTCACCACAATTGCGCCAATGATGGCACCATATAATGAACCACGTCCGCCCATTGCCACCCAAATAACCATTTCAATTGAGTTTAATGGCGAAAACTCACCCGGATTAATAATGCCCACTTGCGGTACATATAATGCACCGGCCACACCGGCAATCATCGCAGAGACAACAAATATCCAAACTTTATAGTTTTCAGGCTTGTACCCCACAAAACGGACACGGTTCTCAGCATCTCTAATCGCGGTAACAACACGGCCCATTTTTGAATTAACAATAAAATGACAAACAAAAAAAGCAAAGGCTAAAGCAATCGCAGTGACAATAAACAAGCCTAACTTCGTACTTTCGGATTGCAGCGAGAAGCCAACAATCTCTTTAAAGTCAGTTAAACCATTATTACCGCCGAAGCCCATTTCGTTTCTAAAAAAAGCTAACATTAACGCGTAAGTCACGGCTTGTGTCATAATCGATAAATACACGCCACTCACCCGTGAGCGGAACGCTAACATACCAAACACAAAAGCTAAAATAGCGGGTGCAACAAACACCATGACTACCATCCAAGCCACACTATCAGAACCCGCCCAATACCAAGGTAATGCATCCCAGTTTAAGAACACCATAAAATCAGGGAGTTCAGGGTTACCATACACACCCCGATCGCCAATTTGACGCATTAAATACATGCCCATGGCATAACCGCCTAACGCAAAGAATGCACCATGTCCCAAGCTTAAAATACCGCAATAACCCCAAACTAAATCAACGGCTAACGCTAGCATGGCATAACATAAATACTTACCAAACAAGGTAACGGTATAACTACTCACATGGAATATACTGCCTTCGGCAAACACTAAATTACAAAAAGTAACGTAAAAGGTGGCAATAAATAAACTGGCCACCACCCAGTGCAATGTATTGAACTTGTTTTTTAGATCTAACAAGATTGATCCGCTTTTATTTGACATGATTAATCCGCCGCTCTACCTTTTTGTGGGAACAATCCTTTAGGACGTTTCTGAATAAATAACACCAAACCAACTAACACAATAATACTGGCTAATACCGACCCCGTGACAGGCTCTAAGAACTTATTCACCGTGCCTAATGTCATTGCGGCCACTAACGTACCCCATAAATTACCCACACCGCCAAACACAACCACTAAGAACGAATCAATAATGTAAGCTTGCCCCAGGTTAGGTCCAACATTAGTTAATTGACTTAAAACAACACCGGCAATACCCGCAATACCCGAACCTAAACCAAAAGTTGCGGCATCAACCCAATCACTTTTAATACTTAAGGAACGTGCCATATCGCGATTTTGCGCAACCGCACGCACATGTAAACCTAAAGATGATTTTTTCAAGATAAGCAGTAAAGCCACAAACACCATTAACGCAAACACAATGATGTATAAGCGATTGTAGGTTAAAGAGAAAATCGGATTAATCTGCCATGATCCACTCATCCATTCTGGCGCAGCCACTTGACGATTTAACGGCGAAAACACACTACGCACTAATTGCTGTAAAATTAAACTAATACCAAAGGTGGCAAGTAAGGTTTCGAGCGGTCGACCTTTCAAATGACGAATAACCCCACGCTCAATTAAAATGCCCACAAACCCCGACACTAAAAAAGCCGCCGGAATAGCCATAAATAATGAATACTCAATCCACTGTGGAAAAACCTGTTGAATAACATAAGTGGTATAGGCACCCAGCATGATCATTTCGCCATGCGCCATATTAATAACGCCCATCACACCAAACGTGATAGCTAAACCAATCGCGGCCAATAATAAAACAGAGCCTAAACTCAAACCAAAAAATAAGTTTTCGATAATAGAAAAAATGCTGCGCTTTTGTTCAATTTTACTGATTGCCGTTTCGAGCGCTTTACGTAGTTCAATATTTTTGATGTCAGTTGCGGCGAGTGTTTTTTCTAATGCATTTTTAACACTGGGTTCTAAGCTATTTTGCAGCGCTTTGGCCGCCTCTAGTTGCAGCGCAGCGTCAGCACTTGAAAGTTGTTGAACATAAATAACGGAATTCATCAACGACAATACATCTTCGTCTTGCTCTTTTAAGCTGAGCTTTTTAACTAAAGTAACCGTTTCATCACTGGGTTTACTTAACAACTCTTGCATTGCTGCTAAACGCACTCCTTTATCAGGGCTCGTTAAATCTAGCTGCGCCAGCAGGCCTCGAATGCTCTTACGGATCGCATTGTTCGTTTTAACTTTTTTGAGTGCTGAACGCTTAACATTTGGTAATGCGGCTTTTGAAATACCGTGCCAAATTTTATAGCTGCCGTCGGTATCTTTTTCACGCGTGACGATTTGTTTGGTGGCTTTAACGTAATATAAATCACCATTCATTAATTGGGTTAGTACGTAACGTACCTTAGGATGCTCAATTTCAGCAAATTGTTTAACTTGAGCTGGCATTTTACGTAGGCTTGATGCCGCTAGTTTTTTGCTGGCTTGTATGATGAGCGCATCGTTTACAACAGAAGGGGTTTCTGTTGTTTCATGCATATTAGCTTTTGGTGAAGTGCTTACATCAGCCTGACTGGAAAACACACTTAAGCTAAGAAGGAGAATACAAAAAAATCGCATCATTGCGAGTTCCTTTAATTTGATGAAAGCCGCCAACGCTAAACTAGATAACGCTGGCAAACTTGATAGGACGGGTTGGTAGGACAACCCTAGTTACAATTTAAAGTGACAATTTAAATTTAAGTGTCCTTGTGATTAGCCCTAATAAATCAGCCAATTAGCATGACGATTTATAGGTTGAAGGCTAATCACAAGGTTTATTAACTACCTGCAGGGAGGTCAAGTAGTTAACAAAGACTGACTATTTAGAAGTTTTGACCAGAACATTTAGCCGTTTTAACATCAAAGTTGCCGCATTTAACCGGTGCTGTCCAATCTGAAATTAAGTTCTTTGAGCTTGGTAAGAAATCAGACCATGCATCACCAATAACGGTATCAGGCGTTTCCCAAACCACTTCAAATTGACCATCTTCTTGGATTTCACCAATTAATACAGGCTTAGATAAATGATGATTTGCATTCATAACGGCGGTACCGCCGGTTAAGTTAGGCACAGCAACACCAATAATGCCTTGTTCAACAGCATCAACATCAGTCGTACCGACTTTTTCTACCGCTTTAGCCCACATTTTGAAACCAATATAAGTCGCTTCCATTGGGTCATTAGTTACGCGCTTGTCATCACCGATGTATTTTTTCCAATTAGCGATGAAGGCTTCATTTTCGTCAGACTCAACACTTTGGAAGTAGTTCCAAGCCGCTAAGTGACCCACTAATGGCTTAGTATCAAAACCAGAAAGTTCTTCTTCACCCACTGAGAATGCAACAACTGGGATGTCTTCAGCTGAAATACCTTGGTTACCTAATTCTTTATAGAAAGGGATGTTTGCATCACCATTAATCGTTGATACAACCGCCGTTTTCTTGCCTGTTGAACCAAATTTCTTAATGTCAGATACGATATTCTGCCAATCTGAATGACCAAAAGGTGTGTAGTTGATCATGATGTCAGCATCTTTAACCCCTTTCGCTTTTAAATATTCTTTTAATATTTTATTCGTCGTGCGTGGATAAACATAATCTGTACCGGCTAACACCCAACGTGTCGCTCCGATATCATTCATCAAGTAATCAACGGCTGGGATCGCTTGTTGGTTTGGCGCAGCACCGGTGTAGAATACATTTTTAGACGATTCTTCACCTTCGTATTGAACGGGGTAGAACATTAAACCGTTAAGCTCTTCAATAACCGGTAAAACAGATTTACGCGATACTGATGTCCAACAACCAAAGATAACATCAACCTTTTCTTTAGCTAAAAGCTCGCGTGTTTTCTCAGCAAATAGAGGCCAATTTGATGCAGGGTCAACAACAACCGCTTCAAGCTTTTTGCCTAATAAACCACCCGCTTTGTTTTGCTCTTCAATCATCATTAAAACCGTGTCTTTTAGTGTAGTTTCACTGATAGCCATGGTGCCTGATAATGAGTGTAAAACACCGACTTTAATCGTGTCGGCAGCAAAAGTAAGGTTTGAAATAAAACCACTCGCGACAATTGAACTTGCTATTAATAGCTTTTTAAGTTGCATAATATTTTCCTATATAATTAGATAGTTCCTGAATACGCTAATGACTCTATGAAGCCAATTAGGTATCCAGGTCGATAAGAGGTTTAGATTAGAATGTTACTAATGCTTCAATGGCTAACTCGTCTACATCCGCACCAGCACCGTTATCATTCATACGGTATTCAAACACCATCAATAAGTTATCATTAACTACATAGCTAGGAGATAAGGTAATTGCGCTTTGCTCTACGAAAGTTGCACCTGCCGCGTCTTCTACTTCATAGTCGTGATATCGAACTGTAAAGCCCCAATCATTACTAAAGCCGTAATTCGCCATTAATAGATATCCGCTAGCGTCACTTCCCACGAACATACTATCTTCTGCTGTATTATATTCAGCAGCTAATGTCAGTGAATCAACAGAATAACTTGCCCAAGTGTTTAATAATTCAACATCACCGTCTTTTGAATAAAAACCCTTGATAGTGATAGAATCAGAAGGCATGAATGCAACCATTGTTTCTACCGCAGGGTGCTCAGTGTCAGTTCCTTCACCACCAAGGTCGTTAACAATAGAAACTGCAGCAGAGAAGCCGTCACCACTATATAGTGCAGATACACCTTGTTGGTAACCACCGTAGAAAATGCCGCCATAACCAGTGCCTGAATATTGGAATAAGCCCGTTGGTTCTTCTGTTTCCCAACCGCTATAACTTAAAAAGCGACCGGCTTTAATTGATACTGAATCAGAAATAGCATAATTGATAAATGCTTGTTCAATATCTACTTCTTGATTATCTTCTAAATCGTCTGATTGATCTTGGTATTCAATATCAACAGCTGCTGTTAATTTATTGCCAAAGTCATAACCGACATTGATTTCAACTTGATCAATACCTGCATCATGAGTTGAACTGCCACCGTCTGTATCAGACGCGTAATAAGACATGTCGATAAAGCCGCCAATGCTTAGCTTGTCACTTAATACAGAGTCACTTGCTTGTGCAACAGACATTGAGCCTAGAGTAAGTAAAACCATAGAGGCGATTGGTGTTAGCTTTTTAGTTAGTTTCATGTGATATACCCTTCATTTTTTTAAGATTCGAATGCTGAACAGTTCGTCGTGACTGTTTTTTAGCTGCGGTCAGTATCTGTTATTTTGATAAAGGTTCATATTCGCGAATGTGCGCACAAGACATACGCGTTTATACGTATATTTAAAAAACTAAAAATGTGTTTAGAATATTTTTTAGACGTAGGTATGATACAAGTTGCTGACTCTAGCTCAATTATTTTAGCCACTTATGATTTACCGATAAACAGTCAACAAGGCCTCTATTACTCACATGCCATCTAATCAAAAAATTCTTCCTACGCGCAGAACCTATAACAAGTTTGTTGCTAACGAACTCATGGAAGACTTTGCTTTACGTTTTACTTCAAAGCGAGCTAGACAATGGTCATTAGGCTGGATAGCCAATACGGCACTCGGCATTGTGTCATTTTTAGTGCTCGAAGCGATTGGGGGGGCCATTACCTTAAATTATGGTTTTACTAATTCGGCTTGGGCTATTTTAGCTATCGTATTTGTGATCTTTTTTAATGGCTTACCCATTAGTTATTACGCGGCTAAATATGGCGTTGATATTGATTTACTCAGTCGCGGAGCCGGTTTTGGCTACATAGGCTCTACTATCGCTAGTTTGATTTATGCCTCATTCACTTTTATCTTTTTTGCACTCGAAGCGGCCATTATGTCAATGGCACTTAAAATGTCATTGGGCATTCCGCTAGCGGTTGGTTACGTTATTAGCGCGCTCATTGTTTTACCTTTGGTTACGCATGGTATCTCGTACATCAGCCGTTTTCAGGTTTGGACACAACCCATTTGGTTAATTTTACAAGTCGCCCCACTTATTTATGTTTTTAGCCACCCCGAAACCGATATAAAAGGCTGGTTAAATTTTACGGGAGTGAGTGGTGAAAATAGCCAAGGGTTTGATTTATTATTATTCGGCACGGCTTCGGCTGTACTTTTATCACTCGTTGCCCAAATTGGTGAGCAAGTTGACTTTTTACGCTTTTTACCTGAAAAACCACAACAAAAACAATGGCATTGGTGGTTAGCGCTAACCGCGGCAGGCCCAGGTTGGATCATTTTTGGTGCGGCAAAATTATTTTTAGGTTCTTTTTTAGCCTATTTAGCCTTACAACATGGCTTAGCACCCGACGTCGCAGATGATCCTGCGCATATGTATCAAATTGCCTTTGGTTATTTAACCAGTAATCAAAGTTTAGCCCTTATATTAACCTGTAGTTTTGTGGTTATTTCTCAACTAAAAATTAATGTCGCCAACGCATACGCCGGTTCTTTAGCCTGGTCTAATTTTTTCTCGCGCGTGACCCACAATCACCCCGGACGCGTCGTATGGATGGTTTTTAATGTCGGGATCGCATTATTGTTAATGGAACTCGGTATTTATCAAACCATAGAAAACATGCTGTCGGTTTATTCCGTTGTCGTATTGGCTTGGTTAAGCTCGGTTGTGGCTGATCTTATTATTAATAAACCGCTAGGTATTAGCCCTAAACATATTGAGTTTAAACGTTCGCATTTATACGATATTAATCCAGTGGGTGTGGGCTCTATGCTTATTGCTTCATTTTTTGGTTTTACTGGGCATTTTGGTTGGTATGGTGAAACGGTTGAAGCATTAGCGTCTTATATTGCGTTTGCATTACCTTTTATTACCGTGCCCATTATTGGCTATATAACCCAAGGTCAGTTCTACTTAGTTAAAAAAGAGTCACCCACTCTCGCTAAAATCACGCACTGCTATATTTGCGAAAATGCGTTTGATCATGAAGACATGACCTATTGCCCTGCTTATGCTAAAGCTATTTGCTCACTTTGTTGCAGCTTGGATGTACGTTGTGGCGACTTATGCCGCCCCGAAGCAACACTACTGGCACAATCACATCACTTTTTTAATCGTTTTTTAACCACGTCATTGCTCAAAAAATTAACCACACCTTTAATGCAATTTATCACCGTAACATTAGGGCTTAGTTTAATTGGCGCAGCCATCTTATTTTTGATTTATCTGCAAATTCCGGTAGAAGATGCAAACCTAAAACACGTTTTTGCCAGCACGCTCATCAAAATATTTTTCTTGTTAATGATTATTATCGGCATTATTAGTTGGTTATTTATTTTGGCGCGCAGCAGTAACCGCTCAGCATTAAAAGAACTCCGGTCGCAAGCTCGCACATTGGCACACGAAATTAATGCCCACGAGCAAACCTCTATGGCATTACAAGATGCCAAAAATGTAGCCGAATCGGCCAATGATGCTAAAAGTCGTTATTTAGCGGGTTTGAGCCATGAGTTAAGAACCCCGCTTAATGTGATGCTCGGCTATGCTCAATTGCTCAGTCAAGATAGCTCGATCCCAGAAGACAAACGCAAAACGCTCAGTATTGTTAAACGCAACGGCGAACATTTAGCTGATTTGATAGAAAGCCTGCTCGAAATTTCAAAAATTGAAGCAGGTCGTATGCAATTACATCGTGACGAAGTGCGTATTAAAGTCATTATCGATCAATTGGTCGATATGTTTAAAATGCAAGCCAGTAAAAAAGGCTTAACCTTTATTTATGAATGCAGCCCTTTTTTGCCCGATTATGTCGCGACTGACAAACAGCGCTTTAGACAAATTTTGATGAACCTGCTCTCTAATGCCATAAAATACACCGAGCAAGGTCAAATTAAATTAAGTATTATTTACCGCAATGAAGTTGCACAATTTATCGTTGAAGATTCAGGCGTCGGCATTTCGCAAGACCAGCAAGATTTAGTGTTTAAACCTTTCGAGCAAATACGAACAACCCATACCCAATCGATTGGGGGGACTGGCTTAGGTTTAACTATTTCACGCTCTTTGGCTGAGCTAATGGGTGGAGAGATCACGTTAAAAAGTACGATTGGTCGTGGCAGTACATTTACTTTAAAATTAATGTTAGCCAAAATAAAACAGACATCAACAGAACCAGAACACGTAACTAGTAATGCAATTGGGTACGATAAAAATGCCCAGCATATATTAGTTATTGACGATGACGATGTACAACGCCAACTCATGTTAGATATATTGCAGCCCAAAGGCTTTCGCATGCATTTAGCCGCAAACGCATTAAAGGGGTTTGAGTTTTTAGCGCAGCATCCGGTCGATTTAATTTTGCTCGATGTGCGTATGCCTGAAATGAACGGCTGGCAAATGCTAGAACAACTAAGGAACAATAAAATATCAACGCCGGTTATTATGGTTTCGGCTAACGCCCGAGAAGAAGCAACTAGTCAGCAATCTCAATTACAGCACAGCGGCTACATTGCTAAACCGATTAATATTGATAATTTATTAGAAAAAATAGGGGCGACGCTCAATTTAGATTGGCAATATCAAGATACTCTAAGCGATAACAAGGCAATGATAGAACAAAAGCAAACACAAGTGTTAGGGCCAAGCAAAAGCCAATATCAGTCTTTAATTGCCCTTGCCGAAATTGGTTATTTATCGGGTTTTAATCAGCAATTAGACGAGATAAAATCGAATTGCAAAGTGCCTCCTGTTGTCGCATCCCAATTAGATGATTATGTGCAAAGCTGTAATTTTCCTAAAATTTGTCAGTATTTAAGTGAGTTAATAGATGAACAGCACAATTAACAATGTAGTACTCGTTGTCGATGATTCACCCGAATCACTCGGCATGTTAAATGTCGCCTTAAATACGGCTGGGTATACAGCTCTTGTCGCACTTAATGGTTTACAAGCACTTTCGATAGCCGAAAAAGTAACACCGGATGTGATATTGCTCGATGCCATCATGCCCGAACTAGATGGCTTTGAAACCTGCAAACGTTTAAAGGTATTGTTACCTAACACGCCCATTATTTTTATGACAGGTTTAACCGACGTAGAAGATGTTGTAAAAGGGTTTGCCGCTGGTGGTATCGATTACGTCACCAAACCTATTAGCCCAGATGAAGTGCTCGCCCGTATTAAAAGTCATATTCAAACGGCTAAATTAGCGCTAAGTGCGCAACAAGCTTTGGATCATGCCGGTAAAAACGTTTTTTGTGTTAGCTCGCAAGGTATGCTGGCGTGGGCGACACCACAAGTGCATCAAATAATTGATGATATTTCGCAACAAGACACGACGCCTTGGGCGACGTTAGCACAGGCAATTTCACAGTGGTTAATCATTGATCACTCGCAACCTTTGCGCCTTAACGTATTTTCACAACCGATAGAAATCGTTTACGATCGCCAACAAGACAATTTGCACCAATTACATATACACGAAAGCAAAATAGACAAGAGCCCAGCAGATTTAAAAAAAGCCTTGCCGATCACCAAACGCGAATCTGAAGTTTTATATTGGGTATCGCACGGTAAAACGAATTGGGAGATTTCACAGATCTTAGAAATGAGCCCACGCACCGTTAATAAACATTTAGAGCAACTGTTTAAAAAGATTGGCGTGGATAATCGAACAGCCGCCGCCGCTATTTCGATTAGAATCTTAGAATCTTAACAAACGACACTAAGCAAAAATACGCGAATATAATAAACAAAGAGAGCTTAATGAAAACCGTTCAACAAACTGAACGGTTTTATCATCAATGCCTTAATGATTCATTTATACATTCAAATAATCTTTTAACGGTAAATCACGATATCGCTGACCCGTTGCAGCAAAAATAGCATTTGTGATACTCGGGGCAACAGGCGGTACGCCTGGTTCGCCTACACCGCCAGGGTAATGGTTACTTTTAATAATATTCACGTTCATCGTTGGGCATTGATTCATTCTAAGCAATGGATAATCATGAAAGTTAGATTGCACCACCGCCCCCTTTTGAATATCAATACGCCCCGATAAGGTAAGTGAAAGGCCAAATATCATCGCGCCTTCCATTTGAGATTGCACCCGATCAGGGTTAACAGCCACGCCACAATCAACAACACATTGCATATCGAGCACGTTTAAACGGCCGTTTTTAACTTCTACTTTCGTGGCTACGCCAACATAACTAACAAAACTGCGATGAATGGCTAAGCCCCACCCTTGCCCTGCAGGTAATTCAGCATTGAAATCAACTAACGTGGTTAGTTTATCTAACACACCTTTAAAACGTGCGGTGAGGATTGGATGTTTTTTAAATTTCTCGCTGTAGTTGCCGTACTTTTTAAAATTAAAATCGTTAAACGGATTAACTTGACGGTTTTTACCATAGGCTAAACGCAAAAAGTCAGGCGTTTTCATCTTTTGACTATGGGCTAACTCATCAATAAAGCTATGCAATGCAAAAGCATGTGGAATATTTAACACCGAGCGCATCCAACCAATACGTACCGGCGTTTCAGCCCCTGTTGCTTCACTTTGCAAGGTTTCAATATCAAACGGTAAATCGTTAAAGCCCATAGACAATTCAAAGTTTTGTGGCGCAAAGGCTTTAGCATTAAACGTAGAACCAATGGTTGGAATAACCGTGCGCTGTAACCAAGCCACTATTTTTTGTTTGTCATCTAAACCGGCTTTCATATATTGTGCGGTTCCCGCATGAAAATAGCCCGATTGAATATCATCTTCACGGGTCCATACCACTTTTACCGGTCGGCCTGATTGCTTAGATAAAAATGCCGCTTCTAATGCAAAATCGGCTTTCGCTTTTCGGCCAAATCCGCCGCCTAACAACGTTACATTTACTTTTACTTTATCTTCAGTTGTGCTTAATAATTTGGATACGTGCTTCATCACCGCTTGTGGGTTTTGTGTAGCAGCCCAAATTTCACATTGATCACCTTGCACCCATGCTGTAGACGCGGGGGGTTCCATCGGTGCATGCACCTCAAATGGCACACTATATTGTGCTTCAATAACCTGTTTAGCTTTTTTAAAACCTTCGGTTACATCACCTTTGTGAGCGACACGCTTGGCTGGTTGAGTCACCCTTTTAGCCATGGCTTGCATTGCTTGATTAGAGGCATAACCGGCGTTTTCGCCTAAATCCCAATCAATATTAAGTGCTTCTCGCCCTTTTATTGCGGCCCAAGTATTCGTAGCGAGTACCGCCACGCCACTCACGGGGTTAAATAATACGGGCTTGGTAGTAGCCGACATTTGAATAACATCAACCACGCCCGGTATTTTTCGGGCTGCGCTGTCATCAAATGATTTGACTTGCCCATGCAAAACAGGGCAACGCGCAATCACGGCAACCACTAAATCAGGAAATTCAACATCAATACCATAAGTTGTGTTACCCACGCTTATATCGTGCAAATCAACAATAGGTACCGGTTTATTAATAAAGTTAAAATCTTTCGGTTTTTTAAACGTTAAAGTTTTAACATCCGGAACGGCTTGCTTGGTCGCCAATTCTGCTAAGTCGCCATACGCCAGTTCAGCGCCGGTTTGCTTGTTGCGTACCCTACTGTTTTTTGCACTGACATCAGCTAAGCTCACTTGCCAATAATCAGCCGCGGCTTGCTCTAACATGGTACGGGCTAACGCGCCTACTTGACGCATTTTGGTATAAAAACCCCGAATACTGCTTGATGCATCTGTGTTTTGACTGCCATAAGCTTTATCACCCAAACCTTGGATCACATTAACGTTTTGCCAATTAGCTTCAAGCTCATCCGCAATTATTTGTGCAATACCGGTTTTACTGCCTTGCCCCATTTCAGAACGATGATTGATAATATCAACCGTGTTATCAGGCCGTATCGACACAAATAAGTTTAAAGTTTGAGGATCGTTATTTTTGCCAAATTTAGCCACGTCACTTGAGCTAGGGCTTGAACTAAGGGTTGAGTTACACCCAAGTAATAAGCCACTGCTTGCGACTCCGGTAAGCGTTAAAAATTCACGACGATTGAGTTTTAATAAGTTCATGATTGCACTCCTTCATCAGCTGACAATTGATTAACGCTTATTTTTTCATTGTTTTTGGCTAGGATAGAAGCAGCTTGCTTGATTGCTTTTTTAATACGAGGGTATGTACCACAACGGCATAAATTACCTGACATGGCATTGTCTATATCGCGATCAGATGGCGCAGCCTTGTTTTCAAGTAAGTTAATCGCGCTCATTATTTGCCCTGATTGGCAGTAGCCGCATTGCGGTACGTTATTTTCGCGCCAAGCAATTTGAATAGCATGTTCGCCTTGTTCATCAACCCCTTCAATCGTGGTTATTTCAGCGCCTTTAGCCACCATTACAGGTGTAATGCAAGATCGTATTGGTTGGCCATTTAAATGCACCGTACACGCCCCACACTGCCCAACACCACAACCAAACTTAGTGCCTTTTTTATTCAATAAATCACGTAACACCCACAAGATAGGCATGTCGTCTGGCGCATCTACTTGATAGGTTTGGTTATTAATTTTTAGATCAATCATGATATAAATCTCACGTTAGAGTAATAGGCTGTGGTGTAAAATGATTTGTCGCTGTGAATATAAAGCTAACAAATAATAAACCTATGCTACCGCAATAAACATCACTTTTAAATAAAGATCATATGTTTTGTTAATATTTTGTTTAAGCCTATAAAATCGAGAAGTGTAAATTTAGCTTAATAAGGTCGTGGGACGACCTTGGGTATACAACCTGAACAACACCGAAAGCCGGAAGCGGATGGGTGAAAAGAGGGTAAAACAATAAGGAATACAAAAGCGCAGTGCGTTGTGAGTTGTGCGCCTTTGTTTCGTTATTTATGATGTGTTTTTAATATTGATTATTCCCAAGCAAAGACCCCTTGTTTGGTCTCGCACTTTTCAAGTAATTCACTGGCGTTTTCTATGTAAATTTGTTGGGCATCTGAAACAGGATACGTTAAATATTCTGAGCACTGTGCGCTTTGGCCTGTTCCTAACACCACTTTAACACCGGCTTTTAATGTGCAAGTTGACATGACATCTAAAGGTGACCATTGATAGCAAATTTCGTAATCTTGACGATAATCAGCCACTAAACCCGTCGGTTTGCTATGTGCCCACCAACGGCCAAGTTGGCTATTAGGGTTAGTGCTGTTCCATGCTCTAAACAGGGTTATCGCTTGAGTTGTTTCATATACCTGACCTTGGCATAACTTACCCGCATTAGGCTCACCGATTGAATTATTCAGTAAAGTGGTATCTTGAGCTTTGACCATTGAATTTTTTAAATGAGCGGGTAAACCCACACTGCCAATACAAGCTTGAGTGACCTGAGTTTCGGGCTCATTTTCAGTAATCAAGCCATGAGTCGAAATAGTTGATTCATTAGTTAACACACAAGCCGTTAACGTTGTACTGATCAAACCAAGCATTAATAAGCGCATTGATAAATCCTTTATTTTATTTATTAGTAGGGGTATTTAATGAGATTAATTGACCCATGCTTTAAGAGCTAAGGGTTAAGGGTTAAGCGATATAGCACAACACCGATTTATGGACTGATAGTTTAAGGCAGAGCGCGCATTTTGTTAATCATAATTTCATTTTATTTCAGTGGTTAATTTAGGTTAAACAAAATAATTTAACAGGCGACTACACAAGCGTAAAAATGATGTTATATTATTACATTTAATTATGCTTGAAGGGTTGACATTGAACTGTTACATTATAACATAACACGCAATTGAAATTTTATTGTGTACTGTTATGCCTTTTGTAAAGCCCAATTTTTTAACCTTATCTATTGCGACCGTCTTATCTTCAGGTATCGCCTTACCCACGCTAGCGTCTTCAATCACGGGTACGGTTTTAGATCAAAAAAACAACCCAGTCAGTGATGCAACAATAAAACTCGAAGGCACAACCAAAGTTGTGAAAACCGATGAAAATGGACGCTACGTTTTAAAATTAAGCGAACGCGAACTGCAAGACCATATCCATATTCATGTGCATTCAAACAATCATTTACACGATGATCATGATTTTGGTTATGTTAAAGCTGACCAAGTTCTCGACTTTTCGTTAGTCCCGGTTATGTTCGAAAACGTTTTGGTAACAGCGACAATTTTAGAAACAACCACGATGGAATCAATCACGCCCATTTCGGTATTGGGTGCTGAAACACTCCGTAAGCGCCAAGCAGCAACGCTGGGCGAAACATTAAAGATGACACCCGGCGTGCACAGCACGTATTTTGCAGGTGTTGCAGCAAGCCCTGTCATTCGAGGCAATGATGGCCCCCGCGTTAAAATTGTACAAAATGGGTTAGATACAGCCGATGTGTCTCGTATTGGCCCTGATCATGCAGTAGCCAGTGATGCCAGTAGCGCGACACAAGTTGAAATATTAAGAGGACCTGCAACATTACAATATGGCAGTGGCGCCATTGGTGGGGTTGTTAATATTGTTGATAATCGCATTCCGGCTTATGTGCCATCTGAGCTTGAGGGCGAAGGAGAGTTACGTTATAGCAGTGTAAACAATGAACGTTTTGGTAAAATCGATTTAACCACGGGCAGTGATAATCTCGCTTTTCATTTAGATGCGTTTAAACGTGAAACTCAAGATGTAGAGATCCCTGGTTTTGCTGAATCAACACCTCACGATGGCGATACCAGTGGCATAATTGAAAACTCTGCGGTTAAAACTGATAACGTGGTAGCCGGTTTATCTTGGGTTAACGATCAAGGCTATATTGGTTTTTCTGTTCAAAAGATGGATAACGTTTACGGGGTGCCAGGCCACGCAGCACACGCGGATGATCATGACGAGCATGATGAGCATGATGAGCATGATGAGCATGATGAGCATGATGAGCATGATGAGCATGATGAGCATGATGAGCATGATGAGCATGAAGAGCATGAAGAGCATGAAGAGCATGAAGAGCAGGTTAATATTGATTCATCATTACAGCGTTATCAACTCGCTGGTAAGTTGCATACACCTTTTCACGGTGTATCAGCCATTGAATTTAGCGGAGCATACTCTGACTATCAACATACCGAGCTAGAAGGTGATGAAATAGGCACCACTTTTGCTAATGAGGCGATAGAAACACGCTTAGATTTTCATCTTGAAGATATGGCCGGTTGGCACGGTGTTATTGGTTTGCAAGTAAGCAATAATGAATATAAATCAGTCGGTGCTGAAGCCTTTTCTCCGCCAGTAGAATCAAGCCAATACGCTTTATTCATTTTAGAAGAGCAAAAACGAGAAGATTTTACCTTACAATTTGGTGGCCGCATTGAAAAAGTTGAATACACTACCGAACCAATGGATGTAAATTTATCGCTGACTCATCATGACGCAGATGACCATGACGACGATCATGGTGATGACCATGACGACGATCATGGTGATGACCATGACGATGACGATGACCATGATGAAGAAACAGTAGAATTCCACTTCGACAAATATGAATTCACGGCCTTTTCATTATCATCTGGTGCTAACTGGCACTATAGTGATCAAGCATCTATAGCCTTATCATTATCTTACGCGCAAAGAGCGCCTAGCCAACAAGAGTTATTCTCGGGTGGTGCGCATTTAGCAACCAGTACTTATGAATTTGGTTTAGTATTTGATGCAAACGATGAAGGTGAGTTATTAACGACTCTTCGTGATGTAAATGAAGAAGTGAGTAAAAATATCGATATCACCTTTAGACAGTTTTCTGCAGACTGGGGGATAACGGCTTCAGTATTTTATAGTGATGTGGATGATTACATTTATCAAGAAGATACTGGATTAACCTTTAACGCTGAAGATGTTCACAACCATGGTGCAGATGATCATGACGACGATCACGCTGATGAAGCCCATGTTGAAGATGGTCACGATGAAGATGGTCATGATGAAGATAATTTCCCAATTCTTCGTTTCCAACAAAGCAATGCTAAGCTTTACGGGTTTGAATTTGAAGCTCATTATCAAGTAAACAATGAATTACGTGTAAACGTATTCGGTGATTACATACGAGCGAAAATAGACACTGAAAACTTACCGCGCATTCCGCCTTTACGTTTAGGTTCAGGCTTGCAATATCAGTGGAATAAGTGGGAAGCGGACGCTGAAGTGGTTTGGTATGACGACCAAACAAAAACCGCAAAACTTGAAACCATGACCGATGGCTATACGTTAATTAATATCGGCTTAAATTATCAAACCCAGATAGCGGATATGGACTGGCGAGTATTCACTCGAATTGATAATTTAACCAATGAAGAAGCACGTGTGCATACCTCATTTTTAAAAGACCAAGCACTTTTACCAGGTCGTAATTTTCAACTTGGGATCCGTACTTATTTTTAATCACGTTTAATTTGCACGCTAGTTGAAAGCATTAAGATCTAGAGAGTAAAAACGAGAAAATAAATCGCGAGCAATAAAAATGCCGAGCTATCATTGCTCGGCATTTTTGATTTAATCAGGTTTATTTAGCAATCTTTAGTACAACAATATTTCATTAAACAACACATAATTCCGTATTTTCATATTGTCAGCCATGCAACTTAATCTTACTGAGCTTATGTTGCTGAACTTGCATTTAATACCAATCCATATTAATAAGTGATCTCTCAGAATGCATCCAGCGGTTTTTGAACAAGGCGTCGGTGTACAGGAATGGTTGTTCCCTTTCAAATACCGATAACACAGGTCAAAAGCCGCTGGTGCATTCCTTTCAGGCGAGTTTTAAATGCGCTTACTCTGTGTTGCTCGAACTCAAAAGAGCACCACTATTCTTTCATTCAAGCGCCTTGATTAAGCGCATTTAAACGCTCGCTGAGTGGGCACTTATTATTACGGATTGGTATAACAAAAAACCTAGCCTAACTATAGTCAAAGCGATCGGGGTTTAGGGGCAGGTTTCTAGTTCCAGACGAAACCTCAGTACTTACATCCATGTAAGCAAAGCCGTCAAAGCTACCGCGTCCTGCTCTCGCCCCTTACCTGCATCCATGCAGGCAAGCTTCGAGACCCCATGAGCATATGCTCTATTATGTGATTGGGGCCGCCTAAATGGATTTAGGTGTTAGAACGACGCAGGAGCCAAAGTCGAGAGTAAGCGCTGACAATGAACCATAAAACCTGAGCGAGAAGACTATATTTGTGAACAGCCAATCAACATAGCTGTTCACCCATATGCCACATAAATTAATGTTGTAGCGTTACGGTTTGTTTAGTCGGTTTAACCTTAATTGTTTTTTGCTCACCCGTTGGCCACACCACTTTGAGTTCATGTGTTTCAGCACATTGGCCCACGCCAAACTGCACATGCGGGTTAAAACTAAACGAATAAGCTGCAGACGTAGCGCCAATACGTTGCATTTGTGATTTATTACAGCCTGTTAAATATACCATTGCGCCTAATGCCGAAGCTTGTTTAGCTTTTGACGAACCGATATCAACACGAATAAAATCATTATTAAGCGCTTGGGCTGAGGTATTTTGCATTAAATGCCATTTACCGCGTTCATCCCCTAATACAAGATCAACACGACCATCAAGATCAAAATCGACCGGTTCAATACCTAAACCAATAGCACCTAATTCGGTTGTAACCACACCTGAGCTAGCTTGTCGTTCAAACGCTTGGCCATACTGATTTAAATAGACTTGCGCGTGGTTATCATTAACCAAATCGCCACGCTCACGCACAACCAAGTCACTAAATCCATCATTGTTAACATCAAGTATAGCGACTGACGTGCTATGCGCTTGACGCTCCAATCCCACCTTACCGCTCACATCGCTAAACACACCTTGATCATTATTCAACATAATATTCGTTAAACTTTCTGCATGTTTAGACTCTTTAGCCGCCTTAATACCTTGAATAACGCCAGTTGCGGGTGACCAAGTATTCACCACTAATTGCCATTCTTTGTTGCCAATATAACCTATGTAAACGCCTTTTTCGTCTGTTGAATCCGGAAAACCAAGCGCATCACTATTTACCATGCGTATGTCGCGACCCGAATGCGTTTCACCCGGAAACGCATATTCATAAGCCGATTCGCCCACGAATAACGTTTTATTTGGCCATTGTGTTTGCAAGTTATTTATATTAACAATATCACCGCCTTTTAATTTATCAAAAGTCGATTGACCTCGCTTAGAATAAAAACCGAATAACTGTTTTTCGCTATTATAAAAAGTTTCACCGGCCGTAAACTCATGGCCACGAGTAAAAAATAAATCCAAATCACCATCGTTGTCATAATCAATTTCAGCAATGCTGGTTACATCTTTTATCGGCTGTGGAAAGACTTTATCGGTTACATCGGTAAATTTAAAACCACCTTGGTTTTGGTAAGCGGTTACCGGTCCTCTGCCATAAATAACGAGATCAACTTGTTGGTCATGGTTAAAGTCTGTCAAAAGCGTTTTTTGACCATCGCCTTTAATGGCCGGTAAAGTTGAAGTTAAAACAAGGTTGCCTTGGCCATCATTTTTATACAGATAATTTTCAGTTTTACCTTTTTTCTCGTTCGACGGAAAAGCAAAGTTAACTAAATCTAAAAAACCATCATTGTCTAAATCAATAAACTTAACAGTGCGGCCACGCATATACTCAAGTGGAACCGCAAAATCTGGCAAGGTAGTAAATTGACGATCTTTAGAAACCGTCACCATTTTTGCATTACGCGCATTAGAGCCCGATCCGCCACCACGTGATAAAATAATATCTTGCTGGCCATCTTTATTAAAATCACCAACCGAAATACCATGAGCATCGCCCATTAATAAATCATAAGGTGCAGCGTATTTACCTTGGTTATTCCACATAACTCGAATGCTAAAACCATGGTCGTTAAGTAACAAATCAGGGTAACCATCTTGATCAAGATCAGCGACCGTTGCGGTATCCCACTGACGTAAATATTTTTCTTCTCGTGGAAATACGTTATGGCTAACCGGACTATATAACTGAGTTGTCGTGACGTTCGTGTTTGCATTTTCAACGGCAACAGAGCTTTGACAGCCCATTAAAGCAGAAAGACTAAACGCTAATACTGTTTTGATACTTAATAGTATTGATTGTACTTTCATGTTTAATACGCACCTGCTTTTATATTTGGTTTTTTCTGCCAGACTCGAACGTATTCAATTTCAAAATCGACAATACCATCTTCTTTTTTGCCTTCTGGGCTATTTTTCTCTAAATCTTCAAGGCTATCGGGCACACCATGCCAAGGAAATGTTTCTTGGTCTAACCACAAATTTAACGGTTTAGTCGCCACATAACCTTTATCGACACCACGATGTTCTTTAGCAAATGCATCTACTTTTGCTGCTGGCACATCACTTAATAATTTGCCATCGATATAATATTTAAAACCGTCTTCATCCCACTCGATGCCATAAACATGAAAGTCGTCAGCCACCCTAAAACCAAGGTCTTTATATTCTGTGTATGTTGGTTTACCTTTTACAGCTTTACTCCAATCACGAATAGACCACCATAATTGACGATCGATATGATCTTTGTTTTCGCCTCGGTGATCGCCAAATAACTCAAAAAAATCAACTTCAAGTTTTTTACCCATAGACCAAAATGCGCTTGATACTTCGGCATCAGCCGCTTTGCTCTTTATTTCAATGTAGCCATATTTAAAATCACGACGCCCAATAATGCAGGCTGTGGTTAGGTTTTCGTATGGCAATGCATCGCCAAAAACAGGTTTATGAATTTCACCATAAAAAGGAAAATCAGGCTCCCATCGTGTTTCTAAAATGAGCTTTCCGTCTTCTAAACGATAATTTCGACCCGAGAATTGAGAAGGCGCGCGACCTTTCCAGACTTTTTTATTTGGCTTATCAGGGTGTTTATAAACAGGCTTGCCATCTTCAAATTTACCTACGATGTACCATCTGTCTTCATCTAAAGAAGCGCTTTCAAATTCATCACTGACTTCTGTGTTGTATATCCACTGGCTTTCATTATTTGGATCACTCAGTGGCAACACACTGATTGGTTGCGCTGACAGAGCGGTAAGCCCACTTTCTTGAATTTGCTCCGCTTGTGGGTTCAAACCACACGCAACTAAGCTGCTAGCTAAAACAGATAAAGTGATCTTATTCACAAGGCTTTTTTTCAGGTTAGCGATCATAGGATTCTCAAAAATTAACATTAGATATTATTTATTAGAACATATGATCTTTATTAATTAAAGCCAATAACGCACTATTTACGTAAATTTACATTCAGGTAAATTTAACCAATTGTTTACATACGTAATAAAGTTAAACATTTAGCAATTACAATTACGCAGTCCTTTGTTACAATAAATTAACACCTTAAATAAAGCGTTTTAATTATATTGATGCAATAGGATTTACATAAATGGATCACGAAACTATATTCCCCACAAGAGCGCACACGGTTGATACGGCTTATGGCAAAATCGACTGTAATAAGCTAACGTTAGATAAGTTTGTTGATGCGCACGTGTATCCAAGCGTTGATGATTCCGGTCAACCCGCCATCTTTAGAGAACGTGATCCCTATCGCTTTGTTTTAATGGCCGCAGTCGCCTTTGGTGAAATGTCGATTAAAAGCTTGTGTCATTCGAAGCGAATTTTAGATGTAGGCTGTGGCGGCGGACAACTATCAGCTTGCATGGCGCAAGAAGCAAAAGGTGTTTGGTTAGCCGATCCAGATTGTGCCAATAAACAAAACCCAGTACATCAATTGTTTAATCCACAATTTATTATTGATGATAAAATACAAGATGCTTTAACTTATCTTCCTGAGCTACAAGGGGCTTTTGATTTAGTGACGTCATTTGCAACTCGCCCTATTCCATTATATGTATCAACACCTAACGAAGCGCAATATCAAGATAGCTTAGCTTACTTTAAAAGCATGATTTCAGCTTGTAAGCTCGGAGGTTCAATCATTATTATGCCGATATACGAATATGATTTAGGCTTAAAAGGCGGTATTCAAGAATTAACCACGTTGCTGAAACCGTCTTTTTTTCATGTCGACATTTACAAAATAACACTCGATAAACCGATAAATCAGCCTTTCTTTTCTGTTTTTGTCGTCGCAGAAAGGAAGCATACAACCTAAGTCATGACACTTATTTATTAATCGTTTTTTTAGCGTGTTTACCATCCGGAAAATACATATCATTGCGATAAAGTATTTTTTCCGGTCTCAACAGGTTAATGCCTTGAATATTAGCCTTGCTATAATCAACGGCAAAAAAGCCTTCTTTGTCGGATTGATCCCCGATTTCGGTAGCCGATAATTGTGAATTCGCTAACACAGGTGCAGTAGGTTGAATTAAATACCAACGCTTACCTGATTTATTACGCGGTAAATCGAGCCAATTTATCTTGCCGTCTTTATTTTTATCAATTAATTTGGCTCGCTCAGAAGGTGCTAAAAAATTAGTCGCGATCAAACCAACTTCTGCAACCGCTTTATCTTTGATGGTTCTTTTTAAAATAATATCCCCGGTGATTTTTACGTTCTCCATCCAACCCCGAGTTAAATCTCGACACTCACGGCATAACGTTCCTTTTTCAACAAGCAATGCCGTCGCGCTGTCGATTGCTAATATATTGTGCACGCTAATGTTTTTAATAATCTTGCTATGGGCTTTTAACCAAACACCAGTAAAACCATTGGTTACTTTAACATCAGAAATTTCAATGTTATTTATCGACGAATTATAAGGCCCGCAGCGGTTGACGTTGTCATTAGGTGCGCCATTACCCGCTTCTATTCTCACGGCAATGCCATTGAATGCTTCTATGTTACGTATTTCAACCCAATCGGCACCATAAGCTTGTACAACGCCATAACCAGTATGTGAGTTAAGCGCTTTGATGTTTTTTATACTGCCTTTTATGGGCGTACGACCATAGGTAGGGTTACGCTGTATCGCAAACATATCCGGAATAACCTTGCCTTGTTTATCGATAAACTCACCTTCTGCATTCTGCTTTAAAGGCTTGCCCCGCTTACCATCAAGAAATACATCATCTGATCTTTTTTTGCCACGTTTAGCATACGCACCATCTTGGTAATCCGTGTCTGGATACATTTGCACTGAAACAGATTCAGTATGGTTATCAATGATAGTCACATTAGAAATCGCAAAGTTTTTTGCGTAGAAAAAACCAACCGGAATTGAGCGGGTTGTATTGACTCCGGTTTCGGCAGTGCCGCCTTGATTATATACGATCGGCATATTGGTTTTAGAGTCAATGGTAAAATTACGATAAGGATCCGTTGATCTGATTTCGACATTCTCAATGTAATGTTTCATCAGCTTTTTAAGTGATTTACTCCGGCCAACCAAAAATAAGAATCGGCCCTTTTGTTTGCCCTTTTTTAAATTTCCCATCATTTCGAGTGTCACACTGGGGTCTATTTCTAAACGAATATTAGAAGGCACATCAATTCGGTCTAAACGAAAACGTTTGTTAATCGACTTTTTTGCTGGACGCAAAATAACCACGCCCCCTTGAAATTCTTTAGACGCTTTATTTAACGCTTGCTGTAATCGCTTTGTATCGTTTACCTTAGTTGTATACTTTTCTTGAGCAAACAAGATATGAGGCTTGTCGTCAAAAACTTTATTTTCGAAAAATTGATGACTGTTAGAAGGGAGTGTTTTAGCAATAATAGGTAAGGAGGTTAGTGAAATGAATAAAACGACTGATAGTATTATTTTGCAAACAAAAATTAGGGAATTAAAAACGGTAAAGCTAGCACGTGCTATCTGACTCATATCTTCTACTCAATCATGTTAATAACATAAAAAGTATAACGATAAATACGAATAACACCGCATTATGTCTATAAATTATAGTCAAAGCGATCGGGCTTTAGGGGCAGGTTTCTCGTTCCAGACGAAACATAAGTACTTACATCCCTGTAAGCAAAGCCGTCAAAGCTACCGCGTCCTGCTATCGCCCCTTACCTGCATCCATGCAGGCAAGCTTCGAGACGCCATGAGCATATGCTCTACTATGTGATTGAGGCCGCCTAAATGGATTTAGGTGTTAGAACGACGCAGGAGCCAAAGTCGAGAGTAAGCGCTGACAATGAACCATAAAACCTGAGCGAGAAGACTTTATGTGTATAAAAAAACGACTAATTAACTATCTCATCGCCGTTAATGACAGATCTTCTTAGCGGGTTAACACAAGCACGCACTTTTATTGTTTATTAGCTTATATTTTTAGCTACCAACAAACATTAAGGGTAAAGCAAAAACGGTTAAATGAATGACTTTTGGGTATCGATAGCCTATCAAACCAACGATAACGCCTAACAGAAACCCAACTAAATAAGGAAAAGGGAATAGTAAATGACCGTTTTCTATAGCAAGTGAATCGGTATACAAAAAACCAAACAAGAAGAATAAGACAAATGAAATACCCGCAGTAATTCGCTTTTCATTTTGATTGTAATCAGCATTCTTTTTTCTGAATATAGTTAACATAAGTTCATTAATACCATTTAACACATCACGAGAAACAACCGATCATAACTTATCAAACTCTCGATTTAGGGCATATTGTTTATCAGTAATAATCGTCTCTAATGCCTCAACTCTGTGTTTTAATTTTTCTATTTCTTGGGTTAACTCATCTTCATTTGCATCCTGCTTTTTACTACTAACATAAGTAGCATAAGCACCAGCACTGATCCCTGCAACACTTACAATTGTAATCATTTCAAATACGCCCATTGATACATCTCCTTGGTTTAAGCATTAACGTTAAACGTTGTTTATAAAATTATGAATTTATCATTGGGTTAATAATAGCAACTTATAAGCCAATTATATAAAAAACAGCTAAAACAAGTACTTATACAAAAAACAAAAACAACACTTGGTTTATATAACCAAGTGTTGGTTAATTTAACGCATTATTTATACATATTACCCTAAAGCTAATATCGCCTTTTTAAGTCGAGTAATAGCCTCTTCAAGATGCGAACGTGGGCAGCCAAAATTTATACGCGCAAATTGAGGTTCACCAAAGTCTCGTCCTGGCGATGGGCCTATACCTGCGTTTTCCCAAAAAGCTTGTACATCGTCGAGACCTAAACCTGAGCAATCAATCCAAGCTAAGAAAGTCGCATCAGCCTTAACCATACTTAGACCTTTAAGCGCATTAATTTCGTTATAGAGGTAAGCTTGATTCGAAAGTAAGTATTCTATTAATGCTGAATGCCAAGCGTGCCCTTGCGCAAAAGCCGCTTCGGTTGCCACCAAACCTAATACTTGCGCCCAAGGTACGATACCCATCGCTGCATTGCGAAAAGCGTTACGCAGTTTGCTATTTGGGATCACTGAAAATGACACCCCTAAACCCGCAATATTAAAGGTTTTACTCGCGGCCATTAAACTAAACGAGTTATCTTCAGCCCCTTTTATTGTTGGCATTGGAATATGCGGGGTATTTTCATTTAAAACTAAATCGCAATGGATCTCATCCGAACAAATAACCACATTATTAGCCGCACAAATATCGGCTATTTTTTGTAACTCTTGTTCTGTTAGTACAGAACCACAAGGGTTCATTGGATTACAAAATAAGAATAGCTTCGTTTTGGGATCAGCAGCTTGTTTTGCGAGTGCATCCAAATCAAGATAGTAACGTCCATCGGCTAATAAACTCGGCACACGAACCAATTCACACTTATTCAACTCTGGCGCTTTAAGCATCGGAGGATAGTTTGGCGTTTGTACTAAAATACGATCGCCTTCTTCACAAAAAGCTTTGCAAGCAATATTAAATGCGGGCACAACACCAGGATTCCAAACTAACCATTCTGGCTTTATATCCCATCCATGTTGATCTTTTATCCATTTTACGGTTGTTTTATTCAAACTTTCATAAGGTAACGTGTAACCTAACGGACCATGTTGTGTGCGCTCAATAATCGCGTCTAATACAACTTGTGGTGGTGAAAACTCTGTATCGGCGACCCACATTGGCAAAATGTCTTGGCCTTTGTATTTATCCCATTTAAATGAATGAGTTGGTTTACGATCTATTTCGTGATCAAAATCAAACGACATGTTAGCCCTTTTTTAAACTTGTAAATAATAAGTAGATTATACCCAAACGAATGCAAGATACGATATTTCAACGACAGATAAAACATTTAATCAAAGTTGAGAGGATGGGCACAAAAATAAAGTAACGATAAGGTAAAGACACTAATGCTAAGAGAAATAAACACGCCAAACCGATGAGTTTGGCGCATTACTCTTATATTTTAATAAACAAAATCATATCAATAAAATTATGACCGTTTACCGATTTCAAATGGTTCTGGCTTATAAATAAAGCCTTGGTAAGCATCAAAGTGATATTCTTTTAGTATGTTAAGTTGTTCTTCATTTTCAACGCGTGTTGCTATTACATCAACATCTAAATTATGGATAGTTGTGCACAGTGACCCGACGAAGTAAGCGTCGTTATCACTACTTAGCGCCATTTGCGTGTAAGCATGATCTATCTTCACATAATTAGGATGCAGCGATTGCAAATAAGATAAAGACGAGAAATTACGGCCAACTCGATCAACTCCAAATTGCACGCCAAGTGCCGCAAATTGTGCACACATAAACTCAATTTTTTCACGATTATAAATAACGCTTTCTTCGGTAAACTCAAAACAAATTTGGTTAGCGTAAGCGGGGATAGATCTAAGGGCATTAATCATCCAAGCGATAAACTCATCACTCTTTAATGCTGATGCGGTTAAATTGACTGCATAGACTTGCTCTGAACCACTTTTTAAATGCTGGATAACTAACTCGATCACTTTTTTATCGAAACGGTCACCTAAATCAAATTCGTCTAATACGGATATAAACATCCCGGCATTTACCGACCCCATATCTTCTAAATTGAGTTTGGCATAAGCTTCAAAATGCACTGGTTTTTTATTTTTTTCGAAAGAATAAACAGGTTGCCGTGTAAAACCTAAAGCAGAAGATTCGATGGCGGTTTCAATGGCTTGTTTTATGTCTAATTTAGCCATTTTGTCTTGCTGTTGATCGGTTTGCTCAAGAACAAAAATGCCAGAATTTTCCGTTCTGGCTTGCTGCATCGCATTATCCGCTAAGGATAATACTTCGCCATTATTTGCTTCAGCCGTAATATGCACAGCACCAATGTTAAAGATACGTTCTTGATAAAAGTTTTCACGGTAACTGGCGGCTTGCAAGTTTGCCGCAAGCCCAGTTAGTTGGGTGACAATTTGCGACTCATCTGAACCATCAAGAATTAAAGCAAATTCATGGGCTGATAATCGGCACTTAACCGCTCCCGATTCATCATTAAAAGTCGTGTCGATAAAGTTAGCCGCACTTTTAATCACGTCATCACGTTTATTCCAACCATCTTTTTTATTGATTTCATCGATACCTAATAATTCAATAAAAACAACGCCACCACTGTGATCATCCGATAACCAAGCTTGTAACTGACGATTAAAAAAAGCCCGATTACCAAACCCTGTCGTCGCATCTTGGAAAGCTTGTTCTTTCAACTTATTGTGTAAACGAGCTTCTTCTTCAAATTGCTCTTTTAGTTTGGCTGTCATTTGGTTAATCGCATGGGTAACTGCACTTAGCTCACGCGTTTTAGGCAGTTTTAATGGCTCACCAAATTTACGTTCTTGAATTTCTTGCGCTTTACGACGAATTGATTCTAACGGTTTTAAGATTAAATTAAGTCCTACCGATGCAAACATAATTAATACTAATGACAAACTGCCTATCCAAGATGACATGGCTAAAAAAGCATCCCATAACTGTTTGTAAGCAAAACCGGGATGCCCTTTAATACTCAACACTCCGGCTTGTAACCAACCATCAGTAATAGTTGTTTCAATAGAAGGTACTTCAATTGAAATCAAATCGACAAACCAACTCGGCACGCCATTGATCTTGACTGGAATTTTTTTAGTGATTGTTTGTTCAGTTGTTAAAATCTCAACTTTAATTTCTTCATAATAACCACCATCAAAATAAGCATTAATCGTCGACTCAACTAAAACCGCATCGCCATCAGTTAAATAGGGAGTTAATGCCATACTTAATGACGTCGACGTATTGTTTAAATCAGATTCTAATTGGTTCGTTAAATAGTCACGAGTTGATTCAAACTGCAACCACAGTACACCAATCAAATTAGCCATAAAGCTAAGTACAATAACCATTAGAAGTTGTCGGAACAGTGTCATAAATAAGTACCTTTATTCCATAAATTTATCAAGTTGATAACGCTTGCCAAGATTATCCCAATTGTCGATCCGCTCTGATCCACCAACCACTTCACCTTTACCTTTTTGTTTGTTCAACCATAATTTTTGACCATTAAACGAAAAAATAGGTAATAAGTCTTTGCGTTTATGGGCAGGTTTGATTGCCCCATCAATGTTATCGAGGATCATCGGAATTGATTTAGGTTTTGGATAATAAGCCAATACCATGTGAAATTGATTCAGTTTTACCGCCTTAACGTAAGTCAGTCTTAACTTATCAATAGGTATGCCTAATTCTATTAATGTGAAATATTTAGCGACAGAAAAATCTTCACAGTCACCGGCTTTAGTGCCAATAAATTCAATCGGGGTTGCCCAGTAATCTTCTTGACCCCAGTGCTTTAAGTCGTCAACAAAATCAAACAAATTAAAAAAACGATTCACTTTTTCCAGTTTTTCTCTTTCAGATAAGTGTTGGCTGTTATCAACAATATTACGCCAAGCTACCACGCGTTTTTGTGCCATGTCGCCATATTCAATGCCAACAAATTTAAGTAGCTTATCTAGATTTAACTTAGGTTGTGCAAGGGAAAGGGAAATTGAAAAGCAGACAATCGCCAACACGAGTAACTTGCATAAGCTATTCATTGCATGATCCTCGTGGCGATTTTGTCATTACGTCTAATTCATCAACTAAAATATAAATTAATTATAGTGCAGTTTAAGCTATCATCATGATTATTCGGTTAACGCAATTTGTGTTTCAGGTGTGTCCGTCCAATACCGATCAGCTTGGATCCTTAAACTCGTCAGCAACTCACCTGTTGAGTTAAATAACCGGTATTGAGCTTGTATATAAGCAGTTTCAGCATTAACAAAATTGCGCCGGGCTTCAAAAAGCTCGTTCTCGGTATCAAGTAAATCAAGTAAAGTTCGGCGACCAAATTCAAACTGCTCTAGGTAAGCTTCGCGTGTTAAAAAGCTTTGCTCAACATGCAATTCTAAATACGTAAGTTGTTCTTTTATAAAACTAAATGCATTCCATGAAAAACTTGCGCCTTCAATGACTTGCCGCTCAGCTGATTCTTTAATTTCATTAGCTTGTGCCAGCTGATAATGGCTTTGGCGTATTTGTGCAGCGTCTTGGCCACCACGGTATACATTATAATTACCCACTAAATCTGCACGCAATATATCTCGCTCAATCAGTTCATTATTTTTATCTTGCGTCATTCTTTTAGATACGTCTAAATTAAGACGAGGTAAATAATTACTTTCACGCGTTGCGATTTGTGCTTCAGCGGCTTTAATATCGGCAATAGCTGATTTAACAATTGGGTGATTTAGCATCGACTTATCAAGTAATAATGCTTTAGAAGCTGGCAGCATAACTTCATCTGGCACGGGTAATACTAGCTCTTCTGGTTGTTCACCAACTAATCGTTGATAGACAGCCGTTGAATCAGCTAAATTGTTTTGTGCACTTAATACGTTAGCTTTAGCTCGAGCTAAACGCCCTGTCGCTTGAGATAAATCAGATGTAGACCCCAAACCATTTGTCATTCGATCATGTATTTTTTGATGAATTAGCTGATGCGTTTGATGGTTTTTTTCAGATAATTTAGTTAAAGAAATATCGCGCAATACATTTAAATAAGCGGTAACGACTTCCAACGCTTTATTTTCTGCTGCAGCGCGTAGTTGAAACAATTCTGATTGCGCCTCAAAATCAGCTCTATTGGCATTTTCAGTATTAAAAAAGCCATCAAATAAGATTTGATTAAGAGTTAAATCAATATTGACAGGCTTAATGCGTTCATTTTGCGAGCCTAAGCGTGTTTCAGGAGTATCTTGCTTACCAACACCCATACGGGCTTGCAAGTTTATATCTGGATACCAACTTGATCGCGCAATATGGTAGGCTTCAATGCTGGATTTATACCGATGGTAAACTTCTTTTAAATCTGGGTTCGTATTAAACGCAACCGCAACAGATTGTTCTAAAGATTTAGCATGTATATTAAATGATACTAAGCAACTGAGGCTAAGTAAGGCAAACATCCAAGTTTGTCTTAAAGAGTTCATGACCATTCTCTTAAATTTTTGCTAGAAATAATGCAGTAACGGTAAATAACAATCACTGCTTTAAATAAAGCTACCAACCTGCAGCTTCTGAATTTTCATCAATGTCTTGATATTCCCATTCACTCGCATCGCTACCCACCGCTTGCTCGTTATTCTTTTTATTTTCCATAATAAAAATATGCCAACGGTCTTTAAACTCCAACTGTGAAGACTGGGCAAATACGACTACACGTCTATTTAATTCATCTGCATCAGCAATACCTAAGTTGCGTTTAATCTCAACTTTTAACGTTTCAGATAACGTAATTTCAACCCGGCGATTAAGCACATTTGCTTGTTTGGTTTGCGCGGTTTCAAGTAGCTCACTTTCACCTTTACCAATCGGGGTTAATTTTTTTGCATCAACGCCATATTCATCAATTAACATTTTAACAACCGATTTAGCCCGTTTTTCACTTAATCGCTGATTAAATTTAGCAGAACCAGGCGCTGAGGTATGACCAAAAACGTCGACTTTTTCAACGTCATATTTAGCAATATAATCAGCTAATTCTTTCACTTTAGGCTCATAGATAGGATCGATCGCTGCACTGCCTCTTGGATAACGTACCGTGAGTGTGTGGGTTGTTAATTTATTTTCATAAGCCGTACAACCGTGTAAATCAACAACGTAACGGTAATCACTGTTTTCGCATTTATCCTGAGAATCGAGCACACCATCGTTATCAGCATCATCAGTTGCATCTTCACTTACACTCGCTGATGTCGATTCCTCACTGACTTTTTCACCATCCAGCAATCTTGACTTAATATCATTTAAATCCTCACCTAGTTGGCTACTGATTTGTTTAGCAACCCAAGTCATTCTGCGTTTAGCCATCACCTTGTTATAAAGCATGTCGCCGCTATTATGTGTATAACCTTGAATTAAAATATTCCACTTTTCTGATTTATCTAAACTTTCAATGAAATAATTAAATTCTGGTACTTGCGAGCCAAGTAACTCTGTTTTACCCTGTAAAAAATCAACATTATGTTCAAATAAAACATCTTTTGTCGATTCAGGCGAGCAACCATCGTTATCAACATCACGGCCCGTTGTGGTTAAATCACAGGTATCACGCGCCATAATCACACCGTCGTCGTCGTGATCAACTAATTTTTTGGCATTTTCTTCAGTAATAGGCTGCCAATTATCAATTTTAGGGGTACTTAAGCAGCCCGCTAATACAAAACCGATAACGATTATTAAAATTTTATTCATTTGCTGCTATCTCTTCTTCAATCAAACTTTCATTCGCGGCATCTTGCCAGTATTCCTCACCTCGAATACGTAAACTGGTGAGTAAATCGCCCATGGCATTAAATATGCGATAGTGAGCTTGAATATATTCTTTTTCAGCCGTTACAAAGTTGCGTCTCGCTTCAAACAGCTCATTTTCAGTATCGAGTAAATCAAGTAAGGTACGACGACCCAACTCAAATTGCTCTTTATAGGCACGTTGCGTTAAAAAACTTTGTTCGACATGTAACTGCAAAAACTCTAATTGTCTTTTGATAAAGTCATAAGCATTCCAAGAAAACTTAGCCCCTTCTATAACCTGACGTTCAGCCGAATATTTAATATCTTTTGCTTGTTCGATTTGATAGGCATTTTGTTTTTCACGAGCACTGTCTTGCCAGCCTCGGAACAAATTGTAACTAACAACAATATCCGCTCTTAACTGGTCGCGTTCAATACCGTCATTAGCTCGGTCTTCGGTATGTGATTGGCCCACTTCAAGTGAAACACGTGGCATATAAGAGCTTTGATTACTGCTTAATTGAGCTTCAGCGGCTTTGATATCTGCAATGGCCGATTTTACGGTGGGGTGCTTCAACATCGCTTTATCAAGCAATAAGCCTTCTGATGCGGGCAACATGACGCGATCAGGTACAGGAATAGTTAAATCTTCAGCGGGCTCACCCACTAAACGAATAAAGGCTGACTTGGTATCAGCCGCATTGTTTAAAGCACTGATTAAATTGGCGTGAGCACGAGCCAAGCGACCTGTCGCTTGCGACAAATCAGAAGCTGAACCTAAACCATTTTCTGTGCGTAACCTAATTTGTTCATGAATTTCTTGATGCGATACTAAGTTCTTTTCAGCTAACTCAACCAATTTTAAATCGCGTAATACATTTAAATAAATATCTGTTATTTCAAGCGCTTTATTTTCTGCACTTGCTTGTAATTGAAATAACTCAGATTGCGTTTCAAATTCAGTACGATTGATGTTTTCTGATGTAAAAAAGCCATCAAACAATATTTGGCTTAATGTAATACCGTAGCTTAACGGTTTAATGCTTTCGCCTTGCGAACCTAAACGTGATTCAGGTGTATCTTGTTTACCCGCACCAATACTGGCATTGATATCAATGGAAGGATACCACCCCGATTCCGCTATTTTTTGCTCTTCAAGTGTCGACTTATAACGATGAAAAACCTCTTTCAATTCAGGATTAGTATTGAAAGCATAGGCCACAGTTTCTTCTAATGATTTGGCATTTACTTGTAAAGGGGCTAAACAACATGCACCCAGTAAGGCAAACATCCCCGTTTGTCTTAACAATGTCATCATATCTCTCTAATTTATGTGTTGTAGTATGTTGTGTTGTGCTGTCATTATTTTTCACGCAGAGCATTTTGCTTTGCTCTAATAATCGGTTTTAATAAATAGTCTAAAACCGTTTTTTTGCCCGTAATGACATCAACCGATGCGGTCATACCGGGAATAATAGGCAAAGGTTCATCATTTTTATCGAAATATGAATCTTCGGTTCTTACTTTTATATAATAATAGCTTTCATCAGTTTCATCATCTTTGATTGTATCGGCGCTGATGTGTTCAACTTTGCCTTTTAAACCACCGTAAATAGCAAAGTCATATGCAGTTAATTTAATAACCGCCGTCAAGTCAGGTCGCAAAAAAGCAATATCTTTAGGTAGTATTTTTGCTTCAATTAACAAGCTATCTTCAATCGGTACAATTTCAATTAAATCCATACCCGGCTGTATAACACCGCCTACCGTATTGATATTAATCGTTTTAATAGTACCATGTACAGGCGATGTTACCAATGTTCGGGTGAGCCTATCTCGCAGTGAAATAAGGGTTTCATCTAGTCCCCCAAGTTTACCTTCTACTTCTTGTAATCGCTCTTGTGTTTCATTGCGATATTTAAGTGCAACCTCTTCACGTTTATTGGTTACTTCTTTTATTTCAGCGGCAAGTTTAGGCTTTGATATTTTGGCTCCTTCAAGCTGACTTTTAACTTCATTAACTGAGCGTTCAAGTTTTATCAGTTCAACTTCAGACACAACACCTCTGCGAGCTAAAGGTCGGGTTAAACTAAGTTCTTTATTAACGAGTTTATAACTTTGCTCTAAATAACCGACTTGTGATTCTAATTCAGCTAAAGCAGTGCGCTTTTGATTAACCTGCTGCTCTAATATTTGCAGTTGGTTACGTAAATTACGAATGCGCTCATCATAAATGGATTGTTGACGGTTAATTAAATCTGCATGTTTACTGGGATCAAGATTAGGGAAGGACAGTTTCTCGTCATTAATTTCAACAATCGACTGATTATTGATAATTTTGATGACAACACTATTAAGCTCTTGTCTTAATCGATATTCTCGTGCACCTAAAGTAAAACGTTGAGTTTCTTGCTCTCTATAGTCAGATAAAAAGCGTGTTTCATCAATTGTCAGTAATTGCTCTCCAATTTGAACTATATCGCCTTCTTTGACATATATATGTTTTAAAATTCCACCTTCTAAATTTTGTACCACTTGGATTTGCTGTGAAGGGATCACTTTACCTTGCCCCACAGTAACTTCATCAATTTTGGCAAAGCCGGCCCATATAATAGCGCATACAATAAACAAACCGATGCTGTATATTACATGCTTAGAATTATGTGGAGTCCGCAATAAAATAGCGGCATTAAGATCATCTACATATTTTAGTTCGCCTTGTTCTATTGGTGACTGGCTATCGTGCTTAGTGAAAAACAAGCGAAAAAAGGTACGAATAGATTTGCGATCAATCATGATGGCGCCCTCACCTTTCCTTCTCGTAAGGCTTGCATAACTTTGTCTTTTTCACCATCGGCCACAATATTGCCACGCTCAAGCACAATAATACGATCAACTAAATCCAACATACTAAATTTATGTGTAATAAGAACAAGCGTTTTATCTTGTGCCAATATGGAAAGTTTTTGTTTAATAAATTGCTCTGACTGATTATCCATATGGCTTGTCGGTTCATCTAAAACCAATACAGGCGGGTTAAATAGCAACGCTCGAGCAAGCGCTACTGATTGGCGTTGTCCACCTGACAAAAAAGCACCACGCTCACCTACTTGGCGATCTAACCCTTCTGGATCAATATCAGTAAAAGCGGTAACTCCCGCTAAACGAGCAGCACGCAATATGCGATCATCATCAACATGTGGCACACCTAAGGTAATATTATCGCGTATAGAACCATAAAAGAGGTTAATATCTTGTGGTAAACAACCAATTTTTTGGCGTAAATCAGCGGGGCTAATTTGGTTAATATCAATTCCATCTAAACGAATAGAGCCTTCTGTCGGTTGATAAAACGCCAGTAGCAATTTTTCAATCGATGTTTTACCCGCACCAATACGACCAATAATGGCGACTTTTTCTTTAGGTTTAATATTAAAATTTAAATTATTTAACACTCTGTATTCAGTATTGGGGTAGGTAAAATTAACCTGACTAAATTGAATTGAGCCATCAATATAAGGACGATGTAAATAACGTTCAAAATTTTCGTCCGGCTTTTCCATTACTTCATTTAACGCAACTAAAGCCGATTCAGCTTGGTTATAACGAGTTGCGAGCAAAGACACTTGCCCAAAAGGTTGTAGCGCTCGACCCGTTAACATCACTGCCGCAATCATTGCCCCCATACTGATGTTACCCTCAATTATTTGGTACACACCAACAACAACAATAAAAACGGTGGATAATTGAGTAACAAAACCACTAACAGCGGAAACAGAAGTTGCATAGCGTCGAATATTTAAATTCCAATTTGCTATATGGCCAACTAAGTCTTCCCATTTTTGTTGGAATTGACTCTCAGCACTCGACAATTTCAACGATTCAATACCGCCTAAGGTTTCAATCAAATGTGCGTTTTTTTGCACAGAGAAGCGACTGCCTCTTTCGACTTCGACTTTTATTTTGCCTTTTACCCAAAACGAATAGCTCAGCATGATCACGATCGCGACAATGGGTACAAGCGCTAAAGGCCCCGCAACTAATGCAATAATAAGTAAAAAGATAATTGAAAATGGCACATCGATTAACGCGGCAATTGTCGCAGATGTAATAAAGTCCCTGATTGAATCAAAATCTTGAATATTTCGAGCAAAAGCACCAACAGATTGAGGTCGGTGTGCCATCCCCATATTTAGCACTTTTTCAAATAATTTAGCGGATAACAAAACGTCTGATTTTTTTGCTGCCAAGTCCAGTAAATGAGAACGCAGCTCTTTTAATGTAAAATCAAAAACCATTACAATTAACATGCCTATAGTTAATACCCATAGGGTGTCAACAGCGAGATTAGGCACAACGCGATCATAAACATTCATCACAAAAAGTGGTGAAGCTATCGCAAATAAATTAATAAACAAGGCGGCAAAAAGCGCATCGCGATAAATAGGAATTGATCGGCGTAACGTATCCCAAAACCAATGGCCATGTGTTGTTTCTAATGTTTCTTGGCTTCGCTCATCAAAGCGATATTTTTTACGCACATAAAAAGCATAACCAACGTAAAGCTCTGTCAGTTCAGCTAATGTTATTTTATCTTGGCTGCTTTCTAATTCAGGCCAGGCAATGGTTGCCTGTTCATCATCACATGATAATAAAACACAGTTACGCCCATCCTTAAGCATTAATATGCAAGGCAACAACAGATCGGGAATAGCACTTATTTCTTTCCTAACTAATTTTGCATCTAAGCCCGCTCTTAATGCTGCGCGAGGAAGTAAATCAGGTGTTAGCTTACCATCACTTAAAGGCAAACCAGCAACTAAAGCCTGTGCAGAAAAGGGTTTCCCATAATATTTAGTCAAAAAAACCAAACTGCTCAATAGCGGATTTTGTAGTTCAGTCTGTAAATCTAACTGTTCGTTAAGACGAGAAGTATTATCCATATATTATTAAAAACTCCAGGCAGGGAACGTAGTTGAAATTCACATAGCAACTACGCCCTACACTTTATGAATTATCGGTATTTAACTGATTATCGTTGAGCAAACGCGTAATAATTTCAGCATCTGTTCCACCATAATTGGTTAAATCAACATCTTCTAACCGAATTTTCATCTCTGTTTTGTTATCATCAGAGCTATCTTCAGTAAAGTTACCATTAATACTAACCGAGATAACAGTATCATCACCATCCTTGGTGAAGTTTAAATATTTATCCAAATTATCAGCATCTTCAGTCACGCCTTCGAGTAAATCAGCCAAATCTAAAATATCAGCATTGGCATTAAAAGCAGAGGTATCAGCCCCAGCAACCGCACTGTCGTCGGTGTTACCAAGAGTGAAATCGGTAATAAAATCTTCCGCTAACTGCAATGTATTTTGATTATTTGTATCACCGGTATCAACTTCATCACCCTCTGTCCATAAGAAGATATCTTGTCCATCACCACCCGTTAATAAGTCCCCCTCTCTGCCACCTTGAGTAGCACCAGAAGTTCCATGCCCATTTGCACCACCGATAAGCACATCGCTTTTATCTGTTCCAGTCAAATGATCATAACCGGCTCCACCCGCTACATATAGCCCTTTAGTATCATCATCAAATTGTATGCCAAATACAGGTTGACCTGCGGTTCCCCAGTTATCATGTATCGTAGTGATAGTTCCGTTTGTGCTAACATCCGATAAGTCATTTGTTGTGCCGGTTGCCGCGCCTCCTAAAGTGACATAAACATCATACCCTGCTACATCTAATGTTAACGAATCATCAGCATCAGATGATCCTATGTAGAAGTTACGCCCACTTAATAACCTTTCAGCTGAACTTTCAACTACATTAACATAAACACTCACAGTCGCAGTGTCAGTACCACCTTTGCCATCACTAATTGTGTATTGGAAAGTTTGAATCCCCGTTGAAGTCGCGACAGGTTTGAAAATAACTTCATTACTACCATTTATCTCAACTGTGCCACTAGAAGGGTTACTGACACCAGTAATAGTTAATGAGTCACCATCGATATCGGTATCATTATCGAGTAAGTCAGCAAAAGCAATTTTAAACCCAGTAGAACTTGACTGGTTGACCGCATAATTGGTACTCGCTGACACTTGTAAATTAGATAGGAAATAATCTGACGAGTCATCTGAATCAGCTCTTTGGCCAGCGGTTAACTCTACAGCCTCAAAAACAAGTTTATTAAATGCCAGATCATTAGTATCGATAGTAAATGAACCTGTATTACCCGTGGCATTATAGAATGTATCACTTCCTACTTTGACATCATCCATGTAAGCGGTCCATTTGCCTTGTTCATGACTCCCTGAACCGCCCTCATCTGCATACATATTGGCTACGCTAAACGTACCTGTATTAGCGGCAGAATCTAAGTTAATGATTAGCTGTTCAGATTTATTAGTTAACGTATTGTATTGTATTTGCTCATCAGGACCACCTGCAACTCCATCCCCTTTAATACCAACTTTATAACCACTATAATAAACAATATTGCCATCTTCAGAGTTACTCCCTGCATCAACGGCTGTTATCGTTACATCGTTCCAATTAAGGTTTGAACCACCGACACTACCCTGTGACAAATCATAACCTTCAGGATCGTCAACCGCATCAGGATTAGTATTAGTGACTGTGATCGTTATTGTTGCACTATCATCGATATCACTTACAAAGTTATTTGTATCACTGGTATTAACATTAAGGTTATAAGTGCCCGCCATTAATTTGCTTGAATCCAATACCGTAATTTCACCTGTGCCACTATCAATTGTAAAGATGTCTGTATGGCTTGTAAGTTGATACGAGAGAGCATCACCATCTGTATCTTTATCATTACCGGTATTACTTTCATTAACATCATAAACCGCAGTGCCATTAGTACTATTAGCGGCAAGAGTCGCGGTATCATCATTTATGTTGATAGAATCATTCAACCCATTAATAGTAATCTGTAATTGAGCTGTCGATGTATCCCCTGAATTATCTTCAACTTTATAAGTAAAAATTTCCGTTAATGTTTCACCATTTTTAAGTTGCTGCACAGAGGTATTAGCATTATCAAGTGTATAGGTATAGCTACCATCAGCGTTGATGACAACACTACCATAACTACCCACAACAGCTTGAGATACCCCCGCATTACCAACCGAACCACTACCAGCAATTACGCCAGTCACAGGCTCTGTGACATCAAAACCAATGTGATCATTTGTAACAACATTTCCACTCACTTCTGCATCTGATGGATTAGCAGGTGTATCGCCATCAGACTCAGTTATAGATGCAGTGTCAACATTGGCAACAGCTGTTAAATCATACGAACTTAAAGGGAACTCAGTTTTAAGTATCAAGGTATCAGAAGCCGGGTCACCATCACCATCTTTAATATTGACTGTTAAGCTCTCAGTTAATACCCATTTAGTATCGTTCGATTTATCCCAAGATGAGGCATTTGAAGCATCCTTACCCTTTTCAACAGCCGACAAATCAATTTGATATTGATAATCACCAGTAGAGAAGTTAAAGGTTAATTCACCTCCATTATCCGTATTAATAACAACTTCATTATCCGTCGCATCTGATGGGGTATAAGTTGTACTACCAATAACAACAGACTCGATCAATGCACCGTCTGTATCCGCCCCATAATAAATACTACCACTACCGTTTAACGTTCCTACACTACCTTGCGATGCTAATTCAACAGAAGATAATAAGGCCGTTAACATAGCATCGGCAGTCGTAACAATTTGAGAGTTGTTAACGGCTGGATCAGAAGAGTTACCAGAGGAATTGTTAGCATCTGGTTGAGCAACCATATTAAGATATTGATTACTGACACTATTACCAATACCAATAACTTCAACACTTAAACTACCTACTTTATCATCAGCTATAGCATCATCATTGCTATTATTAATATAATTTAGCCAAGTTTGCTGATAAGCCGTTATCTGATCTTGCGCTTCAGTGCCACTACTACCTTCTTTAGGTACCCCATCTGAAACAAAATACACTTTCGTCAGGTTAGCGCCGGCTACATCTGAATTACTAGAATTACTTAATTGACCATCATCAACCAACGCTTTAAGTGCATCATCATAGTCAGTCCAACCGCCAGGGGTAACTGCATTCACAGCTGTTTTACCCGCTTCAGTTGTCATCCAACCTCGATCAGTAGCCGTCGCATCAAATTCAATTAACTTAACATTTACATTACCTAAATTTTCATAGGCATCTAACATTTTATTAATCGATTCTTGAGCAATTTGAATACGCGATTTTTCTCCTGAAGATGGCGTATTACCATCCATATCATCATCCATAGATCCTGAAGAATCTAACATAATAACGACATTGATAGTCTGATCAGTGAAGGTCAACGTATCAGGCTGAGTAATAGTGATCGTAGGTGTATCATCGGTAATGGCGATCGCTAATGTACCGGTACCCGTTGAGCCCCCCGCACCCGTCACACTCAGCGCGATACTGTCAGTGATTGACGTGTCATTCGTATTCTTATCATGGGTTTGCGCTGCACTTAACGTGTAGCTGTAACTCACCACACCTGTATCAGCAGCGTAATCCGTTAACGTGATATTGCCTTCGCCAGTATTAATCACTTGCGGTGTACCGCTTAACGCATTTAACTCAGCTAAACTAACATCCGTCCCGCCCACATTAATGCTCGCCACACCATCCGATGCACTCACCGTGAAGCTGCCAGTCGCCGTTTCACTCGTGTCACCCGCTGATGTTAAGCCCGCTTCAGCAACCGTACTGCTCGACGCGATCACGCTCGCACTATCATCCGTGCCATTGATCGTAATAGTCACATCATGGGTCGTGCCATCCGTTGCCGTTACTGTGTAAATCTCGGTAACGGTATCGCCATTATCAAGGTATTGTACTTTGGTGTTATCAACTTCATACGACCACTCGCCGCCACTGGTGATAGTTAATTTGCCTAACGCCGTGCCATTTGTTGAGCCCACAGCTTTAAAGGTGCCATTGGTGTTAAACGCCGGGCTGTCGCCGCTATCTGCATCGCTTATCGACAAGGAGCCTGTGGAGCTCAGTTTGCCACTGTTGACGCTAATATCTTCAGTCACAGCGCCCGTATCACTATCACCCGACCCTACGGTGATATCAGATGCATCATTCACGCCGGTGATCACTACGTTAACCGTGTGCTCGGTGCCATCCGCCGCTTTCACCGTGAAGGTTTCGGTTTTGGTTTTGCCCGCACCTAAATATTGAACGTTGGCATTCGCCACGCTGTAGCTCCACTCGCCCGCTTCGGTAATGGTTAAATCACCTAACGTGCCTGCCGCTTTCACGACGCTGCTGGTATCAAATGTCGCTTCGCCCGTATCCGCATCGCTGATGGTCAACGTGCCAGTATCGGTTAAGTTTGGTGTGCTCGCATCTTCGGTCACCGCGCCGGTATCATCACCCGCAATGACCGCTGCATCATTCACGCCGGTGATCACTACGTCAACCGTGTGCTCGGTGCCATCCGCCGCTTTCACCGTGAAGGTTTCGGTTTTGGTTTTGCCCGCACCTAAATATTGAACGTTGGCATTCGCCACGCTGTAGCTCCACTCGCCCGCTTCGGTAATGGTTAAATCACCTAACGTGCCTGCCGCTTTCACGACGCTGCTGGTATCAAATGTCGCTTCGCCCGTATCCGCATCGCTGATGGTCAACGTGCCAGTATCGGTTAAGTTTGGTGTGCTCGCATCTTCGGTCACCGCGCCGGTATCATCACCCGCAATGACCGCCGCATCGTTCACTGCACTAACATTGACATTCACCGTTTGCGTCAAGCTTTCACCTGAATCCGCATCGGTTACGGTATACGTAAAGCTGTCATTGCCGGTGTAATTACTGTTTGGCGTGTAGCTGAACGTACCATCGGTATTAACCGTCACCGTACCGTGACTTGGATCGCTTGCTTTCACAAAGCTTAATGTGCCACCGGATGTGGTGCTGTCATTCCCAGCCACTGAGCCGTTTAATACCGTATCTTCAGTTGCATTGAAGCTGTCATCCGCAGCGGTTAAATCCGTTACCGCGGCGACCGTCACACTGACCGTTTGTGTCAAGCTTTCACCTGAATCCGCATCCGTCACCGTGTAGGTGAAAGAATCTGAGCCCGTGTAGTTACTGTTTGGCGTGTAGCTGAACGTACCATCGGTATTAACCGTCACCGTGCCATGACTTGGATCGCTTGCTTTAGCAAAGCTTAATGTACCACCCGAAGTCGTACTGTCATTACCGGCCACTGAGCCGTTTAATACCGTATCTTCGGTTGCATTGAAGCTATCATCCGCAGCGGTTAAATCCGTTACGGCGGCGACTGTCACACTCACGGTTTGCGTCAAGCTTTCGCCTGAACCCGCATCGGTTACGGTATACGTAAAGCTGTCATTGCCGGTGTAGTTACTGTTTGGCGTGTAGC
>NZ_QMED01000060.1:0-2500 GCF_003286125.1 Algibacillus agarilyticus
CCGGCTAATTCTGCCTGATACTGTATTTTCCATCTAGATACGGCCGATTTGCCCGCACCTGACATTTCTTCAATTTGTTTATTGGTGTAACCCTGTTCAACCATCAATTTGGCATATTCTAATTTTTGAAGAGTGCTGACAGTAACTTTCGCTTTTCTAGTCATAATAAATACCTTTAAGATTTTACATATTTTAAGCTATAAATCTCTACAGTTTCATTAGACCACTACACTTTTGAGTTCGAGCAACACAGAGTAAGTGCATTTAAAACTCGCCTGAAAGGAATGCTCAGCGGCTTTTGATCTGCGTTATCGGTATTTGAAAGGGAACAACCATTCCTGTACACCGACGCTTTGTTCAAAAACCGCAGGATGCATTCTGAGAGATCACTTATTAATATGAATTGGTATAACGACTATATTTATTAAATATCAGCGTTAAAATACGAGAGCAGAAATGAAAAACGCCCGAATAACGGGCGTTTTATAAACGGTTAGCTGCTTTTATTCCTTACGAGATCCAATCTCTTTCCTTGTTCAATCAACCTTGATCGAAAAATGCTTCATGCATGTCCTGTACATCCTTGTGACTCTAATCGTCCTGATCAGAATGCTAAATTTCCTATTGGTATATTCACAACCCTGTGACTCACTCCTGTGTTTGCTTTTAGGTTGAATCCTTCAACAAGCTCCTTATCAAGAGATGACTTAATAATAGTCTTTTACCGTAAACGCGCAATGTCAATAAGCACTAATAAATGAAAGAGGTAAATGCATGTAAAAATCATGAGGCTAATAAAGTTGTTTTAAAACAATGGTTTGATTTATATGTGTAGATAATGACGCTAGGTCAAAAGGGAAAGTACTTACGATTTTGTAAGAAAAAGCTTACATTAAATGAGCGTTTTTGCCTGCTCTAAATATAAAGCAGGCAATATTGATATGCCTATTGGCGTATGCCTTCAATGTTTAGCTCTAATTCAACGTGTGTAGATGCTGGACCCAGATTGTGTGTAATATTGTAATCTGCTAGTGCTATCGACGTCGTACCAGTAAAACCGACTCTGTATCCTTTCCAAGGATCTTTTCCTTCTCCTATTTTTTCTGCGGTAAATTCGATAACGTTGGTAACACCATGCAAAGTAAAGTCACCTTTAATAAGCAGTTCTCGATCATTTATTGCAGTGATGCTTTTGCTGATAAAAGAAGAGGTAGGGAAATCAGATACAGCTAAAAAGTCGCTGTTGCGTAAATGTTTATCACGTTCAGCATGGTTTGAGTCAATACTCGCTGGATCAATCGAAACGGTTATGCTTGATTCATTAGGCTTTGCAGCATCGTAACTGAAGTTACCACTGAATCGATTAAAGCGACCCGTTAACCAGCTATAACCGAGGTGCTTAATTTTAAAATTAATTGAAGCATGAGTACCTTTAGTATCAATTATATAATCTGCAGCCTGAGTTGCAGTTGTGAATAATGCTGAGGCGGAAAGCAATGCAGCAATGAATGTTTTGTTCATGGTCAATATCCTTTGTTAGAGTATGCGTTTAAGCACATTATTTTTAAGTATAAAGTGGTGATGTAAAGCCGCTGTGGCATGAATCAAAATGAGAGCAATTAAACTGTAAGCTATATATTCATGTAACAAACCTGATATTTCAGCCTGATCTTCACCGAATGAAATAATCGAAGGGAGCTCAAATAAAGAGAAAACCATGATGCCTTTACCGTTTGCTGTCGATATTAAAAAACCAGTGATAATCAACGTAAATAAAATTAAGTACATTAATCCATGAATAAATTTTGCTATTACAGTTTGTAACGGTGTGACATCGTTTTTGGATAAATGATTTAAATAAATAAAGGTATTAAATAAGCGACCAATCAATATAAAGCTAAAAAGTATGCCTATGCTCTTATGCAAGTCAGGCGCAGCTGTATACCATTCATCGTAGTAACTTAAATCTACCATCCAAATACCTAGTGTAAGTAAAGTAAAAACGATGATAGCGCTAAGCCAATGTAAAAGACGGGTAATGAGAGAGTATTTGTCGTTTGTTTGCATGAACACACCAGATGTAAGCTAAAGTATATATCGGTGTAGTATCCATAAATAAGAAATAAGTGCTATTCAAGGTCAATCATTTAAGATAGAAAACACCATTTATAAGGTAAGCATAAACAAAATACATTGCTAATCGTATGTTTGCTGTAGATTTGGTGTAATTAAAAGCACCAAAAGAACATTATTTGCTCAATGTAGAAAAAGATTAATTTAATTGAAAAAGAGTGTTGACGGGTGAGATTAAATCCCTATAATGCGCCCCCACAGACAAGGCAGGCAACGCCGCTAAGTCAGTCGGGTTAAGGTTTTAATGCAAAATGCTTACTCCGAATGAAACACAGTTTAAACGTTTTTTAGAAAGCTAAAAAACAATTTAAAATAAAGTGTTGACATTGAAAATAGGAAGCGTATTATTCGCATCCCGCTCAACGAG
>NZ_QMED01000061.1 GCF_003286125.1 Algibacillus agarilyticus
TACGGGTTTAATATTGAAGCCAGCTTCCTTTAAAAAGCAATTTCCTATAGCATTAAACATACCAATTTAAAGTTGGGCTAAGGCATCAGCTTTGTTCAACAAGGCATTATGCGATCACACACTACGTCACGCATGAATGCTAAACGTTATGTGTACCTATGGATTGGCGTATGAAATTAAACTATCACTCTTTAATTTTTTATCTTCTTTGTTCATACAGGAGGTTATAAAATTGTAGTAACCGACTATCCAAATAGTAAATGCGCTAAATTTTCTTATGGTACTAACGTCCCAAATGAATTATTAAAATAAATAAAGTTCCCGATAAATTGGAATAACTTAAGGTTCTTCAACACAATGAATAAAATATTCGCAACACTAGCTTGTTTAATTTTGCTGAATGGCTGCGCTTCAAAACCTAAATATAATAACTATAAGGTAACTGAAGATAGCGTTTCTTGGATCAAGCTAGGCGGCTCTTACTCTAATTACCGCGAAATTAATGTGCCCTTAGCATCAGCTGACGCTAAAACCTTTAAAGTGTTACCAGACAAAGCATTTGGATTAGACGCTAAGTTTGTATACTACAAAGGTGAAAAATTAGTTAAAGCGCAACCGGCTAGCTTTAAGCTTATCGACAAATCATACTCACAAGACAGTGAAATGATATTTTATAAAGGAGTGCCTATTCCTTTAGCTGAAGCTAAATCTTTCATAATAATTAGTGATAATTTAGCTAAAGATGCACATAGACTTTACTTTAATGGTTTACCGCTAAGTGGTTCAAACCCTGAACAGTATAAATTCATACATAAAAGTAAATTTCACACCTATATTCGCTCAGGGAAGCGCCTATATTATGGTAATGAACTTGTTTCAGCTTGTGATATCGATACGTTCCAAGTAAACCAAACCCTTAATAACCGCGCACAAGATAACAATTGCGCTTATTACTACGGAAAAACGTTACCAGGTGCCGATCTAGACACCTTTACTTTAGTAAAAGGAAATTTCGCTAAAGATAAACACACGGTTTTCTTTGGCCGCGATATATTGCAAGGAGCTGATGCGGCAAGCTTTGTCTATGAGAATAAAAAATATCAAGACCAATATAGTTGCTTTTCGGGTGCTTTACGAAAGAATTGCGCCGATGGTTCTGATTTTTCGTTATCTTCAATAAAGTCAGAAAAGGCACTGAATAAAGCCGCATGGAAAATCGCTAAATCGTGGATTAAACAAGATAAAAACAGAGCAGAAACCCGTTACAAACAACTTAATGTAACGCAACAGTCCATTGTACAGTCATTACAGGGCAATGTGTTAACACCTAAAATGAGCACAAAGATTAATTTTTCTTGGTTACCTAAAAGCTTCCACATTCAACTGATTCCTACCCTAAGTGCATTTAAAAGCAAACGTCTGTATTATAATTACAGCAACTCAGGTTTAAATGAAAATGCCATACAGTTAGCAATATTTACAGAACAAAAAAATCATCTTGAATTAAGAAGCTATGCCTTAAATGGTCAATTACAGCGCGTACTTGAATTACCGCAAAGCAGCTATAAGAATAAAGATTATCCAAAAGGTAATTGTAGGTTTACGATAGGTGAATGTACTTTTATTCAGCGTAATCAAAACAATAGCACTAGCCTAACCGTCACAACCCGTTATAAGAACGGCGTGTGGATAGTTGAAGATTTAACAAACAGCCAATACAAAAAAACTAATTACTTTATTTACGACAAAAAAGGTCTCCCCGTGTACTTTGCCCAAGTGGTTAATAATTCATTACGTAAAGAATATACAAGAAATTATATCGACCCAATTTAAGTGTTAAGTTGTGCAATGCGAATAAAAAGCGGGGAGTATAATCAACTTCCTCTGTATGCTCTGTTGATTTTTAGCATGGTTTAGGCAAGTGAGTTAATAAATGTACACATAATCGGGTAGCCAAGGGTATCTAACCCTCAGCCCCCACAACACCCTGCATGCGGCTCCGCACAGGGCGTTTCATTTAGGATAGTGAAGCGAAACCCATCCATCGACTATCGAATAGAGTCCTTCTGATTTTAGGTATTTCAATGACAAGGCTTGGTTAATCCCCGGGGTTTTCGAGCTACGCCAAGGGCCTTTGCTTGTTATCCCACAAGCGACTGCTGCTTGTACATGTACGCCTCGCTTTATCAAATTCCTCACTTTCGTTCGTGGCTTGCGCCACTGCCGCCAATACGCCATTCGGATCCGTCGCCGGATCCAGTGGTCTAAATCAACACACCGTTGGTAGCAATTTGCTATGCCAAAGTAATTGATCCAGCCTCGAAGATATTGGTTAAGTTTGTGTATTTGATAGGAAACACTTATGCGGGACAGGCATATATAAACTTTTGATTTTATTTGATATTAAATAAGTTCATCGACTATGCATCAATGGCTGTCCCGCATGAACACGAATTTTTTAACTGCAAATAAATAATATAAATAGCAATGTGTTAGCTTATTTGCTAAAAATACAACAAGTATATAAATGCGCGCAGATTTGGTAGGAAAATGCGCAAATCGCGCACTATTAAGCGTTATATTTCAATAGGGACATTATGCGCATTCTGATAGTTTTAATTTCATTCCTATCCCTTACTGGCTGCGTAGGTTTAGCTGTCGGAACATATGGAACATTTGAATCTCAAAAAGAGAACTTCAATCTTGCTGATAAGCGTTTAGAACAAGGTTATGGTGATCGAAAATCCTACTCAAAAGAAGAAGTAATTTCACTTTGGGGAAAACCTGATCAAATTAATACAAATGGAGCTTGCGAGGTTCTCACATATCTGTAGTGGTCTAATGAAACTGTAGAGATTTATAGCTTAAAATATGTAAAATCTTAAAGGTATTTATTATGACTAGAAAAGCGAAAGTTACTGTCAGCACTCTTCAAAAATTAGAATATGCCAAATTGATGGTTGAACAGGGTTACACCAATAAACAAATTGAAGAAATGTCAGGTGCGGGCAAATCGGCCGTATCTAGATGGAAAATACAGTATCAGGCAGAATTAGCCGGTAAAACGCCACACAATGCCAAAGCATTAACCGAAGACCAACGAAAAATACAGTTGCTAGAAGCCCAGCTAAAACAAGCCATGAGGGATAATGATATCTTAAAAAAGGCAGCAGCTTTCTTCATTCGAGACAATCAAAACTTAAAATGATACGCGAAGTAAAGAAAGCAAACCCTGAATTTAAAATAAGTGAATTGTGCCGAGTATTTGAGACCAGTTGTAGTAGCTTTTATTACAAACCCAAACTTCAAAGTATTGAAAAAAAGAAGCTGATAGAGCGCGTAGAGCAAGCGTTCAGTGATTCATACGCGACATATGGTAAGCGACGTATACAGGCTGATTTAGTCGCTTTAGATTGTAAAGTTGGAGTTTATGCTATT
>NZ_QMED01000062.1 GCF_003286125.1 Algibacillus agarilyticus
GCAACCGACCAGCCAATTGCACCCGGTAGCCCGATAGTTGATGTAACGGATACGCCCTATGTGTTTATTCCTGAGCAGTCGCGTCAAAATCATTATGTGTTTTTACAAGATATTTGGAATATCGCTAACGATTGGCAATTAACCGCCGGTTTACGCCACGACAACTATTCAGATTTTGGCAGCACAACCAACCCAAGGCTGGCGTTAGTCTGGTCGACATCTTTAAATTTATCGACAAAATTATTATATGGGCAGGCCTTTAGAGCGCCTTCGTTTGTTGATATGAGTGCAATCAATAATCCAGCTAATATTGGCAACCCTAACATTCAACCTGAAGAATTAGAAAACCTCGAGCTAGTTTTTGATTATCATCCAGCGCAAGACTTTGGTCTGGTTTGGAATATTTATAAATACACATGGGACGATATAATACAATTAGTTCCACAAGCGGGTGAAAGCTTTTCTTTAGCCTCCAATAATGGCATTCAAACCGCCTACGGTACGGAGTTTGAGCTAAATTGGCAAATAACACCGGCTTTGGCCTTACGGGCCAATGCTGCTTTTACACAAGCTGAAAATAGTAAAACGAAAGACGACGTGCCATTAATTGCAGCAAAGCAATACTTTGTGCAACTTGATTGGCAACCCATAGATGCGGTTAGCGTTAATTTTAAAACACATTTTATTATCGATCGTGCCCGTGATATGAGTGATAGTCGGCAGCCCATCAAAGATTATGCAATATCGGATTTAACGGTCCGCTGGCAACCAAAAGCATTACCGATTGAGCTTTCTTTATTGGGTAAAAACATATTTGATCAAGATGCGCGAGAACCCGCTGTTCATTTACCCAATGATTTGCCTTTAGCGCGTCGAGCATTATATGGCGAACTGCGTTATCAGTTTTAAGTAGTCATAATCAAATAATATTAAGGCAATAGTGAAAGTAATATTAATTTACCTTAGCTTTGAATAAACTAAAAAACGAGTCTGTATTTTATAATTAAATATCAACTGATATTTAATTATTTATGGCTAAATATTCAGTATGGATTAAGCTTAATATAAACGCTATATTGAAGTATTTAAAACTAAAACTTCTCAACTACTAGTTCATCTGACAGGTTTAAATTGTATGAAATTGTCTTGTTATTTCTATGCTGTTTTATCTTCAGCTTTACCTTTAATTGTTTCTTCCGCTAATGCCGCCGATTACACAGAGTATGATGATGACTTGCTTGATAGCTTTTATGGCAGTGAAGAAATGGTTGAAATCGCGACCGGTGTTAAAACACAAATTTACAAAGCCCCTGCGGTGACTAATGTGTTTACTGCTGAGCAAATAAAAAAAATGGGCGCGACAGATATCGATGATGTGCTCGAAACTGTGCCCGGTTTACATATTCAACGTGACACCAATTCTTTTTTACCCTTGTATATATTCAGAGGGATCCACTCAACTACTAATTCACAAGCCTTAATGTTGGTTAATGGTGTACCGCTAACTAATAATTTTCAAGGTAATCGTAATAACAGTTGGGGCGGAATGCCGGTTGAAGCTATCGCGCGTATCGAAATTATGCGTGGCCCCGGTTCTGCTTTATTTGGTGCCGATGCGTTTGCTGGGGTGATTAATATCATTACTAAAAATGCAGATGACATTAAGCAGGGAGAAATCGCAGGCAGAGCAGGGCATTTTAACACCAAAGACGCTTGGTTTAGTGTTGGCGGGCATAACGGCAAATTAAACTATGCGGCAATTATTGAATATCACAAAACCGATGGTTCTAATGAGCCCGTTGAGGCAGATAGTCAAACGGCGAATGATGCCATTCACACCACTAAGGTTTCGTTAGCGCCCGGAAATTTAAGCAAAAGTAAAGATAACTTATCTGTTCGAACTGAATTGAACTATTCTTATTTTACCTTGCGAGCTGGATATCAAAAATGGGATGATTTAGGTGTGGGAGCTGGTTTAGTTTCTTCGCTTGATCCTGCTGCGCGAAAATCGGGGCGTATTATAAACCTTGATTTAAATTATAATGCACAGCTAACACCTGATTTTAAAGTAAGCACCCAAGCGACTTATTTTAGCACTAGCCAAAATATCAAAAATCAATATACGCTTTTTCCACCCGGTTATGCAGGGGTTTTTACCGATGGTTTAATTGGCAACCCACAAGTGTGGGAGAAACACGCGCGATTTAATACATCAGGTTTGTATACGGGGTGGTCAAACCATTCTGTTCTCGTTGGATTAGGTTATCATAATGCCAACATGTACCGAGTAGAAGAAACCAAAAACTTTGGAATTGACCCTGCAACCGACCAGCCAATTGCACCCGGTAGCCCGATAGTTGATGTAACGGATACGCCCTATGTGTTTATTCCTGAGCAGTCGCGTCAAAATCATTATGTGTTTTTACAAGATATTTGGAATATCGCTAACGATTGGCAATTAACCGCCGGTTTACGCCACGACAACTATTCAGATTTTGGCAGCACAACCAACCCAAGGCTGGCGTTAGTCTGGTCGACATCTTTAAATTTATCGACAAAATTATTATATGGGCAGGCCTTTAGAGCGCCTTCGTTTGTTGATATGAGTGCAATCAATAATCCAGCTAATATTGGCAACCCTAACATTCAACCTGAAGAATTAGAAAACCTCGAGCTAGTTTTTGATTATCATCCAGCGCAAGACTTTGGTCTGGTTTGGAATATTTATAAATACACATGGGACGATATAATACAATTAGTTCCACAAGCGGGTGAAAGCTTTTCTTTAGCCTCCAATAATGGCATTCAAACCGCCTACGGTACGGAGTTTGAGCTAAATTGGCAAATAACACCGGCTTTGGCCTTACGGGCCAATGCTGCTTTTACACAAGCTGAAAATAGTAAAACGAAAGACGACGTGCCATTAATTGCAGCAAAGCAATACTTTGTGCAACTTGATTGGCAACCCAT
>NZ_QMED01000063.1 GCF_003286125.1 Algibacillus agarilyticus
GCTAACGCCCCATTCAGGGGCTGAAAATAGCTTGCTAAAATTGTGAAGCGAAGCGGAACCGAGCAAGCTGTTAGCAGTCCCGTTACTGTAATGGCTTGTTAGGTGCTCTACTTCAAAAAGCGTACTGTTCTTCCGAGCACTTTAAATGTAAAACCATTCCTTTTCTATCAACTTCTGCAACTATAAATGAACTGTATATTAAATTGTAATCAGGGTGTGGTGAAAAAAAGTGGATTTCGTTTCCATTTTCATTACTTTCCAATAATTCACCATTATTAAATGTATTGTAAAGTTCATCTGCTTTTAAGGGCTTCTCCATGCTCATACAAGTACCATAAATTTTCTTTACCTCTGAATTAGAGCATCCCAGAATGAATAGCAGAAATAGAACTATTAACGAAATACGCATGAGCACCTAACGCCCAAATAACGGGCTTAAAATGCTTGGCTATGCTTTGCGACGAAGGAGCTTAAGCCAAGCGTTTTAAGTCCTGCGTTAATTTGTTTGTTAGGTGTTCTTGTGAGCCTCTTCTTTTATAGTATTCCAATCTAAAGTTTCGGAATGACCTACACATAACCCCTTGTCCTCACCACCACTTGGTGACTTATAAAATATTAATAATTGTGCTTTTTCAAAGAAACTTTGAGTACCCTCTGCATAGAAATAAGCAATGTTATTAGTTTTATCTTCCTGAGCCCCAATTGGAATTTGATTGTAGTCATTAAGATAAATGGAGTGAGTATATTCATAACCTTTAAATTTCAGTGGAGCCTTAACGTTAACTTCGAAAAAGGTTACCTTGTCATCGTAGAATGTTTCGACTTGCAAATTAATTGGAATTATAGATTTACCACCACACCCCAAGGCGTTAAAAGTAAAAAAGAGTAATAGGGGTAACGAATACTTCATGGAACACCTAACGCTCTAATAAACGGCTAAATGAAAGTTGGCTAAAATTGTGAGCGCAGCGAAACAGCCAACTTTTATGTGTCCGATTAATTAGCCTTGTTAGCTGGCAACTTACCGAACGTTCAAATAACACCTTAATCACTAAACTAATTGATTTTTCGAAAGATTGCATCAAATTTTATAACTTAACTTTGCTAAAAAGTTTGAACACTTAAAAAGAAAACCAAACATCGAATATTGAGAAGTTATTAAACCAAAGAGCTAAGAATTAAAAACCGCAAGATGAATTACACTCGCTTAAAACAACAAAATTTCATTGCCTGCTAACGCCCACTTAACGGGCAAATAATTAGCTTGGCTATAATATGGAGCGCAGCGACAGGAGCCAAGCTTTATTTGTCCTGTTGAAGTGCTTGTTAGAGAACTTCACCTTTCCACTGATGAAGTTTCTTTTTAATTATTTCGCGCTTTACATTTTTGGGATTGATAATTTTGAATATATGATCCAAAACTTCAATCGCTCTTTTCTTATCGCCATTAAGATAAAAAGTGTCTGCAATGTTTATTGCGTAATGATCGTCGATTTTTGCGTATTCATTATATTTATATAAACTATTGGCCAAATTTAATGCATAAGATTTATCACAAACAGCTTCTATTTCGCAGGAATTAATCATAGCGATAAGGTTATTTTGACACCACCTTCTAGCTCTATTATTTGTAATGGCATTATCACTTGGATCTTTAGATATACATTCGTCAAAAGTAGCTCTAGCAAGCTTATAGTTTCCAGAATATTGCTGATTTATAGCCATTTTATTTAACTCATACATTTCCATCTCATTAGGTGAATGTTGAGTTGTTTTACAACTTAATAGGAATAACGTGATTGACAAAATGGGGATATATTGGTTCATATAAGTTCTCTAACGCCCCATTAAGAGGCTTTTAATTGTTGGCTAAAATGTGAAGCGAAGCGGAACCTAGCCAACTGTTAAAAGTCCTGCTTGAATGGCTTATAGTTGCTCCGTTCCATTAATTAATCAGTTTACCTAACTTATTAATAGGTGGAATATGCTTCTGTTGCTTACGAATATTTGAGCGAAAACATTCGATGCTTATAACAAGACTTTCGGAGCAACAGAAGTCACTTGTTTCAATACGCATACTCAGGGATTGCCGTCTATATCGACTATCTATAAGACCTGCGAGAAACAATACCACTGCCATATTCCATGGTTAACTTTACGCTTTGGAGGTCAAAAATGAAAGTTTTTAATCCTACTGATTTTGCCGCCCTTATCGCTATCGATTGGGCAGATCGTAAACACGACGTTTGTGAACTCGAACAGAAAAGCGACAAACCCATTTTTACCGTTATTTCCTCAAAACCAGAAGCTATTAATGCTTGGGCGAATACTTTAAAACAAAAATATAATGGTCAACCCGTTGCTGTCGCTTGTGAATTAAAAAAAGGCCCTTTAATTTATGCGCTCAGTAAATTTCAGCATATCGTATTGTTTACTATAAACCCCTCTACCGTAGCAAAATACCGAAAGGCATTTACACTCAGTGGGGCTAAAGACGATCCAACAGACGCGGCTATCCAATTAGAAATATTACAGCAGCATATGCCTAAATTGAGCGTCATTACACCCGATACCGAAAGTGTCAGGTCGCTTGCCCAACTGGTTGAATATCGTCGTAAACTCGTGCAAGACCGTGTAGATTTAACAAATAAAATCACCACAACGTTGAAGAATTAT
>NZ_QMED01000064.1 GCF_003286125.1 Algibacillus agarilyticus
CAACATTTTTACGGCAAACATTTGTTGAATGGGCTGGTCAATCGGTGCGATATTCGTTTTGGGTTAAAGCTTATTATCAACAGCAAGCAGCGAAAGGAAAACCGCATAATACCATCATCAGAGCGTTGGCATTTAAGTGGATCAGGATATAATTATTGCGGTGCTGGAAAACCAGCACCGCATATGATGAATCAACCTATCTAGAAGCCTTGAAAAGTAAGGGTTCACCGCTCTTAAAATATGCGGTAGAAAGTAAAACTTAATGCTTGCTGTCCACCTCAGGGCGTGTTGTTATAAGCCACTTACCCTACACCTATTTCTTAATGTTTTTTGGTATAAAACCAAGTAGTTGTTCAGTGCTTTGAATCGTTAGCCGCTGCTCTGGAAACTGGTGCAATTTAATATTTAAGTACTCAGTGCTAGAAATTAATTTACCCACTCGCTTAAGAAAACTAGGCGTTTTATCAGAAAACAAACCACTTTCCGATGTAATAGCTTCAATGTTTTGCCAAGGAATAAATAAGTTTTTATGACCAAACTTAAAAGGAAAAAGTACTCTTAAATAAACTCCGTTGCTGTTTGCTGCAACTTTCAAAAAACCGTTATGCCTTGTTTTGCCGATATACCCATTTCCAGTTTGGAAATTTTCATCTGGATTATCGTATTTATTATTTCCATACTTTTTAGCTAAATTTTGCCATCCACTTTCTTTTCCTAACGTATAAGAGACACCAAACCAACCAGCTACAAAAACGATAAAAAACCAGTGAGAGGTTAAAAAAGACTCTAATAAGCCCTGAAAATTGATTACATACTCTTGAGCGATAGGAGGTATTTCACCACCAGTGCCTGAATAGAAAGAAAGGATGAAAAATGAGAAAAATGAAACAGCCCAAATTAATCCAATAAACTTTAAAACAATCTTCATACTATCCTTGTGGCTTATAACGCCTTGCTCAGCGGTGAGTTAAACTGGCGCTTTTTTGCCGGGTTTATGGCAAAAAAAGTGACAGTTTGACGAGTCCGACTGCAGCAACTTGTTAGCACTTTTATATATACTTCCTCCAACTAACGCCTCTAGCAGACAACGTTCCAGTAATTTCTGTCATAAATGTAAGAAATAACTTGAACCCAACTGCTGCATCACTCTCTAATAAATAATCTGTTGTCCCTTGCTCAGTAACAAGCAAGCCATGGTTTCTAATTAATAGACCTTGGCTCAAATCTAATAGCAGATCAGGTTTTTGTTCAGGTTCTAACTGTGCAAGTTGATCTAATATTAGTTCTAATCGAGAACCACCATATGTAACAATACTGGTTAATATCTTTTGGGTCGGCCAATTATGAGTAACACCCAATTGCGCGCCTACTGATGAAGCTGATTTTAGGCTTCTAACACTTGCTATATTATCACCAATTGACTTTAAGACATTCAAGTTCAAAGTGGTTTTCACTTCCATTGTAGCGACAACTCCCTCTTGAAAAATTAAGTCGTTATCACTTGCAAACTGCAATCTAGGCATACTTTTTAGCACAAGAACAATATCTTGTTGTTTCGAATAATTATCTTCAGAGTCAAATATTTGTCCTGACAGAACGGTAATGAGTTCTGGAAGGTGATCAGAAAGGAAATCCTTAAGAATTTGCTCTCTTGCTGCACCGGCAGTTGCATTGTGATTTAACACTTTTGTTGCTTCATACTTACTATTGAGTATTTTTAGTGAGTTTTCACAATACTTCTGAAATACTTTTGTGTTCATTCCGATCCTTAAATGTACGGGGTGCTAACGCCTTGCTAAGAGGCGAATAATGGTTGGCTAAAATAGTGAGTGCAACGAACAAAAGCCAACTGTTATTTGTCCTTTTAAGCAACTTATAGTTGCTCCGTTCCATTAATTAATCAGTTTACCTAACTTATTAATAGGTGGAATATGCTTCTGTTGCTTACGAATATTTGAGCGAAAACATTCGATGCTTATAACAAGACTTTCGGAGCAACAGAAGTCACTTGTTTCAATACGCATACTCAGGGATTGCCGTCTATATCGACTATCTATAAGACCTGCGAGAAACAATACCACTGCCATATTCCATGGTTAACTTTACGCTTTGGAGGTCAAAAATGAAAGTTTTTAATCCTACTGATTTTGCCGCCCTTATCGCTATCGATTGGGCAGATCGTAAACACGACGTTTGTGAACTCGAACAGAAAAGCGACAAACCCATTTTTACCGTTATTTCCTCAAAACCAGAAGCTATTAATGCTTGGGCGAATACTTTAAAACAAAAATATAATGGTCAACCCGTTGCTGTCGCTTGTGAATTAAAAAAAGGCCCTTTAATTTATGCGCTCAGTAAATTTCAGCATATCGTATTGTTTACTATAAACCCCTCTACCGTAGCAAAATACCGAAAGGCATTTACACTCAGTGGGGCTAAAGACGATCCAACAGACGCGGCTATCCAATTAGAAATATTACAGCAGCATATGCCTAAATTGAGCGTCATTACACCCGATACCGAAAGTGTCAGGTCGCTTGCCCAACTGGTTGAATATCGTCGTAAACTCGTGCAAGACCGTGTAGATTTAACAAATAAAATCACCACAACGTTGAAGAATTAT
>NZ_QMED01000065.1 GCF_003286125.1 Algibacillus agarilyticus
TCAGGCTATAGCCTAAAAACCTCTTCCACGCCCAAAGGACGTGGTTTTAATTTTTAATAAAAAAAGTGATTTACCGTCTATAAACACATTTAAAATAAGCGAATTGCCCCAACAAAATAAACTTTATTAATAAAGGGATTTCAGTCAGATAATCCATATTTTTTGCACACTTTGAATTTATAGTTATTTTAATTCCACAATGGCTTGCTTCTAAATCACTTAGATCGTTAGCGTAAATAACAATAAAAAAGAGGATAATATGGAAATATTTAAAAATGATTTTGGCTGTGAATTACACGGACTTAATATCAATTCGCTAACAGAAAAAGATGAAAAAATCATTAAATCTTCACTGTATGAAAACCGCTTGGTGATTATTAAAAATCAAACACTCACCAATCAAGAATATGTTGATTTTGCCAATAAATTTGCAACACCGGTGCCCTACTTACAGGAAAATTATCACCACCCTGATCACAAAGAAATATTCGTTTCATCAAATATTCAAAAGACAAAAGACAAAATGGGCGTAGCCAGAACGGGAGGGTATTGGCATTCAGATACCGCTTTTGAACAAAACCCTAAAGTGCTCACCATGTTAATGCCTAAAGTTATGCCCAAAACAATAAAACGGACGACTCGATTTATTGATATGGCGAAAGTATACCAAGCGATGTCATTAAAACAGCAGCAAACCTTATCAAAAATGACATTTATTCATAGTGGTCGTTGGCGCTATAAAGTCAGACCAGAAGATATAAATTTAGACTTAACTGAAATTTTAGCCATGATCCATGCAGTACAGCCACCAGTTGAGCACCCTGCGGTGATCACACACCCTTTCACCAAAGAAAAAATTATTTACGCGAGTCGCGGCTTTACTATTGAAGTAAAAAACGAAGGGCTAGACCAAAGTAAAGTTATCTTAGATGAATTATTCGATTTTGCTGAACAGGCACAATTTATCAAAGAAGTCACCTGGAATTTAGGCGATCTAATCATTTGGGATAACCGTTTTTTACAACACAGTTCAGGCCGTCAGGCGGCTGTTGGAGAAAACTTACAAGCCGAAATAACCAAAGAAGAAGAAACAATGATGTTTAGGATCACACTGCTAGACGGTATGCCTTTATGTGATAGTTTACGCGAAAACGCAGGCGTAGCCATTCCAGAAATGGAGGTATAACAATGCTTACAGCAATAACTCAAACAACACAAAAAGCAAAAAGCCCAACGAACGATCCATTATTAATTGAGCCTACTTTATTAAAACAAGTGCTTAAACCGTATTTTAGTCACAGCACCTATTTGAAAAGTGCCGTTATCGACGATGTTAATAGTGAAGCACTTGTTACCGCTCGAGGTCAATTTGCCATAGAAAAAAGTTGTTACATTGATGATACTGGCCATTTTAATGCTGTTGAATTCAATATCTGTTTTAATCAACTGTCATATGTCATTGTCGCTCAGTGCATAGAGTCCGGTATATTTAAAGCTCTAAATCCTAAATGGGCTGCGTTATGCCCTAAAACGTTACAGGACTTTTTTGAAGATCAGTTAGCTACCATATTAATATCCAAACTCGAATCTAAATTTTTAAGGCCTCTAAACAGTCGAGCATTTGAAGGGCTATTCACGGTTGATAAACTTTCAGTAATTAAAGGACGTTTGTTTATGCACACCAGCATTGCATTTTATGATGAGCAAGGTATCGCTGCAAAAGGAAACGTGCTTGCGTGTTATGTACCCGGTTTAAAAGAGGTCAATGCAAATGCACAAAGCCATTAAATCGGCACAAGCCGTTGCTGCGTTAAGGGCGGCAACTCAACAAGACAATATAAATTTAGGCTATCAAGCAGATTATTTAGCGGATAATTTTATTGATGGACAATATTCTATGTTAGCTAAAATGCGTCCACGATGGCTACGGCGCAAGTTGATTGAGCGTTTGCACCCAGGTAGTTATTGCTTTTCGATCATCCGTACACAGCATATTGATAAAATATTACAACAACAAATCGACTCCGGTATCGAGCAGGTTGTCATATTAGGTGCAGGTTATGACACGCGCGCATTACGCTATAAAAAAGTGTTACGATCGGTCAATGTTTTTGAATTAGATTTTCCGCCAACGCAAGCTTATAAATTAAATCAACTAAAGCAAACAGATTGCAACATTCCAGATAATGTTAGCTACATTCCTATCGACTTTAATCAAGAAGACATCGCCCTTGAGCTCAAAAAAAATAATTTCTCCTTTTCTAAAATTACGCTTTTTATTTGGGAAGGCGTTTCGTATTACCTAGAAAAAGAAGTCGTTAGTTACATTTTAAAATTAACGGCACAATGTGCTAAAGGCAGTTCAATTGTATTTGATTATTCATTGCGTAGTTTTGTTAATGGGGATCATTCAACTTACGGCGGCAAACAAATAGCCCATTGGCTTAAAAAAATAAACGAACCTTTTTTATTTGGTTGTAACTCAGATGAAATCAACCGTTTTGTCATTGATAACAATCTAAAATTAGATTCAGATTTTGGAGCCGATGAATTAGAAAATTTATATCTATTGAAACCAGATAATAAATTGCTAGGCCGCACACTTGGG
>NZ_QMED01000066.1 GCF_003286125.1 Algibacillus agarilyticus
ATAATTCTTCAACGTTGTGGTGATTTTATTTGTTAAATCTACACGGTCTTGCACGAGTTTACGACGATATTCAACCAGTTGGGCAAGCGACCTGACACTTTCGGTATCGGGTGTAATGACGCTCAATTTAGGCATATGCTGCTGTAATATTTCTAATTGGATAGCCGCGTCTGTTGGATCGTCTTTAGCCCCACTGAGTGTAAATGCCTTTCGGTATTTTGCTACGGTAGAGGGGTTTATAGTAAACAATACGATATGCTGAAATTTACTGAGCGCATAAATTAAAGGGCCTTTTTTTAATTCACAAGCGACAGCAACGGGTTGACCATTATATTTTTGTTTTAAAGTATTCGCCCAAGCATTAATAGCTTCTGGTTTTGAGGAAATAACGGTAAAAATGGGTTTGTCGCTTTTCTGTTCGAGTTCACAAACGTCGTGTTTACGATCTGCCCAATCGATAGCGATAAGGGCGGCAAAATCAGTAGGATTAAAAACTTTCATTTTTGACCTCCAAAGCGTAAAGTTAACCATGGAATATGGCAGTGGTATTGTTTCTCGCAGGTCTTATAGATAGTCGATATAGACGGCAATCCCTGAGTATGCGTATTGAAACAAGTGACTTCTGTTGCTCCGAAAGTCTTGTTATAAGCATCGAATGTTTTCGCTCAAATATTCGTAAGCAACAGAAGCATATTCCACCTATTAATAAGTTAGGTAAACTGATTAATTAATGGAACGGAGCAACTATAAGTCGTTAAAGCAGGACAAATAACAGTTGGCTTTTGCTCCTGCGTCGCTTATTTTAGCCAACATATTATTTGCCTCTTAACGAGGCGTTATGTTCCTGAGTAAAGTGAGTAGCAATTTAATATGATCACATTACATTCTGTTTTTGCACGAATAGAAAGACAAAAAATAAAAGAGTTTTCTGGTCGTTATTACTTGGACAAAAAAGATTTAATTAATCAGATCCCATATTTTCAAAAAGTAAAAGATCAGCAGTTTCTATTTGGTATATATAAGTCAGAAAGTATATGGACTGTAATATCAGTTAATTACTTATACTCTTGTTATAATTCAAATATTTCTAAAATACGATTAGATAATGAAACTAAACATGTATTTGAATATTTCTCGAACAATGATTTCTCTTCGGATCTATTTCTTGATAATGATCGAAAAATTTGGTTGAAATCTCCTGATCTAAGCTCGTTAATTTTGAATGTAATGTTAATGCTCGAGAAAATACCTTGCGGAACTATATTAAAATAAGTCTAGAGTGTAAAATCAGCGAACATAACAAAACTAATTAAAACCGACGCAAAACACTCCGGCTTCTTTGTGTTTCGCTTCGCGAAGTATACACAAAGAAGCCTCCGCGTTGTCGCGCGGTTTATTAGAGCGTTATGTTTCTAAACAGGGAGTGTCATGCATAGGATTATTAGTGAAGTTAGTAGCGCAACATTCCTCCTAGCGTTATTTACTGGAATGCTCTATATCTCTGGAGATTCTTATATTCATGGATACTTGGAACAACTATCACTTACTCCTCGAATGTTTGTTCCTGCATTTAATGAGGTTCTTTCGCATGGTTTTTATATGCTATTTATTGGTGGCATCTATTTAGTCATACCTACATTTCTAACCATGTTTCTGTTTTATTGTTATATCTACATGATTGGTGAAATTTCGGAAATAGCCTTCATTAGAAAAATATTTAATGTTCTATTTTCTATACCGAAAAAAAAAGAGAGTGAATATAAAAAGCCAAAACTAATAACCAAAATAACAAACCTTGCACTAACTACTCTTGTTTTTACTTCATTCATTGCTGTTTTGCTCTTTACTATATATAAATTGACAAATTTTTCATCTTCACAGGGTAAGGAGCAAGGCGATAGATATTTAAAGGAATTAATTTCCTCTTCAGAGACTAATGAAATATTAATTGAAAGTAGTTCTGTTAAAGGAAGCGTTGTAAGGTGCTCTAGCTCACACTGCGCTATTTATATAAAAGAAAAAAATATAATTAAAACGGTTCCTGTTTCGAGTATTAAAAGCATAAGCGTTGAACAACCGAAACATAACAACACGCCCTGAGGTGGACAGCAAGCATTAAGTTTTACTTTTTACCGCATATTTTAAGAGCGGTGAACCCTTACTTTTCAAGGCTTCTAGATAAGTTGATTCATCATATGCTGTGCTGGTTTTCCAGCACCGAAACAATATCCTGATCCACTTAAATGCCAACGCTCTGATGATGGTATTATGCGGTTTTCCTTTCGCTGCTTGCTGTTGATAATAAGCTTTAGCCCAAAACGAATATCGCACCGATTGACCTGCCCATTCAACAAATGTTTGCCGTAAAAATGTTGTGCATGAGTATCGCCAATGTATCCACTCT
>NZ_QMED01000067.1 GCF_003286125.1 Algibacillus agarilyticus
GGTGGCACATTAAGTTTTGTGAAAGCGACTGACCCTGCGAACGGTACTGTAACCGTTAATACCGATGGCACGTTCAGCTATACACCAAACAGTAACTACACTGGTTCAGATTCATTCACCTACACGGTGACGGATGCGGATTCAGGTGAAAGCTTGACGCAAACCGTCAGTGTGACGGTTGCCGCCGCGACGGATTTAACTGCTGCGGATGACAGCTTTAATGCAACCGAAGATACGGTATTAAACGGCAGTGTTGCCGGTAATGATTCAACCACCTCAGGTGGCACATTAAGCTTTGTGAAAGCAAGTGATCCAAGTAACGGCACGGTAACCGTTAATACCGATGGCACGTTCAGCTACACGCCAAACAGTAACTACACGGGCTCAGATTCATTCACCTACACGGTGACGGATGCGGATTCAGGTGAAAGCTTGACGCAAACCGTGAGTGTGACGGTTGCCGCTGCGACGGATTTAACCGCCGCGGATGATAACTTTAGTGCGACGGAAGATTCGGTATTAAACGGCTCAGTAGCCGGTAATGACAGCACCACGTCAGGTGGCACACTAAGCTTTGTGAAAGCAAGCGATCCAAGTAATGGTACGGTGACGGTTAATACCGACGGTACGTTCAGCTACACACCAAACAGTAATTACACCGGCAATGACAGCTTTACTTACACCGTAACGGATGCAGATTCAGGCGAAAGCTTGACGCAAACGGTTAATGTCACAGTGGCGTCCGCCACCGATTTAACCGCTGCGGATGATAACTTCAGTGCGACAGAAGATACGGCCTTAACCGGCAGTGTTGCCGGTAATGACAGCACCACCTCAGGTGGCACATTAAGCTTTGCAAAAGCAAGCGATCCAAGTAACGGTACGGTGACGGTTAACACCGACGGTACGTTTACCTATACACCAAACAGCAACTACACCGGAACCGATTCATTTACGTATACCGTGACTGATTCAAGTTCAGGTGAAACCTTGACGCAAACGGTGAATGTGACGGTTGCAGCTGCAACTGATTTAACCGCTGCGGATGACAGCTTCAATGCAACCGAAGATAAGGTATTAAACGGCAGTGTTGCCGGTAATGATTCAACCACCTCAGGTGGCACATTAAGTTTTGTGAAAGCGACTGACCCTGCGAACGGTACTGTAACCGTTAATACCGATGGCANCTCAGATTCATTCACCTACACGGTGATGGATGCGAGTTCAGGCGAAAGCTTGACGCAAACGGTCAGTGTGACAGTAGGGGCTGTAACGGATTTAACCGCTGCGGATGATAGCTTCAATGCAACCGAAGATACGGTATTAAACGGCAGTGTTGCTGGGAATGACAGTACGACTTCGGGTGGCACATTAAGCTTTGTGAAAGCGACTGACCCTGCGAACGGTACCGTAACCGTTAATGCCGATGGTACGTTCAGCTACACGCCAAACAGTAATTACACGGGCTCAGATTCATTCACCTACACGGTGACGGATGCGGATTCAGGCGAAAGCTTGACACAAACCGTCAGTGTGACAGTAGGTGCTGTAACCGATTTAACCGCTGCGGATGACAGTTTCAATGCAACCGAAGATACGGTATTAAACGGCAGTGTTGCCGGTAATGACAGTACGACTTCGGGTGGCACATTAAGCTTTGTGAAAGCGACAGACCCAAGTCATGGCACGGTAACCGTTAATACCGATGGTACGTTCAGCTATACACCAAACAGTAACTACACGGGCTCAGATTCATTCACCTACACGGTGACGGATGCGGATTCAGGTGAAAGCTTGACGCAAACCGTCAGTGTGACAGTAGGTGCTGTAACCGATTTAACCGCTGCGGATGATAGCTTTAATGCAACCGAAGATACGGTGTTAAACGGCTCAGTGACCGGTAATGACAGTACGACTTCGGGTGGTACATTAAGCTTTGTGAAAGCAAGCGATCCAAGTCACGGTACGGTGACGGTTAATACCGACGGCACGTTCAGCTACACGCCAAACAGTAACTACACGGGCTCAGATTCATTCACCTACACGGTGACGGATGCCGATTCAGGCGAAAGCTTGACACAAACGGTCAGTGTGACGGTTGCCGCGGTAACCGATTTAACCGCTGCGGATGACAGCTTTAATGCAACCGAAGATACGGTGTTAAACGGCTCAGTAGCCGGGAATGACTCAACCACC
>NZ_QMED01000068.1 GCF_003286125.1 Algibacillus agarilyticus
AGAGTGGATACATTGGCGATACTCATGCACAACATTTTTACGGCAAACATTTGTTGAATGGGCAGGTCAATCGGTGCGATATTCGTTTTGGGCTAAAGCTTATTATCAACAGCAAGCAGCGAAAGGAAAACCGCATAATACCATCATCAGAGCGTTGGCATTTAAGTGGATCAGGATATTGTTTCGGTGCTGGAAAACCAGCACAGCATATGATGAATCAACCTATCTAGAAGCCTTGAAAAGTAAGGGTTCACCGCTCTTAAAATATGCGGTAGAAAGTAAAACTTAATGCTTGCTGTCCACCTCAGGGCGTGTTGTTAGGTATACGTTAATCACCGTACTCAGATAAGTAAAGTTTTATACCAAGTTGTCCCATTATTGCCATAGCTTGAGGCGACAAAATAGCACCTCCACCACAAGCATTTTCTCTTACGCTAAAACCTATATCCACAATATAATTTGAAGGTAAAAGATTTAACGGATTTTCAATTAACCATGACTCTAGCGCTTTAATTTGTGGGGGAAGATCCCAAACACCTTTTTCTAAGCGAATAATATCTTCTGTAGAATTTTCTAACTTGATATGAATTGGCACCTATCTTCCTTGTATACCTAACGCCCCAATAAGGGGCTGATTATAGCTTGCTAAAATGTGTAGCGAAGCGGAACCGAGCAAGCTGTTAGCAGTCCCGTCTTAATTGGCTTGTTAGCTATACTTTGCTACCAAACCTTCCACCAAGGTTTTTGTATACCAGGGTGAGTTATTGTTAATAGTTGAGGTTCACTTTTATTCCCAGAACGAGATACAGCAATAATCTGAACCGTGATATTTATGGGTTCTTGTTCTTCATAGCTCCCATCTAACCAAAGAAAGCTAAATAGCTTTTCATTTTCCATAAACTTCGATGGTACGACAGGAGATTCGTAAAAAAGCTGATCTTCAAATTTACCTTCAACGATTTTAAAAATATAACCTTGTTCATGCGAAGGTAAAGTCTCAAGTTTTAAATTGATAAAACCTGCATCAGAACATGAGCCATGATTTCCATCATCTGTTCCTCTGTGAATTGAATCAACTTTAAAAGTTGGTGAAGTAACTTCATCTGAAGAATTCTCAGATATTACGAAAACATCAAACGCTGGAGCAAAGGAACATGCTGCAGCCTCAAAAGCTAGGATATTTAATAACAATAATAGAAAACGACTCATAACTTCCTTGTATAGCTAACGCCCCAATAAGGGGCTAAAAATTGTTTGCTAAAATGTGTAGCGAAGCGAAACCGAGCAAACTGTTTTTAGTCCTGCTTGATTGGCTTATAGTTGCTCCGTTCCATTAATTAATCAGTTTACCTAACTTATTAATAGGTGGAATATGCTTCTGTTGCTTACGAATATTTGAGCGAAAACATTCGATGCTTATAACAAGACTTTCGGAGCAACAGAAGTCACTTGTTTCAATACGCATACTCAGGGATTGCCGTCTATATCGACTATCTATAAGACCTGCGAGAAACAATACCACTGCCATATTCCATGGTTAACTTTACGCTTTGGAGGTCAAAAATGAAAGTTTTTAATCCTACTGATTTTGCCGCCCTTATCGCTATCGATTGGGCAGATCGTAAACACGACGTTTGTGAACTCGAACAGAAAAGCGACAAACCCATTTTTACCGTTATTTCCTCAAAACCAGAAGCTATTAATGCTTGGGCGAATACTTTAAAACAAAAATATAATGGTCAACCCGTTGCTGTCGCTTGTGAATTAAAAAAAGGCCCTTTAATTTATGCGCTCAGTAAATTTCAGCATATCGTATTGTTTACTATAAACCCCTCTACCGTAGCAAAATACCGAAAGGCATTTACACTCAGTGGGGCTAAAGACGATCCAACAGACGCGGCTATCCAATTAGAAATATTACAGCAGCATATGCCTAAATTGAGCGTCATTACACCCGATACCGAAAGTGTCAGGTCGCTTGCCCAACTGGTTGAATATCGTCGTAAACTCGTGCAAGACCGTGTAGATTTAACAAATAAAATCACCACAACGTTGAAGAATTAT
>NZ_QMED01000069.1 GCF_003286125.1 Algibacillus agarilyticus
GGTCGAGACGCAATACGCAGATGGGTCAAGTGATTCATTTAAAGCGGATGGGTCTTATGAATATCATGGCGCAGATGGAAGTGAATATTTTTACAATGCCGATGGCAGTGGAGGTTACGCGTATGCGGATGGCTCTAATGGGAATTGGGATGCGCAGGGTAATGGCAATTATTACAATGCTGACGGGTCTAATGGTTGGTGGGATTCGCAAGGCAATGGCTCCTATAATAATGCTGATGGTAGTTATGGTTATTACAACGCTGATGGCAGTTATGGCTACGGCGATGCTGAAGGCAATGGTGCTTATTATAATGCAGATGGTTCGAGTGGCGAGTGGGCGGCTGATGGTTCGGGAAGTTACACGGATGCGGATGGCGGCCATGGTGAATGGGATGGTCAAGGTAATGGTACTTATATGGGCGCAGATGGTACGATCTCGACGCAAAGTGCAGACGGCTCTTACAGTATTGCTTATCCGGATGGCACCACCGAAACCTACAGTGCGGATGGCACTTATACGGTAACTGATGCGGATGGCAATACCGTCAACCCAGATGGTTCAATATCGGCAACAGATGATTACGGCAATACGATCACGACCCATCCTGATGGCATGGTCGAGACGCAATACGCAGATGGGTCAAGTGATTCATTTAAAGCGGATGGGTCTTATGAATATCATGGCGCAGATGGAAGTGAATATTTTTACAATGCCGATGGCAGTGGAGGTTACGCGTATGCGGATGGCTCTAATGGGAATTGGGATGCGCAGGGTAATGGCAATTATTACAATGCTGACGGGTCTAATGGTTGGTGGGATTCGCAAGGCAATGGCTCCTATAATAATGCTGATGGTAGTTATGGTTATTACAACGCTGATGGCAGTTATGGCTACGGCGATGCTGAAGGCAATGGTGCTTATTATAATGCAGATGGTTCGAGTGGCGAGTGGGCGGCTGATGGTTCAGGAAGTGCATTGTACGTGGATGGAACAACAGAAACGTGGGATGGGCAAGGTGGGGGCTCTTGGTCTGATGCTGAAGGCAATAATGGCTCTTGGAATTCTGAAGGTTCGGGTGCTTGGACGAGTTCAGACGGCAGTTCAGGTTATTACAACGCAGACGGTTCATGGGGCACAACGTATGCTGATGGCACCAGTGAAGCGTGGGATAATACAGGCAATGTAACTTATTATGATGCTGAAGGAAATGAAGTAACGGATGACTTTGAAGTTTCTGCTCGTGGTGAAACAGTCGAGGGTAGTACAACCGAAACAGGTGCTGATGGTACCGTTTATCAATACAACGAAGATGGCTCGGGCAGTGCCACATACCCAGATGGTTCGATAGAAACGTGGGATGGTCAAGGCGGTGGATCTTGGGATGATGGTCAAGGTAACTCAAGCGCTTGGCATGCCGATGGCAGCGGTAGTGCGATTTATGTAGATGGCTCTACTGATATGTGGAGTGCTGATGGTTCGTATGAATACACGGGTGCCGATGGTTCACACTATAGCTATGATACTTCAACGGGGGCGAGCAGTTGGGCTGATGGTCAAGGTAATTCAGGCTCATATAATGCTGATGGTTCGGGTTTTGAGACCTATGCCGATGGTTCGAGTTACACGTGGAATGCAGACGGGAGTGGTAGCCAAACTTACCCAGATGGCAGTACCTCAACTTGGCATGCTGATGGTAGTGGAAGTTGGGATGACGGGCAAGGTAATTCAAGTACGTGGAATGCCGATGGTTCGGGTACTTGGACGAGTTCAGACGGCAGTTCAGGTTATTACAACGCTGACGGTTCATGGGGTACAACGTATGCTGATGGTACCAGTGAAGCTTGGGATAGTGAAGGTAACGTTATTTATTATGATGCTGATGGTAATGAAGTTACGTCAGAAGGTGGTACGGGTAGCGAAACAGGAGACGGTAGTACAACCGAAACAGGTGCTGATGGTACCGTCTATCAATATAACGAAGATGGCTCGGGCAGTGCCACATACCCTGATGG
>NZ_QMED01000007.1 GCF_003286125.1 Algibacillus agarilyticus
CTAAATGCAGGTGCCTATTTTTACCTTTACGTGGCTTTCTCAGGTACATAACCTTTGTTGGGTTTATGCGGATATCGTATCACCCGGCTTACGCGCCAACGGCGCTAAACCGGTCTACGTCGTTTAAATTGAATAAATTTATCGCAGTATGACGGGTTAAATGGATTTTGTAGGGTGGTTTAGCGAAGCATGAGCGTAAGCCACCATTTTAATACACACCCTCCTTACACAATTTAATACATACTTTAATAAACAACGTTTGACCCTCTCGTGCCATTTTGTTCCACAGTCAAGGGTTTACTTTTTGATTCATTTTGCATGATATTTTGTTTATGTGTTTGTAGTAATGATTTAAACCAATAACCGCTTTGTTTTATTGTGCGTTGTTGGGTTTGATGATCGACATAAACCAAACCAAAACGTTTTTTGAACCCTTCATGCCATTCAAAATTATCTAATAATGACCAAGCAAAATACCCTGCACAATTTGAACCGGCTTTAATGGCTCGCGACACTTGATGCAGGTAGGCATTAAAAAATTCAACGCGTTTAATATCATCAACCTGATCATTAACAATATGATCAGTAAAGGCTGCGCCGTTTTCGGTGATAAATACTTTAGGGTTGTTATATTCGTCTTTAAGCAACATTAATAATTCGTATAAGCCTTCTGGGTAAACCTCCCAGCCCATGCTGGTATATTGCACGTTGTTGAGTTCATATTCTTTTTCGGGCGCTTTGGCCTGATATTCGGGCCAAAATTTATGCCCGATAAACCAAGGTGAGTATTTAACGCGATCACGTGAGTAATTATTAATTCCGATAAAGTCAATTGGGCTATTAATGATGTTCATATCGTTAGCTTCAATGGCCGGAAAAAACATTTTAATGCGATCTAGATGAGCTTGCGGGTAATAACCGCGCAAAATAGGGTCCAGAATCATGCGTCGCATGGTTAAATCAGCAAATTCAACTGCTTGATGGTCATATGGATTTAATTCGTCTAGTGGATAAATGGGGCGTAAATCAACTGTGATCCCCACTTGGTTATTGGCATTTGAACGTTTTAAATATTGAGCGGCTAAACCATGCGCTCTTAACTGATTATGTAACGATTGATAATAAGCCCAAATGTTATACCGCCCCGGTGCATGTATGCCTAAAAATTGCCCAGCAACGCAGTTAACAAAAATTTCGTTAAAGGTGATCCAGTTATTTATTTTTGCGCCGAGGTGAAAATTAACTTGCTCAACAAACTCTAAAAACCAATTGGCACAATCTCTATTGGCCCAGCCGCCTTTATCTTGTAATGCTTGTGGTAAATCCCAATGGTATAGCGTAACAAAAGGCGTTATGCCGGCTTTGTGCAAGGCATCTAACAAATTTGCATAATAGGCAATGCCTTGCATATTAACTTTGCCCGTGCCTTCTGGCATGATGCGCGCCCAAGAAAGGCTAAAGCGGTATGTTTGAAAGCCCAATGTCGACAATAGCTCAACATCATCAAGGTATTTGTGATAATGATCACAAGCAACATCGCCATTGGTGCCATCACCTATTTTTTTAGTGGTGTGGCAAAATCGGTCCCAAATGGATTCGCCTTTGCCTTCTGTTTGCCATGCACCTTCAATTTGAAAAGCGGATGTGGCGGTGCCAATTAAAAAATCAGTAGGGAAGGTTGGCTGCCCGACAAATAATGCTGATTTGTTTTTAAATTTGCAGTGCACAATTATCTCTGTCTTTTAGATTAAATGCTAAGCTTATAAACAGCATAGCGCTGCGGTGTTGCAAATTTATGGCATGGGTTGAGCGTGGTGAATGAATTATCTTTATTCATTAAAATAAAAATTTTGATTGGAGAGCTTAACTTTTTATGTTTTCAGCGCAACTGGATATGGCTATTGAAGCCTTGCTAAAAGATCAATTTGGCACGCATAGCGAGCTCGATTTAATTAAAATATTACAAGCTGAACCTTTCAATATTTTTGTTAATTACGATATGAAGTTTACTGACGAGTTATTTAAAATTCATTTTGCTTTATACAATGCGATTTATCGTTTGCGCACCAAGTGGTTAACCGAGCAAGTGGCCACTATTGAAATAAAGCTAAGTCGAATTACGATCTCGCCGTATCAAGACAAGTCCAGTTCAGCGATCAGGTTACCCGATCCCTTGCAAAGCTATTATTTAGATTGGTCTAATTTTTCAACGTCTTCGCATGATGTTGACAACATGCTCGAGCAATTTTGGCGTCAGATGACGGGGCATATTGCCGAGCCCAAGCAAAAGCAGCAAGCTTTGTCTATTTTAGGTTTGTCATTAAATGCGCATTTTACTGAAATAAAAAAGCGTTATAAATCATTGTGCATGAAACATCACCCCGACCGAGGTGGTAAGCCTGAAGAATACCGAACGGTGCAATGGGCATGGGGTATATTACAAAAATCAACGCGTTAATTTATTTGAATTTAAACACTTGTTTGAAAAAATGTTTAAAGCGTAACAAAATTATGACATTATTCAGCATAAATAATACGTTGTATTGACGTTGTGTTATACAGCTTAGCGAGACTTGTGCTGTTGTATAGTCAAAGCGATCGCGTTTTAGGGGAAGCCGTCAAGCTTCGAGACCCCATGAGCATATGCTCTACTATGTGATTGGGGCGAGTAAGCGCTGACAATGAACCATAAAACCTGAGCGAGAAGACTATAACACGCAACCATTTGAACCAGCAGCTAGTAAACTGGCGATCATTAACAACGAATTTTAACCGACTAATCAACATTAGAGAGTGACTAAAGTGGAAAGAACTTGGCTGAACAGTTACCCAGAAGGCATTCCGGCAGAAATCAATCCAGAACATTATAATTCATTGATTGATATTATTGAGCAATCAAGCGAACGCTTTACCGATAGAACGGCCTATATCAGTATGGATAAAGGGTTGTCATTCACTGAAATTGAGCGTCAAAGTCGGTATTTTGCGAGCTATTTACAAAATCATTTAGGGCTTGGTGTTGGTGATAAAGTCGCACTGATGATGCCTAACTGTTTGCAATATCCTATTGCTTTATTTGGTACGCTACGCGCAGGTTGTTGTGTTGTTAATGTTAATCCTCTCTACACTCCACGCGAATTAAAACACCAAATGATAGATTCGGGTGCCACGACAATTGTTATTATCGAAAATTTTGCTAATACCTTAGAAAAAGTGCTACCCGACACGCCGATAAAAAACATCGTGATGACTGGGTTAGGTGATTTATTAGGGCTCGTTAAAGGCACAATAGTTAATGCGGTGGTTAAACATATTAAAAAAATGGTGCCCGCTTATAAATTACCGCAGCCAGAGCCATTTAAACGCGCTATCGCGATTGGTTCATCACTTGAATATGTGCGCCCTGATGTTAAAGGCAGTGATTTAGCTTTTCTTCAATACACGGGAGGCACAACGGGGGTTGCGAAAGGGGCCATGTTAACGCACCGTAATATGGTGAGTAATCTTGAGCAAGTTTCAGCTTGGCTTGATCCGAGTATTGAATATGGTAAAGAACTGATTGTAACGGCTTTACCGCTCTATCATATATTTGCGTTAACGGCTAATGCACTTACCTTTTACAAGTATGGTGGTACTAACTTACTTATTACTAACCCAAGAGATATGCCCGGTTTTGTTAAAGAGTTAGGCAAGTATCAAGTGACCGTGTTAACGGGGGTAAACACGCTATTTAACGGGTTATTAAATACAACTGGTTTTGCTGATTTGGATTTTAGTCAATTCAAGTTTTCATTAGGCGGTGGTATGGCGGTGCAAAGAGCGGTAGCAGAAAAATGGCAAAAGGTGACAAGCTCTCCTTTGTTAGAAGCCTATGGTTTAACCGAGTGTTGCCCTGCTGTGACGATTAACCCTGCCTCTAGCGATAATGAATATAATGGCAGTATCGGTTTACCTATCCCTTCAACTGATTGCCGTGTTGTTGATGAAGAGGGTAATGAAGTTCCGGTTGGTGAATCCGGCGAGTTACAAGTTAGAGGCCCACAAGTGATGGCAGGTTATTACAATCGAGCTGATGCAACGGCTGAAGTCATGCGCGGTGAGTGGTTTTTAACCGGTGATATGGCTAAAGTGGATGAGCAAGGTTATTTTAGAATTGTCGACCGCAAAAAAGATATGATTTTAGTTTCGGGATTCAATGTTTATCCCAACGAAATTGAAAATGTTATTGCGATGCTCGATCAAGTATTAGAAGTGGCAGCGATTGGTCAAGAAGATGAGCGTTGTGGTGAAATCGTTAAAGTTTATATTGTTAAAAAAGACCCGAGTTTAACCACAGATGAGGTCATTGCGCATTGTCGTGAAAACCTAACAGGTTATAAAGTCCCTAAAATGGTTGAGTTTCGTGATGAATTGCCTAAAACCAATGTGGGTAAAATATTACGCCGCGAGCTCAGAGAAGAGAATAATAAGGCGTTATCGGTTTAGGTCTGAACCAAATAAAAGTAACGTCTTGTTTTAAATGCTTGTAAGGTTTTTTAGCTTGCAAGCATCTTATCTAAATTACTTAATGTGGTTTGCACAATACAGGTTAATGCTTCTTCAGTAAAAAAGCCTTGATGCCCTGTGATCACTACATTAGGGAAGGTGAGTAAACGTTGAAAAACATCATCATTGATAATGGTATTGGAGCGGTCTTCAAAAAAGAGTTTATCTTCTTGTTCATAAACGTCTAAGCCTAAATACCCTATATGGCCAGTTTTTAAGCTCGCTATAATCGCTGGTGTATCGAGTAATCCTCCTCGGCTTGTATTGATTAACGTTACCCCTGGTTTCATTAAACTGAGCGCTTTTTTGTTGATTAAATGATGGGTTAAATCAGTGAGTGGACAATGCAGCGATATAATATCAGCTTGGCTATACAGCGTATCTAAATCAACATAATCAACGCCAAGCTCTTCAGCTTTTGCATTTTTAATGAGATCATGTCCGAGTAATTTGCAGCCAAAGCCTTTTAATATTTTTAACGTGGCTAACCCTATTTTACCCGTACCGATTATCCCCACTGTTTTGCCGTGAAGATTAAAACCCAATAATCCGGTTAACGAAAAATTATCTTCTTTTACCCGGTTATACGCTTTATGGTATTTTCTGCTGAGTGTAAGTATTAAACCTAAGGTATGTTCAGCTATCGCCTCAGGTGAATAGGCTGGCACATTCATTAATGTAAAGCCTAATGATTTAGCGGCTGTTAAATCAATATTATTAATTCCGGCACAGCGAAAGGCGATTTTATTAATACCGAGTTCATTTAATATTATTAACGTTTTTTGGCTTAATTCATCATTTACAAATACGCAAATAGCATCTGAGCCTTTTGCTAATACTGCGGTTTCTGCGGTTAATCGCGCATCAATATATTGCAGGTTAAATTTGTTGTTATGTAAATCAAAGAAGGTTTTGTCGTAAGACTTTGCACTAAATAAGGTGATTGTCTTCATTTTTAGCTCCATTAATAACCTAAGCCTGCGTTAAGTTTATTTGCAATAGGCAAGTAATTGAGACAAGTAATTGAGGCAAAAAATTACCGCAGTCGACAATGTCTTATTAGAAATCATAAATAAATTATTCTTTCTAAATAAAAGCCTAAAGTATTGAAAAGCAGATAAATTTAAAAGCTGGCTGTATTTATTAACCTGAATTTAGGTTAAGTAAAGCATAAACCTGATTATGCAATGACGAGTCTAAAGCTGAATTGGGTTTTATTGAAGCGAGTATGGGTTATTTTTTAAGTAACTTAATGATTTGTTGCTCTAGATCAAGTGGTTTTACGGTTGGGCTAAAACGGCCGACTACTTGGCCTTCTTGGTTGATTAAAAATTTAGTGAAATTCCATTTGATACGCTTAGTGCCTAGCAAACCTTTTTTGGCTTTAGTTAAATATTGATATAACGGATCGGCATTTTTACCATTAACTTCAATTTTAGCTAATACCGGAAATGAAACATGATAATTAAGTGAACAAAATGATTGAATGTCCGTATTATTCGCCGGTTCTTGCTTGCCAAATTGATTACACGGAAACGCTAGAATTTCTAACCCTTGCGCTTTGTGTTTTTGGTAAAGCGTTTCGAGTTCTTCATATTGAGGAGTGAAGCCGCATTTACTTGCTGTATTAACAACTAAGACGACTTTATCTTTTAAACTTTCTAGGGCTAATTGCTCACCATTATTAAGACTAACTTTAAAAGAGTAGAAAACAGACATGTTAAGTTTACCTATTTAGAGTTAGTCTTAAGTGGTTATGAATTAGGCGTCGTTTGCTGCTTCTTCTGGTAATTTTTCACCTTTGCGACGGCGACGACGGGTTAATTCAAATTTAGGGTAATCAAATTCATACAATCTAACTTTGCGCCAGCTTCTATATTTATCAAATTTCATTTCATCGCCGTATTCATCCCACTCTTGGCGGAATTGGATCGCGGTTCGATATGCATGAAAATGTAGATCGGCATCAAAGGCAGTATAGCCTAAAGAGAAAGTTTTAACGGCTGGTTTGTCATCTTTACGATAACTTACCCAGAAGAAACGCTCAATTTCATTTCGACGCTTATCAATTTTTTCTCTATAGCCAACACCATTAAACCCACAGCTTGTTTCGGTGGTCGGTTTACGCACACGACGAATTTTGCTGGTTGGATGTAATGCTTTAAGTTGCTTGTTGCGGCTCATTGCAGCTCTCAATGCTTTTTCGATTCCACCCCATTGGTTATATGAGTAAAATCCACCTAAGTCCTTTTTTTTACGAATGAAGCGCATCTGACAACCAGAGCGGCAAGGAAAACTAATACCATGTGCATCTTCAACTAAAATTTTAGCGATGTCTTCAGGGACATAATCAGGTATTGACACGAGAATGAACCTCTTGGTTAGATGATTAAAATTAAAGGGAGTATAATATTGTGTTCAAGACAATATCTTTTTACAACTTAATACTAATACGAACTCTGTGGATATTCAATTACCCCTAACGAAAAAAAACGACGTTAGCCGATTTTTCTTTGTTTTTAACAACATTTAAGGGGTCACACGTATTATTGTCTTCATTAATCTTTGTTTTTGCTAAATTTCGTTAACAAAATGGTATAAAGATTTTAATATATTCAGCTTGGTTTCATCATTACTATGAAGTTCAACCAACTGCTCTAAAGCCTGCATGAGTGAATTAATCGTCATTTCATCGTTATGAGTATCGTTAGTTAATTTATCTGCACAATATGTATGCCATTTTTTTTGTTCTTGCTCATCTAAAGTATGTGGGTAATTTCGAGCTTTAAATCTAAACCATAACGTATTTAATCGCGGGTCATCAAATTCAGGTGACAAGGCCGCATATTGATCAGGTGAAGCACTTTGAATTTTATCTAAAAGCGCTACATCATGGGGTTTAAAAAAACCGTCATAAAGCATGTAATCCGCATTGGTTTCTTTTTCAAACCCAAGTTGATTATAAAACTCGACCAGCTTAGTGGCTAAGGCCGGTTGATTTTTTATGAGGGTTAAATGACTTAAGCATTTTTCTCTGTTGATGTTTAGGCGTTCTGCATTTTCGGCGGTTAAGGTTTTAGCGGGTGCCAGCACAGGGCATTTATTTATGTGCACTAACTTTATCGGTAAACGTTCTTCATCAGGCTCTAAATCTTCTGTGCGTGTAAAAAGTTTTTGCTGAATTTCGTCTACTGATAAATTAAATAAAGGTGTGGGATCTTTGTGTAAATCCAGCATGATCACGGCATTAGGGTTGCTCGGGTGCCATGCTAAAGGCACAACCCAGGTGCAACACCCTTGCGCTGCCGGTATTTTTGAAGAGACGTGCATCAAAGGGGTTAGGTTAACCACATCGATTAGTTTTTTGACTTCATGTTTGCTACGCAAATTAAATAAAAACTCAAATAATTTGGGCTGTTTATTTTTAATCAGCTCGGCGACACCAATGGTAGCCCAAACATCTGATAACGCATCATGCGCATTTGCATGTTCTAAATTATTGGCTTTACTCAGCGCTTCTAACTTAAAGCTCGGGCTGCCATCTTCTTTCAATGGCCAATTAATACCTTCTGGGCGCAAAGCATAACAAGTACGCACCATGTCGATAATATCCCAGCGACTATTACCGTTTTTCCATTCACGCGCAAACGGCTCAAATAAATTACGGTATAAACTGTAGCGTGTTACCTCGTCATCAAAACGAATGCTGTTATAACCCGCTGTACACGTATTAGGTTGTGCCATTTCAGCGAGTATTTTAGCCATGAACTCATGTTCATTTGTGCCTTTTTTAAACGTAAGTTGTGGCGTAATACCTGTGATCAAACACGCTTCAGGGTTAGGTAAATAATCAGCCGCGGGATAGCAATATATATTGATAGGCTTACCAATAGGCTCAAAATTTAAATTGGTTCTAATCGCGGCAAATTGACAAGGCCGGTCTTTTTTGGGTGATGCACCCCATGTTTCAAAGTCGTACCAGAGAATAGTGGGTTCATTACTTGAGTTCATATATATCTGCTTTTTATCGATTTATTCTGAATACTAGACAATATCAAACTTATTTTAGTAGGGGGCCGTATAATGAATAGACGCTATTCATTATACGTTTATAGATAAGGTTATGCGCGTACAACAAAGCCTTTTAGGTAATAACCTTCAGGATAAGCTAACCCAATAGGGTGATCTTTTGCTTGGCCTAGTTTTTCGATGAAAATGCCATTGCGATTAGCATCAAGCGCCGCATCAGCAATTATTTTTTGAAACAATGATTCTTCCATTAAGCCAGAACACGAGAAAGAAAGTAACGTGCCACCTTCGTTTAATAACTGAAAAGCTAACATGTTTATATCTTTATAACCGCGACACGCACCTTTAAGTTGATGTTTGTTTTCAACAAATTTAGGTGGATCAAGAATGATAGTATCGAATTTACGACCTTCTTCTTTATATTGTCTTAACAGTTTGAAAACATCTGCTTTGACAAATTCGGTTTCTTTTTCATCAAAGCCATTTAAAGTATGATTTTGTCGAGCTAAAGCAATCGCATTGGCTGAAATATCGACATTGGTAATGCTTTTAGCACCCGCTTGTTTGGCATATAAACTAAATGCGCCAGTGTAACTAAAGCAATTTAAAACGGTTTTGCCTTGACAGTATTTACGGGTCGCATAACGGCTATCACGTTGATCTAAATAAAAACCTGTTTTGTGACCTTGCTCTATATCAAGCTCTATTTTTAAGCCATGTTCGGTTATCACCACTTTTGTGCTTTCTTGTGGATTTGCTAACCAACCTTTTATCGGGTGTAAGCCTTCTTTTTTACGCACATCAACATCTGATCGCTCAAAAATAGGCGCATTGGGAAATACGTTTAAAAGCGCCGTTACGATATTGGCTTTGTGAAATTCAGCCCCCGCAGATAAAAACTGTGCCACGATAGTGCCCGCATAGTAATCAATGGTGACGCCGGGTAAACCGTCTGATTCGGCTGCGATTAAGCGATATGCATCACTTTCGTCTGCGATAATATCTAAACGGGTTTTTAATGCTTTTGTTATTTTTTGCTCAAAGAAATCAGCATCAATTGTGTCTTTAGCATTAAAACTCCATGCTCTTGCTGTAATTTGCGAATCTGGCGAATAAGCGGCTAAACACAAAAAATTATTTTTGTTATTGACGACTTCAACCGTTTCACCGCGCTCGGGTTTGCCTTGTATTTCTTTTATTGCGCGTGAAAACACCCAAGGGTGCTTTCTAATTAATGATTTGTCTCTGCCTGGGTTTAAAACAATGCGTGCTGTCATGGTGGTCTCGATAGATGCGTTTAATGAGGCGAATTGTACGGAGTGTGCATCTGCTGTGCAATCTAATTTAGACAATCAATTTTAGGTGTGTCGTCTTAACGAATATTAATGCTGCTTGGTCGTATTTTGAGGTTGTTATACGCATTTTCATCGTAAAAATGTCGGTATCTGTTAAATAGTTGGGGTCAATAATTGCTTTCTTTTGCCTATTTTGTTCAAATTGGGGCAAAATTAGAACCACCTTTTTTGTGGCTTGAAATAAAGCGAAGTTAATTGATGAAATTTGAAAAAATAACTACCGAAGGCAAAGCGCGACGCGGACGTCTTATTTTTGAGCGTGGCGTAGTTGAAACGCCTGCTTTTATGCCTGTGGGCACCTACGGAACGGTTAAAGGTATGTCGCCTGATGAAGTTAAAGATATCGGCGCACATATCATTTTAGGCAATACGTTTCATTTAATGCTTCGCCCTGGTACTGAAATCATAAAACAGCATGGTGACTTGCATGACTTTATGAACTGGCAAGGGCCTATTTTAACGGACTCGGGCGGTTTTCAAGTTTTCAGTTTAGGCGATTTACGTAAAATAAATGAAGAAGGTGTTATTTTTCGCTCGCCGATTAATGGCGAACGTATTGAATTAACACCCGAAAAAGCCATGCACGTGCAACGTGATTTAGGCTCAGATATCGTGATGATATTTGATGAATGTACGCCTTACCCTGCTACTGAAAAAGAAGCTCGTGATTCGATGGAGTTGTCTTTACGTTGGGCTCAGCGTTCTAAAGATGCTCATGACGGTAACCCCAATGCATTGTTTGGTATTGTGCAAGGTGGAATGTACCCTCATTTACGTCAAGAAAGTTTAGACGGCTTAGTTAAAATAGAATTTGACGGCTACGCCATTGGCGGGTTATCGGTTGGTGAACCTAAAGAAGATATGATTAATATTCTTGATCATATTGCTTGGAAGTTACCTGAAGATAAACCGCGCTATTTAATGGGCGTAGGCAAGCCTGAAGATTTAGTTGAAGCGGTTCGCCGTGGTATTGATATGTTTGATTGTGTTATGCCGACGCGAAATGCGCGTAACGCTCACATTTTTGTATCAAGTGGTGTTTTAAAATTACGTAACGCTAAACATAAAACCGACACATCGCCGTTAGAAGATAATTGCGATTGTTACACTTGTAAAAACTTTTCACGCGCTTATTTGCATCACTTAGATAAGTGTAATGAAATTTTAGGTGCTCGCCTAAATACTATTCACAATTTGCGTTTTTACCAACGATTAATGAGCGATATGCGAGATGCGATAGAAGAGCATCGTTTTGCTGAGTTTGTTGATGCTTTTTATGCGGCCAGAGAATTGCCTGTACCGACATTAGCCGAGGTTTAAACGTAACAATTTGCTAGCATAAAGCTTGATAATAAGCTTTATGCCCCAACGTATAGCCCACTAGCGCAATTTAATGCGCAAAACGCTAACAATAAAATTATAAATATATTAAGAGGATTTTTTGATGGATTTCTTTATTGCTTCGGCTTACGCCAATGATGCTGCTTCACCACAAGGTGGAAGTTTTATGAGCCTAGCTATGTTAGGTATTATGGTTTTAATCTTTTATTTTTTACTTTATCGCCCACAAGCTAAGCGTGTAAAAGAGCATAAAAACCTAGTTTCATCGCTTTCAAAAGGTGATGAGGTACTAACGCAAGGCGGATTATTAGGTAAAATTACTAAAGTAACTGAAGAGAAAGATTTTGTTCAAGTTTCTTTTAGTGAAAACGTAGAAGTGGCTGTACAAAAAGCGGCAATTACGGCTGTTTTACCGAAAGGCACTATCAAGTCAATCTAAAAGGCGACTCTTGTGTTAAATAAATACCCTTTATGGAAGTACATCATGCTGATTATGATAATCGGCGTGGGTTTTTTGTTTGCGTTGCCTAATTTGTATGGTGAAGACCCTGCTTTGCAAATTTCGGGGTTACGCGGCGCTGAATTAGAATTGGCTGATCTAGATCGAATTAAAGGCGAACTAGACACAAATAGCATTAAGTATCAATCGGCTGCAATTGTTAATAATCAAGTTGAAGTGCGATTTTATGATACTGAGGCACAATTAACCAGTAAAAAAGCGTTAAACCATTCATTTGGTGAAGACTACGTTATTGCTCTTAATTTATCGCCCGCCACGCCAACATGGTTATCTGATTTAAACGCTAATCCGATGAAATTAGGCTTGGATTTACGGGGTGGTGTTCACTTCTTGATGGAAGTCGACATGAGTGCGCCACTCAAGAAATTCGTCGAAGAGACCGTTTCTGGTTTTCGTATGGATTTACGCGAGGCTAAAATTCGTTATCGCAGAGTGAGCGAAGTTAAAAATGGTGCACAGGTGGAGTTTAAATCAGAAGAAGATTTAGATAATGCCGCCCGTATTTTGAAAAAGAAATATGCTGATATCACATTCAAAGATTCGACAGATGAAGGCTTTATTTTAGTTGGCACATTAGGTGAACTAAAAATTAAAGAAATCAAAGAAAATGCATTACAAAAAAACATTACGATCATTCGTAATCGTGTAAATGCAATTGGTGTTGCAGAGCCTGTTGTTATGCGTCAAGGCGCAGAACGAATTGTTGTTGAATTACCGGGTGTACAAGATACAGCGCTTGCTAAGTCAATCTTAGGCGCGACGGCAACGCTTGAATTTAGACTGGTTGATCAAGAAAACGATGTTCGTTCTGCTGCCAATGGTCGTGTGCCGGCGGGGAGTGAATTATTTTATCGCCAAGATTCGGGGCAGCCAGTATTGGTTAAGCGCCGTGTCATGTTAACGGGTGATCATATTATTAACGCATCTTCTAGCTTTGATGAATATGGCAGCCCACAAGTTAACATCGATCTTGATTCTAAAGGCGGTAGTATTTTCTCTAATGCAACTAAAGGTGCTATTGGTAAGCCAATGGCCACGTTGTTTATTGAATATAAGCCAACAGGTAAACGTGATCATGATGGTAACCCTGTGTTTAAGAAAAACATTGAGGTTATTAATGTTGCGACTATTCAAGCGCGTTTAGGTCGCTCATTCCGTACAACTGGATTAGGTTCACCTCAAGAAGCACAAAACTTGGCTTTATTACTTAAAGCGGGTGCTTTGATTGCGCCTATCCAAATTGTGGAAGAGCGCACGGTAGGGCCAAGCTTAGGTCAAGAGAATATCGACTTAGGTATGCAAGCTATCATGTGGGGGTTTGTTTTAGTCTTGTTCTTTATGGCTATTTGGTACAAAGGTTTTGGTTTAGTAGCCAACTTAGCACTAGCCCTAAACTTAGTTTTGATTGTTGGGGTCATGTCGATGATTCCAGGTGCCACATTAACCTTGCCCGGTATGGCGGGTATCGTGTTAACCGTGGGGATGGCTGTTGATGCTAATGTGCTGATATTTGAGCGTATTCGAGAAGAATTACGTGACGGTAAGGGGCCACAGCAAGCCATTCATCAAGGTTATGATAGTGCATTTTCGACTATTGCTGATGCTAATATTACGACCTTTATTGCGGCTGTTATATTGTTTGCCATTGGTGCAGGACCGATCAAAGGCTTTGCGGTTACGTTAGCGATTGGTATTGCAACATCGATGTTTACTGCGATCGTGGGTACACGTGCGGTTATCAATTTAGTATACGGCGGACGTCGTGTTAAAAACTTATCGATATAATAGGGCTTAATTATGTTTGCCATTCGTTTTAAAGAAACTATCGAATTTATGTCATATCGCAAAATTGCGATGATATTTTCGGGGTTACTTATTATTACTTCATTAGTCTCGTTGGGTGTTAACAAGCTAAATTTTGGTCTGGATTTTACCGGCGGAACGTTAATTGAAGTTGGCTTTGAACAGTCGGCTGATTTAAAAGCTATCCGCACGGTTTTAGACTCGAATAATTACTCAGATGCCGTTGTTCAGCATTTTGGTTCAAGCTCTGAAGTGCTTATTCGGTTAGCGCCTCGTGATGGTGTTAAAGCCGTTGATATTAGCAATGATGTTCTCAATGTTTTAGATAGTGCCGGACAAGGAAAAGCCGATATTCGCCGTGTTGAGTTTGTTGGCCCGAGCGTAGGAGAAGAGTTAACAGAGCAAGGCGGTTTAGCGATGTTAACGGCGTTGATCTGTATATTGATTTATGTCGCATTTCGTTTTGAATGGCGCTTTGCGTTAGGGTCGGTATCGGCACTTGCGCATGATGTTATTCTGACTTTAGGTTTATTCTCGGTGTTAAACATTGAATTTGATTTAACGGTTTTAGCGGCAATATTAGCGGTTATTGGTTATTCGTTAAACGATACGATTGTGGTATCGGATCGAATTCGTGAAAACTTTCGTCGTTTACGTAAGGGTGGACCAGAAGAAATTATCAATATTTCACTGACTCAAACGTTAAGCCGAACGATGATAACCTCTGTAACAACGATATTAGTATTACTGGCTTTGTTCTTTAAAGGTGGAGCTCTAATACATGGTTTTGCTACGGCGTTATTGTTTGGTGTTTTTGTGGGTACTTATTCTTCGGTTTATGTCGCCAGTACAATTGCATTAACGTTAGGCGTTAGTAAGGATGACTTAATTCCGACTGTTATTGAAAAAGAAGGCGCAGATCAAGACGCGATTGTTTAATAGCGTATTGAGATAATAGTGCAAATAACTAAAGGCAATGCAATCGCATTGCTTTTTTTTATTTTATGGCTAACGAGAGTTATAAGTCATTTAGGTTAAATTTGTGTAAACAACTAGATTTTTATACCTAAAGTGGCTAGTATAGCGCGCAAATTTTTAGGAGTATTATAATGTCACATCATGATGAAGAAGGTGAAAGCGTAACCGTCGTGCATTTGTTTATCGCGATTGCCGTACTAGGTTTACCTTTGCTTCCCGCTATTTTAACGTGGTTTAATTTATTAGCTGCGTAGTTAATTTTTACACATTCACTTTTGCATAAGTAACATGAATTAAGGAAGAAACATGTTGATATTACTCGTCGATGATAATGCCAAAATTAGGCATGATATTAAATTGAGCTTAACCTCTGATGGGCATGAAGTTATCTGTGCCGAAAATGGGTTAACAGCATGGTCACTTATGCAGAAGAATGAATTTGATTTTGTTATAACGGACCACATTATGCCTATTATGAACGGCATAACCCTTGTTGATAATATTCTACGAGCTGATAAATTAACAGCTAATAAATTGGTTGTGCTTTCAACTAAAATTGATGCGGTTATTAAACATAAACTGGCCAAATATGGTGTCGCTTTAATGAGCAAACCAGTGAGTTATAACTCACTTAAAAATAAATTAAACACAGAACAATCTTTGTCAGTCGCTTAAATTATAAAGTGTACCTTGCATTTATTTGGTAATTTGCTTTAATGCGGGCATAAGATATCAAATAAAAATAGCTAAAATGAATCCTGAAATCCTCGCTAACATCAAATCAAGTATTACGACCATTCCTGATTACCCTAAAAAGGGGATCATGTTCAGAGACATCACCAGCTTAATTCAAGACAGCGAAGCCTTTAATCAAACGATAGATTGCTTCGTTGAGCATTATAAAGATCAAGGTTTTACCAAAGTACTTGGCGCTGAAGCTCGTGGTTTTATTTTTGGTGCGGCGATCGCTCATCGACTCAATATTGGTTTTATTCCTGCTCGTAAGCCACATAAGCTACCACGTGAAACCATTAGTCGCTCATACCAATTAGAGTATGGTGATGACGCGTTACACATCCATAAAGATGCCCTTGACGCTAATGATAAAGTCTTGGTTGTAGATGATTTAATTGCCACTGGCGGCACGATAACAGCTGCTATTGAGTTAGTACGAGAGTTAGGTGCCAGCACAACTGACGCGGCTTTTGTTATTGGTTTACCTGAGTTAGGCGGCCTTGAAAAATTAAGTGCACTTAATATGAATTCTTTTTGCCTAATCTCATTTGATGGTGAGTAATTAATATGAGCTATCAAGTACTGGCCCGAAAGTGGCGTCCCCAAATATTTAGTGAACTGGTTGGACAATCTCACGTTGTTACGGCTTTATCTAATGCATTAACGAATGACAGACTCCATCACGCTTATCTTTTTACCGGTACTCGAGGAGTTGGTAAAACAACCATCGCTCGTATTTTTTCTAAAAGCTTAAACTGTGTTAATGGGGTTACTGCAGAGCCTTGTGGACAATGTCAAAATTGCTCATCAATTGAAGAAGGCCGTTTTGTTGATCTCGTTGAGGTTGATGCAGCATCGCGTACTAAGGTTGAAGATACACGCGAAATTTTGGATAACGTGCAATATCGTCCTAGCCAAGGGCGTTATAAAGTTTATTTGATTGATGAAGTCCATATGTTGTCGCGCCACTCTTTTAATGCTTTGCTTAAAACGTTAGAAGAGCCACCGCCGCATGTGAAATTTTTATTGGCAACCACCGATCCACAAAAGTTACCCATTACGATCCTTTCACGTTGTTTACAATTTAGCTTAAAAGCTTTAACGCCTGAGCAAATTAATAAGCAGTTAGCACATGTATTAACGGCAGAATCATTACCTTTTGAAGCGGCTGCGCTTGATAAATTGTCGTTAGCGGCTAACGGCAGTATGCGAGATGCGTTGAGTTTAACTGACCAAGCGATAGCTCAAGGAAATGGCAAAGTCGGTGAGCAAATTGTACGCAGTATGTTAGGTATGTTAGATGAGCAACATATTGCACAATTATTAACGGCTCTTGTTTCTGCTGATTTTGATGCGGTGATGAATGCGATTGATCAACTTTCGTTAGCGGCTGTCGAGCCTTCGCAAGCGCTTTTAGAATTAATTAATGCCTTACACCAAGTTGCACTTGTTCAAGTATTACCCAGTTATAAACGTTTAAACCCAGCACTGGCGACTTTATTAACGGAATTATCTCAGCAATTATCAGCTGAGCAGATCCAGCTATATTACCAAATATTGCTTGATGGGCGTAAAGATTTACCTTATGCCGCTAACCCGCGATCGGGTTTAGAAATGACGTTGTTACGTGTTTTATCTTTTGCACCGGTTAAAACAATTAACCCCGATGTGATCACCGCAGAAGTCACAGAAAAAAAAACTGAATTAAATAGAGAACTAAATACAGAGCTAAACACAAAATTAAAGACTGAAAGGTCAGCAAGTGATGTAAAAACGTCTAAACCTGACATTCAAGTTGATAATAATATTAGTGAAGGCGTGGTTGATAACGACGCCGATTCACTACAACATTCAGAATTGACTTCTGTTCACTCTGAACCTGAACCGCTTAACGTTACCGATTCATCTGTGAGTCATTCTGCTATTTCTGCTCTCGCTCCTGCCGAATCTATACAGAATGTGCCATCGGCAATAGGTGAGCAAGTTAAAGCACCTTCAGATTCGAGAACGACAAAACCGGAAGTTGAAACTGAATTACCGCGTACTTTAGAACCAGAACCAGAACAAAAAATAACAACGCCAACAGCTGCTCTTAACACAGCCGATACTGCCAATGTGCTGATGGACGTACATGAGCAGATGGGCTCTGTTTTTGCTTCGCAATTTGATGATCCTGGTTATGGTAATACGCATGAATCAGCAGAATATGATCCTGCAATGGATGCTGATTACCATGCGAACTCTATTGAAAATGAATTTCCGCCTTCAGAATTTGAACCGCTAATTGATGATGAATATTTATCAGCCCAACAAGCGCAAATTGAATCTTTAGCCGCTAGTCAAGGATTTGACCAATCCGGTGTGGGTTCAGTTCAAAATGAACCTTCTGATATCGAACAATCAAATCATAAACCGCTACTGATTGATGAAAATGTAACCGCTGAAAGTTTAGATATTATGGGTGCGTTGCTAGGGATAAGAGCGCAAAAAAAACAGTTAGCAGATAAACAAGAAACTGAAAACGCCAGTAATCGTAGCTTTAAAGATCAGGCTCCTAAACCGTCACCCTCGGTAACAAATGAAGCTCAGGCCGCTGATACAAAACCCGAACAAAATGACAGTGAATTGGGGTTGTCTTCGGTAGAGGAAAATCATATTGAGCAGGCCATCCAAGCGCCTGGGCAACCATTTAATGATCCCAGTATCAACAACCAAGATGCTAACGCTATCAACTCAGACGCACATGAGCATGATAATGATGTGCCTTGGGTTGATGAGTTTTCTGGCGATATGTTTGCTGAATCAAGTGATGAGTTATCGACTTCCGATCCATTAAGTACCGAGCGCGAACCCGTTAATGAGCCTATCCCTGCTGCTGTGAATCATACGGCGAATAGCCCCGTTGCACCAGAGATACAGCCGGGTATGACTAACGGCGCTTCGTTAGCCCCTTCACATTCGATTAATGATTTGTCATTACAAGAGAAGGTTCGAGGCGGTGTTATTAAGTCAGCCGAGGTTGATTTATGGGCCGAGGTTGTTGATAGTGCTGATTTAATTGGTTTACAGCGCCAGTTTGCTTTGCATTCTACTTTAGAGCAACAAGGTGATTTAGTTGTACTTTCTTTGCAAGCCGAGCATGCGCATCTTGATACTGAAAATAACCGACTGAAAATAACGGCTGCATTGCAAAAAGCACTGGGCCAACAAGTTGCTTTGCAAGTTAATATTGCTGACCGACCGCAAGTCACTCCGTTTAATATTCAAACTCATATTGATGTTGAACGACTTGATTATGCCAAAGAATTAATATTGAGCGATGTAAACGTTCAAGCGTTACAAGAACACTTTAATGCTGAAATTGATCTTGAATCAATTAAAGCTATTTAATCTTAATAAATTGATATAGGTAAAAATATGTTTAAAGGCGGAATGGGTAACATGATGAAGCAGGCGCAACAAATGCAAGAGCGCATGCAAAAAATGCAAGAAGAAATTGCAAACATTGAAGTCACGGGCGAATCAGGCGCGGGTATGGTTAAAGTGTCTATGTTAGGTAACCATAACGTACGTCGCGTTGCTATTGACGAAAGCTTAATGCAAGACGATAAAGAGATGTTGGAAGATTTAATTGCAGCTGCAATTAATGATGCTGTTCGTCGTGTTGAGCAAACCAATAAAGAAAAAATGGCTGAAGTTACGGGGGGTATGCAATTACCGCCAGGCATGAAAATGCCATTCTAATTTGGGTTTTATATTTGAATTATAAAAAAGCCGATTTTATTATCGGCTTTTTTATGAGTTAATGCGCTTTGTATTATTCCCCCTAAAGTAAATAATTTGGATTTTTATGTCGTTCCCTGTTTTATTAGAAGATTTGATCCGTTCATTAAAAGTATTACCCGGAGTTGGTGCAAAATCAGCTCAACGTATGGCGTTTGCGCTATTAGAAGGTGAGCGTTTAGGTGGAAAAAAACTAGCGAGTACGTTAACCAATGCAATCGCTGGCATTAAACATTGCCAATCATGCCGTAATTATACCGATGTTGAATTATGCGAGCTTTGCAGTAATCCTCGTCGTGTATTAAATGGACAAATATGTGTCGTGGCAAACCCATCTGATGTTGCTGCGATTGAACAAACTGGACATTTTCAAGGCCGTTATTTTGTCTTGATGGGGTTATTATCACCTCTTGATGGTATTGGTCCGGAAGAGCTTGGTTTAGACAAGCTTAAACATTTGATGCAGGATGACACCAGCAATGAATTAATATTAGCGACAAACCCGACTGTTGAAGGCGAAGCTACTGCGCATTATATTGCTGAAATTGCCCAAACCTTAGGCCTGAAGGTAAGCCGAATTGCTCAAGGTGTACCGGTTGGCGGTGAGTTAGGTATGGTGGATGGTAAAACTTTAGGGCATGCGTTTTCAGGTCGAAAAATACTATAACGAAGTATAGAGCCGAAGCTTGTGTTTGGGGTGAAGCCGCAGTTGAGTTATACCCATAAGATTGGGTATAACACGCTTGTTACTTATAGTTTCATTGGTTATGCTTTTGATGCCCCTATTATGGTGTCTAGCCAAGCCGCAGGTAACAACCTTTTTAATGTACCGAATAAATAAGTTGGGAACGTAACATAGTATCGCGGTTTTGGCTTTTTGCTGTTTATGATCTTTGTTATGCGTTTATAAACTGCTGAAGGGGGTAAAGTAAAAGGTACGGCAGGCCCTTCTTTTTCGAGTCGAGCTAACGTTTTTTGGTATAGAACGTGATGAACGCTATCTTCAACATTAATGCTTTTTTGCATTTGAATTAACGCATTTTTTCTAAATTGGCTGGTGATCGGCCCAGGTTCTATTAAGCTAATACTAATATTGGAATCTCGTAATTCTAATCTTAGCGTATCGGCTAAACCTTCAATTGCATATTTCGATGCGTTATAAGCGCCCCTAAAAGGCATTGATACGATACCGAGTACAGATGAGTTGTAAACTATTTTTCCATGCCCGATTTCACGCATGTGTTTAATACACAGGTTAGTGAGTTGATGCCAACCAAAGACATTGGTCGAAAACTGTTTTTCAAGCCACTCACGCGATATATCTTCTAATGCACCGGCTTGGCCATAGGCACCATTGTTAAAAAGTAATGCGATTTGATTATGTTGTGCATTCTTTAAAGCCCAAGCAAACCCTGCTATTACGCTTTCTGAATCGTCTAAATCGAGCTTATAGGCCGTGAAGCCAGCTAAGGTTAAACGCTTTACATCTTCATCATGGCGCGCTGTCGCTAATACATGAAATCCATCAGCTTTTAGTTGTTTTGCAACATATTCACCAATACCAGAAGAGCAACCTGTAATTAAAATAGAACCTTGCATAATTAACTGTATTTGTTTGATTTTAAGGGATTATATACACAAGCTTGGCTTAGAAATAGGCATTTTTATGAATATTGATTGATGTATTGAGAGTTTATTGTTGAAAGCCACATAAATGTAGACGCACTGTTATTTATCAAAAGCGTTTATCGTGTTTGAGTTTAGATTGTTTAATACCAATTCATATAAATAAGTGATCTCTCAGAATGCATCCAGCGGTTTTTGAACAAGGCGTCGGTGTACAGGAATGGTTGTTCCCTTTCAAATACCGATAACGCAGGTCAAAAGCCGCTGGGGCATTCCTTTCAGGCGAGTTTTAAATGCGCTTACTCTGTGTTGCTGGAACTCAAAAGAGTACCATTATTTAATTTAAGCGCATTTAAGCGTTCGCTGAGTGGGCACTTATTATTACGGATTGGTATAAGTGTATTTTTCGGCGTTAAATTTAATTTAACGCCTATTATTGAGGTGTTGTTACTTTAATCGTTTTTTGATGACGTCAAGCATTTGTTGACCTGTCGGGCGCTCTTTAACGTTTTCGCTCACGTAAAACCAAACAATTTTACCTTGCTGGTTTATTAAAAATACACCCGGGTGAGGGTAATCTTTATTGGTTTTTATACCGTAAGTCATGCTGGTTTTGTGGTTTTCATCACTTAAAAATAGGTAGTCTTGGCCAAATTTACGTTGTGTATTTTGATTAGTCTGTACTGAATCTGGGCTGATCGCGACTAATTGCACGTTAAATGCTTCAAGTTCTGGCAGAATGGTTTCAAACGATGACAAGTTGCTAATACAGAAAGGGCACCACTCACCTCGATAAAAAACCAGCATGGCATGTTTAGATTTTAATATATCGTTTAATTCGACCGTTTTATTATTGGAATTTTTAAGGGAAAAGCTCGGTGCTATTTGACCAGTTTGTACTTGTACACCGCTAATGTCGCTGTAACTTTGTTGATTTAATTGTGCTTCTGGCACCCCACTGGCCGTGCAGCCAAAAAGGAGTACACAGAATAGAGATGAAATAATAGAGGTTGTTTTTGTCATTTTGCTATCAAGGCCTTATTGAATTTTATGCTTATTCAATAAGACCTTAACTTTGTATTTTAAATTACACAAATGAATTAATTATTTAGACTTAATTTTTTTAGCTCATAAATTAATTCTAAAGCGGCTTTGGGGGTTAAATCATCAGGTGAAATAACATCAAAAGCACTAACAAGTGGATGAACCGCTTCAAGTTGAGCTAGCGCGAGCTGGGTTTGTTGATTGAGCTCTGCTGAAGATAAGTGAGTTTGTTTATTGATTGTCTCAAGTGCTTGTAGCTTGGCTTTGGCTTGGCGTACTATCTTTTGTGGCACCCCAGCTAAAGCCGCAACTTGCAAACCATATGACCGGTTGGCTGCCCCTTCTTGTACGGCATGCATAAACGAAATCGTGTCGCCGTGTTCGATAGCATCTAAATGAACATTAACTACATTAGCGTGATCTTCTGCCAACTGAGTTAATTCAAAGTAATGAGTTGCAAACAACGTTAGCGCACAAATTTTGGTAGAGAGTGATTCAGCACAAGCCCAGGCTAATGATAAACCATCGTAAGTACTGGTTCCGCGGCCTATTTCATCCATTAATACCAAACTGTTTTCGGTTGCATTATTTAAAATGTTAGCGGTTTCTGTCATTTCAACCATAAAAGTTGAGCGACCGCTAGCCAGATCGTCTGACGCACCAATTCGAGTAAATATACGATCAATTGGGCCTATTTCAGCACTTTCTGCCGGCACAAAACAGCCCATATGCGCCATAATTGTAATTAGGGCTACTTGGCGCATGTAAGTTGATTTACCGCCCATATTAGGACCGGTAATGATCAGCATTTTACGATCATGTGAAAAGCTAGCGGGGTTGGCAATAAAAGGTTCTGTTGATAAAACCTCAACTACAGGGTGTCGGCCACCTTGAATATTTAATCCCGGTTCGGGGCTGAATGTTGGTCTTGCATAATTAAGTGTTTCAGCGCGTTCAGCTAAATTATTCATTACGTCTAAATTAGCTAAATGCTGAGCCGTGAGTTGTAATTGAGTAATATGTGGGACAAATTCATCAAATAGGTTTTCGTATAATTGCTTTTCAAGGGCTAACGCTTGGCTTTGGCTGCTTAACACTTTGTCTTCTAATTCTTTGAGTTCAGGCGTGATAAAACGTTCTGCATTTTTCAAGGTTTGTCGGCGAACATATTCTGTCGGCGCGTCATGTGATTGTGAACGGCTGATTTCGATATAAAAACCGTGAACTCGGTTATAGCCGACTTTTAAGGAATGTAAGCCCGTGCGTTCACGTTCACGTTGTTCAATTTGCTCTAAGATACTTTCAGCGCCACGACTAAGTTCGCGGTAATCATCGAGTTGGCTATTATAGCCTGCCGCGATCACGCCACCATCTCTGATCACGACGGGTGGGTTTTCAACTATTGCGGTTTGAAGTAATTGAGCGAGCGAATCAAATGTAAATATGCCATTGGCATAGGCTTCTAAAATAGCATTATTGGCTTGGCCTAGGTGCTGTTTTAAATCAGGTAATGCATTTAATGCTTTTGATAAGCGTGAAAAATCACGGGGTCGAGCAGAGCGTAATGCTACTCGCGACAGTATGCGTTCAATGTCGCCAACAAGCTTTAATGCCTGTTTTATATCATCGTGGTATTCAACGGATTGTATTGCTTCAATTAAATCTAATCGAGATTCAATAATATTAACATCACGTGTGGGTTGCACTAAATAACGCTGTAGTAATCGGCTACCCATAGGCGTCGACGTTTTATCAAGCACGGCAATGAGCGCGTTTTCACGTTGACCCGCTAGCGTTTGATTAAGCTCTAAGTTTTTAATCGTTACCGCATCTAAATATAAACATTGATCAAGCCTGAGTATTTTAATGCTTTGCAAATGCGGCAGGGCTGTTTTTTGAGTTTCTTTAACATATTGTAATACACAACCCGCTGCCGAAATGGCAAGGTCTGTTTCTTTTAGCCCAAAGCCTGATAAATCTGAAATAGCAAATTGCTTGCACAATTGAATCGTGGACGATTTTAATTCGAAATCCCAATCAGGGCGATGTTTGATGCATTTTAATTTATCTAATACGGCGGTATACATGAAGCTCTCAGGATAGAGCACTTCACTGGGCGACACTTGCTGTAAAAAAGTTTTTAGTTCATCAAGCGATTTTATATTCGCAACTTCAAATCGACCTGTACTGATTTCAATGCAGGCTACGCCAAATTTTTCTTCTGAACTCCCATATACCGCGACTAATAAATTATCTTTTTGCTCATCGAGTAAGGCTTCATCGGTAATGGTACCCGGTGTTAGCACTCGCATTACTTTGCGCTCAACAGGCCCTTTACTGGTTGCTGGATCTCCAACTTGCTCACAAATGGCGACGGTTTCACCGAGCTGTACTAATTTAGCAAGGTAAGTTTCAACCGCGTGATAAGGAACACCAGCCATCGGAATCGGTTTGCCAGCGGTTTTTCCTCGGTGTGTTAATGAAATACCGATTAATTCGGCTGCTTTTTTGGCATCATCAAAAAAGAGTTCGTAGAAGTCCCCCATACGATAAAAAAGCAATGTTGTAGGAAAATCTGCTTTTAATCCTAAATATTGCTGCATCATGGGCGTATGTTGGGTAATATTTTGCTCTTTATTACTATGTTGTGGCATTAACCTTAAACCTGAATCAAAAATATGAATAAAAATTGGACGAATATTAAACAGCTATCAACTGATGTTGGTAAGTTATTAGCTAATAATAACAGTACTTTATCCACTGCCGAATCATGTACGGGCGGTGGGATTGCATATGCTATTACAGAAATAGCCGGTAGTTCTGCCTATTTTACCCAATCTTGGGTAACATACAGTAATTTAGCTAAAATAAATTTACTGAATATTCCAGAGAGCATTATTGAGCAATACGGTGCGGTGAGTGAATCAACGGTTAATGCCATGGCTATATCAGCATTAAATCAAGCGGGTAGCGATTATAGTATCGCTACTAGCGGAATAGCCGGGCCAGATGGCGGCAGCAATGATAAACCCATAGGCTTAGTTTGGTTTGCCTTTGGTATGCAAGGAAAAGATACATTAGTTGAAAAGCAAATTTTTGATGGAGATAGAGAATCGGTGCGTATACAAGCCATTGAGTTTGCACTTAATAAATTGAAAATGGTGATCATGCCTAACGTGTGATTATGAAAAAATTAGATAAAAAACTTGATACTGGATAGTTAAACAGTATACTTACTGTTAATTGATACAGTGTATTTAACATTACATCTCAGCATCATCATAATTTTATAATGAGTAACTAACTAGCGATTGTTACTAGCAAAAACAGAATTTAACGGAGCTAAAAATGAGCGATAATAAAAAGCAAGCCTTAGGCGCAGCATTAACTCAAATTGAACGCCAATTTGGTAAAGGTTCAATTATGCGTTTAGGTGATAACACAACACTAAAAATTGACAGTGTATCAACGGGGTCATTAGGTTTAGATATCGCTTTAGGTATAGGTGGTTTACCTTATGGTCGAATCGTTGAAATCTACGGCCCTGAATCATCTGGTAAAACAACGTTAACGTTGCAAACAATCGCTCAAGCTCAATTACAAGGCAAAACGTGTGCATTTATTGATGCAGAACACGCTCTTGATCCAATATATGCAAAAAAGTTAGGTGTAAATGTAGAAGAGTTAATCGTTTCTCAACCTGATACTGGTGAACAAGCATTAGAAATTGCAGATATGCTGGTTCGTTCAAGCGCCGTTGATGTTGTTATTGTTGATTCCGTTGCCGCATTAACACCAAAAGCTGAAATTGAAGGCGAAATGGGTGATCACCATGTTGGTTTACAAGCTCGCTTAATGTCACAAGCATTACGTAAGTTAACCGCGAATATTAAAAGATCAAATACCTTATGTATATTTATCAACCAAATTCGCATGAAAATAGGCGTTATGTTTGGTAACCCTGAAACGACAACAGGTGGTAACGCGCTAAAATTCTATTCTTCGGTTCGTTTAGATATTCGTCGAATTGGTGCTGTAAAAGATGGCGATGAAGTGACGGGTAATGAAACTCGCGTTAAAGTGGTTAAAAACAAAGTTGCACCCCCTTTCAAACAAGCTGAATTTCAAATTCTTTATGGCGAAGGTATTTGCAAACAAGCTGAACTACTTGATTTAGGCGTGCAGCATAAGTTAGTTGAAAAAGCGGGGGCTTGGTATAGTTATCAGGGTAACCGTATTGGCCAAGGTAAATCAAACTGTACTAAATACCTTAAAGAAAACGTTGAAATTGCAAATGATATTGAAACAAAATTACGTGATTTATTATTATTAAAAGCAGTAGCTGAAGACGTTGAAGATTTAAAAGAAGAAGCACCAGAAGAGTAAACTTTCAATCAAATTTTTTAAACGATATTTGATTTTTAGACACGACTCGTTTTCAAATAAAGCCTAAACAGAAATGTTTGGGCTTTATTTGTTTTGAAACTTGAAAAAATCGTCGTGTAGTACGAAGATTAAAGTACTGTTTCTAAGCCATATTTATAATATGGTTTGGTTTAGATTATTCAATGAGTTTTGTGAGTAGGTAACTATCCCCCATGATAAAAAACCTTGTTATGGTCTTTACGTTGTTAATGGCATCAACCGCTTTTGCTGAACAGTCTGTTATGTTTAGTGGGTTTGGTACGTTGGGAGCAGTATATTCCGATTCAGATGTTTATGGGTATCGCAAAGATGTTAGCTTTAATAAAGGCGTATTTGATGGCGATGTAAATTTTAAAACTAATTCATTACTTGGGGCACAAATTGACGTTAATTTATTAACCGATGTTGATATTGTTATTCAAGGTGTTTTAAAAGATGTACCCAAAGATACCTTTAATCGCTATATAACTCTCGCTTTTATTCGATACGATTTATCGCCTAGTTGGCAATTTAGAGTGGGTAGAACCGCTGCTGACGTATATTTAATAACTGAATTTAGAGATGTAAATTTTTCTTATACTTGGGCAAATGCACCGACAGAAGTATATGGCATAAACCCATTTAAAAGTTTAGATGGTGGTGATGTAACATACTCGACGCGTATTGCTAACGGGACTTTTAGCGCCAAAATCTTTGCTGGCAGTGCCGAATCAGAAATATCGAGTATACAAGTTGTAGAAGATGTTGCGCTGGATAATGTTTATGGTGTTTCGTTAACTTATGATGAATTTGATTGGTTAATTCAGATAAAGCGCACCGAGGTTAAAATTGGTAATGAAAGTGAAACTAATTTACAGCTCATCGCTGCATTGCAAGAGATCCCCGATTTTTTATGGCCATCTGCTGATTCATTTACTGAAACCATGCGAACGAAAGACGCTAGGGTCGCTTATACATCTGTTAATGGTAAATATTTAACGGGCAATTGGTTATTAAATGCAGAGTTGGCACATATAAATTCAGCCAGTGATGTTATCCCCGATATTACGAGTGCATATACTTCAATTGCTTATGAATTGCTTGATAATACTTTTTATGGTGTATATGGTTTAATTAAATCTGATCGATATGTATTTGATGAACCCGATGCTAATACAGAGCTCTTGTTGCCAATTATTTCCGCTATTTCTGGCGCTAGAAATTTCTATTCTGCTAATCAAAAAACATTGTCGCTAGGCTGGCGCTATAATTTTAATACTCACATGGCGCTTACAGCACAGTGGAGTAATACAAAAATAGAAGATACCGGTGGAACCTTGTGGTTAAGAAAAGCGAATAACGCACCGGCTGAAACCGTTAATACTTACCAATTGAATATGAGTTTTACATACTAATGAAAACTTTATATGCAATCCTCATCCTTTTTAGCTTTCTAGCTGGATCATATGCATACGCTAATGACCAGTTGGTTGTTGTAGTTAATAAAAATAACCCAATTGAAAAAATGAATAAATCAGAGGTGATCGATTTATTCATGGGTAAATATGTTGCTTTTCCTAACGGAGAAAAAGCCACACCGGTTGAAATGGAAGGTGAAAATTTAACTAAACAAGCTTTCTATGAACAACTCGTGGGAATGTCATTATCAAGAATAAATGCCTATTGGTCGCGGATCCGTTTTTCGGGCCGAACACGTTCTTCAATCCAACAAAATAATGAAGATGATTTAATGGTTTATATTAATAATACCGAGTCTGCGATCGGTTATATTCCACGTTCTAAAGTGACTGATGATGTAAAGGTGGTTTTTGAATTAAATGAATAAAAGTGGTTTAATTATTCGATTAGCTGTCGTTGTCGTTTTTACGGCTATTTGTGCAGGCGTCGTTATTACACAGCTATTTAATAGAATCACTTATTTAAATGAATTAGCGTTGAGTGAGCAAAAAATTCAACAATTACATAATACTGTCTTTGCAACTGCCTCTATTGCCACCTATTTACAAGATGAAGAACTTATTCAAGAAGTTATCAACGGCTTAAATTCAAACGATATCGTACAAAACGCACAAATATACACTGATTGGGATACAGACCATACTATAACGAAGCCGGCTAACTCGACTGTATTTGCTTTATATTCACCTTTTGAAGTGACACGCAAAGTGGGTGCATTAATTATTACACCCAATGTTGAACATATTAAAGAAAGGGCAGAACAGATTGGCCGAGATAATACGATTGTATTAGCTTTGCAGGCGAGTATTGTATCGTTTATTACCTTAATTGTGGCTTATTTTGTTATCACTAAACCTATTTTAAGAATTGGTCATGGCTTGCATCATATAGAGCCTGGGAACCGTGACCGAGTTAAATTACCTGAATATCACACTGAAAGTGAACTCGGTTTGTTAGTTTCTGATATCAATAGCTTATTAGATAAGGCTGAGCAGCAAATAGAGCAAGAGCGTGCATTACGATCTGAAGTTGAGTTGTTAGAAAAGCGCTTTAGAATGTTATTTGAAAATTCGACTGCGCCTATTGTTTTAATGGAGCCGAAAGGCAATATATTACTTTATAATAATGCTTTTTTAGGATTGGTTAATAAATTAAATATTCCCTTTAAGAAAAATTTTGGCTCATATTTAAAACATCTTTTTTTAGATGAAAAATTATTAGATAACACGGTTCAAGCGGCTTTTAATAATGATGAAACGGCGACAGGAGAGTTTAAATTACATTCAAATAACTCAGATATAACCGTTTGGGTTCAAGCGGTTATTACGTCTACCGTTACCAATGACTACAAAGAATACTACCAAGTTACCCTGCATGATATTTCTAAGCGAAAACAACAACTCGAAATTCTTGATCACAAAGCTAACTATGATCAATTAACGCAGTTATTTAATCGGCATGCTGCCGAAATTAAAATTCAAGGGTTTATTGATAAACGACAACCTTTTGCTTTATTGCTTTTAGACTTAAATGATTTTAAGCCAATCAATGATATTTATGGGCATGATGCTGGAGATGAGATTTTAATCCACGTTACTGGTCAATTAACCGCCTCTTTAAGAAAACAAGATATACTGTCGCGTTGGGGCGGTGACGAGTTTGTCATTCTGTTACCGAATGTAACCCCCGATATAGTCGATAAAATTGCAATAAAGTTATATGACAAGGCGAGTAAAAGTTACTTTCTTAAAGAACATGATAAAAGCGTGGGGGTTACATTAAGTATCGGTGTTTCATTTTTCCCTGATGATAAAGAAACTTTACACACATTAGTCAAAGGTGCAGATCAAGCGATGTATGAAATTAAACGTAATAAAGTGACTCATCCGGAGATATACATTAAGCATTACGCTAACCTTAGCCATAAATTGATTTAGACTTTAAAATGAGTAATCGCTTTTTACCCGATAACAATTTACTTTTTGATGCCAACCGTCGTATTAGCCAATTACGCACGTTATTACGTTTGATATTACTCATTGTTTCTTCACTATTGGCTACATATTTTATCCAATACGATTTTAATCAAATCCATATTGCGTTGATTAGCACCATCTTTGTATTAAGCCTGTTTTATGTATTTTTAACACTTGATACCAGTAGTATTATTTCAGGTATGTTGATATGGGGATTGACAATATTAATTCTCTTTTTGGCTTGGCATAATGGTGGGTTATACGCCTCCGCTATTACCGCGTTGCCATGCATCTTAATGCTCGCGATAATTTCGACGAATCGAGTCGTGTTCATTCCTTTAGTTTTATTTATTTTATTGGCTATTTATGCTTTAGGTTATGCTCACGTTTTTGGGTTGATTGCATTTAAAAGCACAGACCAAATCGAGTTTGTATGGCGTAAAGCGTTTGATATATCGGTCGTCTTGTTTTCTTTTTCGCTTGTTATGTCATTTATTACTAAAGATATTTCAAGTTTATTATTTAATTTATCACAGCAAAATGAAACCTTATTAAATGAAAAAAATGAAGCTATAAAATTAGGTAATTACGACGATTTGACTGAATTACCAAATGAGCGTTTGTGTTTGGAAGGGTTAGAGTCGCTTATCACCATAGCCCAAAAAAAGGGAACTATTTTAGCATTTATAACGCTTGATATACATAACTATAAAGACATTTGCAGTTCATTAGGTCATAGCCAAGGTGACTTAGTTTTAAAAGAGCTTGCGGTTAGATTGTTAGTTTTGTTTAACGGCCAACCTTATTTATACCGTTTTCCGGGCAATGAATTTGTGATTTTGCGCCCTGCTATTGATTATGAAGAAGTCTCTGTTTTTGCTGAGCAAATATTACAAGCGCTGACTAGCCCTTTTATGATAAGAGAATATGAAATTGAATTATTAGGTGCCATTGGTGTTGCTATTGCGCCTTTTGATGGCGATTCAATGGAATTATTGCGTAAAAAATCTCATCTCGCTTTATATAAAATAAAAGATAAAAAAACGTGTGAGTATCACTTTTATGATGAAGATTTAGAGAGTATTGAATCAAATAAATATCAGATGATTAAAGCGCTAAAGTTAGCCTTAGAAAATGACGAGTTTGAATTGTATTTTCAACCCAAAGTTGATTTATCTAATGGTAAAATTATTGGTGCTGAAGCGCTGATCCGCTGGCATCGGCCTAACCATGGAATGGTCCCACCTGATGTTTTTATTGGGCTTGCAGAAGAGTCGGGCTTAATCGTCGATTTAACTAAATGGGTTGCAAAAAATGCGATCCAAGCTTGTAAAGGTTGGCATTCTGCCGATTTAAATCATTTAAGTGTGGCGATTAATTTATCCGCTGTTGATTTTCGCCGCGGCAATTTACCTCAAACTATCTTCAAAATGCTTAATAATGCGTGTTTATCGACTCATTATTTAGAGCTTGAATTAACTGAGTCGATGATTATTGATGATCAGTCGCACGTACAAAGTCAAATATTAGAGCTTCATACTAAAGGGGTCATGCTAGCTATTGATGATTTTGGAACGGGCTACTCAAATTTAGGTTATTTAAGTCGGTTTAATGTCACCACTCTAAAAATCGACCAATCATTTATTAAACGGATGAATGACACGCAACACGATTATTTAATTGTAAAAGCGATTATTCAATTAGGCCAGAGCTTAGGTATTAGCATTGTTGCTGAAGGTGTTGAAGACCAAGAAAATGCCGAATTATTAAAGCAGCTTAATTGCCAATATGGTCAGGGCTATTATTGGTCTAAGCCTTTGAAGAATGAGGATTTCATTCAATTAGTCAAAAAACATAACGTGATATAATTTAAAACCATAGAACCCTACTTTTTTTATGCTGTTTTTTTCGCCTTTTAGCGGTTTTTTTATTCAAAGTGCAAATTATTATCAATACTAAGGCTAAATAACAGATAAGTCGTTTGCGCATGTTGCAAGTTTGTGAAAAAATCAATCTATACAAATATTTTATTGCGAGATTAACGTGATTGATGCCGAAGGTTATCGAGCTAACGTCGGTATAGTCATTTGTAATCGATATGGACAAGTCTTCTGGGCGAAGCGGTTAGGGCAGCACTCTTGGCAATTTCCACAAGGTGGAGTTGATGAAGGTGAGACAGCTGAAGAAACAATGTACCGTGAGTTATTTGAAGAAGTCGGATTGCGCAAAGATGATGTTGAAATTCTTTGTTATACCCGTAACTGGTATCGATATAGATTACCGAAACGCTTAATTAGAAAAGATTCCTCACCTGTTTGTATTGGTCAAAAACAACGTTGGTATTTATTACGTTTAACCTGCCAAGAAAGTGATGTGAATTTATTACACTCATCTCATCCCGAATTTGATGATTGGCGTTGGGTCAGTTTTTGGTATCCAGTTAGACAAGTCGTATCGTTTAAACGTGACGTATACCGTAAAGTATTAAAAGAGTTTGCTTCAGTGGCCATGCCCTTTATCAAACGAAAAGATAATAAAAAGAGACGGAGACAATATCGAAAATGATCACCGCGCTAAAACGCATTGTTGAGGAATTTGTTCAACAACAAGAGCTAGAGCGTGCGCTGACTGATGTTGTGTCTCAAGTTAAAGAGGCAATGTCGACAGAGTGCTGCTCGCTATACTTAGCTGATCATGAGCAGCAGCACTTTTTGTTAATGGCAACTGACGGTTTATCGAGTCATGCTGTTGGTGAAGTTGTTATTGGGTTTAATCAAGGTTTAGTCGGTTTGGTGGGGCAACGTGAAGAACCTGTTAATGTCGCTAATGCGCAAGCACATCCACGATTTTTAAAAACCCCGCAAGTTCAAGAAGATAATTTTAATTCATTTTTAGGGACTCCCATCATCCACCAACGTAAAGTTTTAGGTGTGATGTCGGTTCAACAAACGAATACACGCGTATTTGGTGAAGATGAAGTCGCATTTTTAGTTACATTGGCTGCTCAACTGGCCTCTGCGATTGCTAATGTGGGCATACAAAAGATCACCCGTAAATCGGCTAATAAACCGTCTAATGATTTATCTAAAAAACAAATTGAAGGTGTACCTGGATCTGCCGGTATTGCGATTGCAACGGCTTATGTTCTTGAACCTGAAATTACGTTTAATTCAATTTTACCTCGGCGTGAAGCTAACAGCCCTAAAGAGTTAATTAAATTTCAGCAAGCCATTAAAAATACACGCAATCAGTTAGGTGAATTAGCCGCGCGTATGAATACGTTATTACCATCTGAAGTTTCTGCTATTTTTGATGTTTACAATCATTTGCTGAGTGATGCTAGTTTAGGTATTCAGGTTAACGAACATATTAATGCGGGTTGGAATGCGGCCACATCACTTAAATTTGTTATTGAAAATACGATTAGAGAATTTTCAGAAGTTGATGATGATTATATTCGTGAACGTGTCACGGATATTCGTGATATTGGTCAGCGAGTATTAGTCAACTTAATGCAAAAAGATATCGCTAAACGGGTCATGCCTGAACAGTTTGTATTGGTTGCAGATGAAGTAACCGCGAGTATGTTAGCTGAGCTGCCTCGCGAAAATATTAAAGGTATTTGTTCAAGAAGAGGTTCAAGTAGCTCCCACGCCAGTATTTTAGCGAGTGCGCTGGGAATTCCTGCGGTTATGGGCTTAAATGACTTACCTATTAACTCAATTGATGGGCATTCTATTGTTCTAGATGGTTATAGTGGTCATATTTATATTAACGCTGACGAATCGATCAAGCGTGAATATAAACGTTTACAAACAGAAGAGTTAGAGCTCAATGATTTAGTTCAAGCGTTAGCCGACAAGAAAGCAGTCACGATTGATGGTACTCCTGTTGCTTTGCATATTAATACCGGTCTTGTGACTGACTTTGATATCATTCATGGTTTAGATATTGATGGTATTGGATTATACCGCACGGAAATTCCGTTTATGATCCGTCAGCGTTTTCCTACTGAATCTGAACAGGTTGAACTTTATAAAAGTGTATTACAATCATATCCCGATAAACCCGTTTGCATGCGAACGTTAGATGTAGGTGGCGATAAACCATTACCCTATTTCCCATTAGAAGAAGATAACCCTTTTTTAGGCTGGCGTGGTATTCGTATGACGCTAGATCACCCTGAAATTCAGCTTGTGCAAATGCGAGCGATGTTACGAGCTAACATTGAAACCAATAATCTTAATATTCTTTTACCGATGATCACGTCTATTTCAGAAGTTGAAGAATCAATTCGATTGTTAAATCAAGCTTATGCTGAATTAACGGAAGAGTTAAAAATTGATATTCCTTGGCCTAAACTTGGTGTCATGCTTGAAGTCCCTGCCGCTATTTATCAAATTGAAAAGTTGGCATCGCTTATTGACTATTTTTCTATTGGGACTAACGATTTAACGCAATATTTATTAGCTGTAGATCGGAATAATGCACGGGTTGCTAACTTATATGATTATTATCATCCTGGCGTTTTACAGGCATTACAATTTACGATAAATGAATGTAATAAGCATAAAATTCCTGTAACAATTTGTGGTGAAATGGCAGGTGAAGCCATTGGTATTATTTTGCTTTTAGCGATGGGGTGTACGCGTTTCAGTATGAGTGCGCAAAATTTATTAAAAGCCAAGTGGATTTTACGCCATATATCGCTGCAAGATGCGCATGAATTATTAGCTGAGATCAGTGTCATGTCTTGCCCTAAAATGATTAGGGAAGTCATGATCGATAAATTAGAACAAATAGGTTTAGGTGGTTTTATACGCGCCGGCAAATAATGACGATGACTCATTGCTCCAATCATCGAAGATAAACCTTCTGCTTGATTAACTAACCTGCAATTTTAATTCTGTTTTATAAGTAGACATTTATGGATTTTGTATCACTCGCTATTTTATTTTTGTTAACCGGTGTTGTGGCGGGGATTCTTGCTGGCTTTTTAGGCATCGGTGGTGGGCTTGTTGTTGTGCCATTATTAACTATTTCACTTCCCTTGGTTGGTGTGCAGCAAGAAAACGTGATCACAATGGCTATTGGTACCTCTTTGGCGACCATTATTTTTACCGCGATGTCTTCGCTTATCGCTCATCAGAAAAGGGCTAATATAATTTGGCCTGCGGTCTTTAGTTTATTTCCTGGCATTATGTTGGGTAGTATGTTGGGCGCAGCGATAGGGACACAAATTGCATCAAAAAGTTTAACGTTGATTTTTGGTTGTTTTTGTACTTTTTTAGCTATTTATACGTTGTTTGGTGATAAATGGTTTAAACCTAAATGGGATTACAACAGTAGCCGAAATTGGCTCTCTCTCGTTGGTTTCATTATCGGTGGCGGTTCGAGCATGGTCGGTATTGGTGGTGGGACGTTATTAGGACCGTGGTTGATTTGGCTTGGTTTAGAAGCTAAAAGAGCCGTTGGTACCTCCGCTGCATGTGGTTTTTTTATTGCGATCTTTGGTTCGGCTAGTTATTTAATTACCGGTGTTGGCTTGACTGACTTGCCTGAGTATTCTTTAGGTTATATTTATTTACCGGCGTTTTGGGGCATCATTATTATGTCGATGTTAACGGCACCTTTAGGCGCTAAAATGGCGAGTTATTTTGCACCTAAAACAATTAAAATATGTTTAGGTTTAGCTTTATTTACCGCCGCAAGTAAAATGTTCTTTAGTTTGTGAAAACGACTATCAAGATCCTTGCCCAGTTCTGCTACCTCTGTATTATTTAACTACTTAACTTTGCTTTTATAACAACGTTTTAAGTTAGGAATTGTTATTCAAATTTAAAACTGAGTAGTATAATTGGTTTATGCGTTTAGGTTCATGCTGATTGATATATTCACCAATAGCTTGTGCCACTAATTGAGATGATAAAATGAAACAATATTTAGATTTAATGCAGCATGTGCTCGATAAAGGAACAAAAAAAGAAGATAGAACAGGAACCGGGACTTTAAGCGTATTTGGCTACCAAATGCGTTTTGATTTAGCTGACGGTTTTCCATTAGTTTCGACTAAAAAATGCCATCTTCGTTCTATTATTCATGAGTTACTTTGGTTTTTAAAAGGCGAAACTAATATTGCTTATTTAAAAGAAAATGGTGTTTCAATTTGGGATGGTTGGGCAACAGAAGAAGGCGAGCTTGGTCCTGTTTATGGTAAGCAGTGGCGTTCGTGGGAAGACTCAAATGGCGAATCGATTGATCAAATTAGTGAATTGGTTGAGCAATTAAAAAATAATCCTGATTCTCGCCGTTTAATTGTAAGTGCATGGAACCCCGCTGTATTGCCTGACACTACTTTTTCACCGTCTGAAAATGCTGCGATGGGGCGTCAAGCGTTGCCGCCTTGCCATACTCTTTTTCAATTTTATGTAGCGGATGGAAAATTGAGCTGCCAGTTATATCAACGCAGCGCTGACATTTTTTTAGGTGTGCCCTTTAATATTGCAAGCTATGCTTTATTAACAATGATGTTAGCTCAGGTTTGTGATTTAGAGTTAGGCGATTTTGTTCATACGCTAGGTGACGCGCATTTATACTTAAATCATTTAGATCAAACTAAATTACAGTTAAGTCGAGAGCCTAAAGCGTTGCCGATATTGAAAATAAACCCAGATGTAAAAGATATATTTGGTTTTAAATTTGAAGATTTTGAATTAACCGGATATGAACCTCACCCTCATATTAAAGCAAGCGTTGCTATATAGTTTAACCGATATATAGTCTTCTCGCTCAGGTTTTATAGGTCATTGTCAGCACTTACTCGCCCCAATCACATAGTAGAGCATATGCTCATGGGGTCTCGAAGCTTGACTGCTTCCCCTAAAACCCGAGCGCTTTGACTATAGTTAAACTTATACCCAAGTGACTTGAGTAGGGATACCTAAGCTTAACGTGTTGTTAATTGCTTTGAGCTTAGATTCTCATCTATGATTTTTTCCTACCGCTAGGGCGTGTTTAGCTTTGTCGTATCGATTTTGTTCAATTTCAAAGCGTTTTGATCGCGGTATTGGCTTGATGGCATAGTGGAATAACGACACCGCAATCGCTCTGCCTTGTATAAATCGTGCAAATACGGCTGCAAAAGCATACACAAAAGATAAACACGCCCTAGGCTTTAAAAAGTGTAAGTACCAAACTTATACTTGTTTCGGCCACTGTATTTCGCCGAGTAGAGCAGTTGGTCTGCAGCATCCATAACTGATTCAATATTAGATTCAAGACAAGGGCAGTGATTAATTGCACCTATACTGATACTTAGAATAGGGTGGGTGTCTGATTTTTCGTGTGGAATATCTAAATCTAATACGGCTTCATTACACTCTGCCAAAATTTGCTCATTTAATGCTGAATTATTTTCTGGAAAGTAAAAATAAAACTCTTCGCCGCCACATCGATAAATATGTCCATCATATTTATATAAAATACGTTTTATGCTATTCGATATTTTGCGTAAAACGATATCACCTTTCAAATGCCCATAAAAATCATTATAGTTTTTAAAATGATCGACATCGGCAATACCAAATATGATTTTTTGTTTCTTTTTAGACGCTGTATGCCAGAGAATTTCAGAGTCTGTTTCCCATTTTCTCCGGTTAGGGATTTCAGTTAAAATATCAACATGGGCAAACTTTTCTAATAACTTTCGCTGCCGAACGATCTCTAGATGGGCGTTCACACGAGCAAAGATGATTGTGTGGTTGAAAGGTTTATGAATATAGTCACATGCGCCTAATTTTAAGCCTTTTGCTTCGTCATCTTCACTATGCAAACCGGTAATAAAAATAACGGGAATATGAGCTAGCTGGGGCGTATTTTTAAACTGAGTGATCAGATCAAAGCCATTTTGGTTTGGCATGATAATATCAAGTAAAATGAGATCGGGTTGAATATCGATTGCTTTTTGAAACCCGCTGTCGGCATCTTTAGTTAAGATGACTTTGTAGTGATCGCGAAAAATACTCGAAAGTACTTTTAAATTAACGCTCTCATCATCGATACATAAGATTGTGAACGTTTTGTCTTTTGCTCTGCGGTTGTCTACATCCATTCTATTATTTCCATATTAAGAAGGCTTGTTATTTTTATCGGTATTACTTTTTTGAACGATAGCCATAGCTCATAAACGGGTTATTCTATCGGTGAATATAGTGCAATATACTTTCGTTTTTAACTCAGCTAAATGTACTAATTTAATATAATTTAATTTAAGAGTTGGCTGTTTGCAATTAGTTGCTTAGACCGAATGTGGTAATCGAGTTGTTGAATGTGAATAATTAGGGTGGGGAGATAAGTGCCCAACTAACCTTTTTTAGGAAAAATCACGAATAACGTTATTAGGCTTTATTATTAAACTTTATAGAACAAAAGTAAGAACTGACAAAACTTATTTTACCTGTTTTCACTTTACAAGACGTTAGGCGCTACTGGGGTTATTCTAGTAACTTACCGATCACCGAAAAGATCCCTTTTTTCTCGACTAATAAATAACGCTGACAATTTTGTTTAGTTTGAATGGTATTGCAGATATAAAGCCACTCTCCGCCATTATCGATATTTACTGTGCCATTAGAATCTAAAATTTTTCCCTTTGTAAGGCCTAAAAAACTCGGTATATATATACTCTCTGTTACTATTTTCAGCTTTTCATATTTTATAAGTTTTGGGTACGGCACAATAATCAGTAAAAATAATATAAAACCGCCGATGCTTAACATTTGCTTCGGTGTTGCTGGCTTTTTTTCGACGACCGGTGGCGCATTTTGAGCCGCTTCAGCTGCTTGAATTGCTGCCATTTTTGCTTGAATAGTAGCTTGCTGTTTGGCAATAGCATTCGCTTTCTTTTTTTTCGCGAGTTGGCGATTATATGCTTCTTGGTCGAGTAACTTTTGCTTATTAGCCATACTTATTTCCTTTCTTACCTAAATACCATATCGCTATTGGCAACGCTAAAGATAAACAAACTGTAAGCGGCAACATTTTGTTTTACGTTAGCGATATCTATTTTATCTAAAGTATCGTTTGCTGTGTGGTGAAAATCAAAATAATCCGTACCGTCTTGTACTAGACTAACCACGGGCACACCCGCATCAGCTAAATGAATAATATCAGGGCCACCATATGCTTGATTATGTCCGCGCTGAATATTTAAAGGCAATAAATAGTCATAAATTATATCTGCATTTTTTATTTTAGCGTCTGAAAAGCGAGTATCAAACCGCCAAATGGTGCCTGCGCCAAAGTCAGATTCTGCGGCGACAATGATATTTTGTAAATTACTTTTATTTTTCTCAACATATAGTTTAGCACCTCGTGAACCAAATTCTTCATTAGCAAAAAGAATAACCCGAATACTGCGCTGTGGTTGAGCGAAATTTTTAATGATATGTGCAGAGGCTGTTACGATCCCAACGCCTACTGCGTTATCAATTGCGCCCGTGCCTTGATCCCATGAATCAAGATGAGCGGCTAATACAATAAATTCATCCGGCGATTCTGTGCCTGTTATTTCACCGACGACATTATATGAATTAAGCCATTTATTTTCTGATGTTTGAATATTCAGGCTCATGTTTACACTATCGCCATACATGAGGATACGTTCAAGTTGATCTGCGTCGGTATTTGATAGGGCGGCAGCGGGGATTTTAGGGGTGTTTTTAGCATAAAACATGGCACCAGAGTGCGGGAAATTTGTATTGCTTGTACCAATAGAACGAATGACTAGCGCTTTAGCGCCTAATCTTGCGGCAATAATGGCACTTTTTGTTCTAATGTTGACTAGGCTAGTATAAGCATCGCCTACCCTATCTTTAGGTAATTTAACTGAAATAAACACTATTTTATTTTGAACTTGTTCAACGTTAGCATCAACTAACTCACCAAGTGATTTGAATAGGATAACCTCTCCAGTTAAACCCTCCTTTGGCGTGGAAATTGAGCCACCCAAAGCCACGATATTTAATGTGTGCTTGAAAGGCGAGTCTACGGTGGCGGTTGCGCTTTTTTGTTGCCAATTACGCACAGGAACCGCTTGTTTATAAACCTTATCAAAACCTAATGCATTAAGTTTGTTTTCTGCCCACATCACGGCTTTCATATCGTTGGGTGAACCTGCCAATCTTGGACCTATTTCGGTTGTTAACGAAGTAATGAGTTCGTAGGCAAGTGTACTTTGCATTGCAATTTCTTTTAATTGCTCTGCATTTGGATCGGGTTGTGCGATTGCATGGCGAGCCAAAAGTAAAGAGAGTAGACTGATTAAGCAGAAAAAACGTAAATTCATGTTTATTAGGTTTGTTTAATGAGTTGTGCAGATTGCAGATAGTTGATTGAGTTTACCTTGTTAAGCACTGAGGGGGAACTGTTATTCCAGAGCCAAAGTTATACAACCGGTGTATTTTGTACTAAAAGTTATGCACTTTAGATACAAAAAAACCGCCCGAAGGCGGTTTTTTTAAGTTAGAACAATATAATAAATTATAAAGCTTTAACTTTAGCGCTAAGACGGCTCATATGACGAGCTGCTTTGTTCTTGTGGATTAAACCACGAGTAGCAAAACGGTCTAAAATAGGCTGAACGTCAGATAATGCCTTTTGAGCAATTTCTTTATCACCAGCGTCGATCGCTGCGATTACTTTTTTCAAGTAAGTACGCATCATTGAGCGACGGCTAGCGTTGTGTTTGCGACGTTTTTCAGATTGAATTGCGCGCTTTTTAGCAGACTTAATGTTAGCCAAAACCAAACTCCTAAACGAAAAATAGGTTACCCTTATTTGAGGGCGGGGAATATGCCTTTTTTTCAGCCGTAAGTCAATCTAAATATCATTTTATGCTTATATTTTTATGAAAAATTTAAAATAAGCTGTCTATAGGTCATTTCAAGTCGTTTAAATCTTACGCTAAATGGTTAACTGAAGTATAAGTTAAAGCGTCATGGTCTTTAAATTAACTAGGTTTATTTCTATCAAGCCGATAAACTTCACGCCCATCTATTATCGATACATAAACAAGTAATCCCCCATTGAGCAAAAAATTAATTAAATCCAGTCTTATATTTAGTTTTATGACCCTGATCTCGCGTGTATTGGGTTTGGTTAGAGACGTCGTTGTTGCCAATTTAATGGGCGCTGGTGCGGCTGCAGATGTTTTCTTCTTTGCAAATAAAATCCCTAATTTTTTGAGACGTTTATTTGCCGAAGGGGCTTTTGCTCAGGCATTTGTGCCTGTTTTAGCCGAATACAAAGAAACAAAGCCAGAAGATGAAGTTAAGTTGTTGATCGCTAAAGCGTCAGGCACCTTAGGGTGTATCATTTTAATGGTTACTTTGTTTGCGGTTATTTGTGCGCCGGTATTAGTGGCTTTATTTGGCACAGGTTGGTTTATTGATTGGTTACATGATGGGCCAAATGCTGATAAATTCGATTTGGCTAGTAGCATGCTGCGTATTACATTCCCTTATCTCTTTTTTATTTCTTTAGTTGCTTTATCGGGGGCGATATTAAATACCTATGGGCGTTTTGGTGCTGCGGCTTTTACGCCAGTCTTGCTGAATATTGTTATTATTCTATTCGCCACTTTAGGTCAATTTGAACAACCCGCATTTGCCCTTGCTTGGGGGGTCTTTTTTGGCGGTTTAGTGCAATTACTTTTTCAGCTGCCTTTTTTATTCAAGGTAGGCGCTATCGCACGACCTCGTTGGGGCTGGCATGATGATGGTGTTAAAAAGATACGACTGCTAATGATCCCCGCTCTATTTGGTGTATCGGTTAGTCAAATAAACTTATTATTCGACACTTTTTTGGCTAGCTTTTTACAAACGGGATCAATTAGCTGGTTATATTACGCAGATCGTTTATTAGAGTTTCCACTGGGGTTATTTGGTATCGCTATTTCAACGGTCATTTTGCCGCAATTAGCGAAAGATCATGTTAAGTCTGACGAGACTCATTTTTTACAAACAATGGATTGGGGCGTTGCGACGATCTGTTTATTAGGTTTACCTTCTGCAGTCGGGCTTGCGCTACTAGCGGAACCTATGCTGATGGTTTTATTTATGCGTGGTGCGTTCGATATGACGGTAGTCACGCATTCTGCGCACAGCTTAATTGCTTATTCATCGGGCTTGTTGTTTTTCATGTTAATTAAAGTGCTCGCGTCCGGTTTTTATTCAAGACAAGATACCAAAACACCGGTCAGTATTGGTATCAAAGCAATGATCGCGAATATGGTTTTTAACCTTATTTTGATTTTTCCGTTAGCTCATGTCGGCTTAGCTTTAGCTACATCGATGTCGGCATTATTTAATGCGGGTTTTTTATATTACACATTGCGAAAACAAGGTGTTTACACAATGGGTAAACAAGTTAAAACAAATCTTATTCGTATTATTTTAAGTGTGTTGATCATGGCTGTCTTTTTGATTGTTTATGCGCCAGATTCGGTTGAATGGCTTAACTATTCGACGGTTGAACGGATTCTTAACTTAGTTTATTTAATATTCAGCGGCTTTTTAATCTACATTTTGGCTCTTTTTGTTAGTGGAGCCCGTTTAAAACAGTTTAAACCGGCTGCATTTAATCGTCTATCTTGAAGTCAATCGTGTATGCGTTATAATCCGAGCCCGAAAAAATAAGTTGTAGGTATATGGAGTTACTCCGTAATTTAAGCAGTGTGACTGCCCGCCATCATGGCTGCGTATTAACAATTGGTAATTTTGATGGCGTTCATCGTGGTCATGAAGCTGTACTTAAACAAGTGCTTACTCAATCGGCTGCCTTAAATTTACCTGCCGCGGTAATGGTTTTTGAGCCGCAGCCCGCAGAAGTGTTTAATCCTGAAGCGGCGCCAGCACGCTTAACGCGATGGCGAGAAAAATATAATTTATTCAAAGCGGCGAATATTCAACGAATGTTGTGTTTACGCTTTTCACCCGCGTTTGCAGAAATACAAGCCGAGACATTTATTGAAGCGCTATTAGTTAAAAAATTAGGTGTGAAGTATTTAGTTGTTGGTGATGATTTTAGATTTGGCCAAGGTCGTAAAGGAACTTTTTCGATGTTGCAGCAAGCCGGAGAAAAATTTGGTTTTCAGGTAACGGATACCGCCTCTTGTCGGCAAGAAGGAGAGCGCATTAGTAGCACGCTTATACGGCAAGCTATCCATAAAAATGATTTTGAACGAGCTGAGCATTTATTAGGGCGCCCTTATAGTATCATTGGTAAAGTTGTACATGGCGACAAAAAAGGTCGGACTATCGGTTTTCCAACGGTAAATATTTTATTACGTCGTTGTGTGTCACCCGTTAAAGGTGTTTATGCCGTGCAAGTTAAGTATAAAAACCATATTTTTGATGGTGTTGCCAATGCTGGCACTCGTCCTACCGTTAAAGGTGCTCGACAGCAATTAGAAGTGCATTTATTTAATTTTAGTGGCGACTTGTACGGGCAAGAGCTCGATGTCACATTTAAGCACAAAATAAGAGATGAACATAAGTTTGAAACGTTTCAAGCTTTAAAGCAACAAATTGAACTTGATGCTGCTTTCGCTATAGAATGGCTTCATGCTAACAAAGGCTAAAGCGGTATCACGTTTTAAAAAATATATTATTGAATTAAACATAATTGCTTATTTTAAGTGTTAATGTTTTAACCTAATCTGTGAATGATTTTTATCAGGAATGCCCAACTCAATGAGTGATTACAAACATACTTTAAACTTGCCCGATACTGAATTTCCAATGCGTGGCAACTTGGCTCAACGTGAACCAAAAATGCTAAATAGCTGGAATGAAAAGAAATTATACCAAGCTATTCGTGACGCTCGACAGGGTGCAGAACAATTTATATTACATGATGGTCCTCCATACGCGAATGGTGATATTCATATCGGCCATGCAGTTAATAAAGTATTAAAAGATATCATCGTAAAAGCCAAAACGTTATCAGGTTTTGATGCGCCCTATGTGCCTGGTTGGGATTGTCATGGTTTACCGATTGAGCTTAAAGTTGAAAAGAAGGTGGGCAAGCCAGGTAAAAAAGTAACCGCCGCTCAATTTAGACAAAAATGTCGTGAATATGCGCAAACGCAAGTTGATGGCCAAAAAGCTGACTTTATGCGTTTAGGAGTATTAGGTGATTGGGACAATCCTTATTTGACCATGGACTTCAAATTTGAAGCCAACATCATTCGTTCATTAGGTAAAATCATTGATAATGGTCATTTAGAAAAAGGCTTTAAGCCTGTTCATTGGTGCACAGATTGTGGTTCTGCTTTAGCAGAGGCCGAAGTTGAGTATCAAGACAAACAATCACCAGCCATTGATGTACGCTTTACTTTAACCGATGATGCTATTGCGAGTAAATTTAGTTTAGCTGACGAATCAAAAGCAGGTACAGGTAAAATATCAACGGTTATTTGGACTACAACTCCGTGGACACTACCCGCAAACCGCGCCGTGTGTATTCATCCTGATGTTGAATATACATTAGTTCAAGTGGAAAACGGTGATCAGAGTGAACGTTTAATCTTAGCATCTGATTTAGTTAAATCGGCTATGGACCGCTTTGGTTTTGAACACTACCATGCTTTGGGTTTTGTTAAAGGTGAAGCCTTAGAACATGCACAAGCTCAACACCCTTTTTACGATTTTACGGTACCGGTTATTTTAGGTGATCATGTCACGACGGATTCGGGTACAGGTTGTGTTCATACCGCCCCTGGCCATGGTCAAGACGATTTTGTTGTTGGTCAAAAATATAACTTAGAAGTAGCGAACCCTGTTGGCAGTAATGGTGTGTATTTAGAAGGTACGCCATTATTTGAAGGCAAGCATGTATTCAAAGCCAATGCAGATGTAGTTGACGTACTTAATGAAAAAGGTGCGCTTGTTCATCATCATGCTTACGAGCATAGCTATCCGCATTGCTGGCGTCATAAAACGCCGATTATCTTCCGTGCCACACCACAATGGTTTGTCGCGATGGACAAGGCGGGTCTTCGTGAAAAATCAATTGAAGCGATTAAAGATACACGCTGGATCCCAGCTTGGGGTGAAGCGCGTATTCAAAACATGGTTGAGAGTCGACCTGATTGGTGTATTTCTCGTCAACGCACATGGGGTGTTCCTATCGCCTTGTTTGTTCATAAAGATACAGGCAACTTGCATCCTAAAAGCTTAGCCTTAATAGAAGAAGTGGCATTAAAAGTTGAAGAACAAGGTATTCAAGCTTGGTTCGACTTAGATGCTGAAACATTGATCGGTAAAGATGCTGAAGAGTTTGTAAAAGTCGCTGACACATTAGATGTTTGGTTTGATTCAGGTGTTACGCATGCGTGTGTTATCGCCGCTCGTGAAACGTTTACTAAATCAGCTGATTTATATTTAGAAGGTTCAGATCAACATCGTGGTTGGTTTATGTCGTCACTGATGACAGGCATAGCCATCAATGGCGAACCACCATATAAACAAGTATTAACACATGGCTTTACGGTGGATGCACACGGTAAAAAAATGTCTAAATCATTAGGTAATACGGTTGCTCCGCAAAATGTTGTTAATAAATTGGGCGCTGATATTTTACGTTTGTGGGTTGCTTCTGCTAATTACACGGCTGAAATGACGGTATCAGATGAAATATTAAAACGCTCTGCAGATGCTTATCGTCGTATTCGCAATACGGCTCGCTTTTTATTAGCCAATTTGACAGGGTTTAATCCTGAAACGGATATGGTTGCTAACGATGATCTCATTGCATTAGATCGTTGGGCGGTTGCAAAAGCACTTGAAACACAAAATGATATTTTAGCTGCTTATGATGATTATCAGTTCCATGGTGTTGCACAAAAATTAATGCAATTCTGTTCAATTGATATGGGTAGTTTCTATCTTGATGTGATTAAAGACCGTCAATATACAGCCAAATCAGATGGTTTAGCCCGCCGTTCTTGTCAAACCGCAATGTACCATATTGTGCAAGCGCTCGTTCGTTGGATGGCGCCAATTATGAGCTTTACGGCACAAGAAATTTGGCAAACGTTGCCTAATCATAAAGAAACGGAATTTGTATTTACTGAAACCTGGTATGACGGATTATTTGGTCAAGCTGAAGATAGTGAATATGATGATGCGTTTTGGGCAACGGTTATGCAAGTAAAGCCAGAAGTAAACCGCGTAATAGAGCAAAGTCGTAAAGATAAATTAGTCGGTAGTGCGTTAGAGGCTGAAATAGTCGTTTATGTATCTGACGATATTTACACACCACTGCTTAAGTTAGGTGATGAATTACGCTTTGTATTAATTACATCGGGCGCTTCTGTTGCTAAATTAGCTGATGCTCCAGCTGATGCGTTAGCCACTGATAACGCCAATGTTAAAGTCAGCATTAGTAAATCGACTGGCAAAAAGTGTGATCGTTGTTGGCATTATACAGATGATGTAGGTAGTCACCCTGAACATGAAGAAATTTGTGGTCGTTGCATAACTAATATTGAAGGCGATGGCGAAATTCGTCAATTTGCATAAATATTTAAAGGATTTTAAATGCAGGTTTTTAAAAATACGGGTTTACGATGGATTTGGTTAACCCTCGTTATATTGGTGCTTGACCAAGCAACTAAATTGGCCGTTCTTGATAGTTTAGTGTTATACGAACGAATTAATTATGCACCCTTTTTTAATTTAGTTTATGTACAAAATTTTGGGGCCGCCTTTAGTTTTTTAGCTGATGCGGGCGGTTGGCAACGTTGGTTCTTTACTGGCATTGCTGCTGCTGCTGCCATTTTATTAGCGTACTGGTTATATAAAACACCGGCTGAACAAAAAATAATTCCAATCGGATTTAGTTTAATACTCGGCGGCGCTTTAGGTAATTTGTACGACCGAGTAGCCTACGGTTATGTGGTCGATTTTCTGGATTTTTACATTAATAATTACCATTGGCCTGCATTTAATGTAGCGGATATGGCCATTGTGATCGGTGCTGGATTTGTACTTCTTGATTCATTTACCTCCGATAAAAAATCAGAAAGCTCTGAAAATAAAAATTAAGCAAAGTTAATGACAAAAATAATTGATCGTTCAAGCGAAGTCGTGCTTCATTTTTCTATATTATTAGAAGACGGCTCAGCAGCAGAAAGTACAAAAGTAAACAATAAACCCGCTAAATTTGTAATGGGTGATGGCTCGTTAACGCCGAGTTTTGAACAGTGTTTGCTTGGGTTAAAAGAAGGCGATAAAAAAGCCGTTAAACTTGAACCAGCAGACGCTTTTGGCTTGCCTAACCCTGATAATATATATCATATGGATCGAACAAAGTTTGGATCTGATGCACCCGCTGAAGTTGGTGCGATTATCGCCTTTACTAACCCTGACGGTTCTGAGATCCCTGGTATCGTACGTGAAGTTGTGGGTGATTCTGTTACTGTTGATTTTAATCATCCACTTGCTGGGCAAGTCGTAACGTTTGATGTCGAAATTTTAACGATAAATTAATGCGTTAAATATTATACAAGGTTATTTAGATGAAAATTGAACTCGCTAATCCTCGCGGCTTTTGTGCTGGTGTTGATCGTGCTATTAGTATTGTTGAGCGTGCGATAGAGTTATTTAATCCACCTATTTATGTACGTCATGAAGTGGTACATAACAAATATGTTGTAGATGGCTTGCGTGATCGCGGTGCAGTTTTTGTTGATGAATTAACAGAAGTACCTGATGATAGCATCGTTATTTTTAGTGCGCATGGCGTATCACAAGCGGTACGGCAAGAAGCTAAAAAACGTGAATTAAAGATATTCGATGCGACTTGTCCTCTCGTGACTAAAGTTCATATGGAAGTGAATCGTGCGAGTCGACGCGGCACTGAATGTATATTGATAGGTCATCAAGGTCACCCCGAAGTCGAAGGCACTATGGGACAATATGCTAATGATGAAGGCGGAATTTATCTCGTAGAATCTGAGGTTGATGTCGAGTCTCTTATTGTTAAGGATCCTGATAACTTACAGTATTGCTCACAAACCACCTTGTCAGTCGACGATACGGCTGATGTTATTGATGCTTTACGCATTAAGTTTCCAAATATTCAAGGCCCACGTAAAGACGATATTTGTTATGCAACACAAAATAGACAAGATGCTGTACGTCAATTAGCCGCGACCAATGATGTTGTACTGGTAGTTGGGGCTAAAAATAGCTCTAATTCAAACCGCTTGCGCGAACTGGCTGACAAGTTAGGTGCGACAGCCTATTTAATTGATACCGCAAACGATATTCAAACGGCTTGGTTTGAAAATGCAAAAGGTGTTGGTGTAACGGCGGGGGCTTCAGCGCCAGAAATCTTAGTGCAACAAGTTATCGAACGCTTAAAATCGTTTGGTGGTGTTAATGTGGCAGAAACACAAGGTATAGAAGAAAATGTTGTTTTCGCTCTGCCGGTAGAATTACGTTAATTCTTTTAACTACGTCTCATTTTTTGAACAAAAAGTAGGCAGCTTTAAAAATCACGACTAAGCTTAAACTGTTTAGTAACTGCTTAGTGATTTAGCGTTAATCACAATTTTAACGCTACGAGGTTATGATGTACTCATTTAAAGCTGAATTGACACAAGGTAAGTTTAACTTTTTAAACTTACTCTCTCCTTATTTTAACCAAATTATACTGTTTGGTTATTCGCCAATCTTCATTTTTTTGAACTACATTTATACCTATACCCAAGTAATTAAAAGGTGATTTTTATCTCACCTCACTTTGATATGAATTAAATATTTTGATTACGTGTTTAACATCGAATTAATCGTTGTTAAGCGCGAAAGGTCTTAATTTATAGGTTGTCGATATGCGTTCAAATAAAGGGTTCTCGTTAGTCGAATTAATGGTTGCAATGTTAATACTCACTACGGGTGTAGTGGGTTCAATCGCCATACAAAGCCATGCAAAAAAAAATAGTTTTGACGCTATTCAACGGGCACAAGCCACCGCGTTAGCACACGACATAATTGAACGAATGCGTGGCAACAAAACGCAATTAGCCTCATATGCAGGCACTGATTTTGGTTCTAAAGAATGGAGTAACGTTACGTTGTGCCACCGAACCACCACAACGACTAACTCCGTCAGCTGCACCCCAGAACAACTTGCTACATACGACATCTATCAATGGGATCAGGCCATTAGAGGAGGGCATGTTACTAAAACGGTTACCGATGATAATGGTGATTCTACCATTAAAATTGGCGGCTTAATAAACCCAACTGGCTGTATAGTTATTACACCTGCAACAAATGCTGCGGGCTCATCAAATTTAACGGGTGCGGGGTCGGTAACGGTTGTTGTGAGTTGGCAAGGGCGCTTTGGCACTAAAGATGCAAATGTCGCAAGTGGTAATAATTGTGGTGGTTCAGATGTTGATAAAAAACGTCGCGAAGTCAGCATGACGGCTTATATTTTTTAAGGCTAAATAATAAGGAACTCACAGCATGTTAAAACCAAAAGGGTTTAGTTTAGTCGAAATGCTCATCGCGGGCGTATTAGGTTTAGTGGTGTTTGGCGGCATGATTAATTTATTTATTGCATCTGATTCGATAACGGAAGACACAGTGCAAAATGGCGAATTACAAGAAGTCGGTACGTATGCCTTAAATGTATTAACCAAAGATTTAATGATGCATGGTTATTTTGGTGAATACACGGGCAGCAACATGATGAATGCTAATTTACATGCCTCGGCCGTGTCCGAAGATTGTACAGGCGAAAATGGCAATAATGGGTCTTTTCCTAATACCTCTGATTTTTCATTTCGGACGTTATGGATGATGATTGCAACCGGTGTTGATGACTTTGGTTGCATCGTGAATGCCAAAGCCGGTAGCACTATTTTGCAAATTAAGCGGGGTATTAGTGACGAGCTTGACCCCGGTGATGAGAAAAAAACACGCTATTACATAAAAAGTAATCGCGACGAAATTCATTTTTACGCGGGCAATGATCAAGCGTCGGTTAATACAAGCATGGCTAAAAATTTAATAATGGAATACCAGAATCGAATTTACTACGTCAGAATTGAAGACCAAGGTGGTATTAGTGTTCCAATTTTAGCGCGTTATCAGCTAGAAAAAGCAGAAGACGCGGCGGCTAATGCCGGTCGATTAACCAGTTATGATTTAGCTGAAGGTATTGAATATATTAATTTTTTGATGGGGGTCGATAATAATAGTGATGGTGTCGCTAATTTTTATTTACCCGTGGCAGATATGGCAACTAGCCGTGATTATTGGGATCAATCTGGTGGCATGGCTATTGTATCGGCCAAAGTGTTTGTTTTAGCGCGGGCGTTAACGCCTGACGAAAGTTTACAAAATAAAAATTCATACGATTTAGGTAGTTGGATATTTACGGCCAAAGGTGACGGCTACCGCAGAATGTTATTTACCAATACGGTCTATATCGCAAACAAAGGTTTGCAAGGGTGGGTAGAGCAATGAATAAACCGCTAATAAACAATATTAACCAAAAGCCAAGTCCGCTTTTTAATCGACGTTTACAGGTTATGGGGTTGCCCACTGAACAGCGAGGTGCCGCCTTATTTGCTGGGTTAATTTTTACTGCGCTGGTTACTTCATTGGCTGTTACTTTACTGAGTAGTAGTGTGATGGATCAAAAAATAGCGGCGGCTAACTCAGATCAAATTAGCTCACTTGATAAAGCTGTAGGTGGTGTTTCTCAAACTATTTATAAAGCGATTTATCGAAAAATAAGTAGCTCAAATTTTTTAGCTGAAAACAAGTCAATGGATAAAACAAAGTTAGAAGATGATCTCTATTTTGAAAGCCAAATTGATGTTATTGATGATTTATCAGGTGAACAATCAGCGACGGGCGGTTGTATTCGTGAAAAATACGCAGATGATGCCAGTACGATAAGTTGTAAAAATTACACGATTAACGTGACTAATGCTTATGGCAAAAATAAATCGGCTACAACATCGGTTAAAGCGGGTGTTAGCTACAAAACCAATAATAGTGATAGTTGAGGCTGTAATGAAAACTAAATTACTCTGTTTTATTTTTGCGTTTGCCTTACCGTTTAGCACATTAAGCGAAGACATTGAGTTGTACGTAAATCAAAATGCTGAGAGCGATGGCAATAACCCCCAAATTATGATCATTTTTGATAACAGTGGCAGTATGTCAAGTCCTGCTTATTCTCGTCCTACTTATGATCCGTCTGTTGTATACCCAATGGCCGCTAATAACTTAACCTACCGTGCGACTTATTTTGCAAAGGGTTCACGAGTAAACAGTTCAAGTATTCCTGAAGTTGAAGATGAAAATGAAGTGGGCGATGTCCGCCGTTTTGAACGCACCAACAATGCGTGTAACTCTTCACGTGAGCCTTTGTATGGTTTATGGCGTAAAAAAGATGCAGAGGGGGAGCCAGATGCCACTAATCCAATTGAGTATGGCGACGATATTCAAAACCGTGGTGATTCATTAAGTGACTATGAATTGATATCGGGTGGTGAGGGTACATATCTTGATCGCATTATTGAGTATAAAAATAGAGAATGGGTCGAACTCCGAGATAATAATGGCCTAAATGCCAACGATGTTATTGATTGTTATGCTGATACACCGCGTTGGGTTAGACGTCGACATGGCCACGATTATTATGAACCAGGCGATGATCAAAACCAAGCCACGATCAAACAGGGTAGTAATTTTTATGAATTCCCTGATGGATTTCCGGTTGATAATCAAAAATCAGGTAATCAGGCTATATACCATCTAGATGATAGCGATTCTGATTATGAAGATAATAAAGCTGACTTTGATGGTATAGAGTACACTACTTTATACACGGTTAATTACCTTAATTGGTATCATTCAAAAGCTGATTATGATAATCGCTCACGTTTAGCCGTTGCTAAAGAATCGATCACAAACCTCATTAATGCATCTTCTAATAGCGTTGATTATGGCCTCACCTTTTTTAATTATAATACGAATGATAGCAATAATGGTGGCCGTATTGTTAATGCATTAAATGACTATCCGATTGATGTTGTCTCCATTAAACAAAATGTAGCAAATGTGACGGCAAGTACTTATACCCCTCTAGCTGAATCTTTGTATGAAGTCTATCGATATTTCTCTGGTCAATCTGTGTTGTATGGTTATAACGCCGGATCATTAACACCGGCAAGAGATACGAGTGCTGAAAGCCCACTAGGGACTTATGAAAGCCCTGTTTTAGGGACTAATTGCCGAGACCAAATTTATGTGGTGATTATTACCGATGGAGAACCTTATTATGATGTTGCCGCTGATGATGCTATTCAAGCTTTAATTTCAGGTGATTCTGAATTAGAAGCCAACGGCATTGTTAATGATAGTTATTTACCGGCATTAGCGGGATACATGGCTAAAAATGATTTAAATAACGATTTAAGTGATGGTAAACAAACCGCTATTACTTACACCATTGGTTTTGGTGATGATGCTATCAATGATGCAGGCGATATACTCAATCAAACCGCTGTACTGGGTGGTGGGCATTATTATGAAGCAGCAGATGCCACACAGTTAACCAATGCATTGCAAAATGCGATTGTGTCTATTTTACAAACTAGCTCTTCTTTTACCTCTCCTGCGATTGCAGCTAACAATTTTGACAGAACTCACAGTTTAGATTCGGTTTATTTTTCTATGTTTTTACCCGAGCAAGGGCCTAAATGGCGTGGCAATATTAAAAAATTGAAGGTTATTAATAGCAAAATTGTAGATTCGGCGGGTAACAATGCCATTAATACGTTTGGCAATATAGAAGATACGGCCAAGTCATTTTGGGGCGGCACCAGTAATTGCAGCGGTGCTACCTCTTGTTCTGATGGAAATGATGTAGAAGATGGTGGGGTGGCTGAAGCGCTGGCTAAAGCAGAAGTGAGTTCACGCAAATTGTTAAGTGATATTGATTCTGGCGGTGGTTTAGCTACGTTTAATTACGATAACGTATCATCTTTTGATTTTGGTGAACCTGTAATCGATGTCATGAATGTATTGCTAACCGAAGTTGAAGACAATGTTAAGTGGGCGATGGGTTACGACATTGATGATTACGATCGCGATTTAAATGTAACTGAAATGCGCGAAGATGTGTTTGGTGATCCATTACACTCAAAACCTGTGGTGATTAATTATGGTGGTTTAACCGAAAGCACACAAGATTTACGCATTGTGGTGGGCACAAATGCAGGGGCTCTGCATATGTTTAAAGATAGCTCAAACGCGACGTCGGTTTCTGAATCTTGGGCTTTTTACCCGCGCAAATTTTTCCCGAATATACAAAATTTACGTTTTGATACCTCTGGCAAAGTCTATGGTATAGACGGCTCACCTGTTGTTTATACCAACGATAAAGACAATGACGGTATTATTGAGCAAAGTGCAGGCGAAAAAGCGATCGTTATATTTGGTTTACGCCGAGGTGGGCGCGATTATTATGCATTAGATATTAGTGACCCGGATGATCCTAAATTACTTTGGCATATTAAGGGGGGCAGTGGCGATTTTGCCGAGTTAGGGCAAAGCTGGAGTAAACCAGTTGTTGGATATATTAACCATAAATCACATACTAATGGTGATCCGGTTATCTTTTTCTCTGGTGGATACAATGGTGATTCAGATACCGGAAGTAGCTCTACAAATCCAGGGCGAGGTGTTTTTATTGTTGATGTGTTAACCGGTGGGTTAATTTGGAAGGCAACCTCAAGCGCTTATTCAAGTGGCAGTAAAAATACGTATGCGAATTTTAAACATGCAATACCGGGGCGAATAGCCATATTAGACAGCGATGGCAATGGGCTAATTGACCGCTTATATTCAGCCGATATTGGTGGTCATGTGTGGCGTATTGATTTAGCCAGTAGTGATCCTTTTTCATCGACTAAACCTTGGACCGTGCAAGAATTAGCGTCATTGGGTGGCTCGGGCTTGTCGGCTCGAAAATTCTTTGCTGAGCCGGTGATTGTGCGCACGGTGTTTAGCGAAGTAAAAGAGTTATTACTGGATTATGGTACTAAAACCGAAACGGTGACGAGTAAACGTGAGGTGCCATACGATGGTATATTATTAGGTAGTGGTGATAGAGCTAACCCGAATGATAAAGCGGTTAACGACATGATGTTTATGATCCAAGACCGTGACATTGTTACACGTTCTTTTGTTGCCCCTAGTGATTATGAGCCGATCACGGTCGATAATTTATATGATTTTTCAAACGATCCGTTCAGTAATCAAACCTCTGCCACGTTTGAAGCAAACCAAATATCGTTAGGTTCGAGTTTAGGTTGGAAATATGACTTTTCATCGTCAGGTGAAAAAGTGATGTCTCCGAGTCGTGCATTAGGTGGCATTGCTTACTTTACGTCATTTTTGCCTGGTGCTAAATCGGCTGATGTTAGTGCTTGTGAACTTGTTGCCGGCACGGGCAATTTATATGCCCTTGATTTTCATTATGGTACGCGAGTTTATAATTGGGAGAGCATTTCGCTAGGCGAGCGCATCCCTGATACACCGGTATTGTTTGCCGGAGACAACGCAGATGGATCATCTAACTTAACGTTAATTGGTGTAGGTAGCGGTGAAAATACAACGGGAACGATTGATTTAAAAGAGGTAAAAGCCGACCCTGATACTTGTGAAACGGGTGAGACTTGCGAAGCCACTAAAGTCGCAGATTACAATGCGCTTGAAGTCAAACGTACATACATTGCAATTAAAGAGGAAAGCCAATAATGCCAATAACAAAGCAGGCAAAAGGGCAGAACAATAAACAGATAAAAATACGAAAGCCCATAAGCGCTTTTTCTTTAATTGAACTCATGGTATCGGTTGCGATTGTTGGCATTATTGCGGCTATCGCAACACCGGCTTACATTGAATATTTAGGGCAGGGGTATCGCTCAGAAGCGATGCGTGAGTTAGTGACTGTGGTTAATTTGCAAGAGCAATATTTAATTGAAAATAGAACTTACACGACAGACATGAAAGAGTTAGGTTTTGCTGCTGACCCATACGAATCTGAAAATGAGCGTTATAAAATTGATGCAACGGCAATTGCTGATATTAGTTCTGATTTTATCGTCACCGCCACCGCAACGGATGCGCAAAAAGCAACTGATTTAACGTGTTATACCATTTCAATGAACTACCTTTTGCAAAAGTCGGCGACCGATAGTGAAGGTAATGATTCAACTGATACATGTTGGGGGCAATAATGAAACGAGCTAAAATATTTGCCTTGTGTTGTTTATTTAGTGCTTTTACTTTTTCAAGTTTTGCCGCTAAATATCCACAAGTTAAGTGTCACATAACCTACTTAAAAGCCGCATTAGAGCGACAAACCATTACACTGCAAGAGTTAGGGCCGTGGTTTACGAAGAGCATTGAACAAGAATTACGCGAGCGCTTTATTTATGATGAAGACGGTATAACAAAATTACCGGTTGTTGCTGTGCATGAGTGTGTTGATATAAAAGCTGAATTTTCTACTTCTATCGCACGAGAGCTTGAAAGAAACACCCCTTTTTAGTTTTTACATTGTTTAACGTAAAAAAACAGCACATTGATGTGCTGTTTTATTATTAACAACTACTTTTCTCGTCGAATCTATTCGCTTTCAGCATAGCCTGTATGGCTATTTTTTAATGCATAAAAGGTTGCCTGTACATAGTCATTTGCATCACTGCTGTTATTTTGATTATACACGCCTGCTTTAAAGTACATATATTGGCCGCCAACATCGTAACCACTGTTAGACATATCATGTTGGCGCACAACATCAGGTTTGCCTTCACGTATAATAGTTACTGTTAGTTCATGTCCAACAACTTGTATTTTATAGCTAAATTTTTCATTTAACGCGATACCATCACTAGGATTGCTTGCACTGTTAGTACGCGAACCTATTATTTCTATGTATTCGTCATTTTTACCAATCGGTTCGTGTGCAAAATAAATAGCGCCTTTACTATTACTGGGTAATTTACGGTAATATAAACGGATGGGCTCGTCGTCATTGGCGTGTATTTGGCCGATGATCACTCTGCCTATTTGATAATCTTCACCTGTGGTGGTGACATGATTAACTGCAACTGTCGCGAATAATTCACCATCTATTCCACCCGCGTTGTTTAAGTCGGCGCTAGGAGCCGTCGAGAAAACCCAATTATTTTTATTCACACCTTGTGTTTTATGAGATGTATTACCGCGGCGTAACATTTCACGTAATTCAGAGCGTACATATTTAGTATTGGTTGATGTTTTGAAACCTTGACTCGGGCTTTTGAATACGAGCCCTTTATCACTTGAAACATAGAAAAAATCAGAATTGCTGTACCCATTCATTAATTCAGTTTCTGATATTGAATCTGAAGTACCGCTGTTGTCATCATCAGTCGGGATGCTTAAATACCAATCAGCTAGATCAATACCTAGCTCATTAGGTAAAAGTGGAGTGCCGGCATTTTCGCATGCGTGAACATGAAACTCGACAATACTATTCCAATCATTCAATGTGTTTCCGTAACCTGTCAATTTTAAATAGCGAGCGGTTGTGGCTGTAATATTGTAACTTTCGAATGATGCTTGGGTGCCACTTGAGCTTGTTTTTGTTAATACGCTTTGCCAATTAGTTGCATCATCGGATGCTTCAATGCTAAACGTGCTTTGGCGTTCATCACCTTTAAACCACTGAATTTGAACTGAGTTTATTAGTTTACTTTCGCCTAAGTCGAGCTGTAACCAACGGTTTTGGCCTTCACTTGACCATTTTGAATCGCCGCTTGTATTGCCATCAATGGCTAAGCTTGGCGTGAAGCTTTCATCAAATAATCCTTCATCTGTTGCTTCGGCTATGTCATAAGCCACGGGGGCATTACAATCGATAACAGGGTCGGTTGTTGTATTGTCTTTATCGGTTGGTTCTGTTTTATCGGGATCAACATCGGTAATTGGCGATGGATCATTGGTTGGTGCAGTTGTACCACCGCTACTGCCACAACCAATAAGTGCGAGAATAAGAGAAGCGATTGTGAGCTGGGCTACGTTTTTCATATAAAATATCTCAATTGATAAAGCAAAATCATCCTTTATCGTTTGCTTTGATAGTGGTTATTAAATCTGTATTTTTCGTTCGATGTTCGGTTAAATAAAGTGACCGAAATCAAAACGACAGGAAGAGCCATTTAAGTATAGTCAAAGCGATCGGGTTTTAGGGGAAGCCGTCAAGCTTCGAGACCCCATGAGCATATGCTCTACTATGTGATTGGGGCGAGAAAGCGCTGACAATGAACCATAAAACCTGAGCGAGAAGACTATAACTCGCTTTTAATGTTGCCATTCTTTTGTTAAATAACTGGCTTGTTCCTGATGCCATTTAACTTCGTGTTTACCTTCTTTGCCTTTGCTATTTATAGTATAAAATTCATAAATAATGACGCCATCATTTTGCACACTTTCAATAATGCGCTTGGGTTTAATATTCGCATCTTGTTTTTTTAATTCACTGACAACGGCTTTAGGTGTTTGCGCTAAGGTTAAATCGCGTTGTATTTCTACCACTTTCCATTTGTCACCTACTTGCAATAAATCAAACTCAATGTCATTGCCATCGGCATCTTTACCTTCAATATCGATATAAGTATGGCCGTGTTTTAATTCTTTTTCTGCTTCAAGAATGGTTATACCCGCTTGTTTGTTTTTAACTGCATTAATTGCCGCTGCAGGGATTTCATTCAGCGCTAAATCAAATTTTTGATGCAAGCTAGCACCTATTTTTGTTGTGTCAGCTTGCACACTTAATGTGGCTAATAAACCAACACAAGCTAATGTTTTTATTACTTTCATAAGACTCTCGAAACCCCAAAGCCATAAAATGACTTTGGGGTTGGTTTGTTAATTTACCCAATGTTATTTATTCAACGTTGCTGATTTAACTTAAACAAAATTGGATTGCATAACTGCGCGAACGCAGCTGATTAATTAGTTTAGTTTGGCGTGAGCCACTAAACGAATACTGTCAAAGTAAGCTTTTGTACCTTCCGCTGGGCTACCGGCGTAGAATAAATCAAACTCATCAACGCGTATTTCATCGCCGGTCGTTGAATTAAACTCGGCAAAAATGGTAACAGCCGTATTGTCGCCAGAATTAAAGGTGACTGTGTCTTGTTTAAAGCTATCTTCACCTGTTGGGGTATCACTCAAATCAGCATAAGTCGAAACTTTACTGTTTATGATTGTGGCGGCATTGAGTAATACATCGGTATCGCTACCATCCACGGCTTCGGCAAAAGCACCAAAGTTAATGGTTGAGTTTGTATGCGAGCTTTTTAATAATTGATACATCGCTAAGGTGTAATCCGTATTTGGATTAACCATCACGGTTTGCGCAATGTATGGGTCATGTGGTGTGCCATCATCACCTTTACTTGAGTCATATTTAAACTTAATTGAGTTATCGGTTGAGGTCGATGAGTTACTCGAGTCTTGTACTTGGCCAATGCCCGTACCTTCAACCACAACCCAATCTGTTTGCTTGTCATCAAAGTTTGCATTTTTAATACTTGCTTCGTTATTGACAAAATCATCGACAGTGGCTTTTATGACCGCTGTTGTTGCCGCACCTGAGTTAAAGCTGACCGACGCAAACTTATAATCGTTGCTGCTTACATCAACAGAATAAGGCGTGCCATCTACCATCACGCTTAGCTTCGCGATCCCTTTCATAAAGGCCGATAATGTGTAATTGGTATTGGCATCAAGTGTTATGGTTTGATTTACATCTGCACTGTTGCTATCAAGCATTAAGCTTGCACCGCGAGAGAACACTTCATCTGCGTTAGTGGTTACTGAGCCGCCATTGTTTGTCCAACCCGTTAAGTCGCCGCTATCAAAGTCATAGTTAGTAATGCCCAGTTTAGCAATATGCGGTGTAATGCTTGGCGGTGTGTAGTTTATTGGACCAACAAGTGCAGCGGTAAGTGGGCCACGTACCGGCTGAGCTGTCGTGGTTTCATCAGCGCCAATAGTTGTTGTTGCCGAACGTGTGTCGCCATCCATATCGACTGTTGGTAAGCTAAATGAACCCGTGTTAGCGGTTAAATCAGCACTTAAATCTGGGCTCTCTGCTGAAGGGCGGAATAAACCGGAATCACCTTTCACTAATTTTGCATCCGCAAATGTCATCCCAGGTAGAGAAGTTACACTGCTGTCATCTGAAAAAGCCTGACCAAAAACAAGGTTACCGGCGTAAACTGAATTAGTGGGTAACTTGTTCGCGCTTTTTATAACGGGGCCAATTGCGTTAGCAATAATGTTATTTACAAAATAGATGCTATCGGGTTGTGTGCTTTCTTTACCACCGAAAACGTTAAAACTATTAACACTATCAACAATCGTATTGTTGGCAATTAATACGTTTTCAACATCTTGATAACCGTTGCTAGTCGAACCATTAGATGACGATAAAACGATACCGCCATTCCAGTTTGTGCTCACGTAGCGAGCGCCTTCAACGTAGTTATTGGTAACCGTATGGTTGCCATCAACTAAACGGATACCGCCCGAGAAAGGATAATCATCACCAAAAATGAAATTGTTATCGATCGTTGCATACTCACCATGCCGAGTCACAATTGAACCATAACTGTCGCGGATCGTGTTGTGGCGAATGGTGTTATGGCCTGATTTATTTGAGATAACTTCAGCTTCACCTTGAATACGCTCAAAGTAATTATGCTCAACAACACTATAAGAATCGCCAGTATGTGAGTCACTGGTGCCTAAGCGAATACCTTCATATTCGTTGTCATTGCTAGCAGGGTAGGCGTTGCCGTTAACTGGAGGGCGATCACCAAAATAGTTATGATCAATTTGTGCGCGATCTACCTCAAATGTATCATCAACTACCACACCATCCGCAACATAACGGTCTACGGCTAATAAAGCACCGCGAGTTGTTTTACCGGCAAACCAGTTATGATCGATACGGTTGTTAGTACCATAGATGTAAACCCATTTAGTTGAGCTATCGATACCTTGATCCATATTGATAACGGATATTTCTGTGATACGGCAGTTATTACAAGGTGTATTACTGTTACCACGTGTTTGGATTAAAGTATTGTTCATGGTGCCATCTTTAAAGATGAAACCCTGTAACGTAACAAACTCACCACTCATCGCCACAGAAACTTCACCTGATATAGTCACTTTACCAGGTTCTGCTGCGGCAATAGTCACGGGCTGATCAGCTGTACCTGTACCACCAAAACTTAAATCTAAGCCGCTATATTCACCTGCGGCTAAACACAAGGTGGTGCCTGCTGCCATGCTATAACTGGCGGCATCTTCAAGTTGAGAGGTCGAGGTCACGGTTTCAGTACAGTTGATAGCGGGAACCGAATCGTTATCGCCAATTGACCCCTTAGCAAGTGAGCCTACTGGATGAGTCACGTCAGGTGTTTTACCTGCAATAATAATGTAGACAAGGTGTTCTGTACCATCTACCGATGTAACATCTATAGTTTCTGTTAATATTTTATCTTCGGAATCAAGCCCAATAAATTCTGCATTTGTCTCGTCTATTGTATATTGCCAAGCACCCGCTTCAGTCATACTGAATGAGCCATATGTTGTATCCAGGGTAGGGATCGCATTCACTAATGCTTGATTAGCATCCGCATCTGTCACGACCAACATACCTGAAATTGATTGGTTAACCCCTTTTGAAAGCATCCCTGAGTCAACTAATTCACCTGATGAAAATACCGCTTGATCGTTTTCGCCGGTGATACTCACACTAATATTTTTACTTGTGCCGTCTTTAGCTGAAATAGTAAAGGTTTCTGTTACCGTCTCATTTGCGGTTAATGCTTGTAATGCGGTGTTTGTTGTATCGACGACATAAGACCATTCACCCTCTGCGTTTAAGTTAAAAACACCATAATCACCCGGCGTATTGGTTTGCGCAATAAATACGGCTTCGCCTTCATCAGGGTCAGTAACTAAAATATTTCCAGAGAACGAAGTCGCTGAATCTTCAGTTAATGTTGCGGTTAAATCGCCTGAAATAACCGCTGAAGTAGGCGCCGCTGGGTCATCTGATTTATCACAAGCTGCAAGTGCCGATAACAAAGCGAGGGTAATTAAATTCCGGTTCATGTCTTATGTCCTAATTATTATTGTGGTTGATATAAATTGTTGTTTTATTATTAGTGCTTTAAGGTGTACATATTATTGGTAAAACCAATTTAAATTTAATTTTTAATTTTAACAATAATTAAATAGAGGATAAACATACCAATTATATTGACCATTTCAAGTTATATTTTAGTGTTTTTAATGATTTATTGGTAAGTCCAATTTGTATTTTTACAGTGGGGATATAGTGAGAAAATCGTGCTGTTTATGAGAATGAAATGAACTGGCCATGAAAAATGATTTTTTTCAATAAGTTAGGTTAAAAAAACAGATTGTTAGCGTGTTTAATTCAATTTTAAAAAGAAGATCGGGTTAAATAGCAATTTAAACGAGGTTGCTTTTTTGATATAAAAAAACCGGCAGGGTAGCCGGTTTTAAAATTTTGAACAATACAAAACGAATCTATAGCTTAAAGGCGACTCAGTATAAAAATCGTTAAGCTTGTTTGTGCATATTCATGACTTGTTTAGTTACGCTCGTTAATTCATTAACTAATTTCAGTTTCAGCTTCGTTTTCATTTACCACGCCATCTTCAACTTCACGCACGTTAAATTCAATTTTGTAAGCTTCTTGTGTTTCGCGATCAACACAGAATAATTCAAGCACACCGATATCGGTGAAGTGGGCTCTTAAATCTACTTGAGCCACACGGCTTTCGCCTTTAATTTCGGCTTCGATTGGTTTATGAAACTCTAGTTCTTCTTCATCTATTTCACATAACTGACCGGCTTCATCTTGCATACGACCTGTACTCGAAAGAAAATCGAATTCACCGACTTGACCCGTCCATAAACATAAATCGACCTCTTCGCCCGAGATCTCAAGCGTCGATCCTTCTTCCATTCCGTAAGGCACAATGCACATGGCGAGCATAGGTGGCTCAACACCCGGAATAGCCGGTTCAGCACTTTCTATTGCGATGTAATAACTGCGAGCACTACCGCCTTTAATTCGCACGCCTTGGCCTTGACGAGCCATGCCTAAATAGGCCGCGCCATTGGCAACGGCTAAATCTAAACTCGTGGTGGCTAAACTACAGGGTGCTGTTTTTTGTTCGGCTTGCGACCATTCGCTTAGTTGGTTCATTACGCGTTCGCGTAATGCATCGGCTTTAAATACGCCACCATTAAATAACACAGAAGTTGGAATAACCGTATTTGTGTGTTCGTAATTAGGTAATACATTTTCAAGCAAATCAGCATGCTGGGTTAAAAATTTAGCTAAATGCTTAGTAATGGCAGGTTCGCTAGAATAAGGTAAACCACTTGATTTAAAGCCCCAACGGCGCTTTTCTTTAGGCATGGCGCTTGAATCAACCATCGGAAAGAAGCCTTCAAGCAATAAGCTGTTTAGCTCTTCTCTGGTTAATTCTGTTTTAATTGAGCCACCAATAACCGAAGAGCTACGGCCTAAAATGGTTAACGGGCAATGTGTTAAGCTTGCATCCGATAATAACTGTTCTTTTGCAACACGGCATTGTTGTACAAGACCGGCTAGTTGCCAATCGTCTAATTTTTTGCTGCCTTGTTGTTTAAGCTTTTGTGCAACACTGTGGGCGAGGGCAAGATCCATGTTGTCGCCACCGAGCAAAATGTGCTCGCCAACGGCGATACGACGCAACTCTAATTGGCCTTCTTCTTCGGTTACCGCGATTAAAGAAAAATCGGTGGTTCCGCCGCCCACATCAACAACTAAAATAAGGTCATCTTTTTCAACTTTACTGCGCCAATCTCGTCCCATTGAGGCGATCCAACTATAAATAGCGGCTTGGGGTTCTTCTAATAAATGCAGGTTAGTAAAGCCTAATTCTTCTGCTACTTTTACCGTTAAATTACGTGCTCGTGCATCAAAACTGGCCGGTACACAAATTGTCACTTCTTGCGCGGTTAGGGCATAGTCGGCTTCGCCTTGAGCCACTTCATCATTCCAAGCTTCAATCAAATGTTGCAAAATCATTTTAGCGACATCAGCAGGTGATTGCTTAATGGCTTTTTCAGGTGTGCCTGGCGGTAACAACTTTTTCTCTGGATCAATACCAGAATGGCAAAACCAACTTTTAGCTGAATGAATATAACGAGTCGGAATTTTAGTGCCTTGCTCACGTGCAAAATGACCTACAACAACTTTATCTTCAGTGCGCCAAGGTAAATTTAATGAACCTTTTGGCAAATCATCGCCCGAGCTTAAATACACAGCAGAAGGTAATGACGGTTTATTTTCAATACTGCCTGAAGCAACCACTTGTGGGATGGGCATGCTCACCACATCGATGTTTTCACCGCTTTGTACGTTTTCTTTCTCAACATAAGATAACGCCGTGTTACTGGTGCCTAAGTCGATACCTACTACAAATTTACTCATGATTAAACCTCCACTTGCGCAGGCGCAACAATTGATTCATCTTGACCCGCTGCGATGGTGGGTAATTGAGTTTGGGTAGCCACCCAACCGCGATGTATTAACGTGCCTTTTAAGCCCGTTTGTTTGGTATCGTCTTTAATTAAATTGCCGACGAGTTCAATACGAGATGGATCAAATTCGGCGGCTACATCAACGGTGTCGCCTTCGTTTTGTTCAATTACCGGTTTAAGGGCGAAGTGCTTATCGAGCACTTTACGACAACCGCTGTGAATATCTCGTACAGCCGCGCCCACATCGGCGTCATCAAATTGGCTAATGTCTTCTTGTAAAAAATCGATTAAACGGCCATTTTTTTGCAAAAGGTTTAATACTTGAACAGCAGGAGCAGACGAAACCGTAAATTCAGGTCGAGGGGCTTCGTTTGAGGTCTCTGTGCTTTGGCTTGCTTTTAATACCGCGATACGAGCATCAAGCACGCTAGCTTCACCTTTAAAAAGAATTTTAAAAAAATATGAAAATGCTGAAAAAATACGCATAAGTACTCCAAAATTGTAGAAAAGGCTGGCTAAAACATTTATTTATTTAGCCAACACTTGTTATATAAGGGGGATTTAAATCTATGGTCGGAAATTTAATCAGCTATTTGAAACGGGGTCAAATAAATTAATAAAAACAAAATGTTACAGGGTTGTTTTATACTTGTTGCATAGGTTTGTTTGTTAAAAAAATAAAAATAAAATCGTTAAGTAAATTAAAGGGTTAGGGCGCTTTTTTTATAGCTATTTTAATTGATAGGCGTGTTAAGTTACCTGTTACTTTATTTTCTTTCTTATTGTTTAAATAACCCTCTGTTTATTTGGGTTGGTTTTTCGGGGTATTAAAATTGATAGCCTAAATATAGAACGCTATTTTTGACTTTAAAATCGAATGTTATTGCGTGATAAGGTATGTTCATCTGCGTGGCATTATATTCAATGCCTATGTAGGTTGTTGAGCTTATTTTGTATTGTACCCCGAAGCCATAGTAGAAGCTTTTGCCTTCGTAAACGATAGTGGATTGTGGAATGTGAAATTCGTTTAATCTATTTGTTTCACGGTTTATGTCCCATAACGAGCCACCAAACCGGCTGTTTAACGATAGCCCATTATCAAAAGGCCAAGATGCTTTAAGTCCTAAATTATATGACGTAGACATTAATTCACCTTTAGCAAAAAATCTTGACGGCGGTTCGTCACTCGATTTTTCTGCAAAGGTGTTAATACCCAACTCAACAGCAAAATAGCGATTTAATTCGTACAGACCTCTTAGTCCAAATGATGAGTATTTCCCATTCCGCATAGGAATATACGACCCCCGCTCGCCTAATGATTGCTCCGTATTTCCGACCAATAATTCACCTGATAATATACGGGCTTCTGCATCACTTGAAATGGCCGCCATTATGGCTGTAAATAAAACGGCAAGCAGAATACTTATTTTCAACATTTAATTATTCCTTTAATTTGGGATTTATGAGTGCAAACATAAAGATTAGCCGCGATGTTACTCATAATAGAGTAAGCGTTTAATAGCCGCTCAAGGCTGTGAAATATGCGAAAATATTAGCTTAGTTTGTTTTAGACGACAATGTAGATTTCGTTTTTGTAAGCTGAAAAGGGTATGCATACGTATGCGCAGGCCGGTTTCTGAAGAGTGTGTAATAAGCACTCGTAAGCATCATTTGATTCTTGTTGGTAATAAGAAGGTTGTATCGGAGGTGTTTTTTTGGGGAATGGAGAATTAACTAGGTCAACCACAGTTAATTTTTAATAACGTTTTTATTTAAATAAAAAAACGCAGAAAGCTAAAGCAGTTAATTTCTGATCTGCTACTTTTTTATCCTTAGCTGTCTGTTATTTTAGTTGCTTAACATCAGCCGTTAAGTTGATTGTTGTTTAATTAATGTGTGTCCTTGATATACTTATTTTACTAGCATGAGGTCAAGACTGACGAAAATGGAACATTAAAGTTTAATGAGATAAATGAGTTCAACGATATACAAGCCCTCGGTTTTAAGCGTTTTGTTAATCACCGCCACCGCTATCTCCTCCATTAGCGCTACTGCCGTTATCACTGCCGATAATTTCAACTAAATCGAAACCCCAATCATGGCGTTCTCGACACCGTTTATTTTTCCAACACGCTAAAATAAAACCGATCACGATTAAGCATAATATTTTTGGCTCATAGGCATGATGATAGCCATAAGTAATGGAACCTATCATTAATATTAAGCCTGTGCTGCGTATGCTTATTGATACTTTTTGGGCGAGCAACCCGCCGATGAAAAATACGATAATGCCAAGAGTCAGTTCGCCTTTATAAAGAAATAACCCCCCTAACGTGCTGATGAAATAACCCATTAATGTCGTCATGGTTACAATCCTTTGTCGTAAAAATAAGAGGTAATGTAAATGGAAATAATCCAATAATTGCTTCCTTAAAGGCTTGAACCTAAAATTTGTGTTTAGCCTTTCTCTTGTATGCAAGCGTATTTAATGGCTTATTGTGCTTTTATTTCGGTTTCGATAATAACGATTTCTGTATTACCGACATTTTTTACATTGTGTGTCGTTGCGGGTAAAAACAGTGATTTACCGTCGGCAACCGTAATTATTTTTGACGCTTGCGCTGCGTTTTCAGGCACTAATTCGAGTTTTCCGCCTTTAACAAAATACACTGCGCGGTTTGGATGGCTATGTGAATGCATGCCTGATTCGGTGCCAACCGGGTAGGTTAGTCTAACGACTTCGACAGAAGCATTATCCAGTAAGACTTCACGTGTACCCAGGTTATTTTCAGCAAAACTAAAAGCTGAAAGTGAAAATAATAAGCTTGTTAAAACAACGCATTTTAATGTTATCGTTTTATCTATCATGGTTGGTCTCTAAGTGGTTTATTTTTAAACGCATAGTGTAGTTAATCAATACGGTATTATGTTTAATTATTGTGTTTTCTTGTTCTGTTGTAAAACCATTGAGAGCAAAAAAGGGTTTCGCTATTGTTGATGCTTCAACATAGAGCTCTGTGATATTGGCTTTTTGGGCGCACATTATCGTGTGGTTAAGCAAAGCGGTTGCAATGCCCTGGCGCTGAAACTCAGGTGCTACATATGCGCAGTTTATATGGCCATCGTATTCTAGCTCAATAAAGCCAGCTATTTGGTCTTTTATTTGGGCTATATAAGGTTTTGTGCGAGCAAGACGTTGAGCCCAATAATGGTAATCAATGGGTAATGGTGCCCAAGCTTGTTTTTGTTGTTCAGAATAAACTGAGCTGTCGATTGCGTGTACTGACTGATAAAATAGCTCAGCAATATTATGGGCGTGGTTAGCGGTGTAATTGATTATTTTCACGACGACTATTTTAATATATAGGTGGTGGTTAGGTGGAGGCGAGATGTCGGTGTTAAAAACGAGAACAAAATGATTAAAAAGGTTTCACCTGTTCACGTCAATTTTATCTTATCAGCGCGGGTTATGTCAGCCCTGATGTTAAGCCCGCCCTGATTTAAAATACGGCCAAACGCCTTATTTATAAAAAGCTTCAACTTTGCCTTTTAATTTAATTAAAATCGGCTGACCTTTGCGATCTAATGCTTTAGGAGAAGGCACTTTTACCCAACCTTCGCTAATGCAATATTCTTCAACATTTGTGTAGTCTTTGCCGTTAAGACGGATCCCAATTTCATGTTCAAAAATTTCTTCTATGTAATTAGGGCTACGGGGATTGCCCGAAAGGTGATCGGGTAAATCCGGACGTGATACAGCATCGCTCATGTTATTAACCTGCAATAAATAAAAAGTGCGCCATTGTAGGCAATATCCGCTTAACGCTCAAGAAATTCACGATCGAATACTTGGAAACGGCTTTAGAGCAGTTAATAAAGAAGAACGAGCAAGTGACAACGTTGAGTTAAAAATGCTTACAAGGCAGTCACCGATAAATTATATCTTCACGCATAACATTTTTACCTAGGGTGCTGAAAGCTTGTGAACCACCATTATGTAATATCAAATAAAACCAATGGTTTATTTGTGCCTGTTCTACACGAATTTCTTGCACATTTTAGCGCAACAACTTTTGCGTGTTTAGCAAAGTGTTGGGTCATGTGCTCGACCTCAGTCACTCTAAGAGTCACTGGGCCAGTGTCATCAGTTTAAAAATATCGATGACTGTCCTGCTCGATTAATTACGGGTTTAATAGTTAAGTCAACTTCCTTTAAAAAGCAATTTCCTATAGCATTAAGCATTCTAATTTAAAGTTGGGCTTAGGCATCAGATTCGTTCAACAAGACATTATGCGATCACACACTACGTGTCGCATGAATGCTAAGCGTTAAGGGCTTTCCGCACAATTCGTTTAGTTCTGGAGATATCATGAAGCATGAAGAGTTACCTGAAAACACATCAGATAAATTATTGAATTTATTACACGCTAATATTAAATTTGCAATTAAAATACTTGCTATATTGATGGTGTTAGTTATCTATTGGAGTATTGCTGACGTTGTTTATGTGCTTTATATGAGATTATCAGCACCACCATACTTTCTTCTAGACGTAGAAGATATCCTTCAAGTTTTTGGTGCATTTATGATTGTATTAATCGCAGTTGAAATATTTATTAATATTCGGCTATACCTTGGGTCACATATAATTCCAGTTGAGTTGGTTGTGGCAACTGCACTCATGGCGGTAGCACGAAAAATTATAGTGTTAGACCTTAAAATTGTTTCAGCTGAACATGTTATTGGACTGGCTTTGGTTACTATCGCTTTAGGTGGGACCTATTTCCTACTAAAACGTAGGCCTCAATCAAGCCCAAACAACCAAATTAATCAGGACAAATAGCACGTGGTTTTTGCTCCAAATTATCAGGTGCAGGTTATCTAAAATTTTTGAGGTATTCAAAAAGTTTGTTGAATTCTTCACAATACGCACTTATCGCTATTTTACTGAGCCTTTGCCTTTATTTCGCCCTGTTGTCTCAGGGCGCTAATGAGCAATCTTTTGAATTGGCTAAACCTGCTATGTGTGCGTATCATCATGATGAGTGTGGTCATCATTACATTACTATTGATGAAGGGTTTCGGTTATTTTTAGAAGATAAACCTGTTACAAAAATAGACCTTTTTGAACATTTAAAACATCACGTCGATTGTGAAATGAAAAGTATAAGCATGGTCGTAAATGAAGATATACTCGCCGGAGAAGTAGTAACGTTTAACGAAGAGTTAAAACAACTAATGCCCAAAGTGCTATTTACATGGGCAAGCAAAGAAAAATAATGTTTTTTATGTAGGTGGCTTACACCTAATCAATAAGCAAAGGTGTCGCGAAGTCGGCACTTAATTCAATTGTTGAATAGGTCCGATCGCGCAAGTGATGCTATTTATAGGGAATTGCTTTTGGTAGGTAAGTCTGAAATGTATCGATGACTGTCCTGTAAAAAATTAGCTGATAAACTCAGATACTGTTTAACGCAATTAAAAATAACCATAAAAACGAGTAATTCTACAAGCTCGTTATGTTTCTTGGAGTAACCTAGTAGATGGAACCTAATTATGACGGTTATACGTTAGATGAGCTTCATGATATTTATCACAATGTTGATAGAGATAAATACCCTGAACGATTTAAAAAATTTGTGAAGCTATTAAGCTTAAAGACCTCCTTGAAGAAAAAGACGTTAATCAACCCCAAGTAGAAGAATCAGATGTTCCCACTAGAGCAGTAGATTCTGACGGAAATTATGTTCCCAATAGTATTTCTTCTATTGATAGGTTTTGGAATATTTTGCTTGCTCTAGTTTTTACATTTTACGGAGCTTATGGAATTTATAAAGATGACTTATACATTCCCTCTAAAAGAGGTGGTATACATTTAAGTGGGGAATCTGCTTGGATTATGTATGCAGCATTAATTTGTGGATGTATTTATTTTCTAACAATAATCGTTGATCATTATGATAAACGAGATAATGAAATTAAGTATTATATGTTTGGCAAAGGTGTTAAATACGTGGGTTTAGGCTTGGCTGTTATTGCTATTTTTTATTCGCTTTATAATAGTTGACGAAACATAAAATATACATGCGGGACACTCATCGATGTATAGCCGGTAAATCTATATAATATCAAATAAAACCAATGGTTTATTTGTACCTGTCCTGCAAAAATTTATTCTACCATGACTGTTCTAAGGAAGATTAGTGCCAGATTATAAATTTTGTGTTTCTTTAAAAATATCGCATCCTGAAATTGAACCAGAAGATATAAGTAAGGAACTAAATCTTGCACCTCACATAGCCCATAAAATAGGTGAACCTCGAATTACACCAAATGGCAGACGCCTTAAAGGTAATTACGAAAGTATGTTTTGGACTTTCGACTTTTGTAATGGTGATAGATTAGATGCTGAAGATATTCTTTTTGAAGAGTTTGTTGCCGCTAGAAATAACGAACTTGCTAAACACAAAAGTTTTTTCGAAAAGCTGAGAGTAACCGGAGGAACTATTGAGTATTTTGTTGGTTGGTTTAGTGTCGGTAGTATCAACATGAATATTTACCTAGAGCCACCCGTTCTAAAAAGTACAGCGGATTTAGGTATCTCAATTGTTTTATGTGCGTACCCTTCAAATGACGAAACATAATAAATAAAGATAGGTGTCGCCAAGCCAGCACTTAACCCAATTGTTGAACAAGCCCGATTGACCTGATGACACTATTTTATAGTAAATTGCTTTTGGTGGGTAAGCCTGATTTTAAGCCCTTTTTTGACTGTTTTTTCAGTCCACACTGAGCCAGTGGCGGTGTCGCTAATTTTACACTTTTTGGCAACGCTTAAATCTAAACTTTATGTTCGGTTGCTTAATTCATTTTTATCGTCTCGTTTATCTCGCTTTGAATGGATCGCCAGTCTTCATTGACCAATAACATCCTTATACACCATCCTCATTGGCTTACCCATCCTCCTCATTAAAATATCCATCAGTCCCTCACAATGTGTGCCGTGTTTTATCTATGCTACGTGCTTAGGTTTTTCTGGCTGTAAGGGCTGTTTAACTTTTAACATCAGCTGTAACAAAACGCTGATAAACGTTTAATAAGTTGAAGCCAACCGTGTTTACTCTACTTTTTCGCGGAAAATTCATTTATCTTTCTATTGTCCTACCTGTCTGCCTATCTGTCTTCACTGTCACTATTGGTCATATTGGGTTTTTTAACGCCATGCCTGTGTGTTTTTTCAGGTTTTTTTTGTTTTTATAGTTGTTTTATGGGGTTTGTTGATCTGTTGTGTTTGTTTGTGGTTTAATGTGATTGTTTGTTATGTTGTTTTTATAATAATGTTAATAAATGAGCGTGAAGTCATTAACACTTTTCTTCTAACAAAGAAGAATTTAAAACATTTGAGAAATAAATGAAAAAAATAACTAAATTAAAAAAATGGCTATTGCTTGCCTCTTTAGCGGGGCTTTCGTTGCAAGCAAGTGCAGCTGTTACATTAGAGCATCAAGTTAAAATTTCAGATCAAGGCTTACATTTTGATGGCGTTGATTTAGATTACAATAATGTGGGTACGCCTGATACTGGCGAGAAGTATGACTTTTTCTTTGGTCGTAATATTTCGGCTCACGGTGATGCGGTAAAAACATATAAACATTATGTATTTATGACTTGGTATCGTGGCGGTAAAGACGATCGTCATGTCATGTTATCACGTTATAATACACAAACCGGTGTCGTTAAAACAATTGAGTTTCCTCATCAACATACCGGTTTTAGAGGCGACCCTTTAGTCGGCGAATCTCATAACACGATTGGTTTATCGGTGAGTCCAGTTAATGGCACTATCCACATGGTTTATGACATGCATGCCTATGATAACAATAATCATGGTGGCAAATTTAAAGATGATTTCTTCCGTTATTCATTCAGTGTTCCGGGCACGGCTGAAGTTGCCGATGATGATTTCACGCTAAACCAGTTTGTTAAAGATACCAGTTCGGTAAGCCAAGGTGATGATGATTATAAGCATTTAACCATGACCGGTGATATCGCAGATAAAGGTAATTTTGCGCGTTTAACTTACCCTAAATTTTTTACTAATACCGATGGCACGTTATTGTTGTATATGCGTTTGGGTGGCAATAATAACGGCGGTTACGTTTTTAATCGCTACGATGCGGCTGCGCAAAAATGGTCTAAATTTACGGCCTTTAATGTGGTTACCGCTAAAAACTTCGGTAACGATTACAACTGGGGCCTTTACGGTAATATGAAGTATGTGAATGGCAAACTTCGTGTTGGTTTTCAACAACGTTCAAGCGATAACTCAGACCGCTATAAATATCAGAACGGGGTTTATTACGCTTATTCTGATCATCCAGAAGGTTTTGGTGAGTGGAAAAACCATAAAGGCGAGCCAATGACTTGGCCTTTAGTTAATTCAGACGAAATCAAAGTATTAGAACCGGGTGATTATATTAGTCACACCGAGGCTAACTCTGTGTATATTGTGGGTAGCTTTGATTGGACGGTAACCGCCAAAGGCGATGTGCATTTTATTAGTTTAGTGCGCTCAACCGATAGAAGCCGCCCTGACTACGAGCAAGTGTATTTACACTCATACAAACCAGCTGGCGCTGACGAATTTATCACGACAACTGATTTCACGGGGGCGAGTAATATCTATACATCGGGCGATAATATTTACATTATTGGCCTGAGAAATGGTTACCCATATGTTGAAAAAGCCGTGGGCGGAACTAATGATTTTGTGCGTATATATGAGCAAACCGAAGGGATAAAATTTGATCATGGTACGGTTCATATCAAAGATGGCAAAGTTTATTATTACTTGATGGAACGTGCATCGGGTAGTGCGATGCCACTTCACTTGCAAGTGATTGATTTAGATCTAGAAGGTGAAACGAATGCGCCTTTAGTCTCTTTTCCTTCATCTTCAATGACAGTAGAACAAGGTTATGAAAAACTCGCGTTAACTTTAGCCGCTTCAAGCCCTGTTGCTGATCGCACGATTGATACGGTGACGTTGTTTATCAATGGCGAAGAAGTGCGTGTTGATAATTCTGTGCCTTATCTTTTTGGTCATGGTTCTAAGCCACATGAAACTGGCGCGATGGGCTGGTTAGACACACATGCTGCTAACCCAAACCCGTTAGAAGCCGGCACTCACCTTTTTAAAGCGGTTGCGACCGATAGTGAAGGTGCAACGAGCTTTGCAACGATGCAACTAACCGTATTATCTAATGCGCCGATTGTGAGCTTTGCGCAGTCAGAAATGACGTTAGAGCAAGGTTACGAAAAATTTGCGGTGAGTATTGAAGCCGCGAGTGAAATTGAAGGCCGTACGATTGAATCGGTTAGTTTATACATTAATGATGAGTTTGTGAGAACTGATGATTCTGTTCCTTACCTTTTTGGCCATGGTAGCAAACCTCATGAAACGGGTGCGATGGGGTGGTTAGAAACACATACCGCAAACCCTAACCCATTTGTTGAAGGCGTTTATACGTTTACGGCAGTGGCTGTTGATAGCGAAGGTGTTGAAAGCACTGCTCAGATGACGGTGACCGTTAACGGATTACCCAAACCACCAACGGTTGTGTTTCCTAACGACGTTGTAACGGTTGTTGAAGGTTACGAAAAATTAGGCGTAACGATTCAAGCTGAATCGCCAGTTGAAGGACGCACCGTTGAATCCGTGGCCTTATATAGAAACGGTGAATTGGTACGTGTTGATACTAGACCCGTTTGGAACTTTGGCCATTCTCATGCGCCTTATGAATTAGGTGCAATGGGCTGGTTAGAAACTCATGAGCCAAATCCTTCGCCATTAGGTGTGGGTGAACATACTTTCACGGCTGTCGCAACAGATAGTGAAGGCCTAACCGCTGAAGGCTCGATGACACTTATTGTTAACGCATTACCAGCGCCTACGATACATTTTGTTGAATCAGACATTGAATTAACAGAAGGTTACGAAGCATTATCATTATCTGTTGATACTCAAACTGCTAATGAAAACGTCGATGTTGTTAGTGTTATTTTATACCTTAATGATGAACTCGTTCGCGAAGTATTCGAAGCACCTTATACTTGGGGTGATGAGACTCACACGCAAGAATTGTTAGGTTTAATGGCTGGCTCTCATGTTTTCAAAGCTGTGGTTACTGATAGTAATAACCGCATGAGCGAAGCTTCTATACTGGTGGATATAGCGGAAAGACCTATGTTAGGTGACTTAGATTTTGATTTTGATGTTGATCGAAATGATGTTAATGCCTTTAGAACCGCTATCCGTGAAGGCTCTATTAGTGACATGCGTTATGACTTTAACAACGATGGTGAAATTGGTTATAAAGACATGCGCGGACTGGCTTTATTATGCACACGCAGTGGTTGTCGAGTAGAAAGTGCAGTACCGATTGTTATTGACCTTGAAGGTATATTAGGTGATTTTGACGGTGATGAAGATATCGATCGCGTTGATGTGCGTACCTTTAGCGCGGCTATCCGAGAAGGACTCATCACTGATTTGAAATATGATTTCAATCAGGATGGTTTTATTAGCGGTAAAGATGTGCGTGGTGTAGCTTTGTTATGCACGCTAAGTGGTTGTAGAACAGAGTAATATAATGGTTTAATCGGTTTAATCGACTTAGTCTGGTTAAACTGACATCATTAACATTATTGAGCTTAAAAAATAAAAACCACGGCCCTGCGACCGTGGTTTTTCTTTAAATCCATTTGTTAAAATGTATTAAGTTTTAATGGGTTAAAGTGTTTTAATAAATTTAACCACTTGAGCTTGCTCTTGTGTGCTTAAACTATTGAAAGCAGCACGCGAGGCGGCACCATCATTAGAGTGTTGTTGGATAGCATCTTCTATTGAATCGGCCCCCCCATCATGCATGAACAAGGTTGCTTTACCGTTACGTTCGAGTAAGTCGATGTTTTGACCTAAACCCCATAAAGGCGCAGTACGGAAGTTACCACCATTGACATTCCATAATTTCATATCCGTGTAAGGGCGGATCGCAATATTACGGAACTCAACTGGCGCATCTTCACGCGTGACTTGTGTAACTTGATGACAGGTTGCACATTGAGCTTCATGGAATAACGCTTCACCTGCGGCGATATCGTCATCGGCATAAGTGGCGTATTCACGCACAGGCACATGGAGCGTTTCGGTATAAACCACGACTTGATCAAATACTTCTTCGCCTATATCGGCTGGTGTTAAGCCTAAATCAGCTAATAATGCATTTTCAGCTTGCTCACGCACGGTAGCGGCTGAGCCGTCCCAAGTTAGGCCAACCTCTGCGCCTTTGATCCACTCGAGTAAACCCACACCGTAAGTTGGTGGTGCTAAACGCGGGCCTTTAGCGGTTTCAACAACGAAGTCTGAACGACCATCACGAAAGTGACAATCTCCACATGAGCCTTGACCTGCATCTTTTTGACTGATGCCATTGATGTCTTTAATTTCACGACTGCCAGCAAAACCAGTTGAACCTGGCTTGGCTTGTGATACTTGTGCCATACCATGAAACGCATCATGCCCTTTCAAGAATGCATCCACTTTTTCTGCTTCTTGCACGGTTGTGATTTGTTGGGTAAAGCGTGCGTTACGCTCGTCGGTATCAACAGGGTTACAACCATCTGAATGCACCATTCGTACACCGGCTCGCCCTGATGAGTTAAGCCGAGGATCACCCGTTGAAGTGGTAAAACCTTGACCTACCGTGGTGTTTTGCATGGTGTTGTAGATTTGTGAACTAATCGATGTGCCACCCGGGAAGTTGTTTTGAGCGCTACCAAAGGTCGCTTCCCAACTGATTATTTGACCATAATCAAATTTACCCGGTGCCATTGGGTTATTAGCATTGATCATATATTGTGGACCTTGGCAATTACCCGCGCCCCATTCAAATGCTTCTATGCGTAAAATACTACCGTTTGCATGTGGTTGAATTTGAAACTCATTAGGGCCATCAACATAGGTTGTGGTGTAACGCTCTAAACCGCTAAGTAAAGAGGTGTTGTAAGGCATCGCATCAAAGGTGATGAACTCTTCAGGACGATCACGTGAATGTGGATGACCATGTCTTTGCCAGTTAGCACTGGTGTATGTTTTAGTATCACGATTTCGTGGATCAAATCGATCGGTTGGATTGGTTTCGTCATAAACAAATAAGGCCGTATAAACCCAATTGTCTTCTGGTTGGTTGTTAACCGTGCCAAAAATGCGGTAGCGCAAGAAGTAATAAAATTCACCGTAGCATGATGCAGGTATTTCAGCTTTATAAGGACCCGCTAACGTACCGGGCATAGAAGCTTTATGGAATTGTATTTGGTTATTTGAACAATACAGCTCAAGCTGTGGATCTTTTGCTTGCACAGGGGCACCTGGACCACCATAAGGTGAGAACTGCGTAATTAAACCTGCTGTGTTGCCGTTAATTGCACTTGGACGCCACGTGAGTTCACGACCTTCGATGTCGATTGCAAAACCAAAACCACTGGGTTCTAAACCGTTAACGGCCGCTTTAAGCGCTGGTGCCGGGTTTTTAACAAGCGGTAATTGTGGAATTAAATCAGCTTCGGCTAATGCCCAACCTGAAATATTTGCTCCGGCTGTTGTCGCCGCAGAGGTGTCACCAATAAAGAAGTAGAGCGGTTGTTGATTATATGTGACGTGATAATCGGTTACCGTGACGGTTTCATCACAAGCATTGGTTGTCGTTGTTGTGCGTTCAATCGTGCCAAACGTACCGGTTAAACCGCCTGCGCTGTTTAAATCTGACGGTTTGGCTACGACAACTTTAGGCCAGTTTTCTTCACAATTACCTGAACAATGACTGATGTTGTCTAAATCATTAGCAAAGGTATATAAAGCATAACCTTGTTGACCGGTTGCTTCGCCACCAATTAAGCGTGCTTTTGAATTTAACGCATCCGTAACCACCATGCCAACGGTTTGCTTAGGTGCTGCAATTGTAGGCGTATTGGCTGTGTTGCTTGTGGTATTGCTTGCGGTGTTACTTGGCGAATAACATTGTGCATCGTTAATGCCTTCACCGGGCTTAACTGAGAATGAATGAATACATTGACCGGTATTAAATTCACCGCCTTGTAAACGCATTTCTAGTTCATAGGTTGTGTCGGTATTAACCGAGCCTAAATCGACTTCGTAGCGATAGTAGCTTTCACCCGATTGTGTTGTATGTAGAACCGTTTGACCCGCTACGTTAGGTGCGCTGCCGATAAGTCCCCATACTGCAAAACCTCGTGATGCGCCGGCGACTTCTTGATGATAAGCAATGCCACTTGTTGTGATACCCGCTTCAAAACCATCACCAAATTCAGCTGCTGGATCACTTGAGCCTGTATCGCCGTTATCAATATTGCACTGATGTGGGTCAACAGGGTCGACAGGGTCAACAGGGTCAACAGGGTCAACAGGGTTGACTGGGTCGAAAGGGTCGACAGGGTCGACAGGGTCAACAGGGTCAACAGGGTCAACAGGGTCAATAGGGTCAACAGGGTCAACAGGGTCAACAGGGTCAACAGGGTCAACAGGGTCAACAGGGTCAACAGGGTCGACAGGGTCGACAGGGTCGACAGGGTCGACTGGGTCAATAGGGTCAATAGGGTCAATAGGGTCGACTGGGTCAATAGGGTCAGACACTACGTTCCCGCCTCTGAAGTCAGTACAGTCGGATTCAAAAACACCTGAACCGACTTCGATATTCGCGCCAAAAATACACTGACCAGTTGCATTGTCTTGTATTTTAAACTCAATTGAATGTGTACCTGTGGTCAAATCACTCGAACGCTCCCAACGGTCGCCTACGAGAGTCGCTGCACGACAGTCACCGCCAATACATAGGTAGTTCCAACTGGCTGATTGATTACCCGCATAGTGATATACCGTGCCATCAGCTTTTATCCCAAAAGCGTAAGTAATTTCTTCTATTGAACCTTCATCACTGAAATCACCATTATCCGTGTTATCCGTGTTATCCGTGTTATCCGTGTTATCCGTGTTATCCGTGTTATCCGTATTATCCGTATTATCTGAGTTATCAGAAGATCCATTACCTGTGAAATCATTACACTCAGAGATTAATGATCCCGAACCCACTTCAACCGCGGTTGCGGCAAATAAGCATTGACCTGTCGCATTGTCTTGTACTTTAAATTCAATATTATAAGTACCTGATGTAACGCCTGTTTCACGTTCCCAGCGGCCATTAATTAATGTACCTGGACGACAATCACTGTCTAAACAGAGGTATTGCCAAGTCGCACTTTGCCCACCATCGTAGTGATATAAGGTGCCGTCTGCTTCAAGACCAAATGCAAAACCATTTGGCGTGCCGGTATTACTTGAGTTACCTAAGTTATCGGTATCACCCGAATCGTCGGTATTACCAGAGTCATCGGTATTACCTGAATCGTCAGTGTTACCTGAGTCATCAGTATTACCTGAGCCATCGGTATTGTCATCTTGAGTCCAAACTTCAGCTCCATTTAACAAGGTATCAAATAAAGTAACTGATGCATTTAACCAATCGCTTTGTGTTGTTTCGGCTAGCCATTTTGCTTGGATCGTTGAGTTTGCTTCAACGCGGGTATCACCCCAGTAGCCTTCACCATAAGGAGGAGCCCATTTTGCTTGACTGTCCCAATCGGCGTTTATGTAAGCGGCAATTTTAATAACATCGTCGTTAGCATCAATAAAATCAAAATAGTTTACAAACCATTCATCCCAAACTTGTTCAGCACTTTTTTGAATATCGGCTGCTTGGCGTTGTACTTGCGGATTATAGGTTAAATCACTAATGTCATATCGTTGTGAAGCTGATTCTGCAATCATCAACGGTTTGTTTTTAGCGCGTGCAAAGTCAACAATCGGCGTTATTGCTGTGTTGTTACAATCTTGCGGTGTAAAGTAAGAAAGACCGATCCAGTCAACATATTCATCACCTGGATACCAATCTTGGAAACTACGCCCCTGATAGGCCCCCCCACAGTAACTCGCGCTTTGCCAAACCATGGCAATATTGGTTGCACCCGCTGCGGCTATTTTGTCATGCATGCGTTTCCATGCATTAATAAAAGCTGGGGCATCATAATGATTCCACTGGCCATCAAATTCATAGCCCCAACGAAGATAAATAGGGCGCTCCCACGCTTTTAACGTGCCAATGAGTTCATCCATTTGGCCGTCGAGTGCGCCGCTATTGATTTGATCTAATTGATTAACTAAATACACGGCAATCGCTAATGTACTGTCGCCGTAATTTGAGAATAACCGACCTGCATTATTGTTACCTGCGCCATTATCAACATCGGTTACAAAACCACCTAGGTCATTTAAACTGATGTAACCTGTCACACCACCCGGTTGTACACCGACGGCTGCAACATAGTTATCAATGCTTGTAATATCTTGCCCGACAACGAGTAATTTTTTGCCATCGGGTGGAAGAAGAGGGCCTTCAACAGCGACTGCTGATGTACTCATCGCCATCATTAACGCGGATAATTTGAACCCCTGTAATACACTTTTTCTAAAATTTTTATTATGTGTCATGAAAAACCTTACCCTAATTTGAGTTGGCTTGAAGTTAACTTCTTAATTATGTGCTGTATTAGCAATGATGAAATTACAGGTTGTTATCGTTAACATCAAGTTGTAAAAGGTATGAGTTTTGTAACATTTTATTAACTACGTAAATTTAAACTAATTGCACTTTTTAGAGATAATTAAAACCCGATTTAAACAAAGACTTGTACGTTTAGGATCAAGATTAATACCTTCAGAGACTGCATTTTAAAGCCACTTGAATAAACGTTAAGTCAACATGGGTTATAAAATGAATATATGTGTTTAGCAAATATAGACACTCAAGATAAATACGGCCTAAATAAAATATACTGCGCTGGTAACCCCCAGCTTATTGACTCAATAATGCTATTTTTGAAACGGGTTTCATGCTGTTTTTCTAAAGTGACTTGGAGTCATGCCAACGTTTTTTTTAAACAAGGTATTAAAAGACGATTTACTATTAAAACCAACTTCTTCATAAATGAGTTGAATTGATTTACGCCGCCAAGTGGGATCTTTAAGTAATTTTTTTGCATCGTTGATCCTGAACTCATTTACAAATTCGTAAAAATTCTTTTCATAGTATTGATTAATAATTTGTGAAACTTCACGAACCGGCAAGTTAACCACTTCGCTAAAAGCTTCTATTGTTAAGTTATGCTTTCGATAGCACTTTTGCTCTTGCATGATGTTAAACAAACTATCAATTTCGCTTTGAGGGTTAGCTAAATCGGTTTGAGAGGGGTGATCTGTTGTCGGGTACGGAATATTTTTTATTTTGTTGCTATGCAACAAATGTGAAAAAACAACATAGCTGACTAAGACTAATTCCCCCACATTTTTGAGGTGTGTCGTTAAATGATGTACGTACCAGTTCGCTTGGTTATACATAAAGGGGGCTAATATTTCGAGCATCCAAACGGTTAAAAAGCCGATAGCGACATTTTTTATCCATGCAAAATCAATGGTGTTTACATCTGCCGTTTGTTGTTTTAATTGGTTTGAATAACGTTTTAGATGCCAAATAGCCAATAACCCAAAAGCGGCACTTAACATAAACCCGACCATGGTAATAAAAACATGGTCGCGCCAAAAAATATCGGCCCACAAACCTTGATAGCGTTCAACAGGGTGCCAGATATAAGCCGCTATAAACATCACAAATGGGATGACGTGATATTTTTCAAATTCAAACTTGCCATAGGTCAGTGTTCGAACAAACTCATACAACAATAAACCGGGAAAATAAAATAAGAAGGGGGTTACACAAAAAATTTCTGTACTCACTGTATTATAAATTGTGTTGTAACTGCCTTTATAATAAGTCAAAAAGAAATTAAGTGACCCTAAGCTGATTGTTGCCATAAACACAGTAAACACTTTATGCGCCAACGTACTTTTTTTATGTAAAGCGAAAATCAGAGCAAATAGTAAACTTTGCGTAAAAGTGATTAATAGGATCACGTCATAAAAATTAAACGTGATGGTATGCGCACTTAACAGTAATTGAGCAACACTGCCCATTTCTGTGACCGTCGTCATAATGACTCCTAATTAATCAAAAAATAATAACCTCAAACCATTATCCTGATGTTTGGTGGTTGTTTATTGTTTGTTATTTGTTGTGTTTGTATCAATTGCGTTTTTTTATTGTGGCGAATATGATTTTTGCGTAAGGGTTTTGTGGTTTAAGGTTTTTTGGGCTTTTATGTTGTGTTTGGCGAGCTCAGTGCGACCTTCATTTTGCATAAATTGATAAAATAACGTCGCTAAATTTGAAGGGTTGCGGTTTTTGGTTCGAACTAAAAACCAAGTACTTTCGATCGGCATTTCATCTACCGCTAAAATCACTAGCCCACTTTCAAGAATGTAATCGAGGGTGTGACGACTAAGAATAGCTAAACCTAAATCGGCTACAACGGCGTGTTTTATGGCTTCGTTACTTTCGATTGTCATTTTTTCTTTAAGTTTTAGGTTATGTTGTTTGCAGAAAATATCGATGGTTCTACGTGTGCCTGAACCGTGTTCACGCATAATAAAAGGGTAATGAGCTAATCGAGCTAGACTAATGTGAGGTTGACGTGTCAATTCGTGTTTTTCTGGTGCCACGACGACCAGCGGGTTATCTAAAAAAGGTTCACTTATGATATTTTCATTATCGGGACAATGGCTGAATATATAAAAATCGTCTTTGTTTTCTTTGAGTCGTTTGATGACCTGCGAACGATTACCAATGTTTAACTCTACATCAATTAGTGGATATTTTTTGCAAAATGAACCAAGCAATAAAGGTAAAAAATATTTGGCCGTTGAGACGACACACAAGCGTAACTTACCTGATTTTATTCCCTTTAAATCATCTAACTGGCTATTTAAATTATCGAGTGAATCAAAAATTTCATTAGACGCTTTTAATATAGCAAAGCCAGCTTCGGTTAACTCGATGGTTTTACTATTGGCTTGATATAGGCTGACCTCATAAAGCTCACTTAACTTTTTAAGTTGGATAGAAACCGAAGGTTGCGAGATGAATAACTTTTGGGCAACGAGCGAAATATTTTTATAGTGAGCCAATGCTTGCAGTATTTGTAATTGCCGCAAAGTGGGTGTTCTATTTTGCATGGTATAGCCTTTTGTCTATTGTTGTTATATTTATTATATATTTTTAATTATTGTGTTGGCAGCATAATATCGCGCTATCTTATTTTAACAACGTTGATCTTTATGCCTGATATTTTAGCTGTCTTCTTTTTAGTTGCTTTAGTGACAAATCGTTTAGGCGTAGATTTACGCTTGCCTGATGCTGCCTATCAATTATTAACTTACATATTATTAATCACCATTGGGTTAAAAGGTGGGCAAGCAATTAGTGCTAATACGAGTTTCACTTTGGTTGGCCACAGCGTTGTTGTTATGTTTTTAGGTGTGGTGCTAATGTTTGTTGCGCTTGCCTTGATTCATTTATTTTCTAACCTTAATAAAGCAGACAAAGTGTCACTCGCTGCGCATTATGGCTCAGTGAGTGTCGGAACATTTGCTGTTGCGGTGAGCTATTTAGAAGTTAACAACATTGAATACAGTTCTGTTATAAATTTATTTGTCGCGTTGCTTGAATTACCGGCCATTGTAGTAGGCTTATGGTTATTAAGTGATAAGCAAAGCAAAGTGAATTTACGAACCATTTTGGCGCATAAAAGCCTAGCACTTATCGTAATGGGGATGTTTATTGGTGCATTGTATGGTGATGTTGCTCAACCTATGATTAAAAATTTGCAGCCTATGTTCGGGGTGATGTTGGCGCTATATTTAATTCACATGGGGGCTCTAGCGGGTGAGCAGCTTGATAAGATAGGCCCTAATAAAATATTTATCTGTTTATTTGCACTTGTGATGCCACTGGTTGGCGCTGCAATTGCATTCTTTTTTGCAATGTTAATGCAATTAGATGTGGGAACGGCGGCATTACTCGCAACCTTAGGTGCAAGTGCATCGTATATTGCGGTGCCAGCTGTATTTTCACAAGTTCATCCAGAAGCGAATATTAGCCAAGCTTTAGTGGCTTCTTTAGCGATTACTTTTAGTTTTAACGTGATTTTGGGTATTAAGTGGTACACCCAAATAGCATTTTATCTTTATTCATAATGGAGTACGTATGTTAGAACCCATTCAACAGAATGTTCGTGATTTAGGTGTGTTATTGGGCAAAACGATTGCAGCCGATCAAGGTGAGCAGTGGTTAGATAGCATTGAGACGGTGCGCTTACAAGGTCGAGATATTGCATTAGGTGATAAAGACGCAATAAAGGCACTACAAGATAAATTTGCAGGTTGTACCGAGCAAGAATTACTTATTTATGCTCGTGCATTTAGTCAGTTTTTAAACTTGGTTAATGTGGCTGAACAACAATATACAACAAGCCAACAAGGTTTAGCTGAGCTTGAAGTGCCGCATCCTTTAGAAGCATTGAAAGATAAAATAGGTCAAGTCTCTCCGGCCAAATTTAAACAAGCACTTGATAAACTGCATATCGAATTAGTTTTAACGGCACATCCAACAGAAGTTAACCGCCGCACGTTTATTCATAAATATAACCAAATTGGCCAAGAGTTAGATATTCATAATGATGCCAATTCAGATCGCGTGGCAGAGTTAGTTGAGCAAGCTTGGTATACCGGCGAAATTCGCCAGCAACGCCCAACACCGCTTGATGAATCACGTTGGGGTTTAAATACCGTGGCCAATAGTTTTTGGCATGCAGTACCTAAATTTATTAAAGAGTTAGATACGTTAGCATTAGAACTGACAGGTGAGGTTTTACCCGAAAGCTACACGCCTGTAACTATGGCTAGCTGGATGGCGGGTGACCGTGATGGTAACCCTTTTGTTACTGCCGAGTTAAGCACGCAAGCTTTAATTAATGCACGTTTAATGGCGTGCAAGTTATATTTAAAAGATTTTGAAAAGCTATATTTAGAATTATCGATGACAAAGGCGACGGCTGATTTAATTGACGCTGACGAAAGCCAAGTAGGGCCTTACCGTAATCAATTAAAGCAAGTAATTGATTTATTAAAAGTGAGTATTGACCAACTGCAGCAAGGTGAAACTAAGGCGGTGCTTGATGATTCAGAGCAGTTAAGAAAGCCACTGCAAAAATGTCGTCAAAGCTTACTTAACGTGGGTTTAAAGCATGTGGCTAATTCATTAGTACTTGATTTGATCCGTAAAGTTAACTGTTTTGGTATCTCGTTAGTTAAATTAGATATTCGTCAACACAGTGAAAGACATGACAGTGCATTAAGTGAGATAACTCAAGCGCTTGATATGGGCGATTATTTAACGTGGGATGAAGCTGAACGCCAAACTTTTTTATTAGCTGAGATTAATAACCCGCGTCCACTCTTACCAAAGCGCAGTTGGAGTGCGGATACGCAAGAAGTATTAAATACGTATGCGATGATTGCTTCACAACCGGCTGAATTATTCGGCTTGTATATTATTTCAATGGCGAGTGAAGTCAGCGATGTGCTAGCGGTTAATTTGTTATTAAAAGCCTCAGGTGTGAACTGGAATATGCCAATTGCACCCTTATTTGAAACCTTAGATGATTTAAATAATGCACCGGCTGTTATGTCTGAGTTGCTTAATATTGAAAGCTATCGCGGATATTGTAACGATCAGCATAACGTGATGATTGGGTACAGTGATTCGGCTAAAGATGCCGGAGTGTTGGCGGCAACGTGGGGGCAATATCAATGCCAAGAGAAATTAGTTGAGGTTTTTGTTGAGCAAAATATTGAACTAAAATTATTCCATGGCCGTGGTGGTACAATCGGGCGAGGGGGCGGGCCTGCTCACACAGCGATCGCGTCACAACCGCCAGGTACACTTGACGGTGGTTTACGGGTAACAGAGCAAGGCGAAACAATCCGTCATAAATTTGGTACACCTAATTTAGCGACACGTAGCTTGCACTTATATGCCTCTGCTATTTTAGAATGTTTAGTTACACCACCGCCAGTACCGACAACGGCATGGCGTGAATTAATGGAAACGATGTCTGAGCAGAGTTGTCATACTTACCGCCAATATGTGCAGGGTAATCCAGATTTTGTTAAGTATTTTAGACAAGCGACACCCGAGCAAGAACTGGCTTCTTTGCCATTGGGTTCACGTCCGAGTAAACGTAAATCAGACGGTGGTATTGAATCATTACGGGCAATCCCTTGGATTTTCGCTTGGAGTCAAAATCGTTTAGTTGTACCCAGTTGGTTAGGTTTAGGCAGCGCATTAAAAACGGCTTATCAAGATAATGCGCAATTAATGAAAGAAATGCTTAAACAGTGGCCTTACTTTTATTCACGTATTTCGTTAACCGAAATGGTTTATGTTAAGTCAGACAGTCAAGTGTCGGCTTTATACGATGAAGCGTTAGTGAGCCCAGAGTTAAAATCAATGGGCTCAGACTTACGTCAACAATTATCAGACGATGAAGAAACGGTATTAACTTTACTGGATCAAAAGCAATCGCTTGAACATAACCCATGGATATTAAGCTCATTTGACTTAAGACGTCCTTATTTAGCGCCGCTGCATATTTTACAAATTGAAGCACTAAAACGTTTACGCGCTCAACCAGAACACCCTGATAATGAACAGGTCTTAATGGTGACTATGGCTGGTATTGCCACCGGCATGCGTAATACGGGTTAATTATACCGGTTAATCATACTGATTTTGATCGTGTAAAATCGTTCTACGTTGAAACCGTGATCTGTAAAGGTCACGGTTTTTTTATGTGTTTTTTATTTGAATGCGATAAATTCGGCGTGCTAAAGTGAAGTCATTATGGTTACATATAGTCAAAGCGATCGGGTTTTAGGGGCAGGTTTCTAGTTCCAGACGAAACCTAAGTACTTACATCCATGTAAGCAAAGTCGTCAAAGCTACCGCGTCCTGCTCTCGCCCCTTACCTGCATCCATGCAGGCAAAGCTACCGCGTCCTGCTCTCGCCCCTTACCTGCATCCATGCAGGCAAGCTTCGAGACCCCATGAGCATATGCTCTATTATGTGATTGGGGCCGCCTAAATGGATTTAGGTGTTAGAACGACGCAGGAGCCAAAGTCGAGAGTAAGCGCTGACAATGAACCATAAAACCTGAGCGAGAAGACTATACAAGTGATATCAACCTAAGTCGTTGTTCTGTAGGTCGGTTTTAAAACGCGGTTATCGCGTTTGTTAACCCGTTAAAGCGATCTGCAATTAATGATGGTTGTATTAGACTCAAGTGACTTGGAAATACATTTATAAAAGGCTAGCGAAATGAGTGAATTGTTAAAAGAGTCTAACGCTTTTTTGCAAACCATGGGCATGCAGCAAATTGTTGATATGTTTGATTTACTACCGGATGCTTTATTTTGGGTTAAAAATACAGATAATCAATTTGTTTATGCTAATCGCAGTTTTCTCGACTTACATGCATTAAAAACACTCGACATGTTAATTGGTAAAACAGATTATGATCTGTCACCTGCTTATTTAGCTAAACAATATGCAACCGATGATGAAAAAGTCAAAGCAGGGCAGGTCGTGACTGATCGCCTTGAAATGAACGTAACTAAAAAAGGTGATGTGGCTTGGTTTTCGACTTCTAAGCGGGCGATCATTGACGGTGATGAACAAGTGATGGGCACGTATGGCGTGACCCGACATTTATACAAAAAAACGGCGGCTTTAACCAGTGTAGAGGCCGTGCGCATTCCAGTGGATTTTGTGCGCTCTCATTATGCAGATAATATTACGGTTGAGCAATTGGCAGAGGTGGCACATTTATCAGTTAGTGCTTTAGAGCGACGCTTTAAAAAATATTTAAGTAAAACACCTAAACAGTTTATTAATGAAGTGCGCTTAGAAAATGCCCGACAGTTATTAATGGAAACCGATAAAACCATTTCGCAAATTGTATTTGAATCCGGTTTCACCGATCATAGTTATTTCAGCAAGCAATTTAAAATATTGTTTGGTGACATACCGTCTGTTTATCGCTCTAACCAAGTTTAATTCATTTATAGTCTTCTCGCTCAGGTTTTATGGTTCATTGTCAGCGCTTACTCTCGACTTTGGCTCCTGCGTCGTTCTAACACCTAAATCCATTTAGGCGGCCCCAATCACATAATAGAGCATATGCTCATGGCGTCTCGAAGCTTGACGGCTTTGCTTACATGGAAGTAAGTACTTAGGTTTCGTCTGGAACTAGAAACCTGCCCCCTAAAACCCGATCGCTTTGACTATAATAGCAATCCGTAATAATAAGTGCCCACTCAGCGAGCGTTTAAAATGCGCTTAAATGAAAGAGTAGTGGTGCTCTTTTGAGTTTGAGCAATACAGAGTAAGCGCATTTAAAACTCGCATGAAAGGAATGCCCCAGCGGCTTTTGACCTGCGTTATCGGTATTTGAAAGGGAACAACCATTCCTGTACACCGACGCCTTGTTCAAAAACCGCTGGATGCATTCTGAGAGATCACTTATTTATATGAATTGGTATAACAGTGGGATCTAACTTTCGATATATGCTTCATCGGTATTTATTTTTATTTGAATCGCCAGTGTTTTAGCTAAGGCGATACCGTGTTCAAACTGCTCGGTATACTTTTCTTCCATTTGTTTAACCTTACTTGCAGCCGGTTTTAAACCATTCTCTGCCGCCAGTTGTAACCACGCTATTGCTGTTTCTATGTTTATTTCGGTGCCTTCACCAATAAAATAAGCGCGACCTAGTGCGCCCATGGCTTTTGAATTACCATTAATAGCGGCTTGTTCAAATAATTCGGTTGCTTTGGTAAATTTGTTTTCTTCCCTGTACTGATAAGCTTGTTTGACTAACTGGTCAAAATCTAATTTTTCAGGGACATCGGTATTTGCTGTGTTATTGACTTTATGCCGTTCAGACGTTAATGGTGTTGATTGCGGTTGATCTAAATTTTTAGCAACCGGGGTGATGTCACGCTCGATTGGATTTTCTTTATCGCGTAAAGCCAAAACAACCGTATCGTATCGGTTGTTGAGTTGCGCTAATGTATTTTGTTGCGCTAGCATTTGTTGTTGATAAAAATCAGAATCTTTTTCTAGTTTTTCGATGTGATGACTTAATGCAAGCAATTGTTCTTTATGTGCCGCTTTTATATCGTCAATATGGTCTGCATACTGCTGCTTGGCTTGAAGTAAGCGGTCTTGATAATGTTGTTGAATATCTGAAGTGTGATCGTCTTTTACTTTTTCAACACGCCGTAACATAGTTTGCATACTGACTTCATAAGCACGACGTAATTCATCAAACCATTTAAAAACGGTTCCGGGAATTTTTTCTTTTTCAACGGGGTTAGATGAATTAGGAAATAACGATATCAGTTGGTTTTTATCGAAATAAACTAAGTCCTGTTCCGTTTTGGTTAAGGGCATTATGCTGTTTATATTATGATCGGGTTTATATCGATTAATCGTATCTAATATGATGGCTTGTGAGGCGCCTGTTATATCTGTTGCTTGCTCAAGCGTTATCCATTCAACTTGCATTTTGATGACCTAAAACTAATTTGAGCGAGATTTTAGCAAAACTTGCATAAAGTTACAGCTTTATAAAGCCTGTTACTTTATGCAATTGTGCAGAGCGTTTAAGGTTGGTGTTTAAAATGCGTTATAAAAAAGCTTCAGGTTTTAATAATAAGCTGTTTTTACCGGCGGTGGTAATTAAGCCAATAATCATATTTTTTACTCGGCCATCAATCGCACCAGTATGAACCTCTAAATCTTTTAGCTCTCTGATCTCTTCATCTTCAACGTGTAATGAATCTTCAACGTTGTCTACAACAAAACCTAGAGAAGGTTGACGACCATCAATGGTCGTAAACACCGTGACCGGTTTATATGACGCTTTTACGTGTTCACGAGCGGTTTCAAATAAACGTTTGATAGTGGCTAAGCTGCCATTGCGTTCTTGGGTTAATAATTGCAATGCCTTTTGTGTTTCGCCATCATTATTAAGGGCGATAACCTGACTCGCGGCATTAAAAAGCTGTTGGCGAGGCGCTTGCATTTTTTGTAAAACATCGATGAGGTCAACATTTTGGCTGTTAAAAGTATCGTACCATTTGCCAAACTCTGTTTGTATTGGGTCAGTTGGTTGCGAAAATACCTGTTTATTACCAATAGCATCTTCTAATAAATCAAGCCAATGTGCGTGTTCTTTTTCGCCTTTATGAAGAATATCAATTAATACTTGATTGGTTTTTTGTGTAGATTGTTTGTTCATTGCAATACCCAAATCATAGATAGGAGTAGGCACGCCCATAAAATCTTTTATACCTAAAAATGATGCATCTTCTGAGGGAACCGATGTTTGTGCATTATCAAATTTTTCGGTTAATAATATATTTAAAATATTGAAAGCAACGATGCGATTGCCAACACTAAAATTAACAACTTCCATATGATTTTATTCACTATTTAGTAAGTGTAACGATGTATAGCTTAACTTTAGCTAATGAATGCTAAAATACCCAATATAATATGTTTTAAAAATGTAATTAAGTACAATAAAAATTAATTAGTCTTAAATGTCATAAGGAAAAGACGCTATGCGCTCCCCTCTCTTTTTAGGTCCATTATTCGCGATGGGTTTATATTTTATTTGTACTTATTTCGAGATTAGCCACGAAATCAGTATTACGCTTGCCATTACTCTGCTGGTTGCAGCTTGGTGGGTAACCGAAGCATTACCTATTCCAGTGACTTCATTGGTTCCTTTTGTTTTGTTTCCGCTTGCTGGCATTATCGATCACAAAACGGCAGCAAGTGCGTTAGGCAGCCATGTCATCTTGTTATTGATGGGCGCTTTTATGTTATCAAAAGCGGTTGAAAAAAGTGGGGTTAACGATAGGTTGGCTTTAAGTTTGGTCAACTTTTTAGGTAAAGATAAACCCCAGCGCGTGGTATTAGGGTTTATGATTTCAGCCGCATTAATGAGTATGTGGATTAGTAATACTGCCACGACCTTAATGCTTTTACCGATGGCATTAGCGGTTATCGCGTCAGTTAACAACAAGCGTTTTGCAACGGTTTTACTGTTAGGTATTGCCTATGCAGCTAATATTGGCGGTATGGGCACACCGATTGGCACTCCGCCCAACGTTATTTTATTGGCTATTTACGAACAAGAATTTGGTCGGAGTATTTCATTTTTAGAATGGATGAGCATGGGATTACCGGTTGTTTGTATTGGTGTGCCACTCTGTGCTTATTGGTTAACGCGAGGGATGACGTTAAATTTATCGTTTGAGTTACCCAAAGTACAGGCTTGGCGCTCGGCTGAAAAAAGAGTGTTGTTAGTATTTGGTTTAACCGCCTTAGCGTGGATTTTTAAACAAGCGCCTTTTGGTGGATGGACAGGATTATTGGGGGATATCAAAGTCGGTGATAGTACGATTGCGTTAGCAGGCGTTTGTTTGATGTTTTTAATTCCTGAAGGTGATAACAAAAAAGGGCGTTTGCTTGATTGGCAAACGGCAAATCAAATACCCTGGGGGATGTTGCTTTTATTTGCAGGCGGTATTTGTATTGCTAAGGCGTTTCAGGCGAGTGGCTTAAGTGAATTAATGGGCGAAGGATTATCCCAATTAGCCTTTTTCCCACCGTTATTAATGATTGGCCTCATTACGTTGTCAGTTGTGTTTTTAACTGAAATTACCAGTAATACGGCGACAACCACTTTGTTGATGCCGATATTGGCTATTGCGGGTATTTCAGCTGGCCTTGACCCTATTTTGTTAATGTTACCTGCCGCATTAAGTGCGAGTTGTGCTTTTATGTTACCAGTGGCGACCGCACCTAATGCAATTGTTTATAGTACAAATCGTTTTAAAATTGCCGACATGGCAAGAGAAGGCTTAGTGATAAATTTATTGATGATTGTCGTTATCACATTAATGTGTTTTTGGCTAATATAGTGGTTAATGTAATGGGTTTGTAAATAAAATGTAAATGCAGATAAAAACACTGTCTTTTTGAGATATGTCTTACATGCACTTTTTGAGGCGCTGACTACAATCTATTTACCACCAGCAAGAAGGAGATTGAAATGTCGGGTTTGGTAAGTATCTTTGCTTTTTCTATGATGATTGTGATGGCATCAGTAGTTATTGGTTGTACTTCAATGTTTTTCAATTCGTTACTGCAACGAAGTGATAATGTTTTAGGCTGGATAAATTTATTGTTGCGTGGTAAGTAAGACTTAGGCTTTATTTGATTGAACGGATTTCATGATAATAAAGGCTAATTGATTTAAATGTTGTTCTCTGTGTGTTGTATAGTCCCAACCTTAAGCTGCATATTTTATGCAGCTTTTTTTTTGTTTAAAATTTAAGTCTGCTTATTGGTTTTTTTGCTTCCATAATTTATCAAATTCTATTTTTTGTGCTTTTTCTAGCTTATTACACCAAACAAACATTTTTATTTCGAGTGTACCGGTGCATTCCGGTGAAGGTGTAAACCATGCATTCCAGGCTTTTAATTTTTTAGAAATAGTCGGTTTTGCTCTGGCTTTATTTACCCTATCACTCGCTGGGCCAATCTCCGCTATCTGTTCTTCGCTTAACTCTATATTATGTTTTTTTAAAATAGCTTTGCTGGATAGCTTTGGTTTCGTATTACTTAAATCTATATTTTGCTGTTGACCTCGCTTAACCACTTTTTTGGGTTTGTTTATGGCTGCGACGCCTGTTTCAGGAAAACACGTTTTATCAACATGCTTAAATAGTTCATCTTGGTAGCTAACTAAATCTCGCCCCCATTTTTTAGTTTCGCCTTGCTTTAATAATGCTTGCACACGCTTTAATTGGGTTTGCGAGAAATTACATTCTGGGGTGTTGGTATTCGCTTGGTTTGCATGAGCAGGATTAATCAATGTAAAAAAGATTAGCAGGCTAATATACGGGGTTATTTTCATGTTTTAGTTGTTATTAATTCTGAATTGCCGACACCTTAACGACTTATCACAGGTGGTTCAAGATAAGATTAGGCGAGTAGGGAATTATTCGCGCTTAATGTTTTGGTTTTAATCAAAAAATCATTTGGTTTTTTTATCTGATTGTTACTTTTTAAAGCTTTAGAGACTAAACTTACTTTGAGTTTATTTAAAACATAAAACCACTAATATATACCCAAGTGACTTCTCATATTACTGTGATTGCACGGAGTTTAATATTTTGACAGCCAAGCTAACATTAAGCCGCTTTACCACCGCTGGATTTCTCTGTGTTTTTATCGTTGGTTTAATTGTTATTTTGGGGTGGTTTACAAATAATACATTATTGGTACAAATACACCCTTCTTTTGTACCGATGCAATTTAATACCGCACTTGGTTTTGTTTTACTGGGCGGTGCAGGTATAAGCCTTTTGGGTGTAAACAGCCCATATAAAAAAATGACTTTAGGTTTAGCTGCTTCGTGTTTTGTTTTGTGTTTTTTAACATTATTACAATATTTGTTTGCGCTTGATTTTAAAATTGATGAACTTTTTATGGCGCACGCCATCACCACTAAAACTTATCACCCTGGGCGTATGGCGCCGAACACAGCGGTTTGTTTTGTTTTAGCGGCGAGTTGTTTTTTAATCTTGCAAGCAGAAGGTTTAAAAAAGGTACTGCAATACCAACTATTAAATATATTGAGTTATTTTGGCTTTGTGTTATCGCTCATTGCGTTAAGTGGTTATGTGATGGGGCTCGAAACGACTTACGGCTGGGGGCATTATACACGCATGGCGTTGCATACCTCGGTGTCATTTGTTCTTTTTTTCAGTGCTTTTATACTTTATGTTTTTATTCTTAGTCGCCTTAAGAAGAATAAAAATAACCATTATGCGAATATCGTTGTTGCTTTATGTGCCGTCTGTTCGATCAGTATTTGGCAATATTTAAATCAAAAAGAAAACGCCGATATTCAAGCTAGAATTGATTTAATTAGTCAAAACGTAAGCTCTTCAATAGATATAGAGTTGAATAGTATCGATCGCGCATTTACGCGTTTATCTATTCGTTGGATGCAGCAAAATGGCACCCCAAAAGTACTTTGGCAAGCGGATGCCAGCCAATATATTCAAGATAATTCGGCTTATCAATTTATTACCTGGGTTGATGCGAGCCATATTCCTCAATGGCAATCTCTTAATCCCTCACTTAAAGGTAATAGCGTTGATGTTGTATTAACGGCGTTAACTGAAATGCAAATACTCAATCAAATCAAACTCGCTAAACAGTGCCAGATGGTGATCGTTGATAAGGACAATGTGCGTCATAATGCCTTTGTTTATGTGTGTCCACTTTGGTTGAACAATCAGACATTTGATGGTTTTATGTTAGGCAGTGTATCTATTGACACCGCCTTAACCATTATATTAGATCGTTATAATTACCACTTGGTTTCGACAGCTTTAGCCTTTAAAAATAAACCGTTATTTAGTAATGCGATAGCCACTGAAGTATCGACGTTAAAGTTGAGTAAAAAACAGCCTATCACGTTAAAAAATCAAACATTAATGGTTAATGTTCAGGCAACCAATCGATTATTTGAATCATTTAATAACGCGTTAGATGAAGTTGTATTGTTTTTTTGCTTAGTCTTATCTGTTTTGCTTGGGTTTACTCTGCAGTACTGGTCGGTTGCTAAATTTAGTTTATTTAAATTAAATAAATCAAAAGCGGCATTAAGTCATTCACTGGTTATGCAAAAAGCAATTGTAGATAATTTAGGTGAAGCTTTAATCATTATAGATCAAAAAGGGCTGGTTAATCGTTTTACCGCAGCGGCTGAAAGTATTTTTGGCTATAAAATGGACGAAGTGGTTGGTCAAAGTGTTACTTTATTAATGCCTGAACGGTTTCAAGCCGCTCATGATAAAAAGCTTGCGGTGAGCGATATTCAAGAGCCTTCATTACAGTATGGTCAAGCTGCTCAATTATTTGCTAAACATAAACGAGGTCATGAGTTCCCAATTGAGTTGGTTATCACTAAAATTAATGGAAGCAACAAAACTTATTTTATTGGCTTAATTAAAGATATTAGTGAGCATGTTGAGACGCAAACACAGCTGATAACAGCTAAACATAATGCCGAGCTAGCAAGCGAAGCTAAAAGTCACTTTTTATCTAACATGAGTCACGAAATTAGAACACCATTGAACAGCATCTTCGGCACGTTGCAAATATTAGAAAAATCAGCCGATGACAACACGGATAAGCCTTTAATTCAAAAATCACTTTATTCAGCTCGCTCACTACTAACCATTATTAATGATATTTTAGATGTTTCAAAAATTGAGGCTAATCAGCTTAAAATCGAAAACTGTAATTTCGCGATGAGCCAACTTGTTGATTCTATAAAAAGTGAGTTAGCGGAGGTTGCCAATAAAAAGGGGATTGAATTTAAAGTCGAACTTGATTTACAAGGGCATGATTATTGGCAGGGAGATCCCGTTAGGATCCGTCAAATCATTCTAAATTTTGCTTCTAACGCGGTTAAATTTACTGAAAAAGGGCTGGTTACGATAAAGGCTGCCACCGTATTAAATAGCCATTCAGGCCTTAATAATAAACTCGAATTTTATTGTGAAGTTTCTGATACGGGTATTGGTATGACTGAGGAGTATTGCCAGCGCTTGTTTAATCGCTTTCAACAAGCGGATGAATCAATTACACGTCGTTTTGGTGGCACGGGTTTAGGCATGGCGATATCCAAAAGTTTAATTGATTTGATGGGTGGGCGTGTCGATATATTGAGTGAAGTTAATGCAGGCTCAACCTTTAAGATTTGGCTACCTTTGGCATTAGGTAAAGAAGAAGCGCAAACCGAGTTGTTGAAAGTCGATGATCTGGATTTATCAAATGTCACTATTTTGCTGGCAGAGGATAATGAGATTAATCAAATTGTATTTCAAGCCATGTTACAAAAAACGCAAGCGACGATCCATGTTGCTAATAATGGCCAAGTCGCTGTAGAAATGGTAAATCAGGTTAAGCCCGATTTGATTTTTATGGATATTCAAATGCCAGTAATGGGGGGAATAGAAGCAACTGATATTATCAAGCAGTCGCATCGTCACATTCCGGTTATTGCGTTAACCGCAAATGCCATGGCCGAACATCAGCGTTTATATGCAGAAAAAGGGTTTGATGATTTTGTGGCTAAACCAATTGAAATGGACGTGTTAAATCGAGTGATCAATAAAATGTTATTAAGGCATCGTTGATTTAAATAGTTAGCCTTAAGGGTAGTACTTTCTATATATCTGTATACCGCTTGCATTAGCGACGTGTCGATTAATCGATTAACGTCGCCCAAGCTTGTTCAACAAATTCGGCATCTTGTGGTGATAGCTCGCCAGATTGTCTTGCTGTAACCAAAGCTTTGTTCATACTGTTGATAAGTGTTTGTTCATCGAGTTCATTATCCATTTCTAATCGGCCGATAATGAGTGTAACGTGACCCCGTAAATAGCCGCTAATAAATAATGCATCGGCATCTTCTGATTGCATCATGGCATCAAGGCCATCTAATATTTTTTGTACATATAGCGGTTCTGCTGTGGTGCTCATTAATTTATATCTCCTTGTTTGTTATTTGATTGGCTACCGGATAAATCACATAGTCGTGATAACCCGTAACAATGTTAATCGGCCCGGCTAACTGCTGATTGAGTATTTCATCTCCTGTATCACAGATTAAAGGCTTACCATTGAGTTTAGAGATTTTACTTTTGGTTGCAACTACTATTATATTTTCTCGGCTAATATATTTGATTATTGAAGGACTTAGCTGTTGATTCCCCCTGCCAAATAAGTGACCTTGACCGCCAATTAGGGTCATGATTAATTTAACTGATGTGTATTGAGTGAAAAGCGATTCGATATCATGGCTTGTCAAATCAGCATTAATTAATGATTCTTGATAAACCGCATCGACACCGAGTAAGGTGCCGGTTATTCCCATTTCATTCAGCACTGATTGCGTTGTTGAACCAGAGCCAATTAAAAATAATGTGTCGGGTTCATCGTTCATTTTATCAATTACATCGGCGGCAATATCAGCTAAAACCAATTCATCTGATTCTTTTCCGCCCATTTTAACGGCTTGCATGTAACGCAAGTCCATTGGAATGCGCATGTCGCCATAGCGTTTGGCTTTTACCTGACCTTGGCGGAACAATTGCTCATCGATATCCATCACATCGGCTTCACCCAAAGTTAGTGCTTGGCCTTGAATTAAATCGGCCATCAACAGGCCTGCCGCTTTTGGGGTTATTGCGTAAACGCCTGAATGAATTTTACAACCAGCAGGTATACCCAGCACAAGCGTGGCTTCTTGTACTTGATTATAAATATTGCGCGCGGTGCCATCACCCCCTGCAAAAACGAGTAAATCAACTTGTTGATTTAAGATGGCTTGCACCGCTTGTTCTGTATCATCCGCTTCGGTGATGGGCGTTTTACTGTGATAAACCACTTGATGTTCATAGCCGAGTGCATTTAAGGTGCTTTGTCCCATTTCGTTGCTAGCGGTATAAAATACAACGGATTGATGCCAAGTTTCGATTTGTTTTAACGCGACTGTTGCTCGTTGGTTGGCTTGTGGGACCGCGCCCAGCGCGAGTGCTTTATCTCTTATTTCAGTTCCGTCACTGCCTTTTAATGCAACCGAACCGCCTATACCCGCATACGGGTTAATAATTAAACCTATTTTGAGTTTACGCATGTTTCGTCTTCTGTAAAATTATCGAGGGTAAGCGGGAGAGGTGTTTGATAAAAATGCGCTAACGCGTTAACTAACGTTGCCACTCTTTGTGGCAAACCCTTGGCTAAATACAAAGCGACTTGCTGATGAACTAACCGCCTGAAAGCGTACCGATCGGGCTCTGCAGTCCCATTTAAATTGTCAGTGCTAACCCTAAAGGTAAATTGCGCGGCGGCACTTAAAATCCATTCGATAGCTTGTGGTTTTATTTCAACTTTTTCAAATTTTTGTTGTTGTTCATGATCGCGACCATCTGCCGTATACCAGTAGCCATAGTCTTCTAATTTTCGGCGGGCATCGCCCGCGACACACCAATGCGCAATTTCATGCAACGCGCTGGCATAATAACCATGCGCAAAAACAATTTGATGATGATCAGATTGGTTCGCCTTAGTTCGGGCCGGAAGATAAATGGGTTCTTCATCACCTTTGATCAATTGAGTGTTATAGTGCTGAAAAAAAGCGTGTTCAAACAAGTTGATGAGGTCGGTATAACAATGCTGCACACTGGGTTTCACATTAATGGGTTTCACGTTAATAGTTTAAACGAGCATTTTACTTAAGTTGCTTGTGTATAACAACACACTGCCGGTTTTACTCTAATGCAGCTAAACGTGGTGTGATTGTTTTTATCGTATTATCGATAGGCTATATTGTGAAAGTGAGTATTGTGAAGTGAGGTATTTATTCAAGCGTTAATCGTTTGAGGTGTAATGCCGGTTAAATTGCTTAAGCGACATCTTTTGAACTGAGCAATAGCATCAATTCTGGCTTTAATGAATGGTAACGGCGCATGTTATTTTCAGATAAATCTGATTGCTCAATAACACTGACGCATGTTGTACACATGCTTTTCATTTCTTTAGGGCTATGGCCTTGAGTTAAAAAAGTACCGACTTTCGTGATCGCTTGCACCAAATTAAGCGCTAAGCTAGCGTTATTTGGCATGTAACCATAAGCTTCAACAAATAATTCAACCGATTGCGGATATTGCCCCGCTTGATACATTTTTAAACCTTCACTGTTTAAAACTCGAATACGCTCACGTAGTTCTTCATGGCTGTCTTTTTCTTTATCAATTAACACTTGTAGGGTTGCTGATATTAAATCGTCTTTATCGGCGACACTTTGCAATGACTCCATTATTTCATCACTACGCGATAAATTACCGGTTGCAAAGTAGGCCTTTGCTTTATCCAGCCGGTCATCGGCACTATCAAATGGCGAATCGTGTTTTTCACTTTCTTCAAGTAATTGGCGAGCATCGGTCATGTTGCCTTTAATTACATGCACTCGCGCTTTTATAACATGCTCTTGTGCTTGTACGGCTTCAGCGTAGAAACGTTTGTCGATATCTTTTAATAAGTCAGTACATTTGGCAATTTGTTTGGCGACTTCTAGTTTGTTTGAATCGTTACACAAATCGAGAATGCAACGAGCAAAGTTTAAATAATTTTCAGGGGTATCAAAAACGGAATAACGGCTGTTATTTAATATACGTGAATAGGCTCGAACCGCTTCATCTACTTCGTTATTAGCGATCGCCAAATTGGCAATCGCCCGTTGACGACTGATATTGCGTGGCGAAATTTTACCAGCCTCGATAAACATTTCAAAAGCGGTGACTGTGTCGTTGCGTGCTATGTTTAAACGGCCTAACCAATCATAAGCTTCTAAGCGTGTTTCGGGTCGGTCGAGCAATTCAAATAATTGGGCTTCGGCGGTAAAAAACTCTTCTAATTTAACGGTGGCAATGGCTTTGCCCATTAATGCCCAAGTGACAGAGCGTTTTTCGAGCACGCTTTCGTATATTTTTAACGCTTTTTTATATTCTTTAATGCCAATTAATAATTCGGCTTTTACCCGTAGAGCGACTAAAGCGTTTTTGGGTGTTTTTTTTATTATTTCATTACATTCAGTAATTGCGAGTTGGGTGTTTTCGTTACCAATTGCTTGATAGACATTACTCAACACTTTCTTTTTAGCTAAAGCGCGCGCAAAGCGTTTTTCGATGCCTTGGTATGTAAACGGTTTAAGTAAAAAGTCATCGGGTTGTAATTCAACTAAACCATGCACGTGTGGACGACGGTTTTCAGCTGAAATAATAAAAAAGCAACAGTGGGGGGCGAGGTAGTTTTTAAACTTAAGCTCTTCAAAGAGTTGATAGCCATCTTTACCATCACCTAAATTAAAGTCGACTAAGATAAAATCCCAACGCACTTCTTGTGCTTTTTGCAATGCTTGGTTGCCGTTATTAGCCGATTGTATATTAACAAAGCCTATTTTTTGCAGCATACCTTTTATAGCCGAGCGGATTGGCTCACAGTCATCTACCACCATGACTTTCTTTTTGGCATAAAATGCACTTTGCAAGATCATACTGATAAGCCACCCCCCCAATCGCATGTTGAAACGTTCATTATAGTAAACGCAGAAGAATAACTTAACATTAACTTAACAAAATTGACACTGATAAATAACGCGATTTTTTATCTATACATGTAGTCAATTACAGTTAAGGTGTGAATAAATAACGTACAGCGGAAAAATCATTATTCGCTTATGCAATTTAGGAACAAAGTCTTCCATTTTGAACGCTGATTTTTATATTTATTGTTGTATAATACGCTCACTAAAATTCTACTAATATGAACACACATAAACAGGAATAGAAGTATATGACAACCAAATTAGACCAATTACGTGCAGTAACAACTGTTGTTGCCGACACGGGCGATATCGAAGCAATCAAAAAATTCACACCAGAAGACGCTACAACTAACCCTAGCTTGTTATTAAAAGCATCAGAGATCCCTGAATATAAGTCATTAATTGACGACGCAATCGGTTGGGCAAAAACACAATCAAATGATGTTGAACAGCAAGTGATTGATGCGGGCGACAAATTATCAGTTAATATTGGCTTAGAAATTTTAAAAATTGTCCCTGGTCGTATCTCAACTGAAGTTGACGCTCGTTTATCTTTTGATAAAGATTCATCTTTAACTAAAGCGCGTAAATTAATGAAGCTTTATAACGATGCTGGTATCAGCAACGATCGTGTATTAATCAAGTTAGCATCAACTTGGGAAGGCATTAAAGCGGCTGAAATTTTAGAGCAAGAAGGTATTAACTGTAACTTAACGTTATTGTTTAGTTTTGCTCAAGCCCGTGCATGTGCTGAAGCCGGCGCTTTCTTAATCTCTCCATTTGTTGGCCGTATCTTAGATTGGTACAAAAAAGCAGAAGGTAAAGATTCATACGCACCATCAGAAGATCCAGGTGTTGTTTCGGTAACGGCTATTTATAACTACTATAAAGAACATGGTTATAACACGGTTGTTATGGGCGCTAGCTTCCGTAACATCGATGAAATCACTGAATTAGCCGGTTGTGACCGCTTAACCATTGGTCCTGGTTTATTAGACGAGTTAGCTTCAGCTGAAGGTGATGTTCCGGTTAAATTAGCATACGACGGTGAAATCAAAGAGCGTCCTGCTGTTATGACTGAAGAGCAGTTCCGTTGGGAACATAACCAAGATGCAATGGCTACCGAGAAACTTGCCGAAGGTATCCGCAACTTTGCTATTGACCAAGTTAAGCTTGAAAAAACATTAAGAGCTCAACTAGCTTAAGTAACAATAAATAAAAAAGCCGCGCTCACAGCGGCTTTTATATTTACAGCCTATAATAATGTTCAAATCGCTTTTAGGTTGGCTCTAGGCCAGCAAGCACATCAACTATTTAATTTCAGCAATTGCTTCGTGCTCGCGATCAGAACAAATAATACTGTGGCTACACCCATAAAATAACTCAACGCAGAAGATAATAATTATGGCGCAATTTACAAAATTAAAGAGCTTTGAAGCTTTGCAAGCTCATTTTGAACAAACTAAAACACTCCATATGCGCGACTTGTTTGCACAAGACGCAACTCGATTTGAAAAATTTTCAACCAAAGCCTGTGATATCGAATTAGATTATTCTAAAAACCGTATTACTGAAGAAACCATGGCTAAATTGTTTGATTTAGCGCGTGAAACACAGGTTGAAGAAAAGCGAGACGGTTTATTCGCTGGTGCAAAAATTAACACCAGTGAAGATCGTGCAGTATTACACACGGCTTTACGTAATAAATCAGGCGAGCCTGTTATTGTTGACGGCCAAGATGTGATGCCTGAAGTAGAAGCCGCATTAGCTAAAATTAAAACCTTTGTAAATGATGTACATAATGGTGTACGTAAAGGTTATACCGGCAAGCAATTTACTGATGTATTAGCGATCGGCATTGGTGGTTCTTTCTTAGGGCCTAAAGTGATGACCGAGGCGCTTAAACCTTATCGTCATGAAGGCATTAATGTTCACTTTGTTGCTAATGTCGATGGCACTCATATTCATGATGTGTTGGCTAAATTACCGGCTGAATCAACATTAGTGGTTATGTCGTCAAAATCATTTGGCACGCAAGAAACCCTTAAAAATACTGAAACTGCTCGTGAGTGGTTCTTAGCTAGTGGTGCAGAGTTTGGTGATATAGCGAAGCACTTTGTTTGTGTATCTTCAAATATTGCTAAAGCAACTGAATTTGGTATCGCAGAAGATAACATCTTCCCAATGTGGGATTGGGTTGGCGGTCGTTATTCTTTATGGTCAGCTATTGGTTTACCGATTGCATTATCGTTAGGTTTTGAAAATTTCTCTGAGTTGCTTGAAGGCGCTTATGAAATGGATGTTCATTTTAAAACCACGCCATTAGAAGAAAATTTACCGGTTATTTTAGGTGTGCTCGGTGTGTGGTACATCAACTTTTATGGTGCACAAAGCCACGTTTTATTACCTTACGATCATTACCTACGTGCGTTTCCGGCTTATGTACAACAACTTGATATGGAATCAAATGGTAAATCGGCAACACCGGGTGGCGAATATTTAGATTATGCGACTGGGCCGGTTATTTGGGGCGGTGAGGGCACAAATGGTCAACACGCATTCCATCAATTAATTCACCAAGGTAAAGTCTTGATCCCGGCCGATTTCATGTTGCCGTTGCAATCACAGCATGAAGTGAGCAATCATCATGCTATGTTGGCTTCTAACTGCTTTGGTCAAACCCAGGCGTTAATGCAAGGTAAAACAGAAGCAGAAGTGATTGCCGAGCTTAAAGCTAAAGGTTATAGCGAAGACGATGCTGCTAAAGAAGCGCCACAACGTGTATTTGAAGGTAACAAGCCAAGCAACACGTTATTGTTTTCTAAAATTACGCCACGCACATTAGGTAATATCATTGCGTTATACGAACATAAAGTGTTTGTTCAAGGTATTATTTGGGGCATTAACTCATTTGACCAATGGGGTGTTGAATTAGGTAAAGTATTGGGTAACGATGTGTTAGCTAAGCTTGAAGATTCAAACATTGCTTTAGATGGCGACAGCTCAACTAACGCGTTAATTGAGCGTTTTCGTCAGCGTTAATTTGTATTAAATTACATTAACTTGCCTTTTTAAAAACGCTTAGCTTTAAACGCTAAGCGTTTTTTTTATGCCTTAAATTTAATCATTAAGCTTTATACCAATCCGCAATAATAAGAGCCCACTCAGCGAGCGTTTAAATGCGCTTAAATGAAAGAATAGTGTTGCTCTTTTGAGTTCGAGCAACAAAGAGTAAGCGCATTTAAAACTCGCCTGAAAGGAATGCCCCAGCGGCTTTTGACCTGCGTTATCGGTATTTGAAAGGGAATAACCATTCCTGTACACCGACGCCTTGTTCAAAAACCGCTGGATGCACTCTGAGAGATCACTTATTTATATGAATTGGTATTAATCGGGTGAAGAGGCACGGCTATTTTAGAACCTTTTTAATATCGTATTATCGTGAGTTGAGGCTTATTTTAGGTTCATATTCAGTTATTTTGACTGTAAAGCGTATATTTATAGATTCTTATTTGTGTTCTGAATTAGCAAGCGTAAAATACGCGCCAGATAACTTTTTATTTATAGAATCGAAGACTCATACCCTATGACTGATTTTTTTGCCCTTGAACTTGATGACGATATTGTAAAGGCCGTAACCGACGCCGGTTATACAACGCCTACGACCATCCAATCTTTAGTTATTCCGAATGCTATGAATGAGTGCGATATTTTAGCGAGTGCGCCTACGGGTACCGGAAAAACAGCCGCTTTTTTATTACCGGCTTTACAACATCTCATTGATTTTCCGCGTGCAAAAAACAGTATTGGCGCTCGTATATTAATTATGGTGCCAACCCGTGAGCTTGCTGTGCAAATTTACGATAATGCGTTAATTTATAATAAATACACTGGCGTGACGTGTGGCTTAATTACCGGTGGCATTAACTATGGTTCGCATAAAGAGATACTCGAGAGCAAAGTTGATTTATTAGTGGCGACCCCTGGTCGTTTATTAGAATACATCGAAGATGAAAAATTTGATTGTCGTGATATTGAATGGCTTATTCTTGATGAAGCTGATCGTATGTTAGACATGGGCTTTCGTGGCACCATGCAACGTTTAGTTGATGAATCACGCTGGCGTAAACAAACGATGTTGTTTTCAGCTACATTAGAAGGCATTGGCATTCGTAAATTTGCTGAAGACGTTTTAAAAGATCCGGTTATGCTTGATGCAAGACCACCCCGTAAAGAGAGTGCAAAAATACACCAGTGGATCCATATTGCTGATTCACGCGCGCACAAACGTGCAATGTTATTTCATTGGTTGCGTGATCCGAGTGTAACCAAAGCGGTGGTGTTTGTGAAAACGAAAGATCAAGTTAATGAACTTGTTGGGCATATGAGTTCATCAAATTTATCTTGTTGTTGGCTAGAAGGCGATATGCCACAAGATAAACGCTTAAAAGCGATAGCGCGATTAACTAACAACACGGTTAAAACGTTAGTGGCTACTGATGTAGCTGCCCGTGGGATTGATGTTGATGACATTAGCCACGTATTTAATTTTGATATGCCACGTTCTGCCGATGTTTACGTGCACCGCATTGGCCGAACCGGCAGAGCGGGTAAAAAAGGCACTGCAATTTCATTTGTAGAAGCGCATGAAGCGGGTGTTTTAGGTAAAGTAGAGCGCTATACGCAGCAAGGCTTAAAACGCCGCGTGATAGAAGGTCTCGCGCCAACGAATAAAGAAGCTCGTCCGCCAACTAAAAAGAAAAAGCCTAAATTATCAAAAGCGGCTAAAGCGGCTCGCACTAAAAAGCAGCTTAAAAAGCGCAAGTAAAGCACGCCGATATACAGGATATAGAGTGGTATATTAACGCTCTGGGTCATTAAAATGCGTAGTCAGTGTTGTTTTAAGAATAATTAAAACAACACTGTTAATACTTAAACCTTCGATTTAATACTCTTCTTCAAACCTTTCTCGTTAAGCGCTTTTTATTAAACCTTTATCATTAAGCTGAGCCCGCTAAAAAATTATTTTAATTGTTAAACCATAACTCTTTGCGTTCGATTGGTGTTTGTGCAGTTAAGCCTGGATTTTCTAAATTAATGATCACTCTATTACCTAAGTTGGCTAATTGGATCGCATCTTGAATTTCGGTATGTGAATTAAATATTTCTTCATATTCGCCTGAGGTAATTAGGGCATTCAATTTTTCTGTTAAGTAATGAGCTAATTGTCGGTTTTCTTTATTCACAAAAAAGTAAAAGGGTGCCGTGTATTTAATTAAAAGATGCGGCTCAACAACTAAATTATATTCTGATTCGCGGTCTATCTCTGCCCAAGGTTCAGGTATTCCACGCGGAAAATAATCAAAACGCTCACCTTCTAGCATCGGAAATAAGTTGTTATATTTTAACTCTTTCACCACCGTTAATTCATTGTGTTCTAATATTTTTGTGTCTGCCCATAGGCTCCCTTGACCCGCTTTAAATGCACGTAGCTGATCTAAGTTACTGATATTAGAAAACAAGTTTTTATTTTCTTGTTTTACGATCGCAATGCGCATACCCAGCATGCCTTTGTAAAGCGGTATGTATATAGCTCTAAATTTTTCTTCGTGCTGCTTGCTGGTTAGTGTCCAAATAATATCGATATCGTTGTTTTGCACATCGGCATGTAGTTTTGTTTCACTGCTTAATGTTCGGTGTGCATCATCAGGAAAATTTAATCGGTAGGTTTTATCTTGGTTTATTATTTTTTTTAACACGGTGATTGGTAAACGGGTATCGTCAGAAAACCCTTGTACATTTAATTGCTCAGCAGCATGACTTACTGACGACGCTATAAGTCCTATTAATAAAAATAAGAAAGACTGTTTTAAATACTTCATATAGTACTCACTTTTCATAGCTGTTAATTAAAGTAAGGAGGCTTTATTTAGCTATCCTCGTTTTTATTAATCTTAGTGATGTGAACATTAAAGTCAAGTGGACTATAACTTTATTGGTTAGGTGATTAATTGGTTTTTATTTATCTTCATGTTTTTAAAGAGTAAATAGGTTTATATATTTATCCTTTAAAATTAAATACAAAAAACACTTGTAGTCAAATTAACAATAATCTACATTGTATGTATATTAATTGTTAAAATTAGGTAGTTCAATATGATGCAATTCAAAGTAAGTTTATTATCGCTCGCGATTGTTATGACGATGACAACAGGATGTGGAGAAAGAGATAAAGCGGTAGAGCCAGATTTTTCTGCCATTACGGCTCCATCGGGTAATGTACCAGTAGATGACACGCCAGTAGACGATACGCCAGTAGATGATACGCCAGTAGATGATACGCCAGTAGATGATACGCCAGTAGATGATACGCCAGTAGATGATACGCCAGTAGATGATACGCCAGTAGATGATACGCCCGTTAATGTTGAGCTTTTAGATAATGCTGACTTTGAAAGTGCAGATGGTAGCAGTTGGTTTGGTAATAATGCGGGAATTACGATAACGGCATCTACCGAGCAAGTAAAAAGTGGCACTTATAGCGGTAAGGTTGCGGGTCGCACTGACACATGGAATGCCCCCGCGCATTCACTTGTTGGTAAATTAACCGACGGTTATGCCTATACAATCTCGGCTTGGGTTCGCTTAGATAATGCCAGTGCTGATGAAGTGAAATTGAGCGTAAAAGTAACTGCAAATGGCCAAGACAGCTATATTGGTATCGCTAATGCGACGGCCACGAATTCAGATTGGGTTTATTTAGAAGGTTTGTACATTCATACAACGCCAACACCTTCTGACATTTTTGTTTATTTAGAAGGTCCTGCATCAGGTGTTGATTTTTATATCGATGATGTATCGGTTAAAGCACATGCCGCTTCTGGTTTAACGCAGATGACGCCCGTTACGGCAACTAATTTATCAAGCTTAGCTACCATGCCGATTGGCGTTGCGGTACCGGCCGGTTCGGCCAGTAATAGTTTATTAAACAGTGATGATCGTAAAACGGCGGTAACAACCCACTTTAATCAATTATCAGCTGAAAATATTATGAAGATGGATGCCATGCAGCCATCAGAAGGTCAGTTTAACTTTACCGAATCCGATGCATTAGTCTCGTATGCGGCCAATGCGGGTTTAACGATGCATGGTCATGTGTTGGTTTGGCATAGTCAAACACCCACTTGGATGCAAAACTACCAAGGTGATACCGATGCTTGGGTAGGTATGATGGAATCACATGTTTACAACATTGCTAAACATTTTGAAGGTAAGTTAGCGAGTTGGGATGTGGTTAATGAAGCGTTTAATGAAGACGGTACGTATCGTAAAGGTGCCTCTGATTCTGGTCACGGTGAAGGGCAGCGTGTCCCCTCTATTTGGTATGAAAATATCGGTGAAAGCTTTATTGAAAAAGCGTTTTTAAAAGCACGCGAAGCGGATGCCGCCGTTGATTTATATTACAACGATTATAATATTTCATGGAACTCGGCTAAGTTAGACGGCATTATCACCATGGCTAAAGACTTCCAAGCTCGCCAAATACCGATCACCGGTGTCGGGTTCCAAATGCATGTGGATGAAGTGACACCTAATACCACTTTATTGGCTAGCCAATTCAAGAAAGTGGTCGATTTAGGCTTAAAAGTTAAAATCACCGAACTGGATTTAAGCATGAATAGCCGTTTGAACTCAGCGACATTAACGCCGTTTATTGCTGAGTTACAAAAGCAGCGTTATTTCGATATTGTTAATACCTACCTTGCGACTGTCCCCCCTGCACAACGTGGCGGTATAACCGTTTGGGGTATAGCCGATTCGGATAGCTGGATCATTAATTTATATAATCGAGCTGATTGGCCTTTATTAATAGACAGCCAATACCAAGCTAAACCGGCTTTACAAGGTTTTGCTGATGCGTTAATAGCAGATAAAGATCGTGTATTTCCTGATGCACCTGTCGACGTACCTGTTGAACAACCGGTTGTAGACCCTGATGAATTGTTAGTTAATACCAGTTTTGAAGCGGGAAATGTTGAACAATGGTTTGGGCATGGTCCAACACAAGCGAGTATTGAAACGACTGAATTCTATGCGGGCGCTAATTCATTGAAAGCAACTAACCGTGATTCAAATTGGAACGGTATTGCGCATACCTTAAAAGGTAAATTAACATCAGGCCAAAAATACACCATGTCGGTTTGGGTTAAGTTAGCCGCAGCGGGCAGCGAGAATATGAGCTTGTCGGTTAAATTAGTTGATGATGGCAACCTTGATGCGGATAATGCTGTGCAAGATCAGTATATTAACGTGGCATCTTCTGCTGTTACTGATGGTGCATGGGTACAGTTAACGGGTGAGTACACTCATACTTTAATCGGTAACGAAACAGATGCTTATCTTTATATCGAAGGGGCGGCAGCGGGTGTTGAATTCTATATTGATGAAGCATCAGTAAAACCGGTTGCCGGAGCAAATGTGCCTGATAATACACCAACGCAATTACTAACTAACCCTGATTTTGACGCCGGTAATATCGATAACTGGTTTGGACATGGTAATACGCAAGGTGTATTAGAAAGCACAGAAGTACAAACGGGAACTCATGCGCTTAAAGCGACTAACCGTGATGCTAACTGGAATGGCATCGCTCATTCACTTAAAGGTCAACTAATTAAAGATAGCGTCTATACTCTATCGGTATGGGTAAAATTAGTTGCTGCGGGCAGTGAAAACATGAGTTTGTCTGTAAAGCTTGTCGATGCGGGCAATTTGGATGCAGCGGGAGCGGTCGTAGACCAATATATTAATGTGGCATCTGCAACGGTTACCGAAGGTGGTTGGGTGCAACTAACCGGTGACTATACCCATACTTTATTAGGTGTTGAAACTGATGCTTATGTATATGTAGAAGGCGCAGCTGCTGGTGTTGAGTTTTATATCGATACCGCTTCAGTCACTTTAAAATAAACGATAAGCGAAGTGATCACATATTCGGGTTGCTTCGCTTTAAAGGCCAGTGTTCTATTTTACAGAGATATATTTATGAAAAAATCGACATTCAAATTAGCATATAAAACATTACTCACATCTGCAGCTTTAGCGACGATTTGCTTACAAGGGTGTGTTAACACAGATGAGAAAGTAGCAGTAGAAACGGTTGCAACGGGTTCAAGCTTAAAAGATGCATTTAAAAATAACTTCCATATTGGCGCAGCTTTAAGTAAAACCCAAATACTTGATCAAGAGCCGGGTACACTCGATTTAGTGGCTAAACAATTTAATTCTTTAACCGCTGAAAATGAAATGAAATGGGAGCTTATGCAGCCTATTGAAGGTCAGTATCATTACGCAGTATCAGATAAGTTAGTTGAGTTCAGTGAAAAAAATGACATTTTTTTAGTCGGCCATACTTTACTTTGGCACCATCAAACACCTAAGTGGGTGTTTGAAAACGGTAAAGGTGAACCGGCATCTCGAGAAGTACTATTAAAGCGTTTAGAAACTCACATTAATAATGTAGCAGGGCGCTATAAAGGCCGTATTGAAGCGTGGGATGTGGTAAACGAAGCGTTAAATGATGATGGTACGTGGCGTGATTCTCCTTGGTATCGAATCTTAGGTGAAGATTATATCATCAAAGCATTTGAGTTTGCAGCCAAAGCGGCACCTAACGCAGAGCTTTATTATAATGATTACAATTTATTTAAACCTGAAAAGCGTGATGCCACGGTTAAAATTGTAAAATCATTACAAGCCAAAGGATTACGTATTGACGCAGTGGGTATTCAAGGGCATTACGGTATTAACTACCCTGATTTAAATCTACTTGAAGATTCAATTAAAGCCTTTGGTGCGTTAGGTGTAAAAGTCATGCTAACCGAGCTGGATATTTCAGTGCTGCCTTTCCCTGATTCTGAAAGCCAAGGGGCTGATATTTCGATTGACCTTGAGTTACAAGAAAAACTAAACCCGTTTGCTAACGGGTTGTCGGCAGAAATGTCACAAGCACTTGCTGATAACTACGTTAATCTTTTCAAGATATTCATGCGTCATGAAGCGGTGATTTCGCGCATTACCTTTTGGGGCGTAAACGATGCGCAAACGTGGCGTAACGATTGGCCAATGAAAAACCGTACTGATTATCCTTTATTATTTGATCGTAATAACCAGCCTAAATTAGCATTTGATGCCGTGCTTAACCTTGCTAAATAAAATGTCATTATACTATTTTATTTAGGTTTCAACTTCCCCGAGGCCCATGTGTCAAAGCGTGGGCTTTTTTGTTTTAAAATAACGAGATACGTTTTTAAAGCGTAAACATAATTATCAGGGGGCTTGGTATGCGGTGGTAACGGATTGCCTTTCAATTAAGTAAGGCATAAACAAATGCGTACGGTCAACGTATTTATCGGGGCCTTGCGCTAACGTAATGGCGAGTTCAACGGCGTATTCAGCCATATTGTGAATTGGGTATTTAATTGTTGTTAATTTTGGCCGATACATTTCGGCTAATTGTATATCATCAAAACCGATAACGGATATGTCTTCGGGCACACGAATACCATTATCGAGCAACTCATTAATGGCACCCACTGCCATTAAGTCGTTGTAAGCAATGATGGCGCTAAATTTTAGTCCTGAATTGAGTAAAGTCTTGGTTGCATGTTGGCCATCGGCAATATTACCCGCACTGAAAATGATCGCGTCTTTGCGGATCTTTATACCTTGATTTTCGCAGACTGACATAATGCCGCTGATCCGTTCTTGTGGATCTTGTAAATCTTCAGCATACGATATTAAAGCAAAATCTTTATGGCCTAAATCAACTAAGCTTTGGGCCGCTAGTTTACCCCCTAACATGTTATCCAACCAAACACAGCGATTAGCGATTTCGGGTATTAATCGACCTAATATGATCAAGCCTGGGATCTCGGCAGCCAGTTCGATTAAGATATTTTTATCTAATGTTAAACTGTGAATAATGATACTTTCGCATCCTTGATCGCGGTAAGTATTAATTGCGTTGAGTTCTTCTTCTGCGTTGCGGTAAGAGTTAGCTATTAAGGTTTTGTATTCTAGGCGTTTAGCCGCTGCTTCGGCACCAGCGGCGATAGTGGCATAAAAAGGCGCAGCAATATTAGGAATAATAATACCAATAATATCGGATTGATTAGACGCAAGTGCACGAGCATTTGAGTTAGGTCTATATTTTAATTCAGTGATCGCGGTTTGCACGCGTTGGTTAACTTCTTCACTAAATTTACCTTTACCGCTAATTATTCTTGAAACGGTTGATGATGAAACACCGGCTTTAGTGGCGACATCTTGAAGTGTTGTCATTACCGACCCTTAATATTAAATACAACGATTAACACAAGCGTTTGTGTATTTTACTTAATTAATTTTAGTTTACCCACTGTCAATGAACTCTGCCTTTTTGGTGAATTCAGCGGGGTTATATTGACAACGGTTTTCGTTTTTATTAAACGCGCTACTACCCATCTTCGGTTTAACGCACTGCTTATGTATAAAGCTTAATTATTGATTTTAGTTAAGTTGTTTAAAGTTGAATTGAATGAACCGATTTTTGCGGCGCGAAATTGATTATATTGTAGTACTTAAACATATTACTTTTGTATATATAGGTTGAATTAAAGTTTTTTATGCGTTAAATTTGCAAGTGCTTGTGTTGTTTATTGCGTGTTTTTGCGTAACTAACCCAACTGGTTTTATTTTGTTATTTAATCATTTTGCTTATGTTACTCAGATCGGTTCAATAAATTTTTCAAGTGGTTATGCCCGTTACTTATTTTTATCTCAGTTGTGGCGTTAAAGCAGATAAATTGGCATGAGTAACTAATGGTTTTTTGTTTTAGCTTTAATACCAATCCGTAATAATAAGTGCCCACTCAGCGAGCGTTTAAATGCGCTTAATCAAGGCGCTTGAATGAAAGAATAGTGGTGCTCTTTTGAGTTCGAGCAACACAGAGTAAGCGCATTTAAAACTCGCCTGGAAGGAATGCCCCAGCGGCTTTTGATCTGCGTTATCGGTATTTGAAAGGGAACAACCATTCCTGTACACCGACGCCTTGTTCAAAAACCGCTGGATGCATTCTGAGAGATCACTTATTTATATGAATTGGTATAAATTGATTCTCGTACTTTTGAGTGGGTACGTTATGTCGTTTGAGTTGTATATAGAGATAGAATAAGTGATGTTGAAGTTCTGTTTGTTGGCTTGAGTAACCAACTTGCAGAGCTTCGCCCTCCTTTTTCCATACTTGTCCTTTATTCATTAAGTATATTGCACTAACGTTAGCTCGTATCTTTGACATCTTTCAATTTTTATTTTGGAGAAATTTCTATGGTTCCATTCAGTAGAGTTGCAGCATTAATTGCATTGATAGGGTTGGGGGGAATGATCAGTTCAGTTTCATTTGCTACCTCGAATGCAGAGCCGCCTATACCTGATGGTGCTCAAGCGGATCAAATCCGTTGGTCTATATTACCTAGTCATACTGATGATTTTAATCAACCAAGCCTTGATGCAAAAAAATGGGATAATGCACCTAAATCATTAATTGTCGGTGCTTGGACATTTAGTAAAAATAATACCTTTGTTGCTGATGGCAAACTAAATATTGCCGCTACGCAAGAAACTCACACTCGTCCTTTTCCTGATGTTTGCCAAGGTGGCAAAACGGTCGATCGTGAACTTTATTATAAATCCGGTGCGGTACGTACACACACCGAAAGCGTTTATGGTTATTACGAAGCAAAAATGAAAGGCGTTAAGATATTTCCAGGTCTGAGTCCTGCTTTTTGGTTGTATAGTGATGGTCATCCATTTCCTGATCGTGATGTAGTTGGCTCTGTTGATTATAGTGAAATTGATATTGTTGAATTGCAACAATCGGATTGGCATGGGCCAGGCGACGAAGATCCAATCAATGTGATGGATCATAATTTACATGCACGCATTGTGGGTAAAAATGGTAAAACGTTTTGGCGACGTCCTAAGCCTTACCCTGAGGCGCAGTTAACGCGTTATGAAGCGCCTTTTGATCCCTCTTTAGACTTTCATACCTATGCGGTCGAAAACCGTAAAGATTTTATATTTTGGTATGTTGATGGCAAGTTAATTGGCAAGAAACCTAACTTGTATTGGCACCGTCCTATGCATATGATTTTTTCGATGGGCTTGCGTCGTATGTTTATTAAATATAATGCGAAATGCCAACGAGCTGATCCAAACCCTAATTATATTGTACAAAAAGGTTACCCTGAAGATGCCACCATGCAAGTTGATTATGTAAAAACATGGAAAGTTGCCCCTTCTGTTTGGTTAGCTAATGCGAGTGCTTATAAACAAACCACGTATCAAATTGGAAAATCAATTAAGGTCACTGTTAATTATCATGGCGGCAGTGATGATTATGTTGATAGTGCATTGAGCTTAGCGTTAGTTGAACGAAACAACCAAGGGTTTCGGAAAGAGATATCGCGTGTTGAAGATCGCGGTGTGATGGATAAAGCCAAACAATATGGCGGTGAAATACAATTCAAGCTCGATATTGATAAACGGGTTAAACCTACGAATGCATTACCTGCAGGGCATTATTATACGCTAGAGCCACGCTTTACTTCATCTAATGGTCAGTTGGTTGAAATGCAACAAGCCGTGCAAGGGATTAAAATAGATATTTAAAAAAAGATTAAAAAATCATTTTTAAAACCCAGTAACGTGTCGAGCTACTGGGTTTTTTATATGTGGCTGTAAAATTATCTATTTTCGTTTTGTGACAAATTCACCTTTAAATACACTTATAAAAAGTCTTTGATTTATTTTATTTTCGGAACTGAATGATTGATTTAAGAACTGTTCAAAAACAACTCATTTTTATATAAAAGCCGTGTCAGTAGGAGAGTTTTAAATGTATGAATTAGATAGCTACCCATTAAGATCTATAAACAAAATGATGCGCTAATTTGATTAGGGTGATGCTTTATATTCAAGCCGAAGTTTGCTTAATTTGTGGCTTCGGTTGTTGGGTGTGCTTTTAAAAAAATATTTTAACTTTTTTTTTGTGTTACTCGACGATTTATAAAAACTGATCTAGAGTTACTAATGACTGCTTTAAAATATAAGTACTTTGTATTACGTTCAATGATATTAGGAGGTCTGCTCGATTCGTTATGACTTCAAGCCGTTTAAATTTATGGATGAAGTTTTTATTTAATATTTTTGGCTTTAGGGCTTGTGTTTCAGTTTTATGACCCAAACTCTATTTATGTAGTAAAATTTTTACCCGTACGGCTTAACGATAATTGATAAGGAACAACTATGAAAGTAAATATTTCTGGTCATCATGTAGAAGCAACAGATGGTGTTCAAGAGCATGTGGATGAAAAATTTAAAAAGATAGCCAGCCATTTTCCTACTTTAATTTCAATTGATGTCATATTAACCAAAGAACATAATGAAAACATGGTTGAAGCAGTAACTACATATGAAGGTGTAAGTATTGCAGTTTCAGGTAAAGACAATGTTTTATATCCAGCAATAAATAAAGCGTGTAAAAAATTAGATGCGGCATTAAAGCATCGTAAAGGTCAGTTAAAAGGAGACTTGCACAAAAAACCTGAAGTAACGACCCCAGAAATTGCGCATGAGATCATTCAAGAGATGAATCTCACTTAAGCCCTTTTTTATTACTTATATTGAACGGTGCATGCTAATGCACCGTATCTAGATTCAAACATCAACCTGTATTCCTTTCCCAATCTAAAACTCTAAATACCAATTAACGGGTTTAATAGTCAATTTATCTCTCTAAATTCGTCTTTCATTGTTTAATATTAATTCTCGAATGAAATATCACTGTTTATTGAGCTGTTTAGATCGACACTCTAATATTGAATTGCGGGCGTTAGCGCGCTTAATGTGATGGTTAATCATGCTGCTTTGTATCGTTGGCATAGCATTAGTGAGTGTTAAGCAAGCTGTTAAATAACTTAAATTAATTGTTAATGAGTATAAGGCGTGAGAATAACTAACTAGGCTAATCTACCTGTTGTGTCTATAGTCTTCTCGCTCAGGTTTTATGGTTCATTGTCAGCGCGTACTCTCGACTTTGGCTCCTGCGTCGTTCTAACACCTAAATCCATTTAGGCGGCCCTAATCACATAGTAGAGCATATGCTCATGGCGTCTCGAAGCTTGCCTGCATGGATGCAATGCAGGTAAGGGGCGAGAGCAGGACGCGGTAGCTTTGACGGCTTTGCTTATCATGGATGTAAGAACTTAGGTTTCGTCTGGCACTAGAAACCTGCCCCTAGAACCCGATCGCTTTGACTATATTTTGTAAGCTTAAAGCAAAAAAAAGCTGGCTATCGCGGGGGAGAGCGAAGCCAGCTAAGGAGACAAATCGTTAATCTAGACACATTTCACTTAAAAACGGTGAACAAGTATCTTGAAGTTATTTGGGTATAAGTGCGTTATTACTTTCAATAAGTGTAAACACGATGGTTATTGTTACGCTTTATTATTCGGCTGGTATATCACCTAATATAAAGTTTTTGCCTAATTTATCACTTAAGCGTTCTGTTTCATCCACTGCGGTTAAATACATCACCCAAGCATATTTACCCGCTGGAAAGTCGTTTAGCATATTATTAATGGGTAGTGATATCTCACCTGGTTCTGTTACTTTAAATTTTAATGTGCCTTCGGCTTGCCAGTTTTTACGATTAAGTAGTCTTATATGTAGATCACGTACTTCGGTTAAGCTGTATTTAATATTTAAAATATGCTCATTATTATCATTAATTTGCTTTGGCCATTTAGCCGACTTTATTTTGTCCATGTTATTAAAATTAATGGTCTTTACATATTTATCGGCATCAACAACGGTTAAGTTTTGTCCTACTTGATCTCCTATTTTATCTTGCCAATCTTTGCCTCTAGGTGTTAAGTAGGCATTAACACGATATTTACCCGGTTTAATGTTTTCTATTGGCATTTTAAAATGATATTTGCCTGATTTTTTTATGCGTTTACGGGTTGTCTTAATGTTTTTCCATGTTTTCATTTCTTGAACAACAACATAGAGTTCACGGTTTTACTGATGTTGAGTGTAATGTTAATAACGGGTACTTCTTTGAGGCCTATTGTTTCCTGTACCGAGAATGCTGAGATCACATCAAGCCCTTCTGCTTTTGCTTGCGATGTAACAAGGCTGAGAAGGTAGGTTAGTAAAACAAGCATGCTCGTGAATTTTATATCTAATTTACGCATAAGGAGATCTCTTTTAAAAATGAGCATCCTGCTAGTTAATATCTATCTTTATAAAGGTCGTATGTTTATGTTTTCAATACTATAGGTGGCCGAGCAAAAAATACAAGTCTTTTGTTGTTTATTTGTTAATTTTTATTGGGCGCATATTATGCTACGGGTATTTAAAAGTCGGGCTTAAGTCAGTATTCGGGCTTATTTTGTATAGCAAAAATATTTATGAGGTTTGAAAAATGGGTAGCTTGACTTATTTTAGCTGCTCACGAATTTAGATTCATTAGTACAAAGAATAGGTGCAAAGTAATAGAGTAAAGTAAGAATGAAAGCAAAAAGTACAAAACGTGAATGGAATGTTGGTACGGGAAAGAAAGTCCCCAAGCATAAATGGCAATAGGTCACTTATAACCTTTATAAATTAATGGGCAATCTTTACACAATATTATTTTGATAACTCTATATATGTTTGCGCTTTATTTAAATTTTAAACTGTCTTGTTGTGCATTTTTTCTGTTTAAAAATTGTAGCGAGAGAGGTGAACTTCGATCTATTTATGTTATTACGCAATTTATCTCTTAGCTTTGTGGATCTCTCCTTATGCTTTTTTATGTTTTGATCTTACCTTAGTCAATTATATCCACACTTCGTATTTTAGAGTTAGGTAATAACTACCACGTTGCCAAATAAGTATTGTTAACTGTTACATATAGGTTTCAGGTACGAAAAGTTATTATTTCATCACTTTTGTTCCTATTTTCAACAAAAAAGTAACAAACTTATTGATAATATAAACATCATATGTTTATATATATGTTAGTAGCGTGAAGATGTTCCTTATTGGTTTTTGCTTTTACAGCTTAACTTAATAAAGGTGAAACCTGTCGTTTAGGTTTAATTACATCTCAATGAATGTTGATGATTAAATCAACAGCCAGCTAAAAATTTGAAAATATTACTCGTTTAAAGTGGTTAGCAACTCACTAACACTTTAAGTATTTGAAAATGTTCCCGTATTTGATGTTAATCAATACATAACTGAAGAGATAAATGAAATGGTTAATAAATTAGCCTCATTTTGCATCGCTGCATTAGGCGCACTAAGTGTAGCGTCATGCTCACTTACTGATGTGTCGCAAAACAAAACAACTGTAAGCATTTCCGCTGAGAAAAAGCCTAACGTGTTGATTTTATTTTTTGACGACATGCGATTTGACACATTTTCGTACCGTGGTGGTCCTGTGTCTACGCCAAACATTGATGCTCTGGCTGCTGAATCAACGCGTTTTGACAATGCGATGACTACGACCGGACTATGCTCTCCTTCACGTGCCGCTATGTTTACAGGCCGTTGGGGCCATAAAAATGGTTTAGATGATAATGTCGATCTTTACCATTCTCGTTTATCTGAATTACCGTTGTCAGAAGGCGGATTGCTGCGTAGAGCATCCGAATCAGGTTATTTAGTTGGGCATGTGGGTAAATGGCACTTAGGTGCTCAAGGAACAAAATTGCGCGGTGCTGAAATTGATTTAGGTCAAGGTCATGAGCCACGTGAACGTTTTTCACGTCCTTATACACCCACGAATAAAGTCACACAAGTGGCTGGTTATTATGCGGGTAAACTCGATGCAAATAATGAAAAACATGAATATTATCAAACGTTGCCAGGCACTTATGAAGATACACAAGCCTATAAAAAAGTGGTAGATGGTAAAAAAATGTTACGTCAGGTTGCTAAAGATGAGCGTCCATTTTTTGGGGTCATTAGTTTTAACCAGCCACATCCGCAATACCGTGTGCCAGAGCCTTATGCCAGTATGTTTGATCCGAATAAAGTCGTTTTACCGGTTAATCATGGTATTAAACGCGTCAATAAACCCTTTGCACAAGATGGTATTTGGTGGCCTTGGCATGATGTAGGTCATATGACCGAGATGGATTGGCGCAAATCACGTGCGCATTATTATGGCGCCATTGCCATGGTTGATCGCATTGTAGGTGAATTAATTAATACCGCAAAAGAAGAAGGCATTTATGACGATTTACACATTGTTTTATTAGGTGACCAAGGCAGCATGATTGGTGAGCACTCTTTATATGATAAAGGGCCTTATGCTTACGATGAGTTAATGCGTATGCCTTTATTAATTAAAAATCCTAAAGCGCAACCTCGAATTGTTAATCGTCAAGTTTCGATGATTGATATAACGCCGACATTAGCTGAGTGGATGGGGTTAGAAAATGACGGGGATGTAGATGGTTTTTCACTTAACCCACTTATTGAACAAGGCGATAGTGCTCCTGAATATAAAGATAAACCCAACACGGCTATTTATGCTTATGAATGGTACAACGGTGCATGGTTTGGGATAAGAGCCATTCGTACGCCTGAAATGAAATTCGTTTGGAATCCAGGTGAAGCACTTGATGAACTTTACGATTTAAGTAAAGACCCATACGAAATGACTAACCAAATTAAGAACCCTAAATATGCACAACAACTTGCTTATATGATTCAGTTATTAGATGACGAATTAGTTAGAGTTGATGACCCGTCAATTGAAACGTTCAGGCATCACATGAACGCACTTTTGAACCCTAAAAAGAAAGCTTCTGCACATTAATTAACTGTCGTGAACGATTAACGAACTTTAATCATTGTAGGTTGATGAGAGAGCCAATGAGGCTCTCATCAACTAGAAAAATTTTATCCACTTGGAAGATCAATATGAAAATAGAATGTATCCGTACTCATCATTTACGTTGTCACCTCGACAAACCTTTTGGTTTTTCACAGTGGTTTTATGATCAACGCAATGTTTTAGTGATCGAAATCGTCACCGACTCAGGTGTATCAGGGTGGGGTGAATGTTATGGCCCGGCTGATGTGATTCAATCTGCAGTTGAAAAGTTTTATGCACCACGCATTATCGGTATGGATGCAATCAATACCGATGCTATTTGGCAATTCATGTGGCGTGCATCTTTAGATTTTGCACGGGGTGGTGTGATGATGGCGGCTATGTCGGGCATCGATATGGCATTATGGGACGCTAAAGGTAAATCTCTTGGTTTAAGTGTAAGCGAACTCATGGGTGGCCGTCAGCGTGATGTTGTTCCTTGCTATGCAACAGGTATGTACTATTTAGATTTACCTGAAGACGAGCTACTGCCTCTATTAGTAGAAGAGGGTGTGGGCTATGCAAACGAAGGTTTCAAAGCCATGAAAATCAAAGTCGGTAAAAACCCTGATTTTGATGAAAAGTTTATCTATGCTTTACGTGAAGCATTACCTAACACCGAACTTATGGCTGATTCAAATCATGCATTTGATTTGCCTGAGGCTATTCGTATTGGTCGCGCATTAGATGCGTGTAAATACGGTTGGTTTGAAGAACCTGTATCGCCACAACATCCACATTTTTTTAAGCAGTTGCATGAAAAAATAGACGTGCCAATTGCGACGGGGGAATGTGAGCAAACTCGTTGGGGTTACCAAAAATTAATTGAAAACGGTGGCGTACAACTATTACAAGCTGACTTAGCATATTGTGGTGGACCAAGCGAAGCATTAAAAATTCGTACTTTAGCATCGACACATGGCATCAACATGATCCCACATGTTTGGGGCACACAACTTAACTTAGCCGCTGCCACACATTTCTTAGCCAGTGCTTATCATGAGCCGGGTCGGGCTGAACCAAGAGATTTATTACTTGAATACGATCGCACTGAAAACCCATTACGAGATGAACTTTATAGCGAAATGGTCGAGGTTAAAAAAGGTCAAGCAACGGTGCCCACTGCACCTGGCTTAGGCGTAACAATTGACCGCAATGCATTAAAAACTTTTGATATTAACGGGACCGAAACACGATGAACACACAATACAGAATGTTAATAAATGGTGAGCTCGTTAGCTCAGAAAAAACCTTTGATGTTGTTAATCCAGCAACAGAAGAAGCCATAGCGCAAGTTCCAGACGCAGAACCAGCACACATTGAAATGGCAATCCAAAGTGCGGATGAAGCCTTTAAAACGTGGTCAGTTTTATCATTAGCAAAACGTGAAAAATTGATCCTTGCTTATGCAAATATTTTAGAAGCGCATAAAACTGAAATCATCGATATTCTTATTTCAGAAACAGGTAAACCAGCAGATAACGCTGAATATGATTTCGACATGCTAACAACGTGTTTGCGCTTTTTTGTAGAAGAAGCAAAACGTTTAGATCAGCCCGTAATTGCGGATCCAGATGGTCGTTTTCTTAACTATATTTCACGTCAGCCATTAGGTGTTGTTGTGGGATATTTAGCGTGGAACTTCCCACTTCTAAATGTTGGTTATAAGATTGGTCCTGCATTAGCTGCTGGTTGTACGTCAATAATCAAGCCGTCACAAGCAACGCCTTTAGCAACATTACGTTGTGCTGAATTGGCAATTGAAGCGGGTATTCCAGCGGGTGTTATCAACGTTATTAGCAGTAATGACTATGACGTTACTAACCCATTATTAACCACCGACAAAGTCTCGTTATTCACCATGATTGGTTCAACTCGTGCCGGTGTAGGCGCAATGAAAACCGCGTGTACTAACATTAAGCATTTCTCGGTTGAACTTGGCGGTAATGCACCGGTTGTTGTTTATGACGATGCAGATGTTAAAAAAGCAGCTCACAGTATCATTGATTTAAAATTTGCTAATTCTGGTCAGGTTTGTGTTTCGCCAAATCGTTGTTTTGTTCATGAATCTGTATATGAGCAATTCATTGCAGAAGCGAAAGCGCATGCAGAAGGCATCGTATTAGGTTCAGGTCATGAAGAAGGCCGCTTAATGGGACCCGTCATTAATGCTAAAGAACGCACGCGTATTTTAGGCATGATTGAAGGTTCAGTCGAAAAAGGTGCCAAACTTGTTTTAGGTGGCTCAGCAGCTGATAAGCCTGGTTTCTTCTTAGAGCCAACTATCGTAGCTGATGTTGATTTATCAATGCCATTAGTGACTAATGAAATCTTTGGTCCTGTATTGCCTATTATCCCATTTAGCGACAATGACGATGTGATCGCTTTAGCCAATGACAACGAATATGGTTTATCGGCTTATGTTTACACCACCAATTTAACGCGTGGCTTGCAAGCTGCTGAAAAAATTAAAGCGGGTAGTGTGTGTATTAATGAAGTGCATTATGGCGTGCATTTACCGCACGGTGGTTTAAAACAAAGTGGTGTGGGTAAAGACTGCTCACGTTATAGCCTTGAAGAATATCATACGCTGAAACGTGTATCGGTTTTAATTAACGAATAAATATTTATTGTAAAAAATATTAAATAAGCGCCTAAACTTTATATTAAAAATAAGTATTAGGCTCTTCGCCACAACCCGTGCAACTACTCATTGCTGCTTTTTTTGGAGAAACAAAGTGTTGTTTAAACAAAAATCAAAACTCATTTTAGCCCTTGCGGGCCTTATTTTATCATCGGCGGTTAATGCTGGTACTCAATCTGATCGGCCTAATATTTTAGTTATATTAACTGATGATATGGGCTATGCCGATGTTGGCTTTAATGGTTCAACCGATATCATTACGCCCAACTTGGATGCATTAGCTGAAAATGGCACGATGATGACATCCGCTTATAATGTTCACCCTTTTTGTGGACCTAGCCGTGCGGGGATCATGACAGGGCGTTATCCGCATAAATTTGGTTCACAGTTTAACTTACCCACGAGTGATAACTCCGGTGGTTTAGGGATCCCAACTGAAGAAACCTTCATTAGTGAGGTTTTACAAGATGCAGGTTATTTTACTGGTGCGCTCGGTAAATGGCATTTGGGTGAAGAATCAGAGTTTCATCCGAACAACCGTGGTTTTGATGAATATTATGGTTTTTTAAACGGTGGACATCATTATTTTCCAGAACATTTTGACCGTCGCTATCAAGCTGAACGCAAAAAAGGTTTAAATCGTGCTATTTGGCATTATTTACGCCCGCTAGAACATAATGGCAAAGAAGTAAAAGAAACCGAATATATTACAGATGCGTTGTCACGCGAAGCGTCTAGTTTTATTGAAACAGCGGGTGATAAAAAACAACCTTTCTTCTTATATCTTGCTTATAACGCCCCGCATACGCCGCTTGAAGCTAAAGCTGAAGATGAAGCGATGTTTCCTAACATTAAAGATAAAAAGCGTAAAACCTATGCCGGTATGGTTTATGCAGTTGATCGGGGTGTTAAACGCATTGTTGATTCTTTAAAAGCCACGGGTCAATACGATAATACCTTGATTGTTTTCTTTAGTGACAATGGCGGTAAATTAAAAGCGGGTGGTAGTAATATGCCATTACGCGGTAGCAAAGGTGATGTGCTTGAAGGTGGCTTTAGAACGCCTATGTTTTTTCATTGGCCTGATAAAATCCCGGCTAATAACTCATACAACCACACTGTTTCAACGCTTGATTTATTTCCAACCTTTGCCAGTTTAGGTAAAGCGACGGTTGCTAAAACTAAAAAGCTGGATGGTAAAAATATCTTCACTAACTTGCTTAACAATACCAGTGCGCGTGCAGGCGAAAGCATTTATGTATTACGTCATAAAGCCGATTTATCTAATGCTGCCGCTCGACGTGATAATTGGAAAATTATACGTAACCATAATGAACCCTGGCGCTTATATGATGTTGAAAAGGACAAAAGTGAAAAAAATGATTTGAGTTATATGCATCCTCATGTTTTACGCGAAATGGTTGCAGACATGGAAATGTGGAGTTGGACGAATATTCAACCTAAATGGTTTCATATTCAAGCTGAAGGTTATCACTGGCGTAAAAACAGCATGCCTAGATTTCATGAAACATTTAGCTTAGGCGATATTACCAATTTAAATAATGCGAGATAAATGAGTTAGCCTTAAACATCAAATTTTGTTTTCACAAAAAGCCATGGGTATTTATTACCTGTGGCTTTTTATATTTTGGGGTTAGTTTTAGCTATCATATTTCCTTAGTATTACCCTCTTGATAGTGTTAACAGTTGACGTTGAAGTAAAGAATAAATTTTGCAACTAGCGCCTTATTTTGAGTTCGGTATAATTGCCTTTCTGACTATGATTTAGTGTCTGGAATTGAAGTGCTAAGCGGCTAATCATTTCAGAATTAATCTAACTTCAACAAGGTAAACTATTCAATGCGATTACTTAAATCCACTGTTCATAGCGATATTAAAGATTTATCGGCTACTAAATTTCATCGAAAAGCCGCACGGGCGATCGTATTGAAAAACGATAACATCTTGATGTTATATACAGCGCGTTACCATGATTATACTTTACCGGGTGGGGGAATAGATGACGGTGAAGATGCAATCGAAGGTATGAAGCGGGAATTACGTGAAGAAACAGGAGCACAAAATATCCGTGATATTCAAAGCTTTGGTTTGTATGAAGAGTTCAGACCTTGGTATAAAAACGATTGCGATATCATGCATATGGAATCTTATTGTTATGTTTGTAAAATTGATGATGAACTATTGCAACCTGAATTTGAAAGTCATGAAATTAACAATGGGATGAAACCCGTCTGGATGAACATTCATCAAGCCATCGAACACAATGAACATACCATGGCTAATAGCGCCAAAAAAGGCATGTCGATTGAGCGTGAAACCTTTCTGTTAAAATTGATTGTTGAAGAGCTGCTAGAAGCGGCTTAATTATTTTAGTGGCCTATAAATTAAGGTCATCTAAGTTGATGACCTTGTTTATATATTCGAAAATACACCTGTATACTCGGGTGACTTGAGTATATTTACGCGCGCTTACCTAAATAAACTAGCACAACCACGGCGGCACAGGCCATTAAATTGTGCGCCTCAAATACTTCGCCTAATAACCAACTTGCAGCAATTAAAGTACCAAACGGTTGTAAAAGCTGTAATTGACTCACCTTTGCGATCCCGCCTAGCGCTAATCCTTTATTCCAAAAGAAAAAACCAAGTAATTGACTAAATAAGGCTACATAAATTAAACCAAACCAGCTATTGGTTGCCACGTCAGATACCGTGGTTGGCCAATAAACAACAGTATAGGGTAGGGTGATCGGTAAACATAAAATCAAGGTCCAACAAATAACCTGCCACGCAGGCATTTGTTTTGATAAATAGCCGCCAGTCGCATAGCCTAAAGCCCCTAATGGTAAAGATAAAACCAGCCATAAATCGCCTTGGTTAATCGCCCCAGTTGCGGCGGTTAAGCTAAAAACTAAGACCAAGCTCGATGCTAGAAAGGCATATAACCAAAAACGCTGACTTTGTTTTTCGCGAGTGATCAAGGTAGCCGCAATAGCCGTGCTTAAGGGTAATAAAGCGGCAATTATCCCACCATGTGTAGCGGATGTTGATTGCATAGCAAGCGCCGATAGAATTGGAAAACCAAACACAATACCAATAGAAGAGCTGATTAACCACACCACCTGCTTTAACGATGGGAGCGGCGCTTTGGCTCTCCATAATAATAATACGGCAATAATGCCGGCTATAGCACTGCGGCCTAATGCGATAAACATTGGCGAAAAGTCGGGCAACATAATTTTAGTAACCGGTAAGGTTAAACAGAAACATAAAATACCTAATCCTGCCCATAAATAGCCCGTATGTTCATGAGGAGGGTTAACCTGACGAGTTTGCGATAAAGCATTATTATTTAGCATGAGCGTTCCTTCATATTAGTGACAAATCGTGAACTCAGCATAAATAACTTGCATAAAGCGAAACAGATGTAATAAATTATAAAAAAAGCGGTACAGTTTAGGTTCTACTTAATAATAAAGATAATACCCAAAGGTTTTAAATTATTGAGTCGAGTGGTCATTGAGCGGATTCAAACGCGTGTATTAAACGTTTGTATCAGACGTTTTTATAAAAATAGACTTAACAATAGGTAACGGAAATAGTGAGAGTTTATGGCATTTAAATATGAAGCATTAGCAGGGCAGCTTGCTGCTTCTATTCGTAGCTCTATATTAAAAGCAGGCAGCGCTTTACCCTCGTTACGTCATTTTGCCGAGCTTCATAGTGTGAGTTTAAGCACGGCGACTAAAACATACAATTTGTTAGAGCAGCAAGGTTTGATTTGGGTAAAACCACAATCTGGTTATTTTGTGCGTGCCGAGTTTACCGACAAGATGCCAAAGCGTTTTTTGTCCCAAGCTACGTTAGTTAAGCAAGATACTTCTGACGTGATTTTTGAAGTATTACAAAATGCAATGCGTCCCGATTTAGTGCCGCTAGGCGGTGGGTGTTTGCCGCCTGAGTTATTACCGATTGAAGAATTACAACGTAGCTTATATCGTGCGGCTAGGCGCTCTCCTGCCGCGGCTTATAGTTATGGCCATCAATTAGGCTATCAGGGTTTGCGTGATGCGATAAGTGAACAACTGGCCAAACGGCATTGTCATATTGCGCCTAGTCAATTATTGATCACCAATGGTTGTTTAGAAGCCGTTAATTTAGCCGTGATGGAATGTACGGTTGTTAATGATGTTGTGGCTATTTTCACACCTTGTTACAGTGGTTTGTTAATGGCATTAAAGCAAGCCGGCCGACAAATATTAGAAATACCCTGTAATCAATCTGGACCTGATTTAGATTATTTAGCGGCGTTAATGGAAGAACAAAAATTTAAAGCCCTAATTTTTAGTGCCATTGCATATAATCCGTTGGGGTTTAACTTATCTGTCGCGGTAAAAAAACGCTTAGCGGCACTGATTATGCACTATAAAATACCCAGTATTGAAGATGATGCATTTGGTGAATTGGGGTTTATGCATGAACAAACAACGCCTGTATTTGCTTATGCCAATCAATTAGACAACCAGAATAATTGTATTACTTACTGTAGCTCGTTCTCTAAACCTTTAGCGTCGGGTTTTAGAATTGGTTGGTTAGGGCGCGCTGATTCGGTTAGTGTTTTTGCCAAGCATAAAATGAATCTCAATTTGACGTCTTCATTACCTGCCCAAGTCGGGTTGGCTGATTATTTATTTAGCGAAGGTTATCGCGCTCATTTAAAACGATTAAGTGTAGAGATTGAGAAACGCTTGAATCAAATGGCACAGTTAATACAGACTTATTTTCCTAGCTCAGTCGCTATCTGCCAACCTAAAGGCGGATTATTTCTTTGGCTTGAATTTCTAGCCCATGTAGATTCAATGGACTTTTATCAAGCCGCGTTAGCGCAGGGGATCAGCGTGAGCCCAGGTGAAATATTTTCGATGACCGGTCGTTACAAAAACTGTGTTCGTTTAACTATCGGCTTAACTAACGAAATTAAGTTAGAAGCCGCAATCAAAAAATTAAGTGAGTTGGTTTAAAAATTTATATATTGGGGATAAGCAGTTTGAAGAGTTAAAAAAATTTGTTCTAAATTAATAGCACTTTAAAAACGAACTCAACCTACTAATAAATAATGAGATGTAGTAATTATTTAATATTTTACAAATCATTAATGTCTTAAAATAAATTAATAATTTATGATTTAAAATTAATACCTTGAGAAAAACATTAAGGTAATTAATGGTATATTAAGATTGAATAGCAGCATAAATTTGACTCTTGATTAGTAGAGATATCGTGTTTTTAATTGCGTAAAAATTAAAATTTGATATAGTGCTGCCATAAAGTACAAATGCATATAAATTTGTAAAAATAGATTGTTTTGTTATAAACGTTTTTAAATAAAAAATGCAAGGATTGTAACAATGAAGCTCTTCGGCTTTTTCTTTTTGTTAATTAGTTTTTCTTTATTAGCGGTTACACCATCCCAAGAGCAAATCGCTCAATTCAAACAGTTACCCAAAGCTCAGCAAAAAATTCTAGCTAGTCAATATGGTGTTGATCTTAATCAATTAGATTCGGTCAGTTCTTCAACTCAGAAAATCGATAACCCAGCTGTTGTTACAGATCGTGCTGTAGATGATGTCGTAATGACTAAAATTGATAGTGGTTTAGCTAGTGCAACTAATTTAGAATCTGATGGCGATGCTGAAAATAAAGGGGTGTCGACACGGATTTTAAAACCTTTTGGTTATGAATTATTTGCGGCATCGCCAAGTACTTTTGCCCCGACGAGTGATGTTCCTGTACCACATGAATATGTGCTTGGTCCAGGTGATACCCTTAAAGTGCAATTATTTGGTAAAGAATATAAATCATATAATGTGTCGATTGACCGTAATGGTACCTTTATATTGCCAGAAACCGGACCTTTGCAAGTTGTTGGCATGTCATTTGGCGAATTTAAAGCTTTTTTAAATGAGCAAATAGAACAAAAAGTTATTGGTGCCAAGGCGAATATAACAATGGGTGAAATGCGCTCTATTCGTATTTTTGTATTGGGTGAAGCATACAAACCTGGCGCCTACACGGTTAGTTCTTTGTCGAGCATTACTCATGCTTTATTTGTTTCGGGCGGCGTGACTGAAGTTGGTTCACTTCGTAATATTCAGTTGAAACGAAAAGGTAAAGTGGTTACTACGTTTGATTTGTATGATTTGCTATTAAAAGGTGATACTTCTAACGATACTAAATTGTTACCTGGAGATGTTGTTTTTATTCCTCCTGTCGGCGATACCGTCGGCATTGACGGTGAAATTAAACGTCCAGCTATATATGAACTAAGAAAATCAGAAAGTACCAAAGACTTAGTTGAATTGGCGGGCGGTTATCTACCAACTGCCTATGCTCAAGCATCGAAACTTGAAAGAATTGATCATAACGGCGAAAGAACGGTATTCGATTTAAATTTAACCTTAGATAAAAATCTCAATCAACCATTAAGCAATGGTGATGTATTGCGCGTTTACTCCGTATTAGAGCAGCAAGAAAATGTTGTATCGCTTAAAGGCCATGTTTATCGCCCCGGCGCTTTTAAATGGAAAAAAGGTATAAAAGTTAGTGATTTAATAAACGATATCAAGCAATTAAAAGCTGAACCTGATCTAGTCTATTCTATTATTGTTAGAGAAGAACAACCGTTAAGAACGATTAAAGCGCTTCAATTTTCAATTGGTAATGTATTAGAAAATCCTAATAGTAAAGACAATATTACGCTTCATCCAAGAGATGCTGTTTATTTATTTGCAGCGAATCAAGGGCGTGAATTAGGTGGGTTAATATCTCGATTAAATTCACAGTCTCGTGCAACACTTGCACCTAAAGTCGTTTCTATCGCGGGGCATGTTGAATTTCCAGGTCGTTATCCATTAACTGAAAAAATGACGGTAAAACAATTGGTTCAGGCCGCTTATGATTATAAATTAGATACAGACTTGCAATATGCCTTATTACAAAAGCGGACAAGGAACCCTAAACGCACATGGTTTGAAGGTGTTGATTTAACAAAAGAAGCAGATCTGAACACCCTATTAGATTCAGAAGATAGATTGTATGTGTTTGCTAGTGGTGAAGCTCGTCAAAATACGATTAACGCTTTAGCGCCGGCTTTATTAGAGCTAAATCAGCAAGCTCGAAATAATGAGCCGCCTGCTGTTGTTGAAATCGTGGGCAATGTTAAATTTCCTGCTCGTTACCCACTACAATCGAATATGATGGTTAAAGACTTATTAAAAGCCGCGTATGATTTTAAACTCGATACTGATTTGAATTACATGTTATTGAAGCGTTTTGATATGAACTTTAATCGTTTTGAATTCGAAACATTAAGCATCAATAATTTAGATGATTTGAACTTTAAATTACGCGCTCGAGACAAGTTATATGTGTTTTCTATCAATGTGGCTCGCACTGAATTGTTAAGTGACTTAATCAGCCAAATTAGTCAACAAACAAATAAAGAAAACCAGCAAAAGCTCGTGACTATTAACGGTGAAGTTAGGTTCCCAGGTACTTATCCCTTATCTAATAATATGGTTTTAGCCGACATTATTGATGCTGCTGGGGGTTATACTGAGGCTAGTTATTTGAATGATGTTAATGTCAATCGTTTTAAAACCAACTTACAAGACTCCTCAGATTTTGAATTATTAGACATTGCTCTCGATCAAAAAAATCTAACCAGTTTTGAATTACAACCACGTGATGTTGTAAAAATTAAACGCATCCCTGATTGGCGAGATCATGAAACGGTCACGTTATTAGGTGAATTTAACTTTCCTGGTATTTACCCAATAAATAAAGGTGAAACATTAGCCCAATTAATTGATCGCGCGGGTGGTTTTAGTGAAGAGGCCTTTATTAATGCTGCTGTATTCACCCGACAACAGTTAAAAGCCAGCCAACAGGTCTTGCTTGATAAAGCGGCATCTAGTTTAAAAAGAGAAATCATTTCTGCTCAAATAAACGGCGGTTCAGATTCTAATTCAGAAACTGTTTTGGCTTTATTAACTCAGCTTGAAGGTGTAGAAGCAAGTGGACGATTAGTTGTTAATTCTGAACAGTTATTAGGTATGGAAGACTCTCTTGCTTTACAAGATGGAGATACGTTGATTATTCCTCGTATTAATCAAGCTGTTTCTGTTATTGGTGAGGTATATGCGCCAACTGCGTTAATGTATTCTGATTCTTTGGATATGCAAGATTATGTAGACGCTGCCGGCGGATATAATCAAATTGCTGAAGATGATGACACTTATATTATTAAAGCTAACGGTCGAATTGTTAGCCAAGCGAGTTGGTTTGTTGGCAGCTTAGATATTGCGCCAGGCGACACTATTGTTGTACCAACCAATGTCGATCCTATTCCTGCACTAACTATCTGGAAAGAAGTGACGAGTATTATTTATCAATCTACAGTGGCTATTGCTGCAGTGAGTGCTTTATAAATATGAAAATTGAATCTAAATTAAATGAGCCTAAAATCGATCCTAAATGTTTCGAAGCTAGCGATGATATAATTAATATATCACAACTTTGGTATGTTATTTGGCTCAATAAAGTTAAAATAATTGTTACTACCAGCATATTTTCTCTATTAGCTATAGTATATGTTTTATCTCTTCCTGATATATATAAGTCTTCAATAACGTTAGCACCTACCAAAAGTGATGGAGGGTCACTAGGTGGTCTTGCATCACAATATGGTGGACTAGCTGCTATGGCTGGAATTAATTTAGGTGGGCAAAGTAATGATGTTGAACAAGCGATCGAACTACTTGAAAGTTGGCCTTTTATTGATAATTTTGTTAAAAAGCATGATATCAAAGCCGATATTATGGCAGTTGATAAATGGGATAAAGTAAGTGGTAAGTTAATTTATGATGAGGACCTTTATAACTCAGCTACTGGTAAATGGGTAGTTAAGTCTGGAGAAACGGAGGATTTATCGCCTTCTAGTTATAAAACATTTAGAAAAATTTCAAAAATGATTTTTGTAAGTTTAGATAATAAAACGAATTTGTTAAATATAGACGTCGAGCATTATTCTCCTCTTGTAGCTAAAAAATGGGCTATATGGTTAGCGAATGATATAAATAAACATTTTCAAGATCGTGATATAGAAGAAACAGCTAAAAATATTGATTACTTAAAGAATAAAGTTTTAGAGACTAATATAACAGACATGCAGTCTGTTTTTTATAATATGATAGAAAGTCAAACTAAAGTTTTAATGTTAGCTGAAGTAAGTAAAGAGTATTTATTAAAAACTGTAGTTCCCCCTATGGCGCCAGAAGAAAAATCAAAACCAAAACGTGGATTGAAAGTTATTTTTATTACATTATTAGGTGGCTTGATGTCGGTTGCTTTCTTTATAATGAGGCATTTTCTAAAGAAAAGAAATTGATATATATTTATTACTAGAGTGTTTATACATGTTACCCAAAAATAATATTACATTTGTCACTGTTTTTAAAGAATTCAAAAGTTTTCATTTACGAAAAGATGTCGGGATGATTCCTTTTTTGATGGGAAAAAAGCTAGGTACGAAATCTAAAGTATTCGTAACCGAAGATATTGATATGAGTGCCTTACCTCAAAGTGAAAATCACCTAGAAATTATAAAAGTTCCGTACAAATCGAAGGTTTGTTTTTATCTTTATGTTCTTTATTTTTTACGTAAAGGACATTTTATTGTAAATACATATCATTACAAAAAATCTAATTTAGTACTTAATTTTTTTCTTAAGCTAATTAATAAAAAAATAATTACATATATTAAATTGGATATATCTCCTGAATACTCTAAGGGGATGTTCGATCGAGTAAAATGGTTTAATCGGATATTTAGAGATACATTAATTAAATTTACAACATATATATCAGTGGAAAATAAATTATGTTATGAACATTTGCGTGACTATGGAATGATAAATGGTAAATTGCTACATATACCTAATGGTATTTCACTTCCGTGCATGCAAGAGTTAAAGGCTAAAGTCAATAATAAAAAAAATATTATCATGACAGCCGGTAGATTAGGTACGGAACAAAAAAACACAGAATTACTCCTTAAATCTTTTATTGAATCAAACTTATCTAATGAATGGGAATTGGTTTTAGCCGGTACCGTAGAAAAGTCTTTTATGCCTAAATTAGAAGAAGCTATCAATCTACATAATAATATAAAGTATCTTGGCTCTTTAAGTGAAAGGGATTTATTTAATGTATTATCTGTAGCTAAAATTTTTTGTTTATCATCTCGTTGGGAAGGTTTTCCTTTAGTACTACCTGAAGCCGCTGCACATAAATGTGTTGTGATAGGAACTGATGTTGGAGGGGTAAGAGATATCGTAAATGGTGGTGATTATGGTTTAGTTGTATCTGCTGAATTAAGTTTACTTGAAGCGTTCAATCAAGTAGAAATGTTAGACCTTGATAATATGAGTAATGGAATTCAAGAATACTGTTTTAATAACTTTGATTGGGACGTTATTATTTCTAAATTATTGTTAGAGCTTACTAAGTCAACGGCAAGATAAAGTGAAATACTCTCTCGGATTAACTTTTTTAAATATCGGATTTCCAATCCTATCATATCCAATTATACTTTCTCGGTTAGACCCTGAAAACTTCGGCCTTGTAATTCATTCGAGTTTACTACACCAACTTCTTTGTACAATTTTAATTGTTTTTTTTATTCCATTTAGTATAGCTCAATTATCTAAGTCGAGTGTATTTAATAATAAAAGAATAAAAATAGTTTTGTCCCGTTTATATACAATTCAATTTTATTTAAGTCTGTTAGCTTTTTTATTGCATTTATTTATATTTTCATTCATAGAAGTAGAGCAAAATAATTTTGTATACATGGTATATGTATTTGCTACCCTTTCATTTATTTTCAATTTAGATTGGTATTTATTTTCAAAACAAAGTTATAAAGGTTTATTTATTAGAACCTTATTTATTAAATGTATGACTTTACTGCTCATTTATAATTTTGTCTATGAACATACATATTACTACTTAGCGTACATCATGAGTGTTAGTATAATTATGACTAATATTGTTTCATGTTTTTTAGTTTATAAATTAGAACCATTTAAATTTAGCTTTAAGGTTAAAATAAAAATAACTGCATTGAGATTTTATTTTGCTAATAATTTTTTAGGAAGTATTTATCAGTATTTAGATCAAGTTTTAGTTGGAATGATCTTTTCTAAAGAAGCTCTAGCGTACTTAAATATTCTAAAACAAATTATTAATACACTAAATTCATTATCAGTTGCTATATCGAGGTATTATATGCCTGTGACTATAAAGAGCTTACAAATTAGTGGTATAGGTAAAAATGTTATTAATGTAACAAAAATTATTATAGTATTTAGTTTTGTTACCATAATTTCAGTGTTGTTTGTTTTACCATCTATTATATCGTGGATCACTAATGATAATTATATATATTCGACATTTGCGATGTTAGTAATCTCGACAGTTTTTTTATTGACTACAACATCTGTATTATTAGATAACCACATATCAATTCCTTTAAATAAGGTTCATTACACGACAATATCAAATATAATTGTTGCAACGTGTTCATTAGGTTCTTTCATTCATTATTCGTCATATTTAACACCTTTAATTGGTTTGGCTATTGGTGAATTTATTGGTGGCATAACTATTATATATCTACATTTTTTTTCTCGGAAAGTACAAAATACAAAAGATTGGTTTGCGAATTATGAAAGATAGTCATTGTTACGGGGTTCTTCTATGTTTTTATGAAGATAAAGTAGATCAGGCCATTAAAGAGTTTGAAAATTTAATTTCTTCATTTAATGGGGAGGCGACTTTAATTATTATAAACAACTCTAATGTTAATGTTAATATTGAAAACTGCCATATAAAATTTAAATTAATTGAAGGAGATAATGAGAATTGGGAATTTTCTGGATGGCAAAAAGGCCAAAAATATATATTAAATAACTTTAATATAAATAAAAATGATTTATTTATATTTGCAAATGATACTTTCAATTCTCATCGTAATTTTACATTTATAGATAGGCATTTATTTATCAAAGCAGCTAAAAAAATAAATATAAAAACACAAAAAATTATATTAGGTGAACAGAATCATATTCATAACTCAGAACAAAGTTTTATGCTATTTGATAAAGTAAAAAATGGATGGGTTTCTACATATTTATTTGCTGTGAATTATAATTATATTTCTAATTGTAATATTGATATGGGCGATGAAAAGCGTGAAAAACTTTATTATCAAAATGTGCCTTATTTGGGAGCTCATATAAGTAAAAATCTATTTGATTACATAATTAATTTCTTGACATCGAACAAAAAAGGTGAGGGGTGGTATGGTAAGTCAAAGTTATCTAGTAACCCTGAAATATTTAGAAAGAAATATGCTTCGATTATAAATGAGAAATCTCTTTCTATTAATGCTGATTGTATAATCGATGTTTATAATTCTAGATTAGCAAAATTTTACCAATTTTTTAATAGACAATACTATGCTCGAATTAAATGCAAGCAATAAAAAAATTAAGATATTATTAGTGATACCCACAGATTTTGAATCTAAAGAGTCTAATGGTGGTATTCGAGTATTTAAAAATCATGTAGAAGAGTTATCAAATAATCAAAATATAGATTTAACCTTAATGCAGCCTAAAAGCCAAAGCTTTTCGTTGAAAAAAAAGGAACTTTACCATGTTGGTATCTCAACTCCTTTTATGTTTGGCCAGATCAATAAATTAATAAAATTAATAAACTATTTAATAAATAGATTACCATATGATGTATTTGCTAGACTTCCAAGCGCTAAAAATGGAATAGATATCAATTTGAATGATTATGAATATATTATTGTCGACCATATTTATTCATTTGGACTTCTAAAAGGTGATATTGGTCAATATAAATCTAAATGCTATTACATCTCTCATAATATCGAAACTAAGATATGTGTTGAAAGGGAAGATAAAGCAATAAATTTTTTTGAACGATTTTTTTATAAGTTCGATACTTGGTTGATGAGTAAGTTTGAAAAAGTAATATTAAATTCTATTGATAATATAATATGGTTAAGTGAAGTTGATTTACTTGCCGCTCCTGACCTGCCAAAAAGCCGCTACTTCATACCTGAAATGTTACCTGTCAGAAATAGTCGATGGCGTTATTCTAACTCTAAATATGTGGTATTTTTAGGGGGACTTAATTATTTCCCAAATTATGATGCTATGGAGTGGGTTTGCAGTTATTTAGCTGAAGAACTTAAAAATATTGGAGTAGAAGTTTTTCATGTTGGGAAATCTGAAGGTTACTTAAATAATCTTAAATCTGATAATGTTAATTTTAAAGGTTTTGTAAGTGATGACGACCTTCAAAATATTCTAAATAACAGTATTTGCCTTATAAGTCCTATTGAATTAGGGTCTGGAGTTAAAGTTAAAGTTCTTGAAGCTGTATGTAGGGGAGTACCTGTTGTTGCTTCTGAACAGTCTTTTTATGGAATAAAGCACACATCCGCTAGCTATATATTAAAACAAAGAGATGAAGTTCATTGGAGTGGTGTGATTAAAGATGTAATGAATAAAAGGGACGAACTCGAAATAGCTTATGATGAGTATGAAAAATGTTATAATAATCGGCTAACAATATCGAAACTTATAGGGTGTTAGAGTGTTTTTTATAAGCCCATTTAAAAGTTTAATTGCTGTTCTTTGTTTAGCTTGGTCATTAAGCCAATTTGAGTTTTCTTCTTTATACGGCAAGCCAAGCCTAGAGCTGAATGTATTATTATTATTAGTTATATTTGTTTTAATATTTTCGGAATTTCTTTATTTATACGTATCTAAATGTAACCGTTATATCTCATATTTTAGAGCTAATAATGTTGATGATAAAATTGTCCATTCAAAATTTCCAAAATTTTTGTTCATAACAACTTTATTTCTTTTTTGTTGCGAAGTTGCTGTTTATGGCGTTCCTTTATTTGGTGGGGATTATAAAGACTTTGGGTTTCCGGTTGTACATGTAATTATGTACTCTTTGTGCCTTTATCTCGTTTTGGAATACTCAGTTGTCGTTCGAAAAAATACAATATTTTCAAGTTATTTAGTTATTGGTGTTGTGTTTTTAATATCAATTTTGATGTTATCTCGTCATTTATTAATGTATGGTTTATTTATCATGTTGTTAGCCTATGTGATAAGAAGGAAGTTGACATTTAAACTTTGTCTTATTGCCGCTATTAGCGTCTCAACTTTATTGATTTTATTTGGCGTTTTAGGCACATACCGTATGTCTGGCTTGCTAAATATTAGTTATGGAGAGGCTGAGCAATATATATTAGAAGCAGGGGGGGCCAGTGACCATTTTATTAGTGAAGGTGGTAGTGCTGTTTTTTATTGGTTTTGGTTATATGTAACATCACCAATTTCTAATTTAGATTTTAATATCCAACATGTAAATTTAAACTCAGAATATGATTTAAATAATTTTGTAAGATTTTTCATATTTGAGAATTTACCTCAAACTATATCAAAGAGAGTTGCAGTCGTATTCGATATAGCCCCCAGATCTAATAATTTAGTTGCGGAGCATCTTAATGTATCAACTGCATTCTCTGAGTCATATGGCTATTTAGGTTTACTTGGAGTACTTTTACACACATTAATGTTTGCTTTTTATTTTTTTATAACATTTATCCTTTGTAAAAGGAGGGAGTCTAGAGTTATGTCTTTAGTACTTTATATACTAGTTGGGTTATTTATGGTCTTTGATAATATGTTATCATATCCAGCCACTATTTTTACTACCATATTTATCATTATACGTGATGGCTACTTTGTATCATCTACTAAGGGAATTAAATGTATATAGACATTTTGTTAGCTACATATAACGGTGGGAGTTATATTGTTGAACAATTAAACTCTATATTATCTTCCAAAAATATAGAAGAACATAATATATCTATAATAATAAGCGATGATGGTTCTACAGATGACACAATAAGTAAAATAGAATCAATAAAAAATATACCAAAAAATTTTAACATATCTATTTTATCGACTGATCGAGTTGGTGGGGTTCAAGCTAATTTCCTTAGGCTTTTAAAAAGCTCTACTGCTGATATCGCATTCTTTGCAGATCAAGATGATTTTTGGAACTCTTCTAAAATCTCTTTATTTGTAGATAGATATAGATCTGTTGTTAAAAATAGTGGTGAGAATATTCCTATTGGAATACATTCTGATTTATGTATCACTGATGAATTATTGGCACCTGTTCACTCTTCTATGTTTCATTGTCAAAAACTTTCAACTAAACCATCACTCCTAGATCTTTTAAATCAAAACTCAGTTACTGGTTGTGTGTTCATGTTAAATAAGTATGCGATTAAGGAAGTGACTAAATCAGATTTTAGTGGTGCTATTATGCATGATTGGTATTGTGCTTTATATGTGCAAGCATTTGGTAAGCTAGAATTCATTGATAAGAGTTTGAATCTTTACCGGCAGCATTCTGGAAATCAAGTCGGAGCAAAAGATATATCATTTCGTAGCTTATTAAAAATTAGTCCTCAAATTAAGGAGCTATGTGTTGAATCTAAGCATTCCCTTACAAAAACTTTTTATCAGGCGAAAGCATTTAAAAAAGATTTTGGAGTTGATTTGTTAGCTAAAGATATAGATGATATTGATTTTTATATTGATTTTTTTGAGAAATCAAGTTTTGTTAAAAAATTATATTTTACTTTAATAGGTAAAATAAGAAAAACAGGCTTTATAAGGCAATTTGTATTTGTATTGATGGTTTTAATGGGGCAGGTTAAATAATGGTACCTTTTGAAATTGTCATACCTGTAAGAAATGGAGGCAGCCTTTTAGCAGATTTACTCTTGACTATCGAAGCAGAGGGATACAAAGATAATACTCTTATTATTGACTCTGAATCAACTGATGGTGTGTTATGTAAGTTTATAGAAAAAGGTTTTCACGTTCACGAAATATTAGCTAAAGAATTTAATCATGGCGGAACTAGAAACCTTGGTGTACAGTTAATAAAAAATAAAGCTAAATATGTTGTTTTCTTAACTCAAGATGCTTTGGTGAAACCTGGAAGTTTAGATGAGATTTACCATTACATAGTTAACAATGAATTATCTGCTGTTTGCGGCAGACAAAAGCCTCATTCAAACGCGAACCCGCTGGCTTCACACGCAAGAATATTCAATTATCCTATTAAATCGAGCATCAAGTCTAATAATGACATATCGAAGTACGGTATTAAATCCGTTTTTATGTCTAATTCTTTTGCTATATATAATATCAAAGATCTAGAAGGTGTTGGTCTATTTCCTAATAATACTATTTTATGTGAAGATATGTATGCAGTAGCTAAAATGCTGAAGGCTGGGTATAAGGTCGGTTACTGTGGTGAAGCAGCAGTAAGACATTCTCATAATTATTCAGCTAAAGAAGAATTTAAACGCTATTTTGATATTGGCGTTTTTCATGCGATGGAGCCTTGGATTCAGAATGAATATGGTGGCGCTGGTGGTGAAGGTGGACGATATTTAAAATCGGAATTTAGTTATTTATGGAAAGGTCATAAAAAGTGGTTGCCAAATTTTTTAATAAATAATTTGGCAAAAATAGTTGGAATGAAATTGGGAAAACATTATAAAAAGCTTCCTTCTTCTTGGATTAAAAAATTTAGTATGCATAAAGGGTTTTGGAAATAATGAAAATATTAGTTACAGGTGGAGCAGGGTTTATTGGTAGCGCCGTTGTTCGACATATCTTAAATAATACAACGGATACCGTTATAAATTTAGACAAATTGACCTATGCGGGTAATACGGAATCTATACCGACTGATTTACAGAATGACCGTTACATATTTGAACAAGTAGATATATGTGACACTGCTAATGTAGCCCGTGTATTTATGGAACATCAGCCAGATGTTGTTATGCATTTAGCTGCAGAAAGTCATGTCGATCGCTCTATAGATGGGCCGAGTGAATTTATCCAAACTAATATTGTTGGCACTTTTGTTTTACTTGATGTCGCTCGTCAATATTGGATGACTCTATCTGATGATCTTAAAGCTAAATTCCGTTTTCATCATATTTCAACTGATGAGGTTTATGGTGATTTACCTCATCCCGATGAAATACAAGAAGGGGCTAGCCTTCCTCTATTTACTGAAGAAACTTCTTATGACCCTAGCTCTCCTTATTCTGCGAGTAAAGCGAGTTCAGATCATTTAGTTAGAGCTTGGAAACGTACCTATGGGTTACCGACTATAGTAACCAACTGTTCTAATAATTATGGACCGTATCATTTTCCTGAAAAATTAGTCCCACACATTATTTTGAATGCTTTAGAAGGCAAACCTTTACCTGTATATGGTGATGGCAGCCAAATACGTGATTGGCTATATGTCGAGGATCATGCAAGAGCATTGTATAAAGTTGTTACTGAAGGTGATGTTGGAGAAACATATAATATCGGTGGTCATAACGAAAAGCGCAATATAGAAGTAGTTAGAACCATATGCACGTTATTAGAAGAGCTTGTACCAAATAAACCTAATGGTATAGCTAAATATGAAGATTTAATTACTTATGTAGCTGATCGTCCAGGACATGACGTTCGTTATGCAATTGATGCATCCAAAATGTCTAAAGAATTAAACTGGCAACCCGAGGAAACATTTGAGTCAGGTATTAAAAAAACAGTTCAATGGTACTTGAATAACTCTGCTTGGTGGAAGCGAGTTATGAGTGGTGAATATAAATTAGAGAGAATCGGTGCCTAGTTAAGGTAGCAATAAAAATTTTAGTTTAGGAATTATTATGAAAAAATATAAAGGAATCATTTTAGCCGGAGGAAGTGGCACTCGATTACACCCACTGACCTTGGCAACCTCTAAGCAATTAATGCCTATTTATGATAAGCCCATGATTTATTATCCTTTGTCTGTTCTTATGTTGGCAGGCGTTAATGAGATTTTAATTATCACGACACCTGAAGATGCTGATAATTTTAAAAATTTATTAGGCGATGGAAGTCACTTTGGTGTATCTATTGAATATGCAATACAGCCATCACCTGACGGTTTAGCTCAAGCATTTGTTATTGGTGAAGAGTTTATTGGTGAAGATAATGTTGCTTTAGTATTAGGTGATAATATATTTTTTGGCCAACATTTTTCTGACAAATTAGCTGAAGCGACGGCTCGACAATCTGGTGCAACTGTATTCGGTTACCATGTATCCGATCCAGAACGATTTGGTGTTGTGGAATTTGATGACAGTGGTAAAGCATTAAGCATTGAAGAAAAACCAGAAAAAGCAAAATCTAACTACGCAGTTACTGGTTTGTATTTTTACGATAATGACGTAATAGAAATAGCAAAAAATATTAAGCCATCAGTACGTGGTGAATTAGAAATAACAGATGTCAACAATGTGTATCTAGAACGAGGTGATTTAAATGTTGCTGTTTTAGGCCGTGGCTTTGCTTGGTTAGATACAGGTACGCACGACTCTTTATTAGAAGCTGGTCAGTTTGTACAAACCGTTGAGCATAGGCAAGGGTTTAAAGTTGCATGTTTAGAAGAAATTGCTTTTTATAAAAAATGGATCTCAAAAGCCGAGCTACTTGAAGCAGGTAATCGTTTAAAGAAGACTGGTTATGGTCAATATCTATTAAAAGTCGCAGATGGATACAAATAAATGGAAATTATAAAAACTAATATTAGTGATGCAATAATCATCGAGCCCAAAGTATTTGGTGATGAGCGAGGTTTCTTTTTAGAAAGTTTTCAAGCTGAACGTTACAAAGAAATGTGCGGTATCGATCTAAATTTTGTTCAAGATAACCATTCTCGTTCATCTAAGAATGTATTAAGAGGCTTACATTTTCAAAAGTCTAAACCACAAGGCAAGTTGGTTAGAGTTGTTCGTGGTAGTGTATTTGATGTAGCCGTTGACATAAGAAAAAATTCTTCAACTTATGGACAATGGGCAGGGGTTTTATTATCTGAAGAAAATAAAAAACAGTTTTGGGTACCACCTGGTTTAGCTCATGGTTTTGTTGTTTTGTCTGACATTGCTGATTTCGAATATAAATGTACTGATTATTACGAGCCTAGTGATGAAGGTTGTTTAGCTTGGAACGACGAAACTGTAGGTATTGAGTGGCCTGAAGGTATAGAACCTATTTTGTCGGCTAAAGATAAACTAGGTTTAAAGTTAACTGAGTTATAAACATATGAAAATTTTATTAACGGGCGCTAACGGCCAAGTGGGGCGTTGTTTTCAAGATGTTATTGCACAGCAGCAGTCTAGCAAGATCGTGCTAAAAGCTTGTAGCTCGGCTGATTTGGATATTACCGATAAAGCCAGTGTAGAAAGTGTTGTATTAGACTTTAAACCAGACTTTATTGTTAATGCGGCTGCTTATACAGCGGTAGATAAAGCTGAAGCTGAAATTGAACAAGCATACGCAGTTAACGAACTAGGTGTTAAAAATTTAGCCGAAGCTTCAAATGCAATTGGTTCAGCTATTATTCATATATCTACAGATTACGTGTTTGACGGCAATGAAACTGCACCTTACCAGCCAACTGACGCAGTAAACCCGCAAGGTGTGTACGGTAAGTCAAAACTAGCTGGTGAACTTGCTTGTATTGATGCAAATAAAAAGCACGTTATTTTACGTACAGCTTGGGTGTTTAGTGAATACGGCAACAACTTTGTTAAAACCATGATTAAGTTGGCTCAAACACGAGATAAATTAAGTGTGGTTGCCGACCAGTATGGTTGTCCTACTTATGCTGGTGATATTGCAAATGCTATTTTATCTATATGCGTTGGGTACACTAATTCTTCAATCGAATATGGTGTTTATCATTATAGTGGTGATTTGCCTACAAGTTGGCATGGTTTTGCAAGAGCCATATTCGATGATGCTAAAAATATAGGTGTGATTGATAATGTGCCTGAAGTTCGTGCTATAAACACAGATGAATACCCACTACCAGCCAAAAGGCCTACTTACTCTGTTATGGATTCAAGTGCTCTTTTACCTATGAATATATCACCTTCTGATTGGCGCACTAGTTTATCTAAAGTGATAAATTTATTGAAAAATTAGTTATCTAATTTTTCAGAATTATTAACAAATTTCAAATAACCTGCTTTACATCTAGCGATCTTGGTTGTATAAATAACTAAGATCGTGATTATCTCTATATATTAACTTTAGGCGCGCCTATTTAGAGTGTTTATCTTTTCCCATTATCTAACTTTAAAAAGTCACTTGCTTATCGACGTAATGTGTTTAATTAAAGTTGATTCTAGTTGGGTTTTAATTTTATCTTTTGACATTGTTTCTGATACAAAAGGAAAATCTTTAATTTCAAGTGTCCAATTAGGTAATTGAATTAAAGAGCCATCTTTTATTTGAGTCATGATGGCTTTGCCACGAGCATATTTTAAAATGGTAGGATCAGGCTGTAGTGTAAACTCCCCAATTTCAAATTCAGTATCGATAATAATCACACTTTGCGATGTATCTAACATAGATAAGTGAGCCGCTGCAACATCACATTTGTTACCTAAGCTCGTTTTAGCCTTGATTGTATCATTAACCGTATTCGAGACTATGATTTCAGAGATATCGATCGCCTGCTTACCCGCTACAATAATTAGGTTAGTTTTATTGTCTGAGTTAGTTTTAACTAACGTTGAAATGGACTGATCTAGATGGATAGTAAACTGATTCACTATTTTATTATTTTCGTTAACGACCGCCAGCATTAAATTATTTTCGTTAAGGGTAGAGATAAGTAAGTTTTTATTAATTAGCTGCTCTGCATTGTTTTTTATCGCGTCACGTTGAAATAACAAGGTAGTGGCATTTAGGGTTTTACATATAGCCGCTTCGTTTTTAAGTGCTGTAAAAGTTATTATATTTTCTATATGTTGTACTGAACTGACATTTGATTCGCTATATCGCTTAAAAAGGCTGTCAATTGATTGATCTAGTTGACGTAATTTATCAATTGACGTTGGAATTTGTCCCGCTAATACTTTCAAAATATCACTAAATTTAGCCTGTTTTTTATAACGGTTTATGTCATTTTTTTGTGTAATCAACTGTTGAAAAAAAACATCGCTTAACTCGATTTTTTTAGTCGAATCAAAATGTTGGTTTATATACTGGTAAGCAATTTGATACGTTTTTAATTCGATCTGTTGTAACCGTAAATCAAATGCGTTAATGGTTTTTATCAGGTCAAGCGTTGCAGTCGCTTTGTAGCCATTTTCAGTTTTACTCTGTGTGAAGCTAACCCCTAATAACTCGACATTACTTGAGGTTTTTATTTGAGAATCGAAGCTTTCTTTTACATCAATAACATCATCGGTTGACTGTCTAGACGCGGTTAATTCCGTATTGTTATTAACAGTAACCGCTATTTGATTGGCTATATCACCTAATGCGTCTTGTTTTGCGCTGGCAAGTGAAGCGCCAAAACCTTCACCATTAATTTGTGTTACCGATAAAGCGGGGAACGAGATTAAGGCGATTATAATAATTTGGAGGTTAATTTTTAAGTAATTCATGTGCGAACTTATTTTTTAAATTATGATTTCACCATTAGATACAGTATAAACATAAAATTAATTAAAAAGAGTAGTGGTTTATGGTTAATGTAACAACTATTTTAAAATGCGCGATGGTAGCGTTCATGCTCTGTTACACAAACAGTGCTTTTTCTTTGAGCTTTTCTGTCGACTCATTTTCATTTGTTAATACAACTGCCAAGGCTGAACAAAATTCAGATAAGCTCTCTCAACCATCATTGGTCAATTTAGCGGAGTTAAGTGCAGGTCAATCCAACTTATACTATCGTAATATTGCTTGTGATTTTTCATTTTGCAGTTCTTTTCATAGCGCTTTTTTCAACCAACTTAATCAAGGTGTTATTATTCCTCTTATAGATACTGATTCGCTCAATAAAGTCAATAATGAACAAGTTTTATGTATCGTTGGGGCGCTTAAAAAATGTAGTGACGCGCTTAGTCAAAAAACACTTAATTTTGATCCCATTATGATCGTAACTGAATTTGTTCAACTTGATAATAAGGTTATTGCTCGAGTGGCCATCCTCAAAAATAATCACGTTATCGGTGCATATCAAGCCGAAAAATTAACCTCGTTTAACCCAATAAAGTTAAAGAAAGAGGGCAAAAAAATAATGGCCCAATTATTTCAATAAACAGGATTTATAGAAATGCGTAAATGTTTTTCACTTTCACTTTCACTTTTATTTTCGTTTTGTTTTTTACTTTTATCTTGTAACGCTAGCGCACCCAGTATTCATTCCGACAATTATGGTCAATGTGGTGTGTTGAATACCAGTTTTGGCGGTGATTGGTTCGACTATTATAAACGAGCCATCACTTATATGGACTGTGAAAAATGGCCTGAAGCCGAAAGTGATTTGCGTCAGGCCGTTAGTATTCGAGATACTGATAAACGACGTGTTTATACACTAGGCATGCATTTTCTAAACAATTATTTCCCTAATCGTGAATTAGGTATTGTTTTGTACCAACAGCATAAATTTGATGAAGCGGTTACTGTTTTAACTAAATCATTTGAACAGTTTCCTTCTGAAAAAGCCCGTATCTTTTTAATTAAGTCTCTTCAACAAAGTAGCGCAGCCGCTTTAGATAAAAATGCGCCCACGATCACCTTAAAGGCGCAGACAGAAAAAGAACTATCAGTTGTAATCGAAGATAACAATATGATTGATTTGGTTTCAATTAATGATCAGCCTTATTTACTACAAGCGACTAAAGTCATTGATGATGCATCTATTACTTATCAACCCATAGATGCCAAGAAAGAGATTATTATTGATCCCTCAGTATATGGCGATGATGATATAAATATTGTTGTTATGGATGTATTTCAAAATAAAAAATCCATGATCATTAAAAATCTTAACGATATCACACCACCATCATTTTCTTTATTAAGCAGAAAGCTAAACAGTAATAGCCTACATATTCGGGTCGAAGATAAGGGAGTTGGCGTTAGTCAAATAGTGATCGATTCGCATCTATTTAAATTTCCGTTGTCTAATCATAATAGTCAGATCGCGGGCATCAATATTCAATGCACAAATGCTTACCATATTAAATGTAATAAATTAGCTCAACTTAATGATGTTGAGCTAATGATCACATTCGATTCAACTAAACAAAATAAACGTTTGATCGGGGTTGGTGATGGCAAAGGTAATTTAACGTCACGCTTAGTTGCTATTGCACCGACAATGGCAAATGCAGAGATAGAAATTGATATTGCCGAAATAGGAAAAGTAACACAAGAATCTTCGGTTTTATTAGAAATCTACGTCGCTGCGGCAGAGGGGCTGCAATCAATAAAAATAGGCGATAAGAGTATTGCGCTGAACAACTCAATAGAACAAGTGCTCAATTATTTATACCCACTGAAAAGCGGCCATAATGAAATTGATATAACAGTAGTAACCGATCAAACTGAAAAACAGCATAAAGTAACCATTGTCAAACAAGACGCCGGTTCGTTTAAATTTGCTGAGCGGTTAAAATTAGCGCTATTTCCTTTTGATTGCCAAAAGCAAGATTCGGTCACCTGCGCAAAACAAAATTCAGCATTCAACGAGTTCTATGCTGAATTTGCGGCGAGAAAGCGTTTTCAAGTACTCAATCGGGATCAAATGGTTAATCGTCTTGAGCGTTTGAAAGTTTGTGAGTTTGTAGCTGATGAAAAATGTGCTTGGGAAGCCACTCAATTATTAGGATCACAAGCTATGCTAGTGGGTAATGTGATCCGACGTCCTTTAAATAATACCAACAAAGAAAGTGTAGAAATATACGCTAAGTTAATTGATGCTACCTCTGGTGATTTACTTATTTCATTTGATCACTATGCCGAGGTACCAATGAATGAGTCAATTGAACCGTTACTATTATCGACTAAAATTCATCGTTATTTTCCGCTGCTTAACTTCACTTCAAATGATGATGTGCTCATACCGTCGCTGCCTAATTATAAATTGTGGCATAAAATGCCTATTTTAGGTAAAGGCGACGATATCTGCTATTTTGGCAAGCTCAATATGTCAAATAAAACCCCTGCTTTAATAGAGCAACCCGCTTGCGAGATTAAGGTGTTTGAATCGCTCTGATTTTTGTCATAAAAGTGACTTAGGTATAATTAGGCTTTAATAGATTGACGTAATCAAATCACAACGTAATCACTTAATACATTAAGTGATTACCCCCACCTTTTATAATTATTTTTATACCGCTAAACATATTTTGTCAAAATGACTAGCTGGAAAACCTAGGGGCTTTTTAGCTTTAGTTATTTAATAGTTTTTATTTCGAGTGGTTTTAAAAGTGAGCTTTTTATGATTTTTAATTAAACACTTTTAAATTAGATAGTTAGCAGTAACGCTTTAAATTTGAGCAATTATTTTTTTATATTTATTTTAAAACGTAATATTATTAAAAGGTTAATCAAATTTCTAAATGTATCGAGTTAGACTATTTGACTCATTTTTTTCATTTGCAGCCTTTCAAATAAAGGGATTTTTATGTTTCGTTTTACTAATGAAACCCAGTCCGTTAATCGTTCTGTTTTTTTGTTTTTAATTGTTTTTTTACAACTTGTTTTTACTGTTAACGCGGCTGAAATACATGGTCGATTTACAGTAGATGGAAGTGTCATTGCGGGAGCCCCCGTTATATTATATGACCGCAATTTAAACGAATTGTCATCTTCCGAAACTGATTCATCCGGTAGTTACCGATTATTTTTTAATGAACCTGGTATCTACTTTCTCAATGCCGCGAGCGGTCAAGCCTCCACCGGCTTTTATGAATTAGATCTAGAGTTAGTTGATGAACAGCTAGATATCAATTTATTAATAACTAAAAAAACCATTGAGCTGCAAGGTCATGTGAGTACGGTTGATGGAACCCCGCTCAGTTTTACCGAAATATCAGTATCGAGTGAATCGGCATCAATTGAGCATGAACGTATAGTCACCGATAAATACGGTAATTATTCGGCTTCAATTGATATCCCCAATTTTGATGACGAGCTAACATTTGAAGCTTGGGTAATGGGCGGCATCAGTGATTTAAATAATGGTGAATCGCGTTTACCTGTTTATGCCACAAAGCAAACAACCTCAAAATTTGTTGCGAGTGAAGAGTTAGCAGTAGAGCAAAATATTGTTCTACCCAACTTTGCTAAGCAAACGTTAAAAATATCGTCGTTAGACGGGGCCGGTTTTACGGCTAGTGTCACGTTATATCAAGTTGAAGATGACGGTTCACGATTTAGGTTAGGTAATACCTTGGTTGATGCCTCTGGCTTATTTGATTTTTATTTTCCGCTCATCACTGAAGATAATGCGACAGAATTAGCTTTTTCTATACAGCCGCCAAATGCGGTTGTCGGTGATTATAATGTTGAATTACTTAATCAAGATCAAAATCCCTTTTTAGCCGTTAGTTTTAATAAAAATATCAACCCAGAGCAGCAATTAAGCAGTGTGCTAAGTGGTCAAGTCCAAATTCAAAATGAGCAAGGCTTATTGGTAAATAATTCATCAACCGTTAGTGTGATGAATAATCAATATGAATTAATTTCTGTGGTTGAATCAGATAACTCAGGTGTATTTACTTTAGATCTTGAAACCTGGGGTCAGTATTTTATCAGAGCAGAAAATGCAGCTTACAAAAGCCCTTGGCAATCAATTGTTGTTAATAATGCGTTATTTGAACATGATATTTTGCTCGATACGTCTTTCAATATCGTTGATGTTAACGGGGTTATTAAAACTACTAATGATTTAACGCTTGGTGGTGTTGATGTTGTATTTTCTGCGGATGAGCTGCCTGTGGCTTTTTATAGCTTTGGTGGTCAATCAAATCCAAGTGTTGTCACCAATGCACTCGGTGAATTTGTTATTTCATTGCCTACTCAAGTCGCGAGTGAGGGTGATGCTTTTATTCAATACAAAGCGACGGTTGAATCAAGAGGGCGTAGACTCAAAATTAATAACCAAGCCTCTTCATTTATCACTTATATACCTGAAACGCATTTTTCAATCGACCCATCAGAAACAAACCCGACATTCATTTTACCTGCCATACATAAACTTAATTTAGTCACGCTTGATCCCCAAAACTCACCGATCGATTTATTTGTAAATTTATCATTATCTAACGGCGACTGGTTAACCTCATTAGCAACCGATGTAGCCGGTAGTTCTACGCTTTATCTTGCGGGTGTTGATGGTTTAGGCAGTAACATTGAATATAACCTAATACCTGAAATTCCGAATAACAATAAAGCGACGTGGTTTCCGCCTGAAATAACAAACATTGTCATTACCGAAGAAACAACGCATTCAATTTTATTAAACGCTAAACGAACGGTTAATGTGAGTGGTAATGTCACCGATCTTAATGGCAACGCAATTGTCGGGGCGACTATCGGCTTTAGCACCACTGATCTTGATGTTGACGACTATACCGCCGGATACGGACGTTATTATCCTCATCACATCAGCACCAATACGGGTTATGAAATTGCCCTGCGCGCCAATAATTCATTAACGCAATATACTGCACGTTTAGGTAATTGCGCGACCTGTAATGATAAATGGGGTTTCGTTAATGATGACGGTCGTCATATTGAAGCTTATTGGGGCAATACGGTTTTATCTCAGCAAGTAGACTTGGCAGGCGACTCAACTTTACAAGTTAGCGACCTTCAATTATCGGTTGATTTGAAAAAGCTGACTCTAAATGTTGTAGATACCAATGGTTTAGCGCTATACGATATCGCGGTTTCTTTATACCTTAATTCCAATTCTTCTACTTTAATTAAAAACTTTCGCAGTGATAAGAATGGCCAAGTCGTCTTGTATTTACCTAAAAATACAACAGGCGAGCAATACCATTTAAAAATAAACCCCACCGGCAATAAATTATATAACCTAGCGCCAACCGCTATTGATGTAACACTTGATCAAAATTTAAGTGTAGACGGAGTAGTGACGATCACAGAGCGCCGCTATGTTGACTTAGTGGGTCAGGTCACGGATGCGAATGGCTTGTTGCTTGATGCGGTGACGATTGGCACGCGCACAGAGACGACGGGATTAACGACGAATTACGCTCTATTGGATAGTGCCAATGGAGGTGCGTTTAGCTTACGAGTTGAAGCGCCGTTAGATGAAGTGGTGACCTACCAAGTTAAAAATAACAGGGGAGCGAGTCGAGATTATAGGTTCAGCAATGAGGGTTATGATGATTATTGGGGTTCGATAACGGATGGCGTGGGCACGTATCCAGCGTGGTTACGAGAGATTCAATTATCGACGGATGTTGAAGTGCCGGTTGGGCAAGATGATATTACGGTTAATTTAAATACCGGTGTGGCGTTACAAAAAGCGGCGTTTACGGTATTGGGCAGTGATGGCTTCCCACAAGAAAATTTGTCGGTATACATTGAATTCAGAAATACGTTAGGTGATTGGTCATATTTAACAACTGTGCACACCGATACCAATGGTATTGCCGGGCTTTATTTACCGGTATTAAACGATGTGCGCGAGGGTTATCGTTATACGACGCAACCGGTGAATACCACGAGTGCCACCACGTATATCTTGCGTGATGGTGAGACGCAAGAGTTTGTCTTGGATGATACGACGACTGGTGTTGCGATTGATTCAGAAGTGGTTATTACGATACAAGACCGCCGCTATGTTGACTTAGTGGGTCAGGTCACGGATGCGAATGGCTTGTTGCTTGATGCGGTGACGATTGGCACGCGCACAGAGACGACGGGATTAACGACGAACTATGCTCAATTGGATAGTGCCAATGGAGGTTCGTTTAGCTTACGAGTTGAAGCGCCGTTAGATGAAGTGGTGACCTACCAAGTTAAAAATAACAGGGGAGCGAGTCGAGATTATAGGTTCAGCAATGAGGGTTATGATGATTATTGGGGTTCGATAACGGATGGCGTGGGCACGTATGAAGCGTGGTTACGAGAGATTCAATTATCGACGGATGTTGAAGTGCCGGTTGGGCCGGCAAAAATAGCTGATTTTGATCAAGTGGATGTTAATTTAGTTGTCCCGCTTAAATTACATAAATTTTCTGCTCAAGTTAGAGATAAAAATGGTTACCCGTTAACGGGCACTCAGGTTAAATATAATTATTTAAATCGTTTTGGTGATGCAACTGCACTTAAAACCTTAACCATTGATGGCTCAGGTGAAGTCGGGTTATATATACCGAATTTACAAGAACCACGTGAATTATATGAAGTAACGGTGACTGATAATGGTTTTTATGGCTTTGAAGAATCGACAACAGAATTTCATACCTTAACGGAAGATAAAACGTTCTTAAATATCACGACGTTTGTTGATATAGATGCGCCAAAATTTGTTTCGCGGCCGCGCATTAGTTATGTATCAGACACACAAGCTGTTGTGCAATGGTTTACTGATGAACCTTCGAAAGGCCAAGTGACGATTGAAGGCGTTGATTATGTTGGCAACGCGTTGTCTAAAAAACAAAGCATTATTGTTGATGGTTTAACGCCAGGTAATGACTATATTGCGGATGTGACGTCGAGTGATGCGTCTGGTAATGATTCATTAATTGAGAAAGTTAACTTCACTACTTTGCTTGAAGTCGACTCTACACCAGCTGCTTACTTTAATGAGCCGATGGCAATTCAAGTGAGTGCTACGCAAGCGGTATTAAGTTTCACGGCTGATGAACCTATAACCTCGATTGTTGAGGTTAAACAAGGTGATAGCGTGGTTGCGACATTTGAGGCGAATGAGCTGAGCTCGTCACATCAAATTACAGTGGATAATTTAATGCCGCTTTCGCAGTATCAATTAGTGGTTGTTTCAACGGATGCGGCGGGTAATGAAAGCCAAGCGACGGCTCCGTTATCGGTTGAAACTAAATCGAATGAAGATGTGAAAGCACCTATTTATACCCTTCAGCCTGTTGTACGTAACATAAGCCAAGACAGTGTAACTATCTATTGGGAAACCGATGAGCCTGCAATCAGTGCGATTAGTTATAATTTAAAAGCCGGTGGTAATCATATACCGTTGCGCTCTGATGATTATTCACGTGTTCATGTTCAAACCTTAACGGGATTAACGGCGAATACGGAATACGAATTTACGGTATCTGTGACTGATGCGTTTGATAATGGGCCGCGTTTATCTAAAACTCAGCGTTTCTATACTCGTAATCAAGCTGATACTGACGCACCTCTTTTATTATCTGATGTTGCGGTATTACAACTGGGCGAAAGTGATGCAACGCTCGTTTGGGCCACCGATGAAGCAGCGAGTGCGGTGCTTAAATATGGTCAATCAGCTGATAATTTAAATCAATCTATTGTGATTGCTGAACCTCGAATTGATCACCTTTTATCGATGAATGGGTTAACGGTTGATAGCACTTATTTTTATCAAGTTGTGATGACTGATACCAGCGGTAATAATGCTGAATCAGTTGTGGCGAGCTTTACCACTAAACCAGCCGGTGAAAACAGCTTGTTAACGTATGTTGACCTGCCAGGTTTATTACAGGTTAAACACGATACGTTAACGATAGGTTTAAGAACTAACCGTGCTGCTTATGGTGAAGCTATTTGTTATGGCGATGACGGCGAAGTTTATGATGCTCGTTCGCTAGATGCGCGTTTATCTCAGCAACTTACGGTTACAGGCTTATCGCGTGGTCGTTATTATCAATGTCATGTTGCCAGCTGGACACAAAGTGGTGAGCGCATTGGTAGTGCATTAACGGGTGATACGCTTGATGCGGGTTATATTCGTACACTTGAGCAAGCTGATACCACGGCTCCGGGGGTTATTGGTGGGCCAACGGTTGTTTACGTTGCTGATTCTGTTGCGGTAATAGAATGGCGCACGAATGAGCTGTCGTTAACCAATATTGAATATCGTCAATCGGATTTAAATCGCTATCAAGTGGCATCTGCTTTTGGTTTTGCTGATAATAAACAGCAAATTATCAAAGGTTTAGCGTCTAACACTGAATATAGATATCGTTTAGCGCTGCAAGATATGAACGGTAATTTGACTTATTCAGGCGAACGCAGCTTTACCACCCTAGCGGATGCCGATGACACCGCACCGGTATTTGATATTGAGCCATATTTAATTTCTGTTCTTGGCTCGCAAGTGACGATTGGCTTTAACACTGATAAGCCTGTTGATGCACAAGTGCTTTACACACGTGAAGGTAGCAATCGTCAGCTTGAGGCTGTTCGCTCAACATCTGCCGCGTTAGATCATCGTTATACGGTTGATTTGGGCGCTAATCAAAATTACAGCCTTAAGGTTCGTGTTAAAGGCTTATCGGGTCATACAGTCGAGTCAAGCTCGCTGGTTATTGATTTCACGGCCGATGCTGATGCTAATGGGTTAACTGATTTATTTGAATCGACTTATGCTCAAGAGGGTGTTGAGTTTTTAGCCGATGGTGATGCAGATAACGATGGTGTATCAAACATAGATGAACAACGCCAAGGCACGCATCCGTTAATTGCCGATACGGATTATGATGGTGTTGCAGATAATTTAGATCTATTCCCGTTGGATGGCACTGAATATGCTGATGCCGATAATGATGGTGTTGGCGACAATGTTGATAATTTAAATGAGCAGTTGGGCCAAGTTTATGTGTTTGAACAAATGCTGCCTAATGTCAGTGGTGATTGGTACTTTGAACAAGTTGTAGCCAGCGCTGCAGATGATAAAGGCACGGTAAGTGTACTTGAGTTTCATGGTGCTGATGATGTTCGATTGAAACAATATAATACCAGTGATAATGGCCGCATGGTGAAATCTCAAAACCTAGGCCATAAAATTACCGGTTGGCAAAAAATAGCTAATATGGGTTATAGCCATCAACGCTGGCACATTGTTGCTTATCATATTATTGATGGTCAAAGTCAGTGGTTGTGGCATCAATTAGCGCGTAATGGACGTTATATTAAAAGCGTTGCGTTAGATGGTGTTTCATTGGTTGGAGAGGCCTCTGATTCTGATATCGCTGATGTTTATTTTGAAGATGATGGCTTAAGTGTATTAGCAACGGTGGGTGGTGAAGTTTCAATAAGAGCACTTGATGAACAAGGGCTACTCACATCGCTTTATACATTGTTAGAAGTAGGTGCTACCGCTCAATTACAATTATCTCAAACGCTAGATGGATCACATTACGCGGTTGCTGAAGGCAATCAAAGTTGTGGGGTTGTTCATCTTTATGATGTGAATGGAGATGATAATACCGTTGAGTTGGCCAACAGCTTTAATGTGGATGATTATCAACAAGACGCGTGTGGTGTGTTGCAGGATATCGCGTTGCTTGATAATGGTAATTTGTTAATTGATGCCCAAAGAGAGTTATATGAAATTGATAGCGCTGGTGGCTTAGTTCGCAGCAATATTACCTTGCAAACCGGTAGTGATACTCGTTATTTGTCTGTATCGGGTGATCGTCGATATATTGTTGGTAATGGTTTATTGCGTAAATATGATGACCAGTTAAAACTAAGTTCTAACTACTCTGCCTTTGGTGGACAGAATGGTTTCTTTGCCGATGATAGTTTTAGCATTCATGGTGATATTCAATCAGGTTCTGCTAATCGTGTTTGGACAGTAGAGCGCAATACCGCTCGTGTTCAGCTGTTTAATATGGATAGTCAAAACAGCGATAAGTTTGAGCGTAGCTTTACATTAAAAGATACAAATAATCGTATTTTAGCGGCTCAAGATATGACCATGGGCTTGGATGCTAATAGTGATTCGCCACGCCTATTTGTTATTGAAAATACCGATAGCCAAACGTTACTACATCGCTTTAGTGCGCAAGGTGGCTGGGGTGGTCAATTATTGTTACCGGCTGGTTACGTAGAAGCGATACACGTGCAAAATGAAAAAGCGTATATCTTGGCTCGAAGTTCAATTGCTAATATTAACAGCAGTAATCATGTTTTATTAACCGTTGATTTATCAACAGATGAAATAACAACGCTTGATATTTCGGCGTTGAGTGCACGTGCATTTGATTTAACGGGTGACGGTAGAGAATTATTTATTTTACATGAGTCGGTTAACGATAATGCGCATTTATCGGTTCTGCGTTTATCGCTTGAAGGCGAAACCTTAGCCAACGTGGCTTTACCTCGATTACCGGCTAATTCAGACGCTAGCGAATTAGCTAATATTAGTTATGGTCAGAATCGCTTAATTATTGGTTATGGGCCTGAAGTATATATGCATCAGGTAGATCAAAACTTTAGTTTGGCTCAAGCTTTTGATGAGATTGGTTACAGTGTTGCGCAAAATGCCTTAGCCTCGAATGTGAGTGCGCAATTAACTCAAAGTGGTAAGTTAGTTTGGGCTGATACCGCTCATGGTCGTTTACAAGTTTTACAGCCGACTTTAGTCGATATTAATGCTAAAGCGATTATTGTTGCTGGTGGTGGCGATTACATCGGTAATAATTTATGGCCTGCAACGTTACAACATGCTATTCAAGCTTATAGAACGCTGCGCCGACAGGGTTTTGCCAAAGACAAAATTTATTATTTATCGGATGAAGCGATTGATTTTGACGGCAATGGTGAATTAGATGAATTATTTTTACCGGCTTCAAGTGAAAATATCCAAGCTGCGTTAGATTGGGCTGATTCTGCCGATTCATTAACGGCTTATTTAGTTGATCACGGTAATGTTGATACTTTCCGTGTGAAAGCCGATGAAACGATGGCCGCGAGTGAATTCGCTAATATGCTTAATGGTTTTTCAGGGCGTATTAATTTAGTTTACGATGCCTGTAAATCAGGTAGCTTTATTGATGATTTAGAGGGTGAAAACCGCACTATAATTACCAGTGCTAACGACACGCAAGATGCGATGTTCTTGCAGGATGGCGCAATTTCATTCTCTGGTTTGTTCTGGCAATACATTGATAATGGTTTTGATATGCACACTGCCTTTAGCGAAGCGCAAAAGTTCTTTAGCTATAATGGTTTGAATCAATCACCACAAGTGAGTGTTAACGGTGAAAATAATGTTAACCACCTGAAAGGTCGTTTCATCGGTTATGGTAATAAGCAGTCGCAAGCGCGCTTTAATTTTGCTGATAGCAGCTTAAATGTTGAATCTGGCATTGTTAATGTAACCGCTAAATTAAATGGCGATGTGAGTGGTTTACAACGTGTTTGGGTTACTTTATTACCTCGAAATAAATCAGCGACTAATGACGATATAGCCAGCCCAGTTGTTGATACTAAAGCGTTTGATATGACGTTGAATAATGAAGGGGAGTATAACGTTGCTATTCCTGCATCGTTGATTAATAACTCAGATTATTTATCTGTGTTAGCTGCCGATAATCAAGGTAATAAATTACTACCGCGTGTACATCATGTGAACACCGCCGGTGCAAGTGATAAACGGGCTGTATTAGTTGCCGCGTATGCTAACGGCGAACAAATAGACGCTATTAATCAACAATTGGATGTCGCTTATGACGCTTTAATTAAGCAAGGTTATAACGCAAGCCAGATTAATGTATTAGCCCAAAACTTGTCACAAGCGGATGATGTTGCAACGCTTGATTCACTTGATACCGCGATGAACACTTGGGCGATAGAAAGCAAAGGTGATTTCTTATTGTATGTTGCGGGTGATGTTAGCTCTGCCGGATTAAACCTTAAAGGCGATGTGCTCGCCGCGAGTACGTTAATTAACTGGATTGATAGTGTTAATGGTGCTCGTGAAGGCCAAGTGACTGTGATTGTCGATAGCTCTCAGTCAGCTGTTTTTACCAGTCAATTAACCGGACTATCGAGTGATGCAATTGTTATTGGTAGTACGCAAGATGATGAGTTTGCTCATTGGTTACAACAAGAGTACACCAGTTTTACCAGCGTGTTCTTTACTCAAGTGGGTCAAGGGCAAACAACTCGAGAAGCGTTCTTAGTTGCTAAGCGCACATTAAGAAATAGACCATTAGCCCAAACACCTTATTTAGATGTAGACGGTGATGGTGTGAGCAGCAATAAAAAAGATGGACGTCAATTGTTAGCGTCTGGTCATACGCTTGGTTTTGGGATGGTTTTTGCAGGTGATGAACCGCTTATTACTGCGGTAGCACCGAGTATAGAATTAACCGATACTGATAGCACCACTTTATGGGCTGAAAATATCACTTCAACGAGTTTACTTGAAGAAGTATACGCCATTGTTGCTTATCCAAGTGCTATTGGCGGCTCACCTAAAATTGAACGTATTACGCTCGAATACGATGGTAATGGTCGCTATAGTGGACAGGCGTTAAACTTAACGACACAAGGTGAATATCGAGTGCAATATTTTGCTCGTAATAGTGAAGGTTATGAATCAATTTTAACTGATTCGCAGCAAGCCATTATTACTCAATCTCAGTTATTGCCTGATGTTTATGAAGTTGATAACAGCTTAGAGACCGCCTCGGTAATAGAAATCAATCATGAGCTAGGTCAAGTACATAGTTTGCATGACTCAACCGATGTTGATTGGTTTGTTTTTTATGCCAATGGCTCGGTTGATTCACCTGCTGCCTTTGAAATATTAATTGATGATGTAAGTGATTCACTTGATGTTGCCGTTACTATTTTTGAGGCCGATGGTACAACTGTGATTGGTGAGTTAGCCCAAGAAGAACTGGGTTCACAATGGGTTGATGATGGGGTAGAAGGTGAGGGTGAGTTGTTATCGATGAATTTACCTAAATCTGATTATTATTACATTAAAGTAGAAGCGTCTAACCCTGACGAGTTTAATTTGGGTGATTACCGAATTGAATTAAATACACCTATTGTCGCTTTTTATGGTTATGTCACTGGCTTAGTAACCGATGGTCTTACCGGCAATGCGGTTAGTCGAGTGAAAGTAACAAGTAGCGAAGGCTTTACTGCATTAACATTACCTAATGGTAGCTACCGCATGAAGCATGATCCTGCTGAAGGGGTAACCGTTAGTTTTGATTCAACAGATTACGATATCGTTAATAAAGATGTTGCCATTGAGGAGTTAAAAACGACTCGATTAGATGTACTGCTTGTTGAAAGTAATGCTGCGCCCGTTGTTATTAATGACGCATTACTGGCGGTTAATGAAGATGAGACACTCGCCATTACATTGGATATAAGTGATGCAGATGATGATCCATTAACTTATACCTATACCGGATTACCAAGTTGGGTAACCACTAATAATGCTGAGTTAAGTGGTGCGCCAACGCAAGCTGAAATTGGCGTGTATAACTTTAGTGTTAGTGTATCGGATGGTGAATTTACAATGCAAGGTGAATACACATTAACGGTTGTGAGTGTTAATGACTTACCTCAAATTAACAGTACTGCCAGCACACAAGTTAATGAAAGTAGTGAGTATCGTTATGAGTTAGATGTATCTGATGAAGATGGTGATACGCTTAGCTACGTTATAGTTGACGGACCAGATTGGTTAAGTGTAGAGAACGGTGTGTTAACCGGAACGCCGGAACAAGCTAATGTGGGTAGTTATACTTTCACTATCGCGGTGTCAGATGGTTCGGCAACGGTTAATGAAACGGTCACCTTGGTTGTTGATAATATAAATGACGCGCCGGTGTTTACGAGTGACCCCATCAATGAAGTTATTGAAGCTGAAATGTACACATATAATGTGAATGTTTTTGATGAAGATGGTGATGATGTAAATGTTACATTATCAAATGCGCCAACGTGGTTATCATTAACAGATTCTGTTTTAACTGGGGTACCTAGTGACGCAGAAGTCGGGTCACATGAGGTAACGTTAACGGTGAGTGATAGTATAACGAGCATCAATCAAACATTTACGTTAACGGTGCTTGATAATGGTATTTCTGGCTTAACTTTAAGTGCGCCGAGTGATATTACACTTGAAGCGAACGGAAGATTAACGTCGGTAGATCTTGGTGATGCGATTGTTAAAGATGATAAAGATATCGGTTTAATTGCGACGGCAGATAATACCGGGCCATTTACTGTTGGTGAGCATGTCATTAATTGGCAAGTAACTGATAGTGATAACTTTGTTGAAACGGCTACACAAATTGTGCGAATTACCGATACCACTGCGCCTGTATTTTCGGAATTGCCTGAGATACAGATTAATGCGACAGGGCAGCAGACAAATATTGCTAATAAAGTAAGCGTTGAAACAAGTGATGTCGTTGATGGCGTTGTTCAAGCTGAGCTTGTTAGCACATCATCACTTCGTTCTGGTCGTCATACATTAACGTGGCGAGCCGTTGATGCTGAAGGCAATGCGAATACGAGCAATCAATCAATTGTTGTTAAGCCTCTTGTTAAGGTGGGTGGCCAGTATTTAGCTGAAAATGGAAGCCAAGTTCGTATTCCTGTATTGCTTAGTGGTCTGGCTGCTGATTACCCTGTTTTAATGGATATTCAAGTTGATAGCGCGCTTGCTCATACCCTTGAACAAACCCAAGTTATTATTACTGAAGGGCAAACGGGGGAAATTGCATTAACGGTAAATGATAATTCCATTGTTGGAGACGAAACGTTAAGTGTTTCAGTTAGCAATATTGAACATGCAGTTAGTTCATCTCAAAATACCGCTATTGTGAAGATGACGGTATTAAACGAAGCGCCCAAAATGTCGTTAGCTATTATGCAAAATGGACAGCGCGTTAACTATATCTATCAAGATAAAGGTGTTGTGGAAGTTCGAGCCAATGTAAAAGATACCAATGTGCTAGATGAACATAGTCTAACTTGGGACTCTACACTGGCTAATACGAGTACGGACGAGACTAGCTTTGTATTTGATCCTGCGATTATTGATGCTGGTATTTACAATATTAGCGCAACCGTTGCTGAAATTAATACGACGGATGCTCATTCTGTTATTGATAAAATTCGCCTACAAATTATAGCGAGTGAACCTGTGTTATCGGATAGCAGTGATAGTGATGGTGATGGTATTGTTGATAGTGAAGAAGGATTAGGTGATGCTGATGGTGACGGCATCTTAGATCATAAAGACAACAACAGTGATAACACCGTACTGCCATTAGTTGCACTTGGTCAAGACATTGAAATGGCGCCATTACAAGTAGGCTCAGGTTTAATTCTTAGTTTAGGTGACACCGTTAAAGCAGCATTGGGTAGTGAAGCAGAAAGTGCTGTATTAAGCTTAGATATGTTGTCGCAGTTTGGTGGTAACAATGGTGCACCGGTTGAAAATACGCAAATAGCGGTATCACCGGTATCACCGATACTCGATTTTGTGGTTAGTGGGCTTGTGCGTGCCGGTGACTCAATCAGTATTATCGTACCTTTACCTAGTGGTGTTTCATTGCCTAATCAAGCTGAATACATGAAGTTTGATGCTGCATTAGGGTGGCGTGCATTTGTTTCTGGTGATGGAAATGCATTAGCATCGTCAACTTTGAATGATGATGGTGTTTGTCCACCGGCAGGGGATGCACTCTATATTGCAGGCTTAAATGAAGGTCATCAATGTGTGCAGTTAACCCTAGTTGATGGTGGTACTTATGATGCCGATGGTCAAGCTAATGGTGTTGTAAGAGATCCTGGCTTTATTAGTGCGAACTATGCGCCAATTCTTACTTTACCTGAGAATGTGATCGTAAATGAAAGTGATGAAAGTATCGTTACGCCAACTGAAGTGAGTGATCCTGAAAATGCGACGCTAACTTATGAATGGAAACAACTTACAGGAACGTCGGTAAGCTTTGATAGTTCACTGTCAGAACTTCGATTTAGTAACCCTAATCTAACAGCGGATGAAACACTTAGCTTTAGTTTAACCGTTAATGATGGCGTTAATTCAACGACTGATAATGTTGATGTTATTGTTAAGTGGCAACCTCAAGCATTAAATGTAACCATTAGTGCTGAAAGCGCTGCTAATGAAGGCACTACATTGGCTGTTGATGCAAGTAATTCGAGTGACCCTGATGGTTATAGTTTGAGTTATCAATGGGCACAAACATCTGGCCCGAGTGTGAGCTTAGGGAGCACTAATAATGCACGTATAAGCTTTACTGCACCACAAGTGACTAGCCAATCGGTTATTACACTTGAAGTAACGGTAACTAGCTCTGATGGACGTTCTAAAATTGAGCCAGTGTCTATTACTATTAATAATGTAGCAACTAATGGTGGTAATAACGGTGGTGGTTCGCAAACACCGTCAGGTGATTCTGGTGGTGGCGGCGGTACGTTTAATTACTGGATACTGCTGATGTTATTTGCATACGGTCTGTATGCAAGAGGTAAGCAGGTTTACTTGAAAAGGTAAGCTTAGCTTACCGCGGTAAAATAATAATAAATGACGAATATTGTGGAAGATATAGGAAATTAAATGAATTATAAAATAGGACTTGTGGCTGCTGCTAGCCTGATATCTGGTGCCTCAGTGGGTGCCGATAGACTTGAAATACCTTCTAGTTTTAACCCTGTTGGATCGGGTGCCCGCGCATTAGGCCAAGGTGGGAGCTTTATTGCAACTGCGGATGATGCCTCTGCTGCATCCTGGAATCCGGGGGCGCTAACTCAGTTGCGTCAGACCGAAATCGCGGCCATGTTTTCACATACTCAATTATCAGAAGATAACAGTTTTAGTTCAGAGACCGATTTAAACGGTAAGCAAGATGTGTCTAATAGTGAATTAAATTATCTTGCTTTTAGCATGCCTTGCCGCGCGGCTACCTGTGGAAAAAACATGGTTTTTTCGGTGAATTACCAGCGTCTTTATGATTTTTCTCGTGAATGGAAATTGTCTAGAAAGATCGATGATGGTCTTTCGTCTGGCAATGAAAAAATAAATTATGAACAAGATGGCTCTCTATACGCACTTGGATTAGCAGCAGCGGTTCAACTAACGGATAATTTATCGGTGGGTTTAACGGTTAACTTTTGGGAAGACTTTGTTAATGACAATGAATGGACTCAAAATTACAACAGTAGTGAATCTGTTACTCAAATTGATACATTAAGAAATGAAGACGCGCAATTCACGACGACTAACGGTTTTACCGGTACTAATTTCAATTTAGGTTTATTGTGGGATGTGTATCAACAAGGTCAACAAAAATTAACAATTGGTGCTGTGTATAAATCGGCTTTTGAGGCGGAGGTAAACCAAACCTCTCAGGCAAAAATTAACACTGTTTACCCTGAACTTAATGGATTTGATGAGCAAAACTCCGTTGGCCCTAATAATGAAAACCTTAAAATAGATATGCCATCGTCTATTGGACTCGGGGTTGCCTTTCAGTGGAACGATAGCTTTACTACATCACTTGATGTATATCAAACGGCTTGGTCAGACTTTGTATTAACCGATCAAGACGGTAACAAACGCTCTCCACTTAGCGGCAAATTATTATCGACTGTTGCTCAATTGAAAGATACTACACAAATTAGGCTCGGTGGCGAGTATCGTATTATTAGTCAAAAAGCGGGATCTAATTATATTATTCCAATTAGAGCTGGATTGTTTATTGATCCTGCGGCAGCTGAAGGTGAAACCGATGATACCTATGGCTTTAGTGTTGGGACTGGGATCGCTTACCAAAACTGGGTTTTTGATGTGGCTTATCAACATCGAATAGCGAGTGATATAGGTCAATCGGCAATGCAATCGTTAGGTTATAAGCAAGATATTACTGAGCACTTGATTATGGGATCGGTTTTTTATCGTTATTAACCATATTAACCATATTAACCATATTTACCAAAATCAGCTTAATAATACCAATCCGTAATAATAAGTGCCCACTCAGCGAGCGTTTAAATGCGCTTAAATGAAAGAATAGTGGTGCTCTTTTGAGGTCGAGCAACACAGAGTAAGCGCATTTAAAACTCGCCTGAAAGGAATGCCCCAGCGGCTTTTGACCTGCGTTATCGGTATTTGAAAGGGAACAACCATTCCTGTACACCGACGCCTTGTTCAAAAACCGCTGGATGCATTCTGAGAGATCACTTATTTATATGAATTGGTATAACATAAATTATTGAGCTGGTTTTTTGCTAACCCCACCTTAAAATCACTCATGCTGATCGCATTTTTATTAATAATATATACAGATTTAAATTAATTATTTTGGATAAAGATGGATTAACTAGATAAAATTGAAGAGATAAGGTTGATAATGAATCTACTCTTAGGTAACAGTAGATTTGGTACGACCGAGTGGACTCGAACCACCGACCCCCACCATGTCAAGGTGGTGCTCTAACCAGCTGAGCTACGGTCGTACAAATGAGAAAAGGTTTCTCAGAAGACGGGCGCATATTAATCACATAATGCACCCGATGCAAGCTTAAAATTAAATATTCTAACTGTTTGCTTTAAAATTGCGCAATTATGTAAAAATCAGTGCTTAGCTTGCAATGTAGCTGATGCATAACTCAGTTACGGCGGGTAATAAACTGATCGTGAAACAAAGTTGCGTGCTTAAATTGGTTCGTGTCGCGATTAAATAAAATAATAATAAGTAAGACCAGATAGAGAACACATCGAGCCCCGCGGCAAAGGCATAAAATGGAGAGCTTTCATCTAAATTAATAATATTGTTAATTGAGGTGACGAATAAATCGGTATGCAAGGTTTGTGGATCATTCAATACAAACATGACTAATAAAGCGAGCAGAAGCTGCGGAATAGCAGGCAGTTGAGTCCACCATACATTACCTAACCAGTCTTTAAAGTTATCGGTATTGCTTTCATCTATTTTAGTAAATAAGTTTAAAATGGCCGCTAAAATTAACCCTTGCAGCGTTAATACGATAAAACTGCCAATAAGCGCATTATATTTTAACATGTCACCTTGAGCTATTTGTTCTCGTTCTGCTGGACTTACATTATTGGCTAATGTGTTAACGGTATGTTCGTGTAACCATGTTTGATCAACCATTGCAAGGTAACCTAACCAAAATAAAGCAATCGCTAGCAATAAAAAACAATAAGGGATTAAACCACCTCGTTGCTCGGATTCGATAATTTGAAAAGCATGTTTAGGACGTTTTATTAATTGTTGTATTAACTCAAGGGTATTCATGTGTTTACCTTTAACACCGTTGAAGCTTGCTTTGTAAAACATATTGTTTACAAATGGTAATCGCCTCTAGATTTATACGTAGATTTCGCTTTACACTCTACCGTAGTGAATTAAAAATGATAAGGGAATTAACAGAACATTATGATAGAAGTTAAGCAAATATCGAAGCGTTTCCCACTAAAAGATGCCAAGCTGGTTAATAAAGTGGCAAATGATGACCCGAGAGTGAAAGGTCGTTTTTTTAATGTCCTGAATAATGTTTCTTTTCATTGTCAGCAAGGCGAAGTATTAGGGCTGCTTGGGGCTAATGGTGCAGGTAAAACGAGTATTTTACGTACGCTTTCAACGGCGTTAACACCGAACTCGGGCCATGTTTTGTATGAAGGGCTTGATGCTCATGAAAATAAATTGGCGATCAGAAAAAACATCGGCTTTTTATCGGGTACAACGGGGTTATATGAGCGTTTAACAGGGCGTGAAAATTTAGCTTATTTTGCTAAATTATATGGCGTAAAAGATAATGATTTTAAGCGAGTATTAGATGAACTAACGGAACAGCTTGGCATGGCTAGCTTTTTAGATCGCCGATTTAGTGATTTTTCGACCGGTATGAAGCAAAAAATAGCGATCGCACGAGCTGTGATCCATGAACCCAAGGTTATTATATTTGACGAGCCAACAACGGGTTTAGATATTGCGGCGAGTGAAGTCGTGTTAAGTTTTATGACTCGATTGAAAGAGCAGGGCACGCCGATTATTTTTTCGACTCATCATTTGGCCGAAGTCGAGCGTTTATGTGATCGCGTGTGTATTATCCATCAAGGTGAAGCTAAATTTGAAGGGTCGATTGACGAGCTTAATCATTTAACTGGACATGATATTCTGCAAAAATCAATTCTCTCTGTTATGTCGAATAATGTCATGACTAACCCCATCGCACAGGATGTCCCCGCATGATAAAAACTATCTATTTAAAAGAATTAACGGAGTTAGTCCGCGATAAAAAAACGCTAATTTTTATGATTATGCTGCCGTTATTCATTTTTCCTGCCTTATTTGGTTCAATTACATTTTTTGCAGCTAAAACAGTACAAAAAGAACAAGCACGGGTATTAACCTATTGGGTTGCCAATGCGACAGAAAAAAATGCAATTGTTGACTTACTTGCACAAGAAAGTGGTTTTAAAGCTTATGTTGATGAGAGTTCAGATAGTGAAAGCGCGGTTGATCATAAAACTGATGATTGGGAAAAAATGGTGCGTTCAGGCAAAGTAGATTTTGTGCTCGAAATCCCCAAAACGTTTGATGATGAATTAGCGACTAATGTGCAAAGCCAATGGCAACTGCATTTTAATAATGCTGAACTCACTACTTCTGTTTGGCATCGAGTTAATGGTTTGGTTAATCGACTCAATAAACAACTCACCCATGATAAGCTCATTCTGTTAGACGTGAGTGACGCTGAAATAGCTGGGCTTGTTCATCCTATACAATTAGTGAAAGTGGATATTGCCAAAGCGAAAGAATCATTAGGCACTAAACTGGGTGGCATGATCTCTTATATCTTACTGCCGTTATGTTTAATGGGGGCTATTTACCCTGCGGTTGATATTGGTGCCGGTGAAAAAGAGCGCGGTACATTAGAATCTTTACTTATTGCCCCCGTGAGCAGTATGCAATTGGTGCTGGGTAAATTATTGACGATCGTAACAACATCCTTTTTAAGTGCCATGATGGCGGTTATCAGTTTGGCCTTGTGGGGATTCATATTTGCTCAAGCTTTGGCGGTTAAAGCCATATCCGATATTATTGGTACACTTGGCTTAATGGATTTAGGTTTAGCTTTGTTGATGCTGGTGCCTGTTATTCTATTTTTCTCTGCACTCGTTTTAAGTATTTCAATCTATGCTCGTAGTTTTAAAGAAGCACAAAACTATATGGCGCCTTTATCATTTTTAGTTTTTGCGCCTTTAATTATTGCAATGTTACCGGGTATAAACCTAGATTGGCAATGGGCTATGGTCCCTATTACGAATGTGGCTTTAGCCATAAAAGAAATTTTAAAAGGTGATTTTGATTGGCTAATTATTGGTTTTATTTGGTGTTCACAATTTATTATTTCGTTATTTATGATTTTGTTCGCCGCGTTTTGGTTTAAACGTGAAGCGGTGCTATTCAGGTAACATTTATACAGAACGTATTATTGATAGTGTTTAATTGAGTGTGTTTAATTAAGTGCGTTTTATTATGAAAGTAGGCGATAAACAGTGATGCAATTTATTGTTATTTTTATGCTGTTTTATCGCGCTTTGAATTAAAACTCATAAACGATACGCAAGGTGTTATTGGTTTCAAGCACCTTGTTTATTCTTTAGGGGGGCGTCATATAACCATTTACTGAGTAGGTAAAGCTCATTTTTGTTAAGGTGGGTGAATGTTGCTTGGTTATTCAAGAAGAGTCATTAGCACTTTGTCATAGGTTAAATCCCACTTTTCTTGGCTCGGGTTTAAATAACGTGAATAAACAGTAAAATCTAACTTTTGCCACTCTTGGTATACAACTAAACGTTCTACATGTTCAATTTTGTCATCTATACGGCTGAGTGACTGTTTAACTATTCCATCATATTGCGCATAAAAATCTAAGCCGTGATGATAATCATATATAAGCGCTAAGCTTATTGCGCCATCTAAAAAGTGTCCGCCTAAGCTAGTCGTTAAATCTCCTGATTTATACAACGCGATCCCTTTGGGAGACCAGTCCATTCCACCTATAACGAGGTGTTTATTAGGTTTTAAGCCAATCTTTTTGATGTGAATAATCGCTTGTTCTGCGGTCGGCTCATCATTAACGGCCCATACAATACCAATATTTTTAAACCGCTCGAATAATCGATTAAGTTGAGATTGAACCCGGGTTAATGTCCAATCGGTGTAACTTACCTGTTTTAATTTAAAGTTTTGACTTTGCTGAATACTAAACGCTAAGCCTTGGTTGCGCATTGCGACTGCTGGGTTTTCTCTTGGACCGGTAATGCCGACTACTTCATTGTTTTTAATGCCGAGTTTTGTCGCCTTTTGCATCAGTATATCGGCTAACAGTCTACCGGCCTGATAATCATTTGGTGCGATATGTCCTATCCAACGAGTATATTTCTCTCGGGGCTTTTTAACGATATTGAGTTTGTGTTCGGTTACATCATTGATTATTGAAAATAGTTTTACGTTGTTAGCTTCAACCAATTCGAGTAGGTGTTCTGTTTTTTCTAAGAAAAATCCAGTGATCAAATAATCGATATTAGGTGTCTCTTCGATTGTTTTTTTTGTTAGCTCATAATGATAAAAGCGGTTGATATAATCACTATGGGGGATTAATGCCAGTGATAAATTGATATTGAATTGCTGGGCTGCAACTTTCATATTTTCTATCACTAAAGTCCAAAAAGGATTATCTTTTTGAGCCGGTACGATAAACATCACATTGATAGGTGATTGACAAGTCAGGTTTATATTTTTAGTTGTGTGTTTATTTATACTTGAGCCCGCTTTTAAGCTGGGATTGAGGCAGAGTGGTCTTGCTTGACTTGTTGTAAATAGAAAGCTCAAAATTATCAACAAAATAAATTTAATGCGGTTCAATTGTATGAGTCCATTTCTGCAACAGCGTATTGTAATTTTAAGCTATAAACGCATTTTCTGCTTTGATATCAGATTAATTTTCAACCTATTTTATATTGTGCGAGAGCGACTCATCTTTATTTGATCTGATTTTGATGTTTGCGTGGGGTAAAGCCCAAAAAGGCTTGTCTTTTTTCTTATTATAATGGTAATTTTTTGATGAGATCTTTAATTTGTCATGTCAATTGATCTCAATAACCGATAAAATGAATATTCGACAATTAAGCTCAGTTTTTTTATTGAACTCAGGTTTATTTTTTTATTCCCTGAGGGAGAACGTTCCCATTGGGCTTTTGTACCTAATTCAGACAACATAGGAATAATTATGAAAGTATTAGTAACTGGTGGTGCCGGCTATATTGGTTCGCATACTTGTATTGAGCTATTGAATGCTAACCATGAGGTTATCGTTGTGGATAATCTAGGGAATAGCAGTGAAGAGTCTTTACGCAGAGTAGAAAAAATTTGTGGCAAAGCGCCTTTATTTATTAATGCTGATATCCGTGATGAAGCTGCACTTGACGCCATTTTTTCTGCGCATAATGTTGATGCCGTTATCCATTTTGCGGGTTTAAAAGCGGTTGGCGAATCAACCCAAATTCCATTAGCTTATTACGATAATAATGTGAACGGTTCACGTGTTTTAATGCAAGTTATGGACAAGTTCAATGTCAATACGTTAGTCTTTAGTTCTTCTGCAACGGTTTATGGTGATCCGGCCACCGTTCCAATTACTGAAGATTTTCCACTCAGCACCACTAACCCATATGGCCAAACTAAATTAGTTGTTGAGCAAATGTGTCGTGAGACGGTTGCTTCTAATAGCGATCTTTCAGTGGTGTTATTACGTTATTTTAACCCTGTTGGGGCGCATGTTTCAGGCACTATTGGTGAAGACCCTAAAGGTATTCCTAATAATTTAATGCCATTTATAACACAAGTTGCTGTGGGTAAACGTGAGTTTTTATCGGTATTTGGTAATGATTACGATACAGTTGATGGCACGGGTGTTCGTGATTATATTCATGTTGTTGATTTAGCGGTTGGGCACTTAAAAGCGATTGAAGCTTTACATGGAAAGGCCGGTTGTCATACGTTTAACTTAGGTACGGGTCAAGGCTATTCTGTTCTTGAAATGGTAAATGCGTTTTCTAAAGCATGTGGTAAAGACGTACCTTACAAGATTGTTGATCGTCGCCCAGGTGACATTGGCCAATGTTATGCTAACCCCGCTTATGCAGAATCAGTATTAGGTTGGAAAGCCGAAAAATCATTAACTGATATGGTTGAAGATTCTTGGCGCTGGCAATCAAATAACCCTAATGGTTATGCCGAGTAATGGATTTAAGCTTGAAACGTCCGTCGTTTTGAGCGCATCTTTATTTAATAAACGCAGTATGACAATTCGTTATTGTCAGCTGCGTTTTTTTTTAGTTATGCTTTAACGCCTGTAGATAGAAAGAATAAAACTGACAAATCACGACTGTCGATAATGCGCTATTTAACGCGGTTAGCCAGTCGGGTTAGCTTTAACACAAAATAATATTTAGAACTCTCTTTAAAAACACAAGTGAAGTAAATGACATGACAGATTCTTTGAAAGTAATAACATTAAAAAATGCGAATGGCATGCAAGTTGAGTTATTGAATATTGGTGCTCGTATTCGCTCTATTAAATTTCCGGTTGCAGGTGAATTAACTGAAATGACCGTCGCTTATCAAAATGTCGACAGTTATGCCGATGATGTTTTCTATTTAGGTGCAACTTGCGGACGAGTATGTAACCGCATCGCAAAAGGACAATTCGCCCTGAATGAAAAAACGTATCAACTGGCGATTACCAATGGCGAAAATTGCTTACACGGTGGCGAACTTAATTTTTCTTATCGTTATTGGCAGATTGATAACAGTCAAACAACAGAGCAAAAAGCTGTGTTTAATTTGACCTCAGCAGCGGGTGATGAAGGTTTTCCGGGGCAATTAAATGTATCTGTTGTTTATACGTTAACCGATGATAACCGCGTTGAAATAACCTATTTAGCCGATAGTGACGCTGACACGATTATTAATTTAACTAACCACTGTTATTTTGATTTAGGTGAAAAAACCAGTAACAACTTGTTATTGCAATTAGAAGCCGCGAGTTATTTACCACTTAATGAGCAAAGTATTCCAACAGGTGAATTAAAAGCCGTTGGCCAAGGCGATTTTGCTTTTCGTGAATTTGCGCAGCTTGGTGATCGTCAAGCCAAAGCAACTGATGAGCAAGTATTAGCGGCGGGTGGTTTCGATCATTGTTATGTACTTGATAACACGCCATTCTCGCAAGCTAAAGCCACTCTTGTCTCAGAGAAAAACCAAGTTAAATTACAATTGTTTACCGATCAAGCCGGTGTTCAGTTGTATACCGGACGTTATTTAGGCGGTGAGTTTGATGGTTTTCAAGGCGTGTGTTTAGAAGCTCAAAATTTTCCTGATGCGATTAACCATGCTCATTTCCCTTCGCCTATTTTGCGTAAAGGCGAGCAATACAAACGCGAAGTGGTTTATCAGTTTAGCGCATTATAATATGAGTCGAATGCGCGGGCTGACATAATAAAAGGTGCGATTTACGCACCTTATAGTCTTCTCGCTCAGGTTTTATGGTTCATTGTCAGCGCTTACTCGCCCCAATCACATAGTAGAGCATATGCTCATGGCGTCTCGAAGCTTGACTGCTTTGCTTACATGGATGTAAGTACTTAGGTTTCAGAAACCTGCCCCTAAAACCCGATCGCTTTGACTATACATCCATCTTTTAACACAATTTTTAGATACTAATACTATTCGGTATTTGTGAAGGTAATTGAAATGGATATTCCATTGGCCGTTTTTTATTACGCTTTCTGATTTCTATTTCGATTAAACTTAATTCTTCATGTAGATCACATAAAGGCTCCGCTAACCTGTCGTCGGCAAAATAGGATTGACGTGGGTTATCACTATAATGGCCAAACGTATCGTATTGCACGCCGGTTAATAAATATTCAAACAAAAAAGTATACATAGAGACATCAACCGGTGGGTACCATTTAATGCAATCATTTTCGTCTTTGATTTCAGTCTCTTTAGTGGGAGCCGGGTTATAAATTGTGCCCGCGACACTAGGCATATACGACATTAACGGGTATTGAGCATAGTTAACCGAAGCATGTTGCGGACCCGCTATATAAATGATTTGTGCAATCACTTGAATTAAGTATTCTCGGTTAGTTATTTTGTATGGTTGATCTTCATCTCCTGTTGCCGTTAACCCATTCATGCCTTTAATACCCACCAATTTAGGTGAAACCATTTCTTTGATCCAGCCTTGTAATTCAATATCGTTAACGACATCTTCATCTGATGTGTAGTAGGTTTCAATATAGGCTTTCACCCATTTTTGTGTTGATTGCCAAAGTAATAAGGTATCGTCTTTAAAGGGGAAGTTCTCGATGGTGTCGACACCGCGCAATGCAAATATATTTTCAGGTGAGTTATCATCAAAACGCCATTTTTTATGTGCTTTAGAAACTAAGTCCCAGGTATCTTGAATGGCGGGGCCGACATTGGTAGCCACCACGCCACCGGGCACAATTAAGCTATGCAAAGCACTATTGTTTATATTAATAGTGAAACGAAAATGCGGTTTTAATAACACCATTAAAGGGTGCTGTGCGGCAAATTGGCGGTTAGCGGCGACAATCATAGGGTCTATGGTTAGATGACATGAACCTAAATGAGCGACGGCTTCATGTTGAATGGCGCAGCAAACATTGACAAAATACTTAGCAATACGCCATTTTAAACCATTTTCATCATTAGCTTCTGCCGCATCAGTTGGCGTAAAAATAGGTGAGTCAGTGGCATCAAACGCTTGTGATAATTGAATGGCGATAGGCTGCATGACGCCATTCGCTAAGGGGGGATAACCCGCTGGTGCTGTTGGATTTAAATAGAATAACGCGATGGGGGCTGCTAGATAGCGCTCTTTATTATGTACGGGTATCGCTTTGGCACCTTCAAGCTGGGCATAATCTACTGCAAATAATCGATTATTTGCGATCGCACTTTCTAATGTTAACGTGTTATCGCCTGTTTCAGCTTGCAATATAGCATCGGTAATCGGCATTTTTGCTTTTAATGCGGCTAACGCAATTATTTCGCTACCCACTGGTGATGTGATTTGAACGCCTCGTAAATTGGTTGTATTAAATCCTCCGATTTGAATATAACCAAAAAACCAATCTTGCAAACAAGGTTTATCGGTTCCTGTCATCCAATCTTGTGTTGGAATGGTCAGCATTTGCGGTAAATCGAGTGTTGCAAATAAACTTTCATAATCTTCGATTGATTTGGCTGCCAAATAATCTCGACCTTCCTTTGTGCTAACGGTGTCGTATAAGGTATCTTTTAAAAATGCAGTGCTACCTTCACGTAATGCTTCTTCGGTTACATCTTTAAAACCACTGATTATTTTTTCAATGTCACCTGGTAAATGAGCTAAATTTTCTAACGCTTTTGGTAGTTTACCAATAAACCCAATGACTTTTTTTAAGGCGTCTAGTTCGTTACCTAAGTGACGAAAATCAACACCATTAGATAATTCTTCAGCGGCTTCTTTTAATTCATTGAGTACATTTATTGATAAATCATCGGCAATTTCTTTGGCGATGATTTCCTTCACTACGGCTATAAAGTTTTTGGCAATTCGTTGTGCAACGGGTAAAACTTTGGCGTAGTAGTCAATAGTAAATTCTTGTTCTTTAGGTAAATCAGCTGATAGTGGCACATCGTCGATATAAGAGGTCATGTAATTATAGTTGGTTCGGTTTAATGATATATCGAATTGGCGTGATGCTTGTTGTTCAGGTGTATCATGTTGCGGAAGCGTCGGGATTGTACTCATGAATTTATCCTTTTTTATTGTTATCAATTAATGACTTATTAAATTTAATGTTAGCGATATTATCTTGTTAAGTTGTTATTAATCTTTTTTGAAATAAGAAAACCACTGGCTTTTTATGTTTTATAAAACAGTAATATCAATTTTTAGCCTTGTTCGGACTAAAAAACAAGGTAACGCTTTATTTTTAATAATAAATTAGTTAACAATAGGGTAAAAATAAGGCATAAAAATTAGTGTTATTTGTAAATTCGTTAATAATTAAAACCAAAGAATGATCGAGTTATATACTATAACGTCTTTTTTCAGTTTTTTTACGTTAAGTTAAGGCAAACCAAGGTTGTAAATTATGAAAATAGGTTCTTATTCGGTGACGGATATTCGTCATGTAAATGGAAATGTGTCGTTAGCCAATGCGCGACGAGAAAATGGAAAACCTGTTATTATCAAGTACATAAACCATGAGCATCCTAGCCTAGAAATGACGGCGCGTTGGAAACATGAACTTGAAATAATTCAACTCTTGTCGACGACATACGCGGTTCGTATGGTCGATCTTATTGCCACAAACACTATTTTAGCTGTTGTATATCAACCGCATTCGGCAACAACGCTGCAAGATTTAATTAATAAAAATCAGTTAACATTAATTGATAAAATAAGCATTGCTTGTAATTTAGTCACGGCTGTGAGCGATTTGCACAGCCGAGATGTTGTTCACCGTAACTTAACGCCAGACAATATATGGGTTAATTTAACCGATCACAAAGTTCAGTTATCAGAGTTTGAATTATCGACACAATTAAAAACGGAATATCCATCAGATAACAATATATCACTTTGGAATTCGCTTGCTTATATGTCACCAGAGCTGACCGGGCGTACTCGTTTAAATGTCGATTACCGTGCTGATTTTTATAGTTTAGGTGCCGTTTTATATTATTTATTTTTAGGTCAAAAACCCTTTTTAGTTTCAGAAGCCATGGCATTGATCCATGCACATATCGCGACTACACCTAATGCACTTGCCATCCTTGATCCGAATATTCCACTGGTATTATCTAACATTGTACAAAAACTGTTAGCAAAAAGCCCTGATGAACGTTACCAAAGTAGCTATGGTATTTTAGAAGATCTTAAAAGTTGTAATTTGCAATTGGTGCAACAAGGCAGTGTTAATGATTTTGCTATTGCACAGCAAGATTTGCCAGAGCAATTTTGTTTGCCACAAAAGCTATATGGACGTGAAGCTGCTCTCGATTGTTTACTCGCCGCTTTTGATCGTGCGAGTCGTGGTAAAGCCCAATTATTGGCAGTTGCTGGCTATTCGGGTATTGGTAAAACGGCATTGGTTAATGAATTACATAAACCGGTATTAGCCAGAAGAGGTTTATTTGTTAAAGGTAAGTGCGACCAATATAACCGTAATCAACCTTATACCGCACTTGTGCAAGCATTCGATCCACTTATGCGACTGTTTTTATCTGAATCACCTGCTAAAAAAGCCTATTGGAAAACCACGTTGATTAAAACGCTGGGTGATAATGCCGGCGTGATCACACAGATAATCCCAACGTTAAAAGAGTTAATCGGTGAGCCTAAAGAATTAACACCTTTACCGCCGGCAGAAAGCGAAAATCGATTTTTATTAACCTTCGCTAAATTTATTAACGTGCTTTCTTCCGGAGATGCATGCTTAGTTATTTTTGTGGATGATTTGCAGTGGGCTGATTTGCCCACATTAAAATTATTAGAGCATCAGCTCGTAAATGAAAGTGAATCTAATCTACTCATTGTGGGCGCGTATCGTGATAATGAAGTGGGGAGCATGCATCCACTCATTTCAATGTTGAATTCAGTGGAACAGCAAGCAGCACAATTTGAAAGGCTGATATTGTCCCATTTGTCCTTACAAAATATTAAGCAACTCATACATGATGCGTTTAAAACGGATGCAGGCAGTAACACGCAATTAGCGAAATTATGCATCGAAAAAACAGGTGGCAATCCTTTCTTTTTAAATCAGTTTTTACATACTTTACATGAAGATAAGCTTATTCATTTTAATCGCCATTATGGTTTGTGGCAGTGGGAATTAAACAAGATACGCATCTGTAATACGACCGATAACGTTGTTGATTTAATGGTGAGTAAATTACAAAAGTTACCCGCGAGCACACAGCATTTATTATCTGTAGCGGCTCATTTGGGCAACCGTTTTGATATGGCGTTATTGATCACGATAACCGATCAAAAGGCGCATCGTTTAGCTAACGATTTATGGCCTGCATTGCAAGTCGGTTTGATTGTCCCGATTGATGAAGATTATAAATACAATCAATCACCTGATGTTATACAACATGCCAAATATCGTTTTTTACACGATAGGGTACAACAAGCTTCTTACACCCTAACTCATGATAACGACCGAGCTCAATTACAGTTAAACATGGGGCGACAGTTATTAACTTATTGCGAAAATGATATTGTTCTTGATCGTTTATTATTTATCGTTTTAGAGCAATTTAGTAAATCGCTAAGTTTAATCACCGATGAAAAAGAAAAGCAAAAATTAATTGCGTTATATGTGCGAGGGGCATTAAAAGCGAAGTTATCTTCAGCATATGCGATGGCATGTCGGTTGCTTAAAACGGGAAAAACATTACTTTCTGCTCATTCATGGATTTCGATCCCTAAAAATACGTTAATGCTTTATCGAGAATTGGCTGAGTGTTCATATTTATCAGGCGATTATGATGAAGCTGATAAAGTCTATGAACTTGCTATTCCGCAAGCGCCCAATCTAATGGCCAAAGCGGCTCTTATTCAAACACAAGTTGAACAATATCAAATTCAAATGCGGTTTATGGAAGCGATCGATATTGCACTTTCTGCATTAACGTTATTTGATATTAAACTGCCTCAAAATGAAGAAGAAGCTAAAGAACAAGTCATCTCGTTATTTGAGCAAACTGAAAATTTGCTTGCTCAGTATGATGAAGCAGCCTTATTAGCGTTACCTGAAATAGCGGATGAAGCGATCGCACAACAAATTAAACTGTATGATGCATTAATCACGCCTTTGTATTTAACCGGTCAGCAATATCGTTATTGTTTTGTTGCCAATAACATGGTCCAACTCTCGTTAACACATGGCCAATGTGATTTAACGGCCATTGCCTTTCGTTCTTATATGGTTTGTCGAGCTCGGATGTTGAGGCCATATCGTGACTGTTATCAAACAGGACTCTTGGCCACTAAATTTGCTAATGCGCGTGGTAATCGCTACCACGTTTGTGGTGTTTATCAAGTTTTTTCAACTGGGTATCAAGTCTGGTGTGAGCCCATTGAAAATTCATTTGGGCATTTACAACGTAACATTGATTGGGGGGCAGAAGGGATCAATTTAGTCTACGCCGGTTATTCAGTGATCACGTTAGCCATTGCAAAAATCATAAAAGGCTGCAATTTAAATGAAGTGGAAACACAAATTCGTCGGGGTTTAGAGTTCATCACACTCTCTCATCAACCTATGGCTGCACAATACGTCTATGTTTCTTCTTTGCAGCCCGTATTAGCCTTGATGGGCAAAACGTACTCGGCCATGAATTGTGATGATGCTGAGGTTTCAGTTGGTGATATATTAAATCAAGATTACGCGACACCATCGATGGAACTGGCATTGCACACCCACGCAATGATCCGCAACGCCTATTTGTTTGATGATGAAGCGGCGCAAGTTAAATTTGCCGCTAACTTGCCGCTGGTTGATGCATTTATGCCTGATAGTTCATTGACGATAGAAGCTAATTTTTATGGTGCATTAACGTATTTGCGTTTTGCGATAAGGCAACCCGATGAATCGCTGCATTATGTAAACTTAGCGAATGATTTATTAAGTAAGTTTACACTTTGGGAAAACGACTGCCCAGAAAATTTCTCTCATAAAGCATTGTTGCTTAAAGCTGAACTTGCAGTTGTGCAAGGTGAAAATGAAAGCGCAATGGCTAATTATGCTCAAGCTATTGAACGCGCTAAGCAAGATGATTATTTGGCTTGCGAAGCGTTAGCTAACGAACGTTATGCTTATTTTTTGCAATCGATTAATCAAACCCAAGCCGCGGTTTATTTTATACAAGAAGCTTATTATCTCTATCACCGCTGGGGGGCGATTGCTAAAACTGAGCATATCGTTGAAAATTGGCCCAATATTCGCTTTTCTACCCGTACCGAAATTCAACAATCTGATCACCTGATTGATCTTTCAACGGTGCTTAAAGTCAATCATATTATATCGAGTGAGATCCAACTCGAAAATTTATTAATTAAGCTAATGGGGTTGTTATTACAAAATGCAGGTGCCGACAGAGGGGGCTTAGTAACGGTTGAAGATGAAAGTTTATACTTACATGCATTGGGTAACATTGAACAAATTAATACGCTAGATGCATTGCCACTAGAAGAAGATGATGCCGAGGCATTGTTACCCCATAGTGTGATCCGCATGGTACATGTGTCACACCAACTCTGCTCTTACAACCGACCCGCGCAAGCCGCTGAATTTTGTCAAGACCCGTATTTTATATACAATCAGCCGTTGTCTATCACCTGCTTGCCGGTGATCAACCAAGGAAAAATGGTTGCCATTGTTTATTTAGAAAACCAGTTAATCGAAGATGCGTTTAGTGATGAGCACATCGCGATGCTTGAAACGATTGCAGCACAAGCTTCGGTGTCATTGTCTAATGCCTTATTATACGACACGATGGAAAAACGGGTAGAGCGACGTACTGCCGAATTAGTACAGGCTAAAAAAGCGGCAGAAGATGCGACTGAAGCTAAATCTAATTTTTTAGCTAAAATGAGTCACGAAATTAGAACACCGATGAATGCAGTTATCGGATTTAGTCGTTTAACGCAACGCACTAATTTGAATATTGAGCAACGTGATTACGTTGATAAAATTTTAGATTCGTCTCAGTCATTGCTGATGCTCATTAACGATATTTTAGATTTCTCTAAAATTGAAGCAGGCAAGATGACCATAGAGCAAGTGCCTTTTGATATCGACAAAGTCATACAGCGCGCTGTGGCGGGTTGCATTGTTAAATCATCAGAAAAAGGCATTGAACTGATCACCTACATTGAGCCGGGTTTACCCAGTGTGGTATTAGGTGATCCGTTGCGTTTACAACAAATAATTACCAACTTAACCAGTAACGCAGTTAAATTTACCGACGAAGGTACCATTGCGATAGAAGTTAAAAAACTGAATGTTTCTGAAGGGTTAAAACTGCAATTTAGTATTAAAGATTCAGGTATTGGTATGACACGTGAGCAACAAGCGCGTTTATTTCAATCTTTCAGTCAAGCTGATGAATCGATTACCCGTAAATATGGTGGCACGGGGTTAGGTTTAACTATCTGTAAGCAATTAACTGAATTAATGGGTGGTGAAATAGCCGTAACGAGCCAATATGGTAAAGGCTCTACGTTTAGTTTTAGTATTATGGTTGAGTCTGCCATTAAAACGCCTATTCCTGAACCCGCTGCATTGTCTGAGCTTGCCTCATTGAATATCTTGGTGGTTGATGATATCGAGCTATCGCGTCGTGTTTTGTTAGATGCTCTTCATTCGGTAGGTGTGCAGGCACAAAGTGCACAAAGTGGCCAAGAGGCGATTGCCGTATTGCGCGACGCTAAGCAAAAAGGCGCACCTTATGATTTGGTTATTATGGATTGGCGTATGCCGGACCTCGATGGCATTGAAGCGTCTCGGTTAATTAGTGCTGAATTACAATCGGCGATGCCTAAAATATTAATGGTGTCGGCTTATGATAAAGATGAAGCTAAACGCCAAGCGCATGATGTGGATATTTCATATTTTATTGAAAAACCTATTGAAAAAACGCAGTTAATCGACTGCTTGTTAACGATGGTTAACGGCGCACAAATAAATGAACCTGTTCATAAAAAATTAGACAGCATACCTAATTTAAGTCATTGCCAAATACTATTAGTTGAAGATAACAAATTGAATCAACAAGTCGCGCTTGGTTTTTTACAAGATACCCACGCGAAAGTCGATGTGGCCGATAACGGTGAAATCGCGGTAAAAATGTTGCAAGTAAAAAGTTATGACTTGGTGTTTATGGATATTCAAATGCCTGAAATGGACGGTCTAACCGCGACTCGTGTCGTCAGAAATGCCTTTCATATCCAAACGCCTATTATTGCAATGACGGCACACGCAATGGAAAGTGATATAGAAAAAAGCATTAATGCCGGCATGAATGCCCATCTTGCCAAACCTATCGAACCTGAGATGCTCTATAACGTGTTGCGTGAGCATTTAAACGTGACAGAATTTGCTGAAATAGAAAACTCTGTGCTTGATATCACAGCAGAGCAAAGTTTAGTCAGCTCTTTAGCTGATATTAGAGGCATCGATGTTAATAAAGCATTGAAGACAATGGGAGGCAAAGAAAAATTATATGAAGGGCTTGTGCGTAATTTTGCCAGTTCCTATCAAGATATCGCGCAGCGGGTTAATGAAATAGACTACCTGGCAGATAAAGACGCTTTATTTAGACTGGCTCATTCGCTTAAATCAAGTGCGAGCTATGTCGGTGCTTATGAGCTCGCTAAATTGTCGGCCCAGCTTGAAATTGCGGTTAAGAACGATGATGACATTGCGATTTTGAGTCCAGCGTTAATTAAGCAAACTGAAGGTATTGTTGAAGCGCTGCAAGCACGTATAAACCTGCATCAAGCGGTAAATAGGGTTGAGAAAGAGGTGGATATAAAGGCGATTTCAGAGCTTATAAATAAACTATCGCCTTTACTTATGCATTTTGATGCGATGGCAGAAGATGCTGCCGAGCAGTTGCATATCGCCTGCACCGGAACTGAGTTTGAGTCGTTAGCACGAACTTTATATCAATATGCTGCTGATTTAGAGTTTGATCAAGCGCAAACACAACTTCAGCAACTTGAGCAAGAGATTAGACTTAAAGCGACTTCCTGATCATACGTTTAGATATTCATTTAATTCAAAGGTACATCACAGCGACTGATTTGGTGTCAGACTCAATGTGAAGCTCTGTACGGCTGCACTTGTTTTATTGGAAAAGAAGATAGATCTTGTGCGCTTTTTTGAATGAGTCAATCCAGTCTCTTAACCTTTCCCCGGTTGAAATATTCAAAATATCAAATTTTAGGCAAAAAAAAGCCCAGTTTATAAAAACTGGGCAACAAATGTCTTATAGACACTCAAGCACTAAATAAGGTACTCAAAAACAACAATTTCAAAGGGGACTTGGATAACCAAATCGTGCAAGCATTATATCTCTATTTTGTAATTAAGCAACATAAATATGAGTTTAGAGCTAATAAAATACCATAAATCACGTATTTAACCCTTTATTAACACCATATTTACAAGTTTAGTTGTAATTTAATTACAGAATGTTGTTTAAGTGTATTAAATTAACGAACTGTTAACGTTGTCGTTGCATCAGCTTGATAATTGTTGGTTGTCGCTCTAGACTATGCGCATATTTATACAGTGAAACATAGGTTTCTTTTAACAATGCGCGTATCTGATTTTCATTTTGACTTGCCTGACGACTTAATAGCCCGATATCCAACCCCAAATCGCACCGATTCTAAATTACTGACGCTCGATGGAACGTCTGGTCAAATTAACCATAAACAGTTTACTGATATGCTCGATTTGGTTAATGAAAATGATTTGTTGGTTTTCAATAACACCAAAGTCATCCCTGCGCGTTTGTTAGGGCAAAAAGTAACGGGCGGCAAAATTGAAGTCTTGATTGAACGAGTGTTAGATGATCAACATATATTGGCACATGTTAGAGCAAACAAAGCATTAAAGCCGGGTAATGAAGTTATTCTTGAAAACGCGATAAACGCTGAAATGGTTGATCGCCAAGGGGATTTGTTTCGCTTAAAAGTCACAAATGATGAACCGATTTTTGATTTGCTTGAACGTTATGGTCATATGCCTTTACCGCCTTATATCGATAGACCTGATGAAGGCAGTGATAAAGAGCGTTATCAAACGGTTTATGGCACAGAAAAAGGCGCGGTGGCAGCCCCGACAGCGGGTTTGCACTTTGATGAAACCCTGCTAAAAAAATTGAATGACAAAGGTGTTAAAACGGCTTTTGTAACCTTGCATGTTGGTGCGGGTACGTTTCAATCGGTCAGAGTTGATGATATCACCGAGCATAATATGCATTCTGAATTTGCCATCGTGTCGCAAGATGTTGTTGATGCTATTAAGCAAACTAAAGCTCAGGGTGGTCGCGTTATTGCCGTGGGTACAACATCGGTGCGTAGTCTAGAAAGCGCAGCACAAGCTGCACAATCATCAAATGCTGATGCTTTGATTGATACCTTTCAGCAAGACACTCAAATCTTTATTTACCCAGGTTACGAATTTAAAGTGATTGATGCCATGTTCACTAACTTCCATTTACCTGAATCAACATTGATCATGTTGGTTTCGGCATTTGCGGGTAAAACGAATATTTTAAAAGCCTACAATGAAGCGATCGCTCATCAATATCGTTTCTTTAGTTATGGTGATTCAATGTTTTTAACCAAAAAATAAACGGCTATAAAGCCCTCTAAAGGAATAATAAAAATGATTAAAAAAATCGGAAAAATATCAGCGCTTTGTTTACTCGTTGCGAGTGCAAGTAGTTTTGCTGCGTCGCCTGTATGGAAAGTGTCAAAAGGAGATCAAACTCTATTTTTAGGGGGGACAGTTCATGTATTAAGTCAATCTGATTATCCGTTACCTGATGCATTTGATAAAGCGTATAAACAAGCCAAAACATTAGCATTTGAAACCGATTTACTCGCCGCACAAACGCCTGAGTTCTCGCAACAATTGATGGCTAAAATGATGTTTAATGATGGCCAAACGTTAAAATCAGCCTTAAATGCTAAAACGTATCAAGCATTAGAAGCTCATTTAAGTAGCCGTGATGTTCCCATTGCTAACATGCTGCAATTCAAGCCAAGCATGATGTCAATTACTTTAACTATGATTGAATTACAGCGTTTAGGTATGGCGGGAACAGGCGTTGATGAATATTATTTTATGAAAGGTCAGGGCGACGCTAAAAGCGTATTAACACTTGAAACGCCAGCGGAGCAAATCGATTTTTTAGCTAACTTGGGTCAAGGCCAAGAAAATGAAATGATTGAGCTTTCACTTAAAGATGCTAAAGAAATGCCTGAAATGATGGGTAAATTAAAAACGGCTTGGCGAGTGGGCGATAATAAAGCATTGGCTAAAGTCGCTTTAGATCCTTGGGTTAAAGACTTTCCTAAAATGTACAACGATTTAATTGTTAAACGTAACAATAACTGGTTACCGTTGTTAGAAAAAATGCTTAAAACACCTGAAACTGAGTTGGTATTAGTTGGGGCTTTGCATTTAGTAGGCGATGATGGTGTATTAACATTACTGAAAAAGAAAGGCTACACCATCGAAAATCTTTAACTGCAGTTGAAATTGTTATATTGAGAAGCTAAATTTAATTGAGTTAGAAAAGGGAACAATACGCTTTAACTTGATCTTAGCTTCTCTGTTTTTTAAGGATGAAAAATATGACCTTGCCCCGTGCTTATCTACTTTCTACTTTTTTGTGTTTATCGTTTACTTGCCATGCCGAAATTTATAAATGGGTTGACGACAACGGTGTGGTGCATTTTTCACAACAAAAACCGTCTCAACGCCAAAATGCTGAAGAAATAAAAGTGCGTGAGAGTAATATTAGTCAGCCGGTAAATGTTGTTCCTACTGTTTCACGTTCATCTAATTTTGCTAAAAACAATAAGCAACAAAACCAAGAAGAAAAACCTACTCAAGCTGAATGTAAACAAGGATTAAAACGTTATTATGCGATGTTTTCTGATGCTGAAAATAATTATTCAGGTGCCGAGAAAAGAGCTTATATAGCGATGCTTAACTATAAAATAGCCGCGGCTAAAAAAGCCTGTTACGGTTAATGCTATATTGAGAAGCTAAATTTAATTGAGTTAGAAAAGGGATCAATCCGCTTTCAGTTGATCTCAGCTTCTCTGTTTTTTAAGGATGAAAAATATGACCTTGCACCGACCTTATCTACTTTCAGTTGTTTTGTTTTTATCTTTCCTCGCTCATGCCGAAATTTATAAATGGGTTGATGAAAATGGTGTTGTACACTTTTCACAACAAGCGCCAACCGAAGTTCATAATACTGAAGCAATCACGGTACGTGAGCCTAATATCAGTAAACCGGAAGTTGTGGTTCAAACTGAAATAAGTGGTTCTGCTCATAAAAAGAAAATTAGCAAAAAATCAAATCAATCGCAAAAATCAAAAGACGAGTGTTGGAGCCGAGGGAATAGTTACGGCTTTTTAATTGCTTATGCCGAAGAAAGTATGTTTGGTAAAGAAAAAGCGGATTACATTGCGATGATGACCGCCAAAAAGCGAGCATTAGAAAAAGAGTGTGGTGATAATTCTAATGCTTGGCAATAGTTACCTTGCTTTAAGTTAGCACCGCTATTCAATCTTTGTTATCAATTAAGTGAAAAGCGGCTCAAGTCTTGTTTATTACTTAGGGCGTTATAAATAATTAAATCGTCCTAAAACTGGTAGCTCACACCTAACATCATATTTTGCTGGTCATACTCGTAACTGTCTATATTTGAGCTATTGTCTGTTCTGTTTATTTCACCGGTAATTGACCAGTTCGGGGTGATTTCATATTCACCATCTACCGATACATAAAATCGTTTGTCGCTGCGAGTCGCAGATGTTGTATATTCGGTGCTTTCTTCTATTCCTGTATCAGTGACATCAACAATCGTGAACGTCGCTGAATTCGTGTCAATGTACTCACTCATACGGTAATTTGCATTAACCCCTAGATGGAAGTCTCCCCACTGCCAAGCTCTACCCGTTGATATTAAGAGTCGGTTGGTCGAGTAACTCGTAAAGCTTGTTTCGGTTAAGCGGTCGTTGCGTCTGTCTGCCGTGAACTTAGCACCGAAAGTCCATTGCGCGTTGCCTGTGCCATACCACCATTTAGCCGCTAAACGAGAGCTGGTACCTGCGATATAATGGTATGCTGAATCGTCATCGCTGACTCTTTTTAGGTAACCACTCAGCTTAACGGTGTTTGAGCTATTCAACTTAGTTTTGTATCCAACACTGAGTTTTTGGTTACTAATATAAGGTTGTCCGGCTAAATTGATTTTATCGGCACTTAATTCTAAATACAGTTTGTCTTTGTTAGCTAACGGAAAATATTTACGGCCCGACAAGCTGATCAAACTAATATCATAATCGCTTGCTTGAGAATATTGGTTGCCATAATAGAGTAAATCGAGCGACCAGTTATTTTTTTGCATAATACTGGCGGTGGCCAATGTTTCTATAAATTGATCTGATGTGTTAGAGGCTGAATCTTCGTCCGGTTCTAATACATTGTTGTCGTTACCATAGCTTACATTAACTAATGCTTGCCAATCTAACTTATTAGATTGAGCGAGTGTGCTATGAGTTGATACTTGATAGTTGCCTTGTTCTTTTAAGGCTTTGATTTGTTGGCTCGCTAAATTGATTAGTTTGTCATCTTCAGCCCAAAGAATAATATGCTCAAACGTTTGTTGTGCTTGACTAAACTTTTTTAATTTTTTGTAGGTGACGGCAATATTGTAAGTAACGACGGTCGCACTTTGTTCATCAATGGTTATTTGTTTGAAATACGATAAAGCTTGTGGCCATTTTTTTAACTTAAAGTGACATATGCCGATGTTGTACAGGGTACTATCAAGTGGCTCTAGATCTTGTGATGCAAGATAAAAGCTCAGGGCTTTGGAGTAATCTTTTGCTTTAAATAAAGAGTGACCTTGGGTGAGTAATTGTTGATATTCAGCGTTATCTGCTGATGTATCTTTTGCATGCACATTGAGTGTTGTACCCAGGCTAACGGCGAATATACTGGCGCATACAAAATTGTTCAAGGTGGTTATTTTCATAAAAGAAAGCTCACTTTTTAAGAAAAATTTCTAAAATTGAATGGGGTTTGATCGACATTTGAGAAGTGTATTGGCGTCAAAAAAGCGTGGATAAACTAAAAACAGCCTACCCACGCTAACACCTCAACTGGTTCACTACATTAAAATGTATTTATATCTGTTATTAATAACTTGCTTAAGCCGTTTTAGATATATGTAGCCGTTCAGGATCTAACCGTAAAACTGCAGACTATTCGTCAGCTGCTTCACTTTGTTCACGTCTTTTCTCTTTTAGTTCGCGTCTTTTTTCTTTAATCGCGTCTCTTTTTTCTTTTGCTTCCGTTTTCAATTCAGTGATCGTTGTTTTTAATTCTTCGTTGTTTTCAACGTAAGTTTTTAAGCTTTCACGATCTTCTTTACGTTTTTCGCGTAATTCGAGTTTTTTAGCTTCAAAAGCATCTTGGTCGCCCGAGTCCTTTAAAAGCTTAAGTTCTGCCTTTTGCGTTTCACGTGATTCTTTTTGAGCATCAATTTCGTCTTGCGTGATATCGCCTTTTTCAAGCATATAGTCAAGAACTGTACTGCGAATTGGTAAGCCTAATCTATTACCACGCTTAACTTCTTGAGTCGATACTTCCATTGTTACATCATCTAAATCGACTGTTTCAGCTTGAATATTTAAACTGGCAGCAAGTAATGTTGACGCTAAGCTAATTTTTAACATTTTTGTATTCATGATTTTTATTCCAATAATTTAAACTGTAGTTGAGTGCAAAGTCGCTGAGTTTACTGAGCTTTGCGTTTGGACTTGAGGCGTAATCAAGTTCACTTTTAATTCAAAATCCTTTTGTTTATTTTTATAATTAATATTAGCCATAAAGCTTAAAGCTTTATTTAAATCCATACCGGCGGCTACCTCGATAGGGAGAGAAAGCGTATTTGCACCTTGTTTTAAATCAACCGGCCAGCTGAAACTGTCTAAATCGTTTAAACCAGCAAGCTGTACATTGTCAGGTAACGTTATTTTTAAATCAGCATTTGGCATGTCTTCAGGCACATAAATAACCAATGTTACTTCAGTCGAAAACCCTTCACTGCTCACTAGCTGTGGTATTGCAGCTGTATCTGAATGATTAAATTGCCAAGCCGAAAACAACGCCACAAAAAATACAGAAGCGGCTATAAACCCTTTCATAAACCCAAAGTTATGATGCTGAGGTGCAGGTTGTGACTTGGCATTACGTAATAATTTAGCCGAGACGCCTGCTTCTAGGTTTGGGGCTGTAAACTGTCGCATTGTTAACAGGTATTCTTGATGTTCAGCCATCGCAATTTTACAATGTTGGCAAGTTTCAATATGCTCGAGTGCTTGTTTTTGCTGCTCGGCAGATATTTCTTGGCCAATTGCGGTTTGGTCACACAATTCATTTATGTTTTGCTCTATAAATTCACAGTTCATTATTTTTACCTCTACTGACATTGACGTATCGCAACGTCAGAAGGTTGCAGTTTTAAATAATTTTTTAATTTAGTACGTGCTCTATGCAAATCTGACTTGAGTGTACCGACGGGTTTGTCCATAATCTGACTGAGTTCAACTAGGCTATAACCTTCAATATCATGCAAGCTGACAATTGCTCTTTGGTTATGAGATAACGTTTGCAAACCAATTAACACTTGTTGATGCATTACGCTTTCGTCGTGATGGTGCTGTCGAGCAGTTAAGTTTTCAATATTGCTTTGTTCTAAGCTGTCATTCATTTTTTGTTTTTTATCACGTCTGCATTGGTCAATAAATTTGTTATATAAGCAGCGCATGAGCCAAGGCTTCAATGTTTTAACTTGGTTTAGCTTGGCTTGGTCTGCATACAAATCAATCAGTAAATCTTGGATCAGATCTTCTGCATCTGATTTTTGCCCTGTATATTGATAGGCAACTTTAAATAGCGCATCCATATGGGGGGCTAGTGTTGCTTCAAAGGCATGCTTATTGCCGGATTTTATAAAAAATGATAAAACTTGATTCATAAATTCATTTATCCGTTTGACCGTTTTAATAACTTGTTTTTATACAAGACGACGTTGGTTGCAAAAAGGTTGCAATTTAATTTTAAAAAATCTAATTGCTTATTCATATCTAATAAATGTAGAACTAAATTAGCTTATTTATGGATTTGTATGCAGCAACATTACGTAACTTTACAGAATTTCCTTATTGATGAAAGGTGCTTAAATTGAGCCTGGCAAACTTGAATGTAGACCATGATGGTGTTGAGGTTGTGCCTCAGTTTATCGATGTTGAAGCAATGACTGCTTTGCAGCTTGAAATGATGAATTTAGAGAAAACGCTATCATCCAAAAATAAACGAGGAGGGATCCGTAATTTAGAGAAGAAATCCCCTTTAGTATTAAAAATGTCGCAATCTAGTGATGTAATAACATTAGCAAAACGATATTTATCGGGTAAACCTCAGTTAGTACGCGCTATCTTTTTTAACAAAACCCCTAGCAGTAATTGGTTAGTTAGTTGGCACCAAGACAAAACGGTTGCGGTTTCAAAACGTTTTGATTTACCAGAATGGGGACCTTGGAGTCTTAAAGAAGGCGTTAATCATGTTCAAGCGCCTTTAGCTGTACTTGACGATATGATCACCCTGCGAATTCATTTAGATGATTCAAACACGTTTAATGGTTGTTTAAATGTGATCCCCAAAAGTCATGCTCAAGGGCTTATGCGCCAATCTGAAATCAATAATATTATTTCTCAAGATAACATTTTTACGTGTCAGGTAAAGCGAGGCGACATTTTAGTGATGCGACCACATTTGTTACACTCATCGCGTAAAGCCATTACCCCAACACAACGCAGAGTGATTCACCTAGAGTATAGTAGTTATACTTTACCTGTCGGTGTTGACTGGGCTTAAGTTACGCTACTCTTCTTTAGCTCCCTATTACGTGTCAGGTTAAAC
>NZ_QMED01000070.1 GCF_003286125.1 Algibacillus agarilyticus
AGAGTGGATACATTGGCGATACTCATGCACAACATTTTTGCGGCAAACATTTGTTGAATGGGCAGGTCAATCGGTGCGATATTCGTTTTGGGCTAAAGCTTATTATCAACAACAAGCAGCGAAAGGAAAACCACATAATACCATCATCAGAGCGTTGGCATTTAAGTGGATCAGGATATAATTATTGCGGTGCTGGAAAACCAGCACCGCATATGATGAATCAACCTATCTAGAAGCCTTGAAAAGTAAGGGTTCACCGCTCTTAAAATATGCGGTAGAAAGTAAAACTTAATGCTTGCTGTCCACCTCAGGGCGTGTTGTTAGAGGTAATTTACGGATATTCGAATCCATATTTAAAACTAATTAATTTATTTTCTTTAAAAGTATAAAAGCCATAATAAACGGGTATATTATAATTATTTAAAATATATGGATTAAATTCAACTCTGTAACTGTAATCATCAACGTTTTTAGTATGAGCTTCACCCAATTTTAACTTTAGCTCTTTCAGTGAAATTCCCAGTTGAATGCCTTTTGATGTAATAAAGGCCTCTAGCTCAATCGGAAATATTGGGTAATTAACTTTTTTATCAACTTTGTACTCTTCAATAAAGATCTCCGAAATATCAAATTTTGTACTTCCCTCATGAAAAGTAAAAGTGATTTTTTGATTTCGTTTAGGATTTAAAAAACAATAACCATTAAGTTCATATTTTCCACAATTAGGTGCAATATCATTAAGGGTACTTTTAGCAGATTCACTGTTATGAAGGAATATACCGCTAGCAGAGTCATCAAAATATTTGGGAGCTTCAGCAGAGACGGCAATGCTATGGAAAAGAAAAAAAATCAGAGTGAGCCACACTTTCATGATTACCTCTAACGAGCCTGTAGAATTTCTCTTTTAGAAAAAACAGCTCATAAAATCATTAAAATTAAGCCCTAAATTGCACTTCTATGTGAAATCTAGGACATATTGAGCGAAAAACACATTTAAAGCGACTCTCTGCGCATACAAAAAGCCATAGAAATTATCATTTTGAATAATTCTACAGCCTCAACGCCTAATTAACAGGTAAAAAATAGTTGGTTAAAATAAGCGAGGCACGAGCAAAAACAAACTGTTTTTTGTCCTGCTGAAATGACTTATAGTTGCTCCGTTCCATTAATTAATCAGTTTACCTAACTTATTAATAGGTGGAATATGCTTCTGTTGCTTACGAATATTTGAGCGAAAACATTCGATGCTTATAACAAGACTTTCGGAGCAACAGAAGTCACTTGTTTCAATACGCATACTCAGGGATTGCCGTCTATATCGACTATCTATAAGACCTGCGAGAAACAATACCACTGCCATATTCCATGGTTAACTTTACGCTTTGGAGGTCAAAAATGAAAGTTTTTAATCCTACTGATTTTGCCGCCCTTATCGCTATCGATTGGGCAGATCGTAAACACGACGTTTGTGAACTCGAACAGAAAAGCGACAAACCCATTTTTACCGTTATTTCCTCAAAACCAGAAGCTATTAATGCTTGGGCGAATACTTTAAAACAAAAATATAATGGTCAACCCGTTGCTGTCGCTTGTGAATTAAAAAAAGGCCCTTTAATTTATGCGCTCAGTAAATTTCAGCATATCGTATTGTTTACTATAAACCCCTCTACCGTAGCAAAATACCGAAAGGCATTTACACTCAGTGGGGCTAAAGACGATCCAACAGACGCGGCTATCCAATTAGAAATATTACAGCAGCATATGCCTAAATTGAGCGTCATTACACCCGATACCGAAAGTGTCAGGTCGCTTGCCCAACTGGTTGAATATCGTCGTAAACTCGTGCAAGACCGTGTAGATTTAACAAATAAAATCACCACAACGTTGAAGAATTAT
>NZ_QMED01000072.1 GCF_003286125.1 Algibacillus agarilyticus
TGTCAACCAATCCGGTTTCGTCGTCGCGCTATACGTTAGGCTGCTGCTGTCTATATCTGAAGCCGAAATTGTATAGTTATAAGCACTGTCTTCGTTAACCGAGGTCAAGCCACTTGTCGAGATAGTCGGTGCATCATTAACAGCCGTCACGTTTATCGTCACGGTGTCTGTATCGCTTTCACTACCATCGCTGGTCACAATGGTAATTAAACCATTACCATTAAATTGGCTTGATGGAATAAAGGTCATTCCCGCGAGTGCCGTATTGATATCCGTTATCAAACCATCAAAAACAAGCACGGTATCAGTTGTGCCATCACCCGTGGTTAAGTTTAAGCCAGTCACACCATTAAGTGACATCGCACCATTAGATGAAGTTAATGAAACCGTCACGCTTGTCGATTCAATATCACTCACACTAAGATGACTTGCCGAAAGCGTCACATTCGTATCTTCTGCTGTACTCGCGTGACTAACCGTATTGACTGGCGCATCATTAATCGCCGTCACATTAATAATAGCATTATCAACATCACTCGTTGTGCCATCATGGGTTGTTAAGGTCACCGTGGCAGTGGCTGAACTGTTTGTTGCTGGGGTATAAACTAAATTAGCTAACGCGGTATTAATATCATTTTGAGTACCGCTAAAGACCATACTGCTATCGTCACTACCATCACCTGCTGTAAAGCTAAGTGACGTTGTGCCGCTTAATGTCAAACTACCCACTGATGAAGCAAGCGTAACCGTTAGTGTATCGGCACTGTCAGCATCACTCACACTCAGAGCGTCTGAGCCGGTAAACGTGTAATTTGTATCTTCATTAGTGGTGACATTACTCACTAATGTATTGACTGGCGCATCATTGACATTCGTTACAGTAATAACAAAATTATCAACATCGGATGTACTCGCATCACTGACCGTTTGCGATATCGTATAAGTACCATTTTGGTCTGCACCCGGTGTATACGTCATGTTATTTAACGCGGTATTTATCGAGCCAGAAGAACCACTAAAGCTCAATGTCGCTCCCGGTGCCGTCGAGCCTGATAAATCAGTGGTGCCACTTAACGATAATGTACCGGCTGTTGCCGCTAGCTGTAGCGTTAGCGTATCACCATCAACATCCGATACACTCAATGTATGGTCTGTAAAGGTATATGTGGTATCTTCCGCAATCGTCACATTCGCCATCGTCGAATTAACAGGCGCATCGTTCGTATTTGTGACGGTAATGCTGAAGCTTTCTGTCACCGACGTCGTGCCATCTGANGGTTAAGACAACTGCATGTGAACCCACATTATCATTCGTCGGTGTACCGCTTAATACGTTATTCGTTAGTGTCAACCAATCCGGTTTTGTTGTCGCGGTATACGTTAACGTATCGCCCGTATCTACATCACTCGCGACTAACGTGTAGCTATAAGCACTGTCTTCTGTTGCCGAAGTAATACCCGATGAGGTTATCGTCGGCGCATCATTCGTATTCGTGACAGTAACGCTGAAGCTTTCATCTACCGATGTCGTACCATCCGATACGGTTAAGACAACTGCATGTGAACCCACATTATCATTCGTCGGTGTGCCA
>NZ_QMED01000073.1 GCF_003286125.1 Algibacillus agarilyticus
AGAGTGGATACATTGGCGATACTCATGCACAACATTTTTACGGCAAACATTTGTTGAATGGGCAGGTCAATCGGTGCGATATTCGTTTTGGGCTAAAGCTTATTATCAACAGCAAGCAGCGAAAGGAAAACCGCATAATACCATCATCAGAGCGTTGGCATTTAAGTGGATCAGGATATTGTTTCGGTGCTGGAAAACCAGCACAGCATATGATGAATCAACTTATCTAGAAGCCTTGAAAAGTAAGGGTTCACCGCTCTTAAAATATGCGGTAAAAAGTAAAACTTAATGCTTGCTGTCCACCTCAGGGCGTGTTGTTATGTGTTTTTAGCACAGTCATCCAACAGGCTTTGGTAAACACCTTTTATAAACGGACCTACTCCTCCTGACCAATTTAGACAATAAGGTCTAGGTTCGTAATTAGCGATAAACAAATTTATTACCGTGTAATCAGCAGTAAAGCTTTTAACTATTAAATCCGCACAAGGCTTAATTTCATTCTCCGAAAAATACATCTTCTCACTAATGAAGGTAACAGCTAGATCAATATTTTCCGCTAGAATAGTATCTCCTGAAACTAATTTAATATCATCAGATGGCAAGGTAACTTTCGTCTGTAATGAAACCCTATCGATAGCTTCTTTGATAGAACCTTTTATAATTAATTCGAATTCATCTCTAGTCATAAAAAACACATAACGCCTCGTTAAGAGGCAAATAATATGTTGGCTAAAATAAGCGACGCAGGAGCAAAAGCCAACTGTTATTTGTCCTGCTTTAACGACTTATAGTTGCTCCGTTCCATTAATTAATCAGTTTACCTAACTTATTAATAGGTGGAATATGCTTCTGTTGCTTACGAATATTTGAGCGAAAACATTCGATGCTTATAACAAGACTTTCGGAGCAACAGAAGTCACTTGTTTCAATACGCATACTCAGGGATTGCCGTCTATATCGACTATCTATAAGACCTGCGAGAAACAATACCACTGCCATATTCCATGGTTAACTTTACGCTTTGGAGGTCAAAAATGAAAGTTTTTAATCCTACTGATTTTGCCGCCCTTATCGCTATCGATTGGGCAGATCGTAAACACGACGTTTGTGAACTCGAACAGAAAAGCGACAAACCCATTTTTACCGTTATTTCCTCAAAACCAGAAGCTATTAATGCTTGGGCGAATACTTTAAAACAAAAATATAATGGTCAACCCGTTGCTGTCGCTTGTGAATTAAAAAAAGGCCCTTTAATTTATGCGCTCAGTAAATTTCAGCATATCGTATTGTTTACTATAAACCCCTCTACCGTAGCAAAATACCGAAAGGCATTTACACTCAGTGGGGCTAAAGACGATCCAACAGACGCGGCTATCCAATTAGAAATATTACAGCAGCATATGCCTAAATTGAGCGTCATTACACCCGATACCGAAAGTGTCAGGTCGCTTGCCCAACTGGTTGAATATCGTCGTAAACTCGTGCAAGACCGTGTAGATTTAACAAATAAAATCACCACAACGTTGAAGAATTAT
>NZ_QMED01000075.1 GCF_003286125.1 Algibacillus agarilyticus
GGTTAGCTTGGCGAGAGATGAATTCGTTGAGGTAACGCATAAACCAACTAATGTTGTATAACCGTTCTCTAAACTTAGCCGCCTCTTGTTTTACAATGATTAAATCACTGTCGCTGATGATGTTGTTATCTAAATAACGTTGTACAACGGGCATGGGTTTACACAGTAAATGCCATTGTTTTAACACCTCATCATCTGACCACGCTAGAGCTTTTTTACGGTCGACTCTTAACACTAAATGATAATGATTATTCATGATGGCATAAGCGGCGATATCAATTGCAAAAATAGTGGCGAGTTGTTTAATACGCGTCACTAGCCACTCGCGGCGATGCTCAAAGCATTGACCGGTTATGTTGTCTTGCCCACATAAAAAAGCGCGTCGCACACAGCGAGAGACGCAATGNATGCTCAAAGCATTGACCGGTTATGTTGTCTTGCCCACATAAAAAAGCGCGTCGCACACAGCGAGAGACGCAATGATAATAAGCGGTGTCATCGAGTGATATTTGGCTTTTACGTGCTTTTGTCATGAGTATTAACACAGGTGTTTTTATATACAGTTTAGTTTGGTTGATATGGCTAAAAAATCAAGGTGCTGAAGGATTTTATTAATGGATGTCCTAGAAAGACTATTGCTAACCAGCATAAATACCCTCAAAAAATACGGTAAATAAGATTGAAGCGACTGACAAACTCAGATACTGTTTAACGCAATTAAAAATAACAATAAAAACGAGTTATTCTACAAGCTCGTTAGCTACTTTTCGTATACCTTCGAGTTTGGAGAAAAACTAGATGAATTGTGATTTTCAAAAAATCATCCGAATCACTCAAGCATTAAATGATTTTTGGTTAAACTCCAGAGGCTGGGCTCCCGAGTCAGCTTATGCCTTAATTAAAGAAGCAAGATTAGATAGGCAATTATCTTTTGCTAAAACACTACCTGAATATGAAGAGGTTTTTCTCGAAGAAGTAAAAGATGCAAAAATTATATTAGGGTATGCCACTTTGAGGAGTATGTCTGAAAGTGCAATCAAATTGTTTTTTTCTGCTTTTATTGAGGATTATTTAAAAGATTCTGAAGCCTTGAAAAAAAATAAAAAAATAGTACAACCTAAGAAAATTAGTTTTGATAACTTAATCTCTTTATATATTAAAAAAGGAGAGCCATCGTTTGAAAGTTATTTGCGGAGAGTACAATCTAGAGGAAATGCAATTCACCATTTTAATGATCGTGATATAGGTTTCCAGTCTGAGTTAATTGAAGACATTAATACTTTTAAAGATTTATTACTTGCTATAAATTCGCAATTACCATATCCCGATGGTGTTCAAAATCCAGAAAATGCATAAACGAAGGGGTCTGGGACAGTCTCTCTAAGAAAAGATAAATTTAACCGATTTTGGCTACATCGTGTTTGATAAATGAGTGAGTTGATCGCGTTATTTATTCATTTTGATGGTGTTCAA
>NZ_QMED01000076.1 GCF_003286125.1 Algibacillus agarilyticus
ATAATTCTTCAACGTTGTGGTGATTTTATTTGTTAAATCTACACGGTCTTGCACGAGTTTACGACGATATTCAACCAGTTGGGCAAGCGACCTGACACTTTCGGTATCGGGTGTAATGACGCTCAATTTAGGCATATGCTGCTGTAATATTTCTAATTGGATAGCCGCGTCTGTTGGATCGTCTTTAGCCCCACTGAGTGTAAATGCCTTTCGGTATTTTGCTACGGTAGAGGGGTTTATAGTAAACAATACGATATGCTGAAATTTACTGAGCGCATAAATTAAAGGGCCTTTTTTTAATTCACAAGCGACAGCAACGGGTTGACCATTATATTTTTGTTTTAAAGTATTCGCCCAAGCATTAATAGCTTCTGGTTTTGAGGAAATAACGGTAAAAATGGGTTTGTCGCTTTTCTGTTCGAGTTCACAAACGTCGTGTTTACGATCTGCCCAATCGATAGCGATAAGGGCGGCAAAATCAGTAGGATTAAAAACTTTCATTTTTGACCTCCAAAGCGTAAAGTTAACCATGGAATATGGCAGTGGTATTGTTTCTCGCAGGTCTTATAGATAGTCGATATAGACGGCAATCCCTGAGTATGCGTATTGAAACAAGTGACTTCTGTTGCTCCGAAAGTCTTGTTATAAGCATCGAATGTTTTCGCTCAAATATTCGTAAGCAACAGAAGCATATTCCACCTATTAATAAGTTAGGTAAACTGATTAATTAATGGAACGGAGCAACTATAAGTCGTTAAAGCAGGACAAATAACAGTTGGCTTTTGCTCCTGCGTCGCTTATTTTAGCCAACATATTATTTGCCTCTTAACGAGGCGTTATAGGTACCACATGGTTCAGCACTGTTGTCAGGATATGGAAGATTCATTAAAGTTTGAATGCACTGAACATGCAGATAAATTTGAGTGCGCTGATACTTTAGTTACATATAACGAAAAATTTAACGAATATGGTCTTATCATTCATGATGGTGGTAGTAGCTCAAAAACCATTTATTATTGTTCATGGTGTGGCACAAAATTGCCAGATTCAAAGCGTGACTTGTGGTTTGATACTTTAGAAAAGTTAGGTTTTGATGAGCCTACAGAGCAAGATATTCCAAAAGAATTTAAATCAGGTGCTTGGTTCAAGTACCTATAACAACACGCCCTGAGGTGGACCGCAAGCATTAAAGTTTACTTTCTACCGCATATTTTAAGAGCGGTGAACCCTTACTTTTCAAGGCTTCTAGATAGGTTGATTCATCATATGCTGTGCTGGTTTTCCAGCACCGAAACAATATCCTGATCCACTTAAATGCCAACGCTCTGATGATGGTATTATGTGGTTTTCCTTTCGCTGCTTGCTGTTGATAATAAGCTTTAGCCCAAAACGAATATCGCACCGATTGACCAGCCCATTCAACAAAT
>NZ_QMED01000077.1 GCF_003286125.1 Algibacillus agarilyticus
ATCGGTGCGATATTCGTTTTGGGCTAAAGCTTATTATCAACAGCAAGCAGCGAAAGGAAAACCGCATAATACCATCATCAGAGCGTTGGCATTTAAGTGGATCAGGATATTGTTTCGGTGCTGGAAAACCAGCACAGCATATGATGAATCAACTTATCTAGAAGCCTTGAAAAGTAAGGGTTCACCGCTCTTAAAATATGCGGTAAAAAGTAAAACTTAATGCTTGCTGTCCACCTCAGGGCGTGTTGTTATATTTTGTTTAATAATTTGAATACGTTACCGTTTACTGCCAAAACTAGCAACATAAACAACGGTTAAAAGTTAAATAAACCGCCACGCACTTGAGCCTAGAAAAGAAAGCAACATAACGAGCAGTTGAATACGCAAATGGCACTTGCCAAAGTTGATTAAAAACTGAAAATGTTGAGGCCTATTTGCCTACAAGCGATCTAAAAACAAAGTTTAGCAAAGGCCTAAATCTGAATTTATTTTAAGTTTTTAACCACCGAAACGTGGCGGAATATAACGCCCCACTAAGGGGCTAAAAATTGTTGGCTATAATATTGAGCGGAGCGAAAAAAGCCAACTGTTTTTAGTCCCGCTTAAGTGGCTTATAGTTGCTCCGTTCCATTAATTAATCAGTTTACCTAACTTATTAATAGGTGGAATATGCTTCTGTTGCTTACGAATATTTGAGCGAAAACATTCGATGCTTATAACAAGACTTTCGGAGCAACAGAAGTCACTTGTTTCAATACGCATACTCAGGGATTGCCGTCTATATCGACTATCTATAAGACCTGCGAGAAACAATACCACTGCCATATTCCATGGTTAACTTTACGCTTTGGAGGTCAAAAATGAAAGTTTTTAATCCTACTGATTTTGCCGCCCTTATCGCTATCGATTGGGCAGATCGTAAACACGACGTTTGTGAACTCGAACAGAAAAGCGACAAACCCATTTTTACCGTTATTTCCTCAAAACCAGAAGCTATTAATGCTTGGGCGAATACTTTAAAACAAAAATATAATGGTCAACCCGTTGCTGTCGCTTGTGAATTAAAAAAAGGCCCTTTAATTTATGCGCTCAGTAAATTTCAGCATATCGTATTGTTTACTATAAACCCCTCTACCGTAGCAAAATACCGAAAGGCATTTACACTCAGTGGGGCTAAAGACGATCCAACAGACGCGGCTATCCAATTAGAAATATTACAGCAGCATATGCCTAAATTGAGCGTCATTACACCCGATACCGAAAGTGTCAGGTCGCTTGCCCAACTGGTTGAATATCGTCGTAAACTCGTGCAAGACCGTGTAGATTTAACAAATAAAATCACCACAACGTTGAAGAATTAT
>NZ_QMED01000078.1 GCF_003286125.1 Algibacillus agarilyticus
AGAGTGGATACATTGGCGATACTCATGCACAACATTTTTGCGGCAAACATTTGTTGAATGGGCAGGTCAATCGGTGCGATATTCGTTTTGGGCTAAAGCTTATTATCAACAACAAGCAGCGAAAGGAAAACCACATAATACCATCATCAGAGCGTTGGCATTTAAGTGGATCAGGATATTGTTTCGGTGCTGGAAAACCAGCACAGCATATGATGAATCAACCTATCTAGAAGCCTTGAAAAGTAAGGGTTCACCGCTCTTAAAATATGCGGTAGAAAGTAAAACTTAATGCTTGCTGTCCACCTCAGGGCGTGTTGTTAGCCGTTTTTATGCAAAAGCCTTATGGTATTCAACATTTCCGTTTGGCATGTCACCACTTAAAAGTAATGATTGAAAATACTCTGGCGGAACTCCTTTAAATACTAACTCACTAGGTGCTGTAAAACCGAATCGATTATAGTACTCAGGTTCTCCGAGAAGTACGCAACCTTTACCGTTTAACTCGCGGATAGCGTTTAAACCCGAAAGTATTAATTGTGAGCCTACTCCTTGGTTTTGATATTTAGGTTCAACAGAAACTGGTGCTAAACCATACCATTCGATGAATTCACCGCTTATCTTAACTTTAGAAAAAGCTATATGTCCGATAATCACGTTATTAACTTCTGCAACTAAAGATACAGAAAGAGCATTATCGTTACGTAACTTAGCGACTATTTCATGTTCTGTTTGCTTGCTATGCGGATGATTTTTGAAAGCTTCGATTGTGACTCTTTCAATAGAATTTATATCATCATTACATTCTGGTCGAATATTTATATTCTGATTCATATACTAAACCTTAGGAATACGGCTAACGCCCCATTCAGGGGCTGAAAATAGCTTGCTAAAATTGTGAAGCGAAGCGGAACCGAGCAAGCTGTTAGCAGTCCCGTTACTGTAATGGCTTGTTAGGTGCTCTACTTCAAAAAGCGTACTGTTCTTCCGAGCACTTTAAATGTAAAACCATTCCTTTTCTATCAACTTCTGCAACTATAAATGAACTGTATATTAAATTGTAATCAGGGTGTGGTGAAAAAAAGTGGATTTCGTTTCCATTTTCATTACTTTCCAATAATTCACCATTATTAAATGTATTGTAAAGTTCATCTGCTTTTAAGGGCTTCTCCATGCTCATACAAGTACCATAAATTTTCTTTACCTCTGAATTAGAGCATCCCAGAATGAATAGCAGAAATAGAACTATT
>NZ_QMED01000079.1 GCF_003286125.1 Algibacillus agarilyticus
GTTGCTTCGCTCGTTGCACCATCATAATTGGCAGCTAAATCATGGGTTAAATCATAGCTTTCAAAATCGTCTTCATAAACCAGCGTTTGACCAGCTGTATCTGAATAAACTTTTAAGTTATCAACTAAGAAATCAGTTGTTGCAACACCACTGGTATCACCTAACTTCATAACAACCGTTCTTACATGCGCATTAGCGACATCAGAGGCTACATTAAGTGAAGCTGTTGTGAATGGGCCGTATGAATCACCATTAATAACGACAGTGACTTGGGTTGCATCCCACATCATCTCAACATCAATCCATTCACCTGGCGTGAATGTGGTGGTGATATTAACAAACTCTGCGTCTGTTACTTCATGGCCGCGTATAGCGAATGTGCCATCAAGAATTTTTAAGTCTACAATCGCATTACTGGTGCTTGTTGAACCATTGAATAACGAAACATAAGCGGCTTTAGCTTCATCGGCCGCTTTTAAGACTGACACGCTCATTTTACCTTGCGCTAACGCATCTGAAGAATCACGCTTGTATCTTAATTCACCCGCATCATCAATCTTCGTATCTTTGATAGAAGCAACTTTAGACGTATTGACAGTCGCACTTCCACCACCGGTATCGGTTGCAGTGAAAGGTTGAGTAACCGTTGCTTCGCTCGTTGCACCATCATAATTGGCAGCTAAATCATGGGTTAAATCATAGCTTTCAAAATCGTCTTCATAAACCAGCGTTTGACCAGCTGTATCTGAATAAACTTTTAAGTTATCAACTAAGAAATCAGTTGTTGCAACACCACTGGTATCACCTAACTTCATAACAACCGTTCTTACATGCGCATTAGCGACATCAGAGGCTACATTAAGTGAAGCTGTTGTGAATGGGCCGTATGAATCACCATTAATAACGACAGTGACTTGGGTTGCATCCCACATCATCTCAACATCAATCCATTCACCTGGCGTGAATGTGGTGGTGATATTAACAAACTCTGCGTCTGTTACTTCATGGCCGCGTATAGCGAATGTGCCATCAAGAATTTTTAAGTC
>NZ_QMED01000008.1 GCF_003286125.1 Algibacillus agarilyticus
TCTTTATGGATATCGACACAAAAAGTGGCGAGGTCTGCACCAACATGGCTATCACTGTTAGTTGATAAACTGAGTCAACATCACGCAGTAGCGATCGCAGTGCAGTAATGCGTAGAACTAATATCAAAGCTATGTCCACGCGCCCACCCCAAGCGAGATTTGAAAGATGGGCTATATCAATTCGGTGTTATATCCTTGGTTGAAAATAACGGGATTGATTAATAAGTGAGCTTAAGTACCTACATATGAAATGCGCTTAAATGAAAGAATAGTGGTGCTCTTTTTAGTTCGAGCAACACAGAGTAAGCGCATTTAAAACTCGCCTGAAAGGAATGCCCCAGCGGCTTTTGACCTGCGTTATCGGTATTTGAAAGGGAACAACCATTCCTGTACACCGACGCCTTGTTCAAAAACCGCCAGACGCACTCTGAGAGATCACTTATTTATATGAATTGATATAATTCACCCAACCTGCTTAACTGGCGTATACCCAAGTCACTTGGGTATATTGTAAGTGTTAAGCCGAACGCCTTAGTCGCCCACGACTTTTAAAGAAGGCCTTTCAATAGCATCACCTAATGGATTATCTAACGCTTGCAGAGCACTATGTAGACGTTGCTTCTTGCGCGCTATTAATAAATCATCACTTTGATTAGCGGTATCGTTTTTTAAAAAAGTCGCCAGCTTATTTCTAGCTTGTGTCACTTTTAATTTTTGTTCATCAACGGGAGGATGCTCAATAGTCGACGACAGCGCTTGATTAAGTTTATTTTTAGCCGCTAAAACTTTTTTGCTGGCAGCCGTTTTTGTTGCAGGCTCGGGATCATCTGCATTTAAGGTTAAACCTTCTTGCGCCATTTGATTAAGCAACGCTTCAGAGGGTAAACGTAAATGCGCAATAGAATCTGTTAAGATGGTTTTGATACTGATTTTTTCAGCCAGTGAAAAACTCTTAAGCATACCTAAAAGCTTTTCGGGTGATAAAAAAACCGCTTTAATATTGGCTAACAATACCGATTGTGTGGCCATAATCGTTGAATCGGCACTTTGTTTAGTATCAAACTCATCAATACTAAACCCTTCTTGTTGCATTTGCGCTAATAGGTCAGCAGAAGGAATACCGATGTTATTCAGTACATAGTTAATATTTTTTTTAACCTGAATTGCCTCAACTGCACTATAGGTCGGGAAAACAGACATTAAATTAGCTTGATTTGAAAATAATGTAAACATTAGATATATGCAGCTAAAGCTACATCCTCATGTTATTGAAATTAAGACGAAACACGATTTACCGCACAATAAACCGTGATGGCTAATTAGTTACATTAACCAAACTTCAACGCGTCGATTGCGTTCTCGCCCTACTTCAGTTTCGTTATTTGCAATGGGCAATAACTCTCCAAATCCTTCTACCGACATGACATGCACGCCTCTTGATATTAATTCCTTTTCTACTGCCATAGCTCGTTTAAGAGACAACAATTTATTCTTTTGACTGTTGCCAATACTGTCAGAAAAGCCCATTAAAACTAAGCGTCTCCCTGGGTTTTCTTCCATAAATTCTATTAAGCGCTGTAAATCACGTTTACCTTTATTATCAAGGACTTTATCAGCGTAATTAAAATGAAAATTAAGTGATAAACGCTTAGCTTCACGCGTATATTCATTATATTTTCGCGGTGCACCATCTAACGGATATACGGTTTCAATACGAATATTTTGTGATATCAACCCCGTATCTTCAACTAAACTTTGCCCTTCACGTGAGATAGCATAACTGGCAAAATCTTTTATCAAGTCACTCGCTTGAGTTGGGGTATATAAATATAAACGGCGTGATAATGCATAATCTTCAGTACCAATGGTGAAACGAGTGGGGAAAATAGACGTCGTGCCTTCACCTTCTGAAATTGACAACGCTTTATTATGTCGAATGTAACTTAAGCCAATAAAGCCAATGGCCGATTCATCTTGTGAAACAAGCGTAGAAAGGTCTGAACTTGATTCTAAGCGCTGCGCATCTTTAACTAAGTTCTTTTTAAATTTCTTAAGCACTAAATTTTTGAATGTGTCCCAAGTACCAGATTTTTTATCACGTGCGAAAACCTTAATCGGTAAATCAGGGCCGCCTAATTCTGACCAGTTGGCGATTTCACCAGCAAACACTTTGGCTAAGTTTTCTGTTGATAAGCTTTTAAGGGTATTATTTTGATTAACGATAATAGCTAAACCATCTAACCCAATAATATGTTCATTACCCACCTTGCTTAAATCACCCAGTGAAGGCAATAAACGCTGCACCTCATCACGCTTAACCCGGCGAGATGCCATACCGATATCGGCTCGACCGCTTAATAAATCAGAAAAAGCCGTACTCGAACCATGCGCATGTAATTCAACTGCATAAGCTTGGTTATTTTTTATGTACTGTAAGGTTTTTTCAACGGACTCATCCGTTGTTTGCCAATAAAAGGTTTCAACACCTTGGGTTTTTAAAAAACCTTCAATTAATGCTGGTGCTAATTTTTCACCAATCGTGTTTGAGCCATGAATTTTAAAAGCGAGCTTAGGTGCACTAACCGGTAAAGTTAAAACGGTTGATGGTGCTGGTTGCGCGGAGGCTATATTTTGTATAGTTGTTTGGTCATTTATTATTGGTGTATTAACAGCCGATGACTGAACCACCGATTCGCTAGGCGAGCTAGATGGTGTTGCAGCGGGTTGTAAAAATAACCAACCACCAATCAATCCCACCACCATTATTACCGCTAAAAGTAGGTAAAGCGGAAGCGAAAAAAGTGTCGGTTTGGCGTTTGATTGACTATTTGTATTAGCGGGTTGTGCGTTATTGCTTATCACTTGCTTGATCGAAACAATTAATGCACTGATCTCGTCATGCTCAAGCGCACCTAACTCATTTAGAACAAGGCTTTGATATTGCTCATCAAGCAACATTTTGTCTGCGGAAATATCAATAGAAAAAGCCTCTTTTGCCAGTAAAGCCAACTTTTCATATTGTAATTTTATATTTGGTTTTTGGGTCGTTCCACGAGAATTCATTTTATTCTTCTTTTAACAGCATAGAAAAATTATCGTGGGAGTGTAAATTTCATTTATGGCATTTTAATGACAACGTTCATTTTTTTATTTTTAAAAACATATAGTTACATTTTTTAAACAATTACCTAACAGGTTAAAAAATATAATGAAAATTAATCAAATACATCAAAGACTAATGCATTTTGCTGATCGATGATCTCACTTATTTTATCGCGCGAATAATTGAAACGGATAAAAGCTTCTGTGGTGATATCCGTTAACGTTAGTGTTGAGCATACCTGACTAATCATCTTTTCTAACTTTTGTTTAGCCGCCGGTTGATACATGGAAAGATAACTCATTTCTAATGATACATGCCGATAATCCGGTGGGTAACTCTTATCAACATCTACACGCAAAACCCAACAAACCCCACTTTTTAAACATTCATTGATCATGGTTTTACGCGCTTTGTCATTTCCCAAGTTAGTTAACCAAGCAACAACGCGTACTTTACCTTCATTGTAAGAGACTAATAACTCAGCGAAGTCATGCTGATCTTCGGTTAATGTATATTGCGAAAACTGTTGAATAAGTGCAGCTTCAAGTTGCTTGGTTTCTTGCCGTCTAAATTTTTCAACTAACGCGTTTAAACGCGTGGCAACAGGGGCGTTGGCCAACACACATTCAAAGTGTTCTTCTGCGGGTTTGCTCATAAAAGCACACGATTGCGAGGTGCTATAAGCAAATAAATTATGCAACGCGCTTTCTAATCCAATAATGCGTTTGTCGCCCCCTTGATTAATAAGTGCTTTGCGGCGGCTCAATTCAGAAAAATATTTACGCCCTTGGTGCTTGCCCGACTTGGCTTTAAAATTACAGATATTTCGTTCAGTATTCGTACCAATAAACTGATAAGGTACCCGTTTTAAACTATGCTCACTCGTGGTTAATTGTAATTCAGGGAAATCTAAATAAACGGTATTGCCCAGCTCGGCATTAAATTGCTCTTCAAATTCTACCTGTAGCCCGTTAGCCGAAATATTTTTAGTACAACCACTAAAAAATTGCTTCCCGGTATCGGCCTCTACTACCGCTCGATATATATAGCGAGGTTCGCTTCGCATACCTAAAAATTTAAATTCGACAAATTGTAGCGTTTCCGTTTTTTGTCTTAGCACATGAAACTGATTAATTTCATTAATACGCTTCATGTCGGTTCGCTGACGATAATAATTTAACCTTGCTTGGTGATTGGTTACATCAATTAACAAAGCATAATAATTCAAATTAGATAAATGCTTAGTGAGTGTCGCACTGAGTGGTTTATTCCGTTTAATAATTTCTCGTCCGGCCTCATCAGGTATAGCAACAGGACTCCATGCTCTTTCTAAATCAAGCTCTTCAAGTTGTATTTTATATACTCGCCAGCTGGGTTTGTTTGAACCAAAATTAAAATAGAGATCGGTTAATTTAGTGGCGGCAAGCTCATCTAAGGTTGCAGAAAAATGATGTTCTCGTTGATTTTGCATATGAGTGAAACAAAACACATAAAGCGTTTTCACATGACCAATGCTTTCTAAAGCAGTACGAATACGCTCTGCGGTGATCACCCCTGCTAATTGCGATATTCGCTGCTCATCTTGCCAATATTCACATATACCCTTATTAGATTTTTGCACACCTGCATATTTTAATTCAACTTGTGTTCCTTCAACTGACAAGAGTAACGGTAGCGATTTAGCGCCATAAAAATAAAATTGCTCGAATAATTTATTGCGAGCCGCGTCAAGGGTATTACATGCATCTAGCCGGTATTTACGCCGATAACCACGAACAAACTTTTGAATAAACTCGACAAAATCACCAACTGTTTCAGGTTCAAATAATTGTAAACCCGCTTGAATTTCACCATCCTCTTCTTTTTGCCAGCGAACTTGATACGCGACCTTAAATGAAAAATCTCGTTTATATTTTTTATCTAGGTCGGTAAAATGAACAACCACCACCGTATCATTAGGCAAAATAGTATTGAGCTTTAGTTTTATTTTTAAGCCCGTTGGTGACACATCTTTCGTTTTAGCTTTAACGGGTTTTAAATTGGTGGCGATGGTTAAATCGGTCACGTAGTGCATACGTTCTTCTGAGCGAGTAATCCGTTTGCCAAAAATAATAGGCAAAGCAAATGTTTCTTCTACTTCAGTTTTTTGGGTTTTACTATCGAAGTTAGTCTGCGGTCGTACTTTAAAATGGCGTAATATTTTTTCGTAAGCTGCAAAATTATAAACACCGTGCTGCATTTCAACTTCATGTTCAAAATAACGTTGACCTTCAACCGGTAAAAAATGACTCACGCCTTGATATTCAAATAACTCACATTCACCCATGTTTTTTTCACGTAAATCAATAGGGCGTTTACATTCTGACGTTAAACGACTGAGCTCCATTTTTAACAAAAAACGCTCTGAATCAGACAAGTCAGCGGTATTTTGTTTAAATATTTGATTGAAATCAGGCGCACTCATGCACGGCACTAGTTCATCAATCATTTCTTTTACGGTATCAGGTAAGCTCATTGATAATAATTAGGTCAAAATAGATTAATCGTAATAATTAAGATTAATGCTAAATTAGCTTTTTTGACAGTATTAAGACGATTTTCATTGAAGAGTTTAAACCCCTTTCAGTTTTTTTAATGCGCTTAACCTATGATGAGCTTCTGTTATTTTAGGTTGTTGGGTTTGCCTAGACGCTAAATAATGTTGAGTAAACACAGCAAACGTATCACTGACCGCTTGCGCAACTTGCATCTCATCATGTTGTGCTAACACACAAGCAGCGGCTTCGGCGGTTGCTAACTGCCCATCAATAAGTGGCTTTCTTAACCCATATTGGCCGTTTAAATCTAATTCTAAACTCAATACGGGAATATTGGCTAACCACGGACTTAAAGTCATCATGCGTCTGGCTTGCTTCCAAGTACCATCTAATACGATCACGGTCGTTTTTTGATTGCTTTCAAATGAAAAGTCAGTATGCACAACTCGCGATTCGGTTGACTGCTCAGGATATAAAATAACGCATTGACGATTGGGATCGGCCAATAGATTTAATAATTCAGCGGCGGGTTCAGTGCGTGACCAACAAAAACAAAACGTATTTTCAGGTAAAATATCAGCAATGATACGGCCAGTATTGGTTGGTTTTAAAATTTCATTGCGATGCAATAATAAAACAAAATCAAGCTGACTATTTAATTCTACGCGTAAATCACACGCACAAATATAAAGAGCAAGTTGACACTGTTCACAGCGTTTTAATAATTTACCACGTGCATTAAATGGCCGAGTTGCTTCGGTTAAACGTTGTTTTTTTAAGGCGGCAAAACCATATGGGTGACTGATCATGATAAGTTGGCTATTTTAAATCAAACTAAAAAACGCAATATAACATTTTGGCAATAAAACCGTGCTTAAATTGTTTTTTGAGCATAAAAAGCCAATAAATAACGAAAAAAAGCGTATCCATACGTTTGCATCGTGCAATACAACCCCACTTACCGTTATTATTCAATGCAAATAGGGTTGATATCATTTCTAAGGATTAGAGATTCATCGCAAGGATGTTTTTTTATACACAAATAATAGACATTAGTAACCTTTAATCAACCTTAAATAAACAATATAAATAGGCTGTAAAGCCTTATAAACGTGGGGCTCGCATTTTCAGCAAGCTTGGGTATATACTAACCTTAACCGCTATCAATCTTTCAACGCTCGCAATACAAAAACAAAAACAAAATCTGCTAGCTCATTTAACAGTGAAGCCTTATGAAAAATACAGAATTACTAAACACGTTATACAAAGATATTAAGCAAATAATTTTAAACCGCCAAAACCCTATCACCGGTTTATTGCCCGCGAGCACCGCTATTACCACGCACGGTGATTACACCGATGCTTGGGTACGCGATAATGTGTATTCGATTTTAAGCGTCTGGAGCCTTAGTATGGCTTTCAAACGTAATGGCGAAACAGATAAGCGTGACCAATTAGAACAATCAACCGTTAAACTCATGCGCGGTTTATTACAATCGATGATGCGCCAATCGGCTAAAGTTGAAACGTTTAAACATACATCTGATTCACTCGACTGTTTGCACGCAAAATACGATACCAATACCGGTTTACCGGTGGTAGATGATGATAAATGGGGCCATTTGCAAATTGATGCAACCTCGATCTTTTTATTAATGGTCGCCCAAATGAGCGCCTCGGGTTTACGTATAATAAAAACATTAGATGAAGTTGATTTCATCCAAAACTTAATTTATTACATTGCTTTTGCATACCGTATTCCTGACTACGGTATTTGGGAACGTGGTAATAAAATTAATAATGGTAAAACAGAAATTAATGCCAGCTCTGTGGGCATGGCGAAAGCCGCATTACAAGCACTTGATGGGTTTAATTTGTTTGGCCCAAATGCTACCGCCCGTGCTGTTGTTCACACCATTCCAGATGCGATATCACGCGCGCGCAACACACTTGCCCGTTTATTACCGCGTGAATCCGTATCAAAAGAAGTCGATAGTGCCATTTTAAGTATTATTGGATTTCCGGCTTTTGCTGTAGGCGATCAAAAATTAGTTGATAAAACACGTTCTAAAATTTTAACTGAGCTTGGGGGTGAATATGGTTGTAAACGTTTTTTATGGGACGGACACCAAGCCGCTAATGAAGATCATACCCGCATTCATTACAATCATTCTGAATTAGCAAGCTTTGAAAATATCGAATGTGAATGGCCGTTATTTTATACCTATTTATATATTCAAGCCTTGTTTGATGATGACAAAGATCAAGCGAGTTTCTATCGCGAAAAACTAGAATCTGTGATGGTAGAGATAGACGGCAAAGGTTTATTACCTGAGCTTTATATTGTGCCAGAAGAGTTAATCGAAGCTGAACGTAAAAATCCGGGCTCACAAAAGCGCATTCCAAATGAAAACCTACCATTAGTTTGGGCACAAAGCATGTATTACACAGGTTTAATGCTCGACACGGGGTTAATCGAAAAAGACGACTTAGATCCATTACAATTACGTAACCGCTCTACATCAGCCAACGATACGCAGATTGCACTCGTTGTTTTAGCCGAAAATGATTATGTCAAAAAACAACTCGCACAAAGAGGGGTATTAGCAGAATCAATTGATGATATTAAGCCTTTACAAGTTATGTCGGCAAGCAGCCTTGTCGAAGCTTATCAAAAAGTGGGCACAAATGACGCATTAGGTTTAACCGGTAGACCGAAACGTCGTTTCCAAGGCCTTGCAACCGCGCAAACTTACAATATTAATAAACAAGATTATTTATGTTTATCAAGCTTGCAACACGATGAAATCGACTATCAATTATTTGATGCCCAGTTAGCTAGTGAGCACTTACAATCAGAATTAAACCACATTAATAAACATTGGATAAATGAAGAAGTTGCCGTTTTCACTTACATGGTTAAACAAGCTATGTTTAACAGTGAAAATAACGATGTATTTTTTGATACATTGCGTAATCTTCAGCTTCGTAGTACACATGTTAACGTGGGTTATGCGTCGGCATCACTGGCTTTTAGAGCATCGCGTGTTAATCATTTATGGGTTAATAATAGACAAGTACAATCAATCACGGCAACACCAGAGATTGAATGTCGCAATCAATATGCATTTGATGTGCAAACATTGAATGCTGATGTGCAAGAAGCCCTACCGGCGTTTGATCATGATTCAATAGGTTATCAGCAATTAGTGACCTGGTTAACTCAATACAAGTTGAGTGATACGATAGGGACTAATATTGATTTTGAACAGTTTATTGATGGCATATATCAACACGCTGAATACCAACAACATTGGCTAACTGCTCGTTTATGTTTCTCGGTATTAAATTATACACATAAAGAAATTTCAGAAGACTTATCATTACTATGCGCACGTAATATTTCAATCAGCATGGGCAATGTCGAGCCAATTACCTTGGCTGATGATGACGCACGACTTGAACCGCTTGAACTCATCGAAAAAATCGATACGGTATCAACCGACTTACTTGAGCGCACATTATTACAAGAATTGCTGGTCATATTAGGTTTTACTATTCGTACACAAACCATACTCTTTAGTGGTTTACGTTCAATTGACTTACACAGCTTATTAGCCGTCTGTGCAAGCCACAATGAATGTACCGAAGATACTTATATTGCTTTAGCTGCCTTATCACCATTTGAGTTACTTGAACGCGTTAAAATGACGCTTGAAAACCAACATCAAGCTTACAGTTTAGATGTTGAAAATAGCTTCTCTAAAGATGATGCAAATTCAGTGAGCATTAATAGTGCAATGAACATGAACTGGTTAGAATGGCGTTCAGCTCGTGGCTTAATCACACGCTTTGATGATGAATTTTTAAATGATATTTATCAAAGTCTGGCTAAAGCTAAGAAAATTGTTTTTTCTGACCGCCCTGATGCTGACGAGTTTATTGATTGCGAATTAGTGCGTAGCTCTATGACCTCACGTGAAGAAAGCTTTGCCCATTTACTCGATAGTTTAATTCAGCACTTTCATCCGATTTACTTTAAAGCAGCCATTGTCGAAGTATTATTTACTTACATACAATATTGTAGTGATAACCCTGAAAAGGTGTTCAACTCACCAATTGTACTCGGTCATATTTTAGAGCAAGCCGCTGATGATTATGTAACAGACGAAGGCAAATGCTCTAACCAAGAGCGTAATCTAGATTGCTTATTACAACAATCGCCTGAAATATTACAAGCGCATACATTGCGTGTATTGGCTCAATTAACATAGTCGTCTTTATATAGTCTTCTCGCTCAGGTTTTATGGTTCATTGTCAGCGCTTACTCGCCCCAATCACATAATAGAGCATATGCTCATGGGGTCTCGAAGCTTGACGGCTTCCCCTAAAACCTGATCGCTTTAGCTATAATAATGAAGCCAACAAACCAACGTTAACAAACCATAAACCGTTAACGTTGGCATATGTTTTAATAAGAGAAAACTGACTCACTTAAGATGAAAACAGCATTAGAACATGCTGTTTTTTTGCGCTATTATATTAAGAGTTTATAAAAGCCTAAGCTTTTTGGCTCACCTAAGTTTATTTTTCATTTTACGAGGTTATTTGTATGGCGATCAGCAGTGTGCAAAATAGCATTAACAGTGCCATTATAAATTCGACCGCTCAGCAAACGAATAACAACAACAGCGCCAGCAAGGCCAATAGCGACTTACTCAATGCGGCTTTAAATCGAAATACAGAAACAACGAGCTTAAGTACACAAGGATTATTGGCGCAAACAGCAAGCCAACAGATCAGCTTAACCGGTAGTATTCTTAATTCGATAGGCGGTGGCGACTCGGTTACGAATGATTTAGTTGGTTTACAACTTTATGGCAAAAATCAAATGGCGACCGATAAATTACCCGATAAAGTCGGTAATGTTGTCGGCAATATAATTGACCAATTAATATAACGCGCCCTTACCACTTTGCTGATTTTTTTTATAAAGTGATTGGCAGCAATAAAGCGATTTATATAAAAATAACCCAGTCATAAAGAGCTCAACAGGTCGTTGTAAAGGATAACTCTCAAGAGGCTGCTCAAAGGTAGCACTCAAAATCCACACCCAGACGATCAAAAGAGATCGAACAAAAACACGAACACGAACACGAACACGAACAACCAATGATTACTTTTTTCACTTTGCCTATCCAAGCGCTTATTCATGCAGCTTAGGTATATCAACAGCCACTCACTGTAAACTTATACCAATTCATATAAATAAGTGATCTCTCAGAATGCATCCAGCGGTTTTTGAACAAGGCGTCGGTGTACAGGAATGGTTGTTCCCTTTCAAATACCGATAACGCAGGTCAAAAGCCGCTGGGGCATTCCTTTCAGGCGAGTTTTAAATGCGCTTACTCTGTGTTGCTCGAACTCAAAAGAGCACCACTATTCTTTCATGTAAGCGCATTTAAACGCTCGCTGAGTGGGCTCTTATTATTATGGATTGGTATTACACATCGTGTATTTTGCCTAAGCTTTCTAACTGTTTATTTAATGCATAACCGCTTATATAAACTTCATAAAAACAAGTACACAAAGAAACAATTAAACATAGCAAACTTAACGCAAAAAATGCATTCATTATTAAAACCCAAGACAATAAGCTAAAGCACATCGAAAAGGTACACAGAATAAACGAAGCAACGCCCCATAATTGCTTGTGCCTGATCAATTTAATACGTAAACGCAAATGCTCAATTTGCTCACGCATGGTGTCATCCGCGGTTTCTTTATATTGCTTATAAAGTGAACGCGTTAAATTAGCTATCACGATAAAACGATTCGTATAAGCCAGCAATAATAAAGATATTGCCGGAAATAATAAAACCGGTGTTGTCATCCCTACATCAAGCATATCCATTCCATTTGTCTGTCATCAATAAGACAATATTGGCAACTTACTCGTGATCCTACAAGCTTACTCGCCATAGCTTTGCGTTATGTTTGCTATTCATCGACAATTGCGCAATCTGGTATTTAATATGCGCGGCCAATACGTTAAGAATAAATAATTGAAGAACAGCTAAGTTAAAAACATAGGCATTGTTAAACAACAAAACCCGCTAGTGCGGGTTTTGTTGTTTTATAGCAATCACTCTAAAGCAAAACTAAGCGCCAAAGGCGTGATGAATAAAGCCAGTTTTTTTATAAACCCGCTTGGGCTAATTGCATTTCAGTATCGGCTTCACGACGCACATAACCAGTCCACTGGTTTGCCATTTTTTGACTTTCTTTAAAGTTTGCTGCCGACTCAAAGGCAACAATCGCTTCGTTAAACTTTTTAAGATTATAATAAGACATGCCAAGCACTAAGTGCGTAATACCAGGACGATCAAGCTGACCTTTATTAAGTGCTTTTTCAGCGGCTTTAATCGCGCCTTCAAAATCTTGAATGTTCATTAATGTTTGCGCTAATTCAGCGTCTAAATTACCATCTTCAGCTAACGTTGCCGCTTTGGCTAAAACCGGTATGGCGGCTTTCTCTTCACGCGCCATCACTAAGCTTTGTGCAACAAATTTTAAATTTTGTGTTGTTTCTTCAACAACACCGTCAGCCATGGCTTTTTGTAAAAGCTGTGCACCTTTATACGGTACGCGGTTAAATACGTATAACTGAGATAACGTTAATAAATCAGAGCGTTTAGTGACAAAACCACGCTGATAAGCGGTTTCCATCGTCGCCATTTGTTTAACTTCTAACTCTAATTCACCGTACATATTTGAAAGCTGTAACCAATATTCTGGTTTATCAAATAATTGCACCATACGCTCTAAAACTTGAGCGACTTTTGCTGGCTGTTTTAGTTCGTAATAAATTGCACGTTGTAGTACTAACCAATTCTCTTCTGGAATTTTCTGATCGGCTTCGGTTAAATCGATCGCCGTTTGGAGTGGTTTTAACGCCGACTGATAATCTTTTTTAGCGTAATGAGCTTGAGCTAACAAAACGTATGAACGTGCATTCACTTTATCACCCGCTGCCGCCATCCATTGCTCTAAATAATTAATCGATAAGTCGTAATCTTCGGCCATCATGGCTAATTGAGCCAAACTATAAAGCGTGCTTAAACGTAATGATTCAGGGATCGCTTCTTCAGCAACAACCTGTTTAAAACTTGAAATCGCTTCCGCGTAATTTTCTTGATTGTAATGAATAAAAGCGTAGAAGTTGTGCATCATCGCCACTTCGTAGCTATTCATTGACGCTTTTTTCTTTTGTACATTATCAAGCGCTTCAATGGCTTCGGTTGCTTTACCTTCATCGGCAAGCGCTTGAGCTCGTGCTAACTGACTATACACTTTGGCACGTAAAGCAGGCACTCGCTTAGTGGCTTTTTCTTCTGTTTGACTTTCAGCAGCATATGCTACATTCGCAACCATGCTTAAGCTTAACGAGCTAATGGTGATTAAATTAATTAATAATTTACGCATATTCATCTCCAATATTTATCAATATAGTGTGAAACAGAAAACCGTTGAAAATGATTTCAAGATGAAGCGTCCTACTTCTTGAAATCACTTAGCGATTTAGCCCTACCGTCCAATTTAAACGAGCATTAAATCGCAGGTTTGTGAGCAGGTTAATTAAGCGTCTGCTACTGTCTCGATTGTTAAAAAATAAAAAGCGCTTTAATAAAGCGCTAAACTAAATACGCTTTGAGCTTTGCACAAAGCGTATTTAAAACGTTTAGGTTATTTCGACATTTCAAATGAAATGCGATTTTGCACCCCTGCAACTTCTACAGGCTCACCACTCACAACACGTGGCTTGTACTTAAATTTTAAGGCGGCATTTAACGCGGCTTGATTAAAAACACCTTCTGGTTGAGCTTCAACGACAAATGGATCTTTAACCGCACCCGATTTATTGACTGTAAATTCAACAATCACATAGCCTTCTATACCTCGTTGGGCAGCGCGTCTTGGGTAGACAGGGGCAACTTTCACGATAGGTAAGTATTCACCATCACCAGAATCAAGTGACAAACCACCTTTGATTCCAACATCAGCGGCTACATTGGCACTAAAATCAGCACTTACCGCATTAGCATTCGGGTTAGGCGTCGCCATTTCTGGCTGTTCCATCGGTGGTGGCGGCTCTTGTGGTTTAGGTGGCTTTTTAGGTTTGCGTTCTTTCTTTTCAGCTTGTGTTTCTTTTTTCACACGCACGAAATCCAGTACACTGCCCTTTGGTGCATCAGAAAGTGCACCTTCACCACTAGCTATTAATGATTGCATTCCCCAAATGATGACAAAGGTCACCACTGAAGCAAATACAATCGCGAGTAGGTATCGCACAATCACATTCATGGCTTTATTGATCCGCTGCTATTGAAACATCGTAAGCACCAGCCGCTCTTGATGCATCCATCACTTTAACTAACGTGTCAACGTTGGCTTTTTTATCCGCTTGAATAACCACTGAACCTTGTGGGTTTTCAGCTTTTAAACGTTCAATATTCGCTTGTACAGCACGAACATCAACACGACGTTTATCAATCCAAACTTCACCGGTTTCGTTGATAGCAATTAATATATTTGCACGATCTTTTTTAACCGCCGTTGGAGCATCAGGGCGATTAACATCAATACCCGCTTCTTTTACAAATGAAGCGGTAACAATGAAGAAAATAAGCATGATGAAAACAACATCAAGCATTGGCGTCATATCAATCGCTTGTTCTTCATCATCTTGCATTACATTAGTCATTAACTTACGCATGTTTGTATTCTCTTTTTGTAGCCAAGCATATTGCTTGGCTTGGGTTTATCTCTTATCTTTCAACTAACAAGTGGTCTTCAAGCAATTCAACTTGGCGCTTTGCATTACGCTGTAACCAAGTTAATGCAAAAATGCCTGACAATGCACCAACCATACCGGCCATTGTGGGTATAGTGGCTTTAGACACACCCGATGCCATTGAACGCGCACTACCTGAGCCTGAAATAGCCATCACATCAAAAACTTCAATCATGCCGGTTACAGTGCCCATTAATCCAAGTAGTGGACATAAAGCAACCAAGGCACCTAAAAAAGCAAGGTGTTGATTTAATGCAATTGATGCTCTTGATATTTGTGCTTGACGAATTTGTTGTGCATCCCAAGATGCACGTTCATTTCGATTTAACCAAGTAGACAAAATATTTTTTTCATACGAACGATAGCCATTTAATGCGTAAACAATGCGCTCTAAAATAACGATCCACATGATAAAGATTAAGCCTGCGATCAACGTTAATACCTGACCGCCTGTTTCCATGAAGCCACGAATGGCTTCAAACATTTCGAAAAAAGTTAGCATGTTATGCTCCTTTTTCTGAACGCTCTGCAATGATGCCTGCGCTCTGCTCTTGCAAGACATAAATCAAGTTTTTGCTACGCGTATTTAACATCGTGTAAAGCAATACCGTTGGTATAGCGACAACTAAGCCAAGAACCGTTGTAACCAATGCTTGAGAAATACCACCCGCCATTAATTTAGGGTCACCGGTACCAAATAAGGTAATGGCCTGGAACGTATTGATCATACCCGTAACCGTACCGAGTAGACCTAATAGTGGTGATACAACTGAGATGATTTTGATAAACGTTAAGTTGCGCGTTAACTTAGGCACTTCACGTAAAATAGCTTCGCTTAATTTAAGCTCTAACGTTTCAGTATCTGCAGTTGGGTTTTCATCTTTAACTTTCATTACACGCCCTAACGGGTTGTCACTTGAAGCTTCTGGACGTTTTAATTGTCTTGAAACTTTGCTACCAATAAGGAACAAGCTAATGAAGCGCTCTAGTGCGATAAGTAAACCAACTAAACCAACACCTAAAATAATGTAACCAACTGTTCCACCCTGCTCTACACGCTCTTGTGTATCAGGTGCTTGAACTAACAAACCTAATATTGAGCCACCTGTTGGGTCTAAAGCAAAATCAACGAGTGAACCTTGGCCGTTTTGCATTGCCGCTGCACCTTCTAAATAACGGCTCGCAGGTTGGCGTGATAATTCAGCAATTGAACCAGTTTCAGAGATAAACTCTAAATACATGCCATCTGCAACTAAGTTGAAAGAACCTACACGAATAATTTCTTTTTCAACTTTGTTACCTGCTTGTAAAACAACAGGCGCTTTAAACGTTGTGATTTTGCCTGATTCGGTCATCTCACGTTGTAAAGCAAACCAAACTTGCTCGATCTCTTCGATTGATGCCAGTTTTGAGCTTTTACCCATTTTTTGCGCAACTTCATCCATGAATACATCACGGTTTGGATATTGAGCTGAAATAAGTGACGTGCTGAATTTATTTTTGGCATCGCCAGCAACTTGCTGTAACACACCAAAAAGCTCTTTAAGAGAGCCCATGCGTTTAGTTAACGCACCTGATAAATCCGCTAATTTGAATTCGTTTTCTTCAAATTGCGTTTCAAGCTTTTCACTTAATTTAATGCTTGCATCGCGCTCTTGGCGTGCTTCGTTTAATAAACGAACTTGTTGATCACGTTGACCTTTGAATTCAGCTTCGCGACGTTGATTTTCTTCTGATTGAAACAATTTACCTTGTTCAAGCGTTTTTAATAACTCATCAAGATTAACCGGTTCAGCCGAAGCCATTTGTGCGGTCATTAACGATGAAGCAATAACAACTGACTTAGCAATATTTTTGAATGATAAAAAATTCATGATTAAAGACTCCATTACTTCGCTGACGCAAGTGGTAAGTTAAGTAGATCAGGTGCTAACTGCTTGCGAGCAATTCGGATACCTTTAGTAATTTGAATGCGGTGTTCAGCCGGTAACGCAACAAAGGCTTGTGTGTCTTGATCCCAAGTACCACTTAATTGCCCATCACGTGTTTGATAAATAAGTGATAAACGACCAATACGTAAAAAATCAACATCACGTTCTTGACCGTCAATCGCTAACAAACCAGTGTAAGCTTCAATTGTGCGACCGTAATCCACTTCAACTTGATAAGCTTCGAGTACACGACGAAATTTTTCAGAGCTTGAAATGTCAGCAGCGACCATCATTTTTTTCAGGTCAGCGATACGCTTAGCACGCTCTTCAGGTAAGAAAGGTAAATCTAAATCAACAAAGCTTTCTAAACCGTCAATCATGCGCATCATAAGTGGCATTACTTGACGCTCTACAACACTGACTTGATCGATAGATAAGTTGATATCGCGCATTTCAGCAAGCTGATTGTCGATTTGCTGTTGAAGCTGTGAGTTGTATACGTTTAAACCGTCAATTTCTTTATTCACGGTTTGGAATTTTTGTAAGCGACTTTGTGTGTCGTCACTGATTTTATCAATGCGCGCTTGTGATTTTTCAGCCGATTGATTAATTTCACTACCTGCTTTCATGACAGGCTCTAATACGTTTTGTGCTTGGGCGGCTGAACAAGTGTAAACAGCGGCCGCAAGTATTGAATATTTAAATGATTGTGCAAACTTCATTGCAGCTTCCTCGGTTAATGCGATAAATCAATTCGAGGCGCAGGATATTTCAATCTTGTGACGCTTTTATGACAGCGTAACAAAGCCAAAATAACTTAATAAAACAGAAACAAAACTGACTTTTAAAAGAAATAAAACTGAAACAAAAAAGTCATAAAGAGCATTTATTGAACATGGTGAGTTTACTTTACAGTCATTAGATTGAAGTTTAATGACAAGAAGATTGAAAGGTTAAATGATTGATTTAAATGAAAAAAGCTTTGAAGTTAAATTAACCTTCAAAGCTTTTTAATCGTTACAATGTTAAATAACGAGGGTTCAGTTTACTTTTATAAGTCCCACGAGAAGCCAATACTAAATTCAGTGCCTTTGGCTTCTAAAGCTAGGTAATAAAGGTTAATCGAAGTCGTAGCTATAACCTAAACTAAAACCAACCCCCACTTCTTTAGATATAACAGTGATATCCGATTGAGTTACATCTTGAGATTCATCTAATAAGTTTTTAACTTTAAACTTAATTTTTGAATTAAAGTCTGGATAATAAGTGTATACAAAGTCTAATGAATGGAAAGGTTGTTCCATCGCATCTTCTCTACTTAATACACCAGCAGCCAGAATTCGCTCACCAAAAACGTTGTAAACAATAGAGCTACTGTGTTCACCGTCAGATGAATCATAATTCAACTGCAAATTAACAACGTATTCAGAGTGACCAGTCATTCGCTTAGTAGAATTGGTTAAATTACCAGCAAATTCAGGGGCAATAGATGCTTCTGAATCAGATAGCGTTATATTACCTGAGGTGAAGAACCCATCTGAAAGGCTGGTTAAGTCATACATCCATTCAAACTCTACACCTGCAACTTCAGCTGACTCTCCATTTATAAAACTAGCTGAATATTCTTCATCGCCAATACGTAGGACGGTTTCAATAGGAGCTTGAATGTCTTTATAAAATGCAGCAACAGAGAAACTATCTCCAACATCACCATAATATTCATAACGAAGATCATAGTTTTTAATTGGACTGCTTGCTAAACCTTCACGACCAATCGTTTTGAAATCAGTTAAAGGATCAATATATTGAACAGGCACAACCTCTCTTAGATCTGGTCGAACAACGGTCTCACCATAACCTAATCGAACTTGATAATTGTCACCACCAATATAGGTAAATGAAAGTGCAGAGTATGCGTCATCATCTTCAATTGTCGATTTTTGAATTCTTTCAGGACTATAATAAATATCAAGATCAGCTGATTCAAAAATCAAGCTAGAAGTTGGTATAGTTACCTGTTTGAAGTCTTCAAACCTAACGCCGCCACTTAAACGCCACGTACTATCAAAAATAACATCAAATGCGCCATATCCAGCTGCTATTTTTTGGCCAGCAATGTAGTCATCTGCTCTAGGTGAAGTAGGCTCATTAAACTGAACGGTGATGTTTTCGTCATTAATGAACGAATCAGACAAATATGCAGAATCATTTAGCATATCACCGTCATTCTCGATCTCAATTCCTATACCGTCAACATTAACCCCAAAACCTGAAGTATTATAAACTCTAGCTCGATCAACATAGTCATAACCCGCTTTAAATTCAATCTCTAAATCAGAAAAGTAAATAGGTAAATTCACATTTCCAGAGTAAGAATTTACATTATCTTCCATATCTGTATAACTGAAAGTAGCTCGGTTTTGATCACCTGTAATTAAGGAGCTGCTATAATTTCCGTTAACATCATATAAATCACGAAATTTAAACTCGACATCAACAGGGATCTCTGTTTCGGCTTTTGAGCGAGTATATTGCCAATCAAAACCTATTCCCCAAAAATCAACAAAAGTATGTTTACCCATTAATTGGGAAATAGATAAAGTCCGTTCTTCTGACTTAAACTCATGCGTTCTATTTGCACTATTAGTTCCAGCTATAGTGTAAACAGAACTAGCAGCAGGGGCTTGTAAAGTGGATACGTCAATTTCTTCTTCATTATCTTGTAAATAAATATTAGACCATGAAATTTGATGTCCACTTTGCTCATAACCGACATTGAAAACTGCATTCAAACGTTCATTTTCAACAGATGATTCAATATCATTCGTCACTTCAAAACAAGATTTGCTTATTTCTTCAACAGTATTTAATGTTGTAGAGCAATTTTCAGGTAAAGCAGGCTTTAAAACTGAATTTGTTTTACGACTCGCATCATTTGAATTATCATACGCAACAGATGCTAACACCCCTACGCTACCCTCTAAGACATCAAAACTATTACCTATGTGTGCTCTTAAATTATAAGCAGGGGAAAGCGATTCTTGTTTTAACCCCATGTCTCGAGGTAATGATTTAATTAACTCTTTATTAATGACGGTAGCTTGCTCTGCGGCTGTTGATCCATCATTAGATTTAAGGCCAGCTTCTGAAATGATGTTTGATAAGGCAAAATCACCACGATACTCAGCAATTGCTTGCTTCAATCTAGTGCTTAACCCTGAATCATTATTATTATAAGAAAAGCCCTTATCTGCCGATGTGTCATACGCAGCACCCAATTCGATACCAGCGGTAAATTCTGATGGCACGGTTTTAGTACGAATATCGATATTACCGCCACCAAAAGCAGCCGGCATTGACGGAGAGTATGCTTTTTGTACAGCTAGACTTTCAATAATGCTTGAAGGAAATATATCCAAAGGGATAACATTACGAGTTAAATCAGGACTTGGAATACTCGCGCCATTTAATCTAGCACTTGAATAACGCTCACCTAACCCACGTACATAAATATATTTACCATCAACTAAAGTTAGGCCAGTCACTCGGCGCAATGCTGAAGCAGCGTCACTATCACCAGTACGAGCTAATTGCTCTGCTCCTAAAATATCAGCAACAAAAGCTTGGTTCTTTCTTTCTTCAATAACCGCAGCCGCAGAGCCTTGTAAACGGCTAGCTGTTGCTACAACCTCTTCCATCAGCTCATCGTTTTCTTCAGCTGAAAAAGCACACGGCAATGAACTAACTGCACCCAATGTCACGGCACAGGCAATTTTGCTGAATCTATATTTATTTTTCATCTTGATACCTTTGCTCTAACAAAAAAATAGGCGCACAAGCGCCTATTCATATAAAATACAATTGAATTAGTCAGCTTTTGCAGCAGTTACTGCAGCTTCAACCCATTTGTACCAGTTAGAATTGGTGTCAGTATCAGAAACCGCCCCTACATAATTACTAGTTGCATCAGTAGATGCTGCAGCTAAATTTGTAGATGAAGTATTAGTAGCAAAACCATTTGCAGCTAACACATCTGAAGCACTACCTAAACGAACATTACCACCTGCATCAAACCAAGCTGTTTTAGCTGTAGCTTGCAATGCAGTAGGGGCGTCTGCAGAAAAGTCAGCGTCACCATTAAAATCAGCGGCACAAGCCATAGTTGAACCTACAAACTTAATTTTATCAGCTTGTTTTTCACCATCAGACGAGAAAGAGATACACTGAGTAGCGGTAGCATTAGCTTTAACTAGTAATACATTCTGGAAATTTGCATTAAAATAATCATCAAATTTCATTGCACGAGAATCATCGCCATCACGAACAGATTTTTCATCAGTTGTAATTACAGTTACATTACTAATAGTTGGAACATGACCACCACGAGTATCAACTTCAGGAGTTGAAGCATCTGAATCATGATCGACAGGCTTAGCTTTCAGACCATCAGCTTCAAATCCACCATTACCCATGTGAGCAGTTGTTCCATCAGATAAAGTTACAGAACCATGCATTACAAACAAGTGATGAGCGTTACCTTGCCATGCAGCATCTAAATCAAATGAGTCATCTTGAGTATCTGTTACAGCAACATAAGCTAAATCAGCAGCACCACCGAAGATTTCAACACCATCATCAAAGCCTTGATGAATATGGATGTATTCAAATGTTGAACCAGAACCCACTGCATTAAGCGTTAAAGAGTTTAAGTCGTCACCACCACCATTTGCACGAGGGCCAGAACCTGCGTACCAAATTTTTGCGTATTTAATTGAGCCGCTTGAATCAGCGTTGTTATTACCACCATAGTATGAAGCAATCCCTTCAGACTCACGGTTACAAGTTCCACCTGTACGTTCAGCATCTGTACATTGGTCAGTAATACCATTACCATTGATGATGATTCCACCCCAATCAGCGTAGCGAGCACCGTTACCTAAATCATCAAAACGATCGTATGCATAAGCAGATGTGAAAGTAATTGGCTTATCTAATGTACCAACAGCTTGAATTTTCGCACCACGTGCAATTCGGATAATTGCTTCACCCGATTTAAACGCTAAATTAGCACCTGGTTTAACCGTCATTGTTGGTCCATTGGCTGGAACAACAAAACCAGCACTAGTATCACCATCAGTACCGATTTGTAATGCTTCTTCAAATACGTGAACACCACCACTTGGTAACTCTTCGAACGTGATATTCGAAGTTATAGAAATGTTCGCACTTGCAAATGAATCATTATATAAACAGTCGTTACCAGCAACTATACCTTCAACCGTTCCAGCATTCGAAGTGTAGCTTGCACAAACAACTTGAGCTTCTTCATTTGAACCATTGTTGTTTGTAACATTGTTAGAGTTATCACCAACACTGTTATCAGTTGTGCTAGTGTCATTAACCGTTGGAGTTATATTAATATCGCCACCACAACCTGCTAATGCTAAAGAAGCGGCTAATGCTGAAATTTTAAAAATGTGATTAAGTTTCATTTTTTATCTCCGACTAAATAGTCTGTCTTGAGTTTTAATGTGTACGAATAAGTTGCGCAGAAAACTACAGGAGAAAAATGACAAAAAGGTTACAGTTTGTGGTCACAAAAATGACAATTTATGTCATAAAACTGCAATAAAGTTAATAACTTAACAACAGTCACTTACTTAAAATAGGCTTGAAGCCTACATACTTAAAGGCAAAATAATGTGGTGGCATGTCTATTTTTAACCAAGCAGATAAAGTGAACAGCGTTTGTTTATTACAACTCGTTTACAATTAATATAGACTCAAGTAACATTCAACAAGGTAACACATCGTACCAGTTTGGAGTTTGTTATGCATATAGATGAAATATTACGATTGAATCAAAATAAGGATGAACTGGTTTTACCCAATGATTGGTGTCAAGGTCGAACGATATTTGGTGGGTTATCAGCTGCATTGATGTATCAAAAGATGCAACAACTCACGAATAACACGCATACGATTAAAAGCTTAAACATTAATTTTATTGGTCCTTTACTGGCTAAAACCCCCTTTAAGATTATAGCGACACGCCTGCGTAGTGGTAAAAGCACAACGATGCTCGAAGCAAAGATAATTCAAGATGAAAAGATATGTGTGACCGCACAAGCCAGTTTTGGCTCTAAACGTGAATCAAAAATAAATATACAACCGACAAATTCACATCAAATGACTCTTGCTAAAAAAGGTGATTTTTTACCACAAATCCCAGGGGTTACACCAAAATATTTTAAACATATTGATATGGCGATCCAAGAAGGCCGAGTCCCTTTTTTAAAAGCTAAAACATCTCATTATCACGGTTGGATGCGTTTAAAAAAGCAACCTGAAAAATTGACCTTAGCACATGTGATCACGCTAATTGATAGCTGGCCACCGGCTGTGTTGCAATTATTAACCGGACCGGCTCCTGCCAGTACCATGAATTGGAATTTGTCTTTTGCACATAACGAAGCACAATTAAACCAACTGCAACCGCAAGATTGGCTTGCCTACCAAGTAGAGACCGATCATGCCGAAGATGGCTATGCCTACACCAGTGCACACATTTGGGATCAACAGGGGCTACTTATTGCAACATCAAAGCAGTGTGTCACAGTTTTTGGTTGATATTATTTGTTTATATCCAAGTCACTTCAATGGCGTTTGCTCTCTTATTAAGTAACCAGTACGCGTTATAGTTAATTACATTTTTCTGAGGCATATAGTCTTCTCGCTCAGGTTTTATGGTTCATTGTCAGCGCTTACTCGCCCCAATCACATAGTAGAGCATATGCTCATGGCGTCTCGAAGCTTGACGGCTTCCCCTAAAACCCGATCGCTTTGACTATACATTAATGAATTCAAGCTGTGTTACAATTTTTAAAACAAAAAACATAACCATGCTAAATATTACTAAATGAGAGGGTTAATTGAACGTACGTCAACAAATCAGAAGCCAGATTAGGCACGCGAGACAGCAATTAACCCTGGCTGAACAAAATGAAGCTCAAGTACAAGTGCTAATTCAATTTAAAAAATTTATTCAGCAATATCCAACAATCAAAAAAATCGGGTTATATTTGGCCAATGATGGTGAATTAAGCACGCAAACTATTATTGATTATTGTCATCAAACTAATATTGAAATTTACTTACCGGTGATCCACCCTTTTTGCTCAGGTCATTTGCTCTTTTTACATTATGATAAGTCAACGCTATTAATTAAAAATAAATATGGGATCGCAGAGCCGAAGCTCACGGCAACCGCTATTTGCCCAACGACTGAATTAGATTGTGTATTTACGCCTTTAGTGGCATTTGATACGGCAGGACAACGTTTGGGTATGGGCGGCGGATATTACGATAGAACATTTGCTTTTACTCAACAAGCAAATAGCTTAAAACCCATATTAGTTGGCTTAGCTCATCAATGTCAGCAAGTTGACCATTTACCAACAGAAGCATGGGATGTGCCTTTGCCTGCTATAATCACACCAGAATACATTTTCTGTTTTCAGTAAAATAACTAAGCATAAACTAGATTTCAACTAGATATTTAAACCACTCAGGTTATCATATGACTAAACATCGCTTTTGGTCATGCTTTACGGCCAGATCACAATATTTATAAGTGATATAGTCTTCTCGATCCGGGTTAATGAACCATAAAACCGGATCGAGAAGACTATAAACAAACCGTTAAATCATAACCTATATTAAAACACACACTCGATTTGGAATAAAAATGGACCAAAACGCAAAAAAGAAACTAGCCGCAGAAGCCGCCATAAAATATGTAAAAGCAGGTGACATTATTGGTGTGGGTACCGGTTCTACTGTTAACCATTTTATCAACGCACTCGCTCCTATTGCCGCTGATTTACAAGGCGCAGTATCTAGCTCTGATGCTTCAACCAAATTACTTGAAGATTTAGGCATTGAAGTTTTTGATTTAAATAGTGTTGATGCCTTGGATATTTATGTTGATGGGGCTGATGAAATTGATGAAGACAAAGCCATGATAAAAGGCGGCGGTGCAGCTCTCACCCGCGAAAAAATAGTATCAGCTGTCGCTAAAAAATTTATATGCATCATCGACGATAGTAAAATGGTTAAAACCTTAGGTGAGTTTCCTTTACCGGTGGAAGTGATCCCAATGGCACGTAGCTACGTGGCCCGAGAAATCGTTAAACTCGGTGGTGACCCTGTATATCGTCAAGGTGTGATCACCGATAATGGTAATATCATTTTAGACGTTTATAACATGAAAATTGATGCCCCAATGCACCTTGAAAAACAATTAAATCAAATTGTTGGCGTAGTCACGAACGGACTATTTGCCCATCGGGGTGCCGATATTATTTTGGTTGCCGATAATAATGGTGTAAAAACGCTATAAAACAGGCATAAAAAACATTACAATTATGCCAATTCGTTGTATACCTAACTGGTCAGAGACATGAGCATTTATTCATTAGCTAAAGACAAAATTAAAATCCTTCTATTAGAAGGCGTTCATCAAACCGCAGTCGATACTTTAACTAACAATGGTTACACCAACATTGAATACGTTAAAACGTCGCTACCTGAAGATGAATTGATCGAAAAAATCAAAGATGTGCATTTTGTTGGTTTGCGTTCACGCACTAACTTAAATGCAAAAGTATTAAATGCAGCTGAAAAATTAGTTGGTATTGGGTGTTTTTGTATCGGTACTAACCAAGTTGATTTAGCCGCTGCTGGCGCAATGGGGATTCCGGTATTTAATGCCCCTTTCTCAAACACACGTAGTGTTGCTGAATTAGTATTAGGCCAAAGCTTATTATTACTTCGTCAAATTCCGGCCAAAAATGCAAAGGCGCATCGAGGTGGATGGGACAAGTCAGCTAACGGTTCATATGAAGCACGTGGCAAAACACTCGGTATTATTGGCTATGGCCACATCGGTACTCAGCTTGGTATTTTAGCTGAAACGATCGGCATGCAAGTTATCTTTTATGATCTAGAAGATAAATTACCACTCGGTAATGCTAAACAAGTTTCTGAAGCTGAATTATTAGCGAATGCAGACGTTGTTTCGCTTCATGTACCTGAAACCCCACAAACTAAAAATATGTTTGGTTTAACACAAATTTCAGCCATGAAACCGGGCAGCATTTTAATCAATGCTTCACGTGGCACGGTTGTTGATATTGATGCGTTAGCGGATGCAATAAAAGCGGGGGCGTTATCAGGCGCTGCCATTGATGTATTCCCTGTTGAGCCAAAAGGTAATGATGAAGAATTTCAATCACCTTTACGTGGTTTAGATAATGTCATTTTAACACCGCATATTGGTGGCAGTACTCAAGAAGCACAAGAAAATATCGGTATTGAAGTCGCGGGTAAAATAGCTAAATATAGTGATAATGGCTCTACTTTATCTGCGGTTAACTTCCCTGAAGTTTCGTTACCACAGCATGAAGGCCGTAGCCGTTTACTACACGTGCATAAAAACCAGCCCGGTGTTTTAACAAAAATCAACTTAGCGTTCGCTGAGCAAAACATTAATATTTCAGCTCAATACTTACAAACCAACTCAGAAATTGGTTATGTGGTTATTGAAGTTGATTCAGACGATGCTGAAGCGGCTTTAGAAGAGTTAAAAGCGATTACAGGCACAATTAGAGCGCGTGTTCTTCACTAAGCTTTAAGCTTTTTCTGAACTACTTCTGTACTAATGAAAGGCGTTGAATCAACGCCTTTTTTGTAGCTAATTTTCAATACTTAATATCTTGCCCTATACTTTGTACATTCCTTTCACGTTTATGATCAGGCATGCAAAGTCAATCCGTAAATCTCGATCCCAAATACCGAAAATATGTCGATTTATTGATCCCTTATTATAATAGGGAGTCATTTACACAAGCTTTCATTAAGACTTGCGGTCATTTAAATAAACCTACACAATTTAATATCAAAGGTGAACTCGCTCGCTTGTTTAAACCTTATGAACGCACCATTGATATGAGTAATACAAGTGATTACGACGTAGAAGAGTTTTCTTGGCAAGGAAAACGCTTTTACTTAGATCAAGTGGCAAGGCGTATTTTTTTACTCGAAGTCGATCGATTTGGTCAGCAATATACACAAGGTGTATATGAATCAATTAACTCAAGTGAATGTTACAAACAATTTGAAAAACAGTATAAATATGAGCAGGCTATAAAAGCGTTTGAAGTACCAATAACCCCTTTAGGGTTAACGTCAAGGCGCTTAGAAGAGCGTATTTATTTAGCTAAACCGATTTTTATCAAACCAGATGAAGGTGAAGAAATTGAAGTATTTACTTCTAATATTTCACGCAGTGGCTGCTTGCTCAAAGTCGAACCTTTTGGTTTAGTCAAAAAAGGCGACATACTCAATTTAGATTTTAGAGCGATGACACGTGAATTTACTTTTGACCAATCACCGATTTATAAATACCAAGTCGTCTATTGCGGCCATAAACCAGAAAGCGATGGTACACAAAAAGTAGGTGTTGCACTTTGCAGTGAATCTTTCGAATGGAGCCTATTTTTAGACCGATATATCACTGAACATCGAACTCGCTTTAAAGTTGATATAACTAATGCAATTGATTTAGCCGAATCAAGGTTAGTTGAAGATCACTTACTTAAGCAAACGAAATGGTTTCCGGTGTTTATCGCCGTTAATGGTGGTCAAATCGGCAATGTAAGGCATTGTTTAGTTAATCAGCATACAAACACGCAATTAAATTTTTTTCACGATGAAAGTGAAGCTCAACGCTTACATTCTGTTTTATATACCGTTTGGCCGAAGATCAAACTTAAGAAAAATGAGCACCTGCTCGTTATTCGGTTTAAAAAACAAGATAAAATTTTATTTATCGCATCAACATTAACTGAATTAAGTTTAAATAATCAAATTGTCAATTTTTTAACCTTCGCCAAGTTATACGGCGAGCTCGCTATTTTTGAACTTAAAGCATTTGCCTTAACGCAAAGTATTTTTTCAAATTTAAAGCATAATTGGTTTACCTCCGAAAAAGAAGCAAACAATGCATTAGCTCCGATTAAAAATTTGAACCACTGCATTATGCTTCATCGCTTAACAGAACATGAAAAACTGGTTATCCCGCCAACCCAATCTAAACTTTCGGCTCAGGCTAACCAACAACTCAGCAATTTTATTTGCCCTAGGCTAAAAGCAACCAATTTATCGTTAATCAATGTTGAGCCTGATTGCGCCCGCAAAGAATTACGTTATTTCTATAAAACGCCGGTTATTGTTGAAAAGAAAGGGCATATAGCACCCGTCGAAGCCAATATTGTCGATATGTCGGCTCATGGTTTGAAGTTACATTTAACCAAGATGGAGCATAAACTTGAGCAAGGTGATTTAATCCAAATAACAGCGACTTTGTTTGAAAAATTTGGAGAATTGAATGCACTAAATCAAGCAACTTATCAAATAGTGGGTATAAACCCAGTAAGCCATGATTTACATTTAAGCTTATTTGAACACAAAAATAGTGAATTAGTCGTTAAGTTTATGCGTAGCTTGATTAAATCAAATATGACTAAACTAAAAAAGAATGACCATTATGATCAATTTATTTTATTACAAACGGCATTGCGCACATTGTTTATTACTTTTTATCCCGCAATCGCATTTGGCGTGTTACGTGATCAAAAGAAAACCCTCACATTTAATCGCTTATTAGTAGCTGACTTTACAACACAAGAGCTCACAACGTTATCGCGTTTACAATCCCCCATTACCGAAAACAGAATATCTGTTTATCAATTAATTAACGAAGATAAACGCGTTCCGCCTTTAATTAGATCGATTGATATTTTTAGTAAAAATGCAGAAATGATAAATGATGAGCTCATTTTTAGTTTGCAACCAAATCAAGTCGACATACCTAAGCAATCAAGAACAGGCGCTAACGTTAGAAATGTACAGCAGTTTGTCAGAAAAACTTTATCGCAAGCTGAACTCCACTCTCTCTATTTATGTATTTCCCCTATTAAGGAAGACAATATTGAGCACATTGCCGAGCAATTAAATTATATAAATAGATTTACGCCACATAAGGCCGAAGAGATCCAACTATTTTCTAAAAAATTGGCGGGGATTATTGAAGTTATCGATACAAGTGATTTTTGGCTACAATTAGGCGAAATGGAGTTTGAATATAAAAATAAGTAATATCAATTCATATAAATAAGTGATCTCTCAGAATGCATCCAGCGTTTTTTGAACAAGGCGTCGGTGTGTAGGAATGGTTGTTCCCTTTCAAATACCGATAACGCAGGTCAAAAGCCTCTGGGGCATTCCTTTTAGGCGAGTTTTAAATGCGCTTACTCTATGTTGTTCGAACTCAAAGAGCACCATTATTCTTTCATTCAAGCGCATTTAAACGCTCGCTGAGTGGGCTCTTATTATTTCGGATTGGTATAAGTATGCTTAGCTGGTTCATTTCGTCTATCTATGCTTGCTGAAATAAACAAAAAATAAAGGAGTAAATACAAAAAAACCAATCAAAAAGATTGGTTAATTTAAAAAGTTGGTGCGGATGGCGGGACTTGAACCCGCACGAGCTATGCTCACCACCCCCTCAAGATGGCGTGTCTACCAATTCCACCACATCCGCATGTATCTTACAGTTACACTATATTACTGGGGTACGTCTGAATTTTTATTTTCTATTGCGGGTACATCATCCACAATAACTTCTTCAGCGACAACATCAGATGATAAGTCTTGCCACTCATCTGTTTGCTTAATTTGCTTGCTTGATAAGTTGCCTAAAATAACACTTAGTACAAAAAACAAAGTGGCTAAAATTGCAGTTGAACGCGTTAAAAAGTTGCCTGAACCCGATGAACCAAACATCGTCTGTGATGAACCGGCTCCAAATGATGACCCCATATCGGCACCTTTACCGTGCTGAATTAAGATCAGGCCAACAAGTGCAATCGCGACAATTAAAAAACTTACTAATAAAATCTCGTACATTTAATTTGTTTCCAGTTTTGCGCAACCTTAAGTGGCCGCTTGGCAAATTTTAACAAAATCTAATGGTCGTAATGCAGCACCACCAATTAAACCACCATCAATATCAGGTTGGCTAAATAACTCAACTGCATTATCTGGGGTTACACTACCACCATATAATATTCTTATGCTTTCTGCGCTTTCTTGACGCATCGCGGCAATCATACCACGAATAAACTTATGTGCTTCTTGCGCTATTTCAGGTGTTGCTGCTTTACCTGTACCAATAGCCCATACAGGCTCATAAGCAAAAATTGCATTTTGGAAGCAATCTTTACCCGCTAAATTTATAACCGCTTCAATCTGCGACGTTAAACGAGAAAAGGCTTTACCTTTTTTACGTTCTTCTTCCGTTTCACCGACACACAAAACAGGTGTTAACCCATTTTTTTGTGCTTGTATAAATTTTTTAGCGACAACTTCTGAACTTTCGCCAAATATATGTCGGCGTTCAGAATGACCACAATAAACCCAAGTGCAACCAACATCTTTAAACATATTAGCGGATAATTCGCCGGTATATGCCCCTGATGACAACTCACTTATACTTTGAGCAGATAGAATGATATCAGCTTTCTGCCCAAGTCTGGTTGTATTGGCATAATCTAATAATGTAGCTGGTGGACTAAGCACCACATCAACATTATTTGTCACTTCAGCTGCATGAACAATTTCGATAAATTGTTTTACAAGCTGTCTATCACCGTTCATTTTCCAATTTGCAGCGACGACAGGCTTTCTATTAGCCATATTTGTTAGCTCCTAAAGCTGAGCGGGCGTGATTTTAACTAGCATTGGCAATAGTTACAAGTATTAGCTTATTTATTTATGCATTCTTTTACAACTTCGGCTATTTTTTCAGCACTTTGTTGTACTAAGTCTTGATCTTTACCTTCAACCATCACTCGAACCAAAGGTTCTGTACCTGATTTACGTAATAGCACCCGACCTGTTTCTCCTAATTCAACTTCCACTTCTTGCGTGATTTTTAATACTTCAGCAGCTTCTAAAGGGGAGTCTTGACCTTCTTTATAGCGTAAGTTAATTAACACTTGTGGGTATAACGTCATTCCACCACACAATTCACGCAAAGAAAGGCCTGTATTTATAATCGCTTTTAGCACCTGTAAACCGGCTACAATACCGTCACCGGTAGTTGATTGTTTTAAATCTAACACATGCCCTGAATTTTCAGCCCCAATTGACCAGCCTTTCTCTTGTAACATCGCTAAGACATATCGATCTCCCACTTTACTGCGAGAAAATGGAATGCCTAAATTTTTTAAAGCAACTTCAAGTCCAAGGTTACTCATCAATGTGCCAACCGCACCGCCATCAAGCGTGCCTGACTTTAATGCATCACGCGCCATGACAAACATAATTTGATCACCATCAACAACCTGACCACGATCATCAACCATCATAATGCGATCACCATCACCATCTAATGCAAACCCTAAATCAGCACTTTCACTAATAACCTTAGCTTGTAAAGCTTTTAGTGAGGTAGCACCGCAGTCTTCGTTTATATTTAAACCATTTGGCGAAACACCAATGGTAATAATGTCAGCGCCCAGTTCTTCTAATACTTTAGGTGCAATGTGATAGGTAGCGCCATGTGCGCAATCAACAACAATTTTTAAGCCCTTAAGTGACATGTCACTCGGAAAACGGCTCTTACAAAACTCGATATAACGCCCGGCTGCATCATCAATTCGTAAAGCTCGGCCCAACTTATTTGATTCTTCAACCGTCATTTCAAGGTCAAGTTCAGCTTCAATGGCTAATTCAATGTCATCATCTAATTTCATTCCCTGAGCGGAAAAAAACTTTATCCCATTATCGTAATATGGGTTGTGAGAGGCGCTAATCACTATGCCAGCATCAGCTCTAAAAGCTCGAGTTAAATAAGCAATAGCAGGTGTTGGCATTGGACCAAGAAGACGCACATCGACTCCTGCAGCCGATAAACCGGCTTCAAGTGCGGATTCAAACATATAGCCTGAGATGCGTGTATCTTTGCCAATTAAAACGTTTTTGTTTCCTTGCCGAGTTAACACTCGCCCTACAGCCCAGCCTAGCTTCATCACAAAAGCAGGTGTAATTTTTCCTTTTCCAACGGTACCTCGAATACCATCTGTACCAAAATAACGTTTTTCCATCAGTATTCTCTTATAAATTTGTGTGTGTACTGCCAAACAGCTAAAGCGTCTTTAGTCGCTTGTACATCATGAACTCTAAGTATATTTGCACCATGCTGGGCACATATCAGTGCTCCAGCAATACTACCGTAAACCCGATGATTAACATCTTGTCCGGTTGCGGTCGCAATCATGCTTTTACGTGACAAACCGGCTAAAATCGGTAACTGTAATTTTTTCAAATCTGCAAATTCAGCTAAAAGCTGAAAGTTATGCTCAAAGGATTTACCAAAGCCAAAACCAGGATCGACGATAATATGATTTCGTTGGATCCCAGCATCAACACATGCATCAATTCGATTGCTTAAAAATTCAATAACCGAATGACTAACGTTGGTATAATGAGGCTGAGCTTGCATTGTTTTTGGTTGGCCTTGCATATGCATTATGCAAACCGGTAATTTTAATTGGGCGACGGTTTCCAACGCATTAGGTTCAGTTAATGCCCGTACATCATTAACCAGGTCTGCACCTGCATTGGCAGCCGCTAACATGACATCTGGCTTAGATGTATCAACTGAAATATAAACGTCTGTTTCAGCTTTTACCGCTTTAATTACCGGTATAACACGCGCTAATTCTTCTTGTAAGCTTACCGGGGAAGCACCAGGGCGAGTAGACTCACCACCAATATCAATAACATCAGCACCATCTGCTTGCATTTTTAATGCATGCTGTAGGGATTTTTCAATGGATGTAAAACGTCCACCGTCACTGAAAGAATCAGGTGTCGTGTTTAAAATTCCCATAATGAGCGGGAAAGGCGTGGATTCAAGAAAAGTTAAAAAAGGTGTCGGCATAAGAAAAATGCCTCATTACGAGGCATTTATATAAGTTATTGAATAAAATGATTAAGCTTCGTCGGTTGTTTCAGGCTTATCAGTCGGCTCTGACTTTTCTTGAGCTTTATTTTGACCGGCATTATTTTGATTAGCCCAATCTTGTGGCTCACCAACTTCTCTACGTGCCATTAAATCGTCGATTTGTTTGGCGTCAATCGTTTCATATTTCATTAACGCGTCTTTCATTGCGTGTAAAATATCCATATTTTCACGTAGCAAGCTTTCAGCGCGATTGTAATTATCATCTACGACCCGACGAACCTCTTCATCAATGACTTTAGCAGTATCATCTGACATGCTTTTTGCTTGAGCAGAAGATCGACCAAGGAAAACTTCGCCTTCTTCATCAGCATACAATAAAGGCCCCAATTTCTCAGACAAGCCCCATTGCGTTACCATTTTACGAGCGATAGCCGTCGCTCTTTCGATATCATTTGAAGCACCCGTTGTCACTTTATCTTTACCGTAGATCACTTCTTCAGCAATACGGCCGCCAAATAAGCTAGAAAGCATACATTCTAAATGCTCTTTGCTATGGCTAACTCTATCTTGCTCAGGTAAATACATTGTTACACCTAATGCTCTACCACGCGGTATAATAGACACTTTGTATACTGGATCATGATCCGGAACTAAACGCCCAACAATAGCATGCCCAGCTTCATGGTAAGCCGTCATCTCACGCTCACTTTCGCTCATCACCATAGATTTACGTTCGGTACCCATTAGAATTTTATCTTTCGCTTTTTCAAATTCTTCCATGCAAACATGGCGTTTGCTATGGCGAGCAGCAAATAATGCAGCCTCGTTAACTAAGTTAGCTAAGTCAGCACCAGAAAACCCAGGGGTGCCACGAGCAATAACAGAGGCTTCTACATCATCACCTAAAGGTACTTTGCGCATATGTACTTTAAGTATTTGTTCACGACCACGAATGTCTGGTAAGCCAACAGTAACTTGTCTATCAAAACGTCCAGGTCTTAATAAAGCAGGGTCTAATACATCTGGGCGGTTAGTTGCCGCAATAACAATGATACCTTCATTACCTTCAAAACCATCCATTTCGACTAACATTTGATTTAACGTTTGCTCACGCTCATCATGTCCCCCCCCTAAACCTGCGCCTCGTTGACGGCCAACCGCATCTATTTCATCAATAAAAATAATGCAAGGCGCTGATTTTTTTGCTTGTTCAAACATATCTCTTACGCGTGATGCACCTACACCAACAAACATTTCAACAAAGTCAGAACCCGATATAGTGAAAAAAGGAACTTTAGCTTCACCCGCAATCGCTTTAGCTAATAACGTTTTACCCGTACCTGGCGGCCCAACCATTAAAATACCGGTAGGTATTTTACCACCTAACTTTTGGAATTTTGTGGGATCGCGTAAATAATCAACCAGCTCGGAAACCTCTTCTTTTGCTTCATCACAGCCTGCAACATCAGTAAAAGTCGTTTTAATTTGATCTTCACTCATCAAGCGAGCTTTACTTTTACCAAATGACATCGCGCCTTTACCGCCGCCACCTTGCATTTGGCGCATAAAGAATATCCATACGCCAATCAGTAACAACATAGGGAACCAAGAAATAAAAATAGACGTAAAAATGCTTGGTTCTTCTGGGCGTACCCCTTCAACCTTGACATTTTTTTCTATCATCTCATCTAATATTTTTTCATCACGTAAAGGCATAACCGTCTCAAACGACTCACCATTACGTTGCGTGCCCTTAATTAAACCATTATGAGGGTTTATTTGTGCATCACGAATCGTGCCTTGATTTACTGCTTTTACAAAAGTGGTGTAATCTAATAAGCGAGCATTGCCAGCACCCGGAGAGAAACTTTTAAACACAGTCATTAATATAACTGCGATCACAACCCACAAAATCAAATTTTTCGTCATATCATTCAAGATAATAACCTCATATGTTAATTCAATACGCTAATCCAGTTAGCGCACGCTAAATTATTATTTATACTTGTAAATAAATCAGGCTTATTACAATAAATACTTTTTATTAAACAGACTAAAAGTATTTAGTCGTAAGAGTTGGTCAAGTATAACCTTTATTTTTATTAATGTTTATAACCAGTTGCGACTAAATATACTTCTCTTGAACGAGCTCGAGATGAATCGGGTTTACGCGTTCTAACCACATTGAAAGATGCTCTGACATCTTTAACGAATTGTTCATACCCTTCGCCCTGAAAAACTTTCACAGCAAAGCTACCGTTTTTCTTTAACACTTGGTGACACATATCAAGAGCCAATTCGACTAAATACATTGACCGAGGTTGATCAGCCCCAGCATTACCGCTCATATTGGGTGCCATGTCAGATAAAACAACATCTACATTTCGACCATTTATACGTTGCAATAAAGTATTTAGCACACTTTCATCACGAAAATCACCTTGTAATATATCAACGCCAGCAATCGGATCCATCTCTAATATATCACATGCAATAACATTACCTTCATCACCAACAACATCAACAGCATATTGCGACCAACCACCAGGAGCAGCGCCTAAATCAACAACAGTCATGCCTGATTTAAGGAGTTTATCTTTATTTTGGATCTCTTCAATTTTAAAAACCGCGCGCGAACGTAAACCTTGTTTCTGCGCTTTTTGTACATAATGATCTTCAAAATGTTCTTGTAACCAGCGCTTGCTGCTACCTGAATGTTTTTTCTGTGTCATGAGCTCTTCAAATCAGCTAACTTATCATTTAATTAACGTTATTTTACTCATTGTAAAATTAATAAATGAAATTGGCATTAGTAATAGACCTTAGATAGCGTTAAAATATCATAATTCAACCTTTCATTCTCAAAATAGTGTAATTAATGAAGTTAACTAATAAACAAACTCAATTTTTAAAAGCGCAAGCACATAACCTTAAGCCATTAGTGCAACTAGGTAATAATGGTTTAACCGAAGGGGTTGTAGCAGAAATAGAATTTGCATTAGGCCATCACGAACTTATAAAAGTGAAGGTACCTACAGATAACCGTGATGAAAAACAACTTATTATGGATGCAATAATCAGAGAAACTCAAGCTATTAAAGTACAAACAATCGGTCATACTTTAGTGCTTTACAAACAATCAGACGATAAAAAGATCAAACTCCCTAAAGCTTAATCCATGCTCTTTTAGCTGTCACAATAATAAAAAAGGGGAAGTGATTCCCCTTTATTGATCTTCTATTAAAATATTACGTGTTTACTCAGCATTCTTATAAGTTAAATAGACTTCGCGTAATCGTTCTTGATTGCGATCTAAATAAGCTTGCCCTGAACGGTGATTATTAAAATATAAGTTACCTAAATTTTGATTAGCAATAAAAGCGGTATCTCCAGTACCCGGTCTTAAAAAGTTCAACCTATCACCAATTAAAGTACTTAGTCCGTACGTGAATTTATTGGGTCCTCTAATTGTCGCATATCGAGTATTAAACTCTCGGCGAGGAGTCAACGGCACAGAAAAAGATAAGCCGATAAATTGATTATTTACACCATCTTTACTGTCAGTATTTTTATAGCGCAATCGAATTGTGGTATCGCCAAATTGACGCTCGAATTCGGCGGTAAACCCCGTATCTGCTTGCCAATATTTACCTGCATCGAGCCTAACTAATAAATCATAATTAGGAAGGTAGTATTTATAACCTAGCACTTGAATACTTGGCTCTTCAAATTTCACACGAGAAGACTCAATTAGATCTAGGCATACTTGAAAAAATCGATTGCACGTTATAGTAGCGGGGCCCAGTTCATCACTAAAGTACTTAGCTAAAGTTAGCTCCACCCTATGCTTTCCACTAATTGAAGTCCAATATGATTGATTTCTTATAAATTCAAAATCATGTCGGTATTTACCGATAGTACTCATATTATAAATGTTATAAGGTAATTTTAAGCTTTGACTTAAACCAATTTCAGCCAATCCATTAGCTTGTCTTGAATTCGAAAATTCATATCCGTCTTTATAGTCTTTAGTCTCATAAAATTGTGAAATATATTTGCCATGTAACGTTGCACCAGGCCATATGTCAATTTGCAGCTGAGTAGCTATAGCAACAGACGCATCAAACATACCTGCGTCTGTCCCCATAGCAGTATTAAGATCAGGTGATATAGTAAGTCTTGGTTTAAACCTTGATGAGTTTATATTTTGATTATTCACCCAAGTAATGAGCTCCCTCTGTTTGAAGGGTTGACTAGATACTCTAATTCCAGATGTTGCACTGCCAGTTAAAAATGACCTGAAAATGTCTAAGCTACCTGAATAAGCTTCAGCTAAAATATTATTCTCCGTTAACTCGATATAATACTTTATATTTTTTTCCTGTAAATAATCACTCGAAGCCCCTAGGATATATCCAACAGAATCAAGCCGATTACGCCCGAATGTAGATAAGCTACTTAATCTAATAACGACATTTTTGTCGAAAGTATAACCAATTGAAATATCTTCAAAACCAAAATTTTTTAAATCCGTTTGTAACTTATTTAATTCATTAAAAAGCTCTGTTTCTGATTTATCACTAAAAATTTCATCTTTAACCACTTTATTTTTAGTTATTAGTTCTTTATTTTGGTATTTTTTGTTAATAGCGGTAGTCGATATCAATGCACTGTTGATCGATGTGCTTATGGGTAATGTAAATCCAATACCAAAATAATTATCATTACTTAATTGTTCATTCGATGATGATAGAATAAGAGAGCTATGTAACTGAAAAGAATGATCGAACCAATCAAGGGGGCTTAATAACTTAACTCCCAAATTAGAATCGACTCCATCATATTCACCTTCCAACTGAAGCCATTCGAATGGTTGATATGTAATAGCCCCAAAAGCACCATCCAATCTACCAATAGAAGAATCACTTTTACCTACCCCTACAGATAAGCTCAACTGATCATTAAAAATAGACTTGGACGCTACAATATACTTACTGTTAAAAAAGCTAACTTCACCCCCCAAATCTTGAATGCCAGCCGAGATACTAAACCATTCTTTGGGAATATAAGGTAATTTAAATTTAATATTAGCAGATAAATCAGATCCGCCACCTAAATCTTCAGAATAAGAAGCATTTCGACCACTTACCTCTAAATATTCAGACACACCCACAGCAAAATTAAAGCTATGATAATGATGATAACCATCTTGCCGTTCTACTTGTTTAGAATATAAAAAATCAAATGTGCCAGATTGTAAAGTATAGGCAGAAGGGGTATTAATTGAACCTGTTATACCTTGAAAGTTAACTTGGGAATCAACAGCGGCGGTAAAAAAGGGGCTACCCGCCAATAGAATTGGGAGTATTATTCTCATACTTAATTTCATAGTATAATCATTTTCATTTCATTTAAAATTAAAACAAGGGTATAAAGGAGCTTCCCTTACAAAATAAATAAAAAAGCCCGCTTAAAGCGGGCTTTTAAACACTAAATACCAATAACTAATAATTAGTTAGCAGCACCTGTGTTAGTTGAACCAGTTGTACCAGTAACAACGATAACAACAGTATCATCAATAACGCCTTGCTCAATTAGTGCTTCTTTTACCGTATCAGCCACTTTATCAGCTTCAACAACAGCAGGAGGAGTAATCGTTACACTAGAACTAACTTCAGCTACTTTTTTAACCGTTTCAGTTTTGATTTTTGCAACAGCCTTAGTTACTTCTGATAAATCAATACTACCGCTTGTAATTTCAGCAGCAGTTGCATTAACAGCTGCTTTAACTTGTGTACTTACCGTTTTAATAGCATCAGCTAACGTTTTAGTAGTTGTTGTACCAGATTTTTCAACTAGCGTACCAAAAGAAGCATTAACAAGTGCTAATTTTTGAACAATTTCAGCACTTACAGAGCCTTGAGCACCTGCAGCTGCTAATTTAGTACCTGTCGCTGATGGTAATTTAATTTTAAATAAATCAACATCTTCGGTCTCTGAAACTTTAACATCTAAACCTAATAACGTAGCAACAGATTTTGAAGCAATTTTAGTTACAGCAGCTAAACCTGCAGCATCGATAGTATCAAAGGCACCGTCAGCAGCAGAATCAAGTAATGTATCAGTCGCTAAAGTAGATAAAACACTCATAGAAGCATCAACAGTTGCAGTTTCACCATCAGCAGGTGTATCTACGAATGTTACCGTTGATAAAGTTAAACCAGTTAGGTCTTCATCACTAACACAGTCTGTATAATCACATTCTTGAGTTGTAGTTGCGTTAGCGAATACACGAATAACAACCGCTTTACCAAATGCAGTTGCAGGTAAATCAATAGAGTAACCTTCTGCAGTTGAAACATCACTAGCGATAGCCAAACCAACGATACTTGTGGCGTCAGCGTTTAAACAAGCAGTCGCAGATGCTAAACATGCATAAATATCTGCACCAATTAAATCACCTTTCGTCGCTGTACCTGTAAGTACTACAGTACCTGCATCAGGAACTACAACTGGTGGTGTAGTTGGGAAAGAAGTAGAATCAACACAAGCTGTTAATGCTAATGATGCAGCAATAGCAGCTGCTGCGGCTGTTTTGTGGAATGTAAATTTCATTTTATGAGCTTCCTTGTAAAAACTTATTTTGATTAGGAATTAGGTTTTAAGTCAGCCTCAATTAAAAAGCACTTGAGGGTAATTTGCAAGCTCATTTATATTATATTTTGTTAAACTTTGTAATAAGCTTGCATATCCAAGTTAAGTTACTAATTTAATATGAATTTTTCTTGTAAAGCGCTTATTATCTTTACACCTATATTTAGATCTTTTGCTTTTAAGAGCTCATCAAAAGACGCTATATTACCATTTTTTTCACGCCACGCTAAAATAGCTAAAGCACGTTTTTCGCCGATAAGTCTAGGGATCTTTAATTGCTCTAATGTTGCAATGTTAAAATTTATTTTTTCCTTTTGATTTATAGAGGTTTTTACGGGTTTTAAAGCCATGTTTTCTGCTAATGAAGACGTCGATATAACCGGTAATGATAAAGCAAGTGTACAAATGAGAAGGGGCATTTTAAGTTTCATAATTTCATCCTTTTAATTAAATCCCCTTAATTAAAGTTCAAAATATAACAATTGCGAGTTTAATTGATTAAATTATTATACACTTCTGGAATATCGTAAGTATGTTTAAACATAAAACTCTCACGATAAGTGGGTTTTAGTGCAATATTTTTTTCACCTTGGCACGTACTAGCAAAAAACAAACCGATGCCTCCACTTTTTCCAAGCTTTTTATCGACCTTTACCAAGCTTTCACTTACCCAATCTAATTTATATTTTGAACCTTCTGATTTAATCCAATTCTGTTTATTATTAATATAAGAAGACCAAGGTATATTTATCTCTATCCATTTCACGGCTTTAGATTGACTAACAAAGCGTAACTCAGGATCCACCACAACAACATTTTTACCTAATTGATTCACTTGTCGATGACCTTCTAACCGGCAGACTATGGTTTTATATTTATCAGGTAATTGATATTCATCTTCAAAGCCGACCACATGACCTAATTCATGTTTTAAAACATGTGTCGTTGTATTAAAGGGTAAAGAGATGATGCCTTTATAATAATTTGCTCGCGTTAATTGGGGTTTAAAGCGAATTAATGTAGTAGGTGTATTTTGTATTATATCATCAAGGGCATCATGCCCTATTAACCAATGTTTACCCGCTAAACAAACCCCCCAATGATTCAACTCATTTTGATGTATGACGTCAAATAATAAAACAGATAATTCTTTTAATTCTTGCCTATCAGCAGCAACTAAATGAATAGGATAGCGGCATTTTGATTGACTCTTAATAATCTCTTTTTTAAAGTTAATATCTGAAGCACGGTAAAACGCTTTATAATCACTCATTATTTGTTGAGCAACATTATTATCAGGCTCTGATTGCAATAGAGACTCTAAATTAGGCAGCCAAGCATTAGGTTGTAAGTTTAAACTTATACTCAATTTAATATAGGCCAGCTCGATATTAGACGATAAATTGATATTTTCACTTAATAAATGATGCGCTTTTTGTTTACGTTGTTGCGCAACATATAGCTTACTTAACATGATAATAGCAGGTGCATAACCATTAGCGCTAGCACGCTCAAGCCAATAACGCTGCTGTTGAGAACCTGCAGAAAAATGCTCAGCATAACGATATTGAGCATATCGATTACCCGCGCGGGCTAAAAAAGTATTGAGCAGTAACGATGTGTGCCATTGCGTTTTAATGAGTACATCTACTGGGCGTTGATGTCTAAATGATTTAACGAACTCAGTAGGCGAATAAGGCTCTTGGATAAGTAAAAGATCTTCAGCCATTAACTCAAAAAAAACGATGTTGTGATCTAGGGTAGTAACCAGTTTATTATTTGAATTTAAAGCTGATTCAACCAAACGAGAGACTAAATCAGAATATTTGTCACGTTTATCTATTTTACACGCCAATAAAATAGTCAGGGTAAAAAAAGAAATTAAAGCTAACGTTAATGCCCTAAACAACAAAAGTGATTTCACTTATTCCGCATCAACGGCCTGATTAACATTCACTGCAACGAGTTTATTCAATTCTAACTGTGCATAACGGTGTTCAACATATTCATATACATTATTTGCCAAAGCCAGCTTAAAATATACATCCGCTTGTGCTTTATCGTTTTGCATTAAAAAGTATTTAGCTAAATAAAAGTAAGCTTCACAAAGTTGCTGCGCGAGCTCCGTTTCAGAGCTAACACCCTGTAGTAGCGAGCGGTAAAACTGACTAACCGGTATGCGACCTGTATATAAATCAATAATATTAACCGCCCACTGAGATTGCTCAACCTGTGTCCGGTTTTTTAGTAACGTTTGTTTAGCGGCTTTTGGGTCAATTTCAGTTTGAGCTAAAAACAACCAAATAGCCGCATATGGATCGGTGGGTTTAGCACTAAAAAAATGTGAGAAATCTGTAACCGCAAGCTCAAAACGCTTGCCATAATATAAAGCGATCCCACGATTTAAATAAGAAAAGGTATGTTCTGAATTAATTTCTTGTACAGAATCAAAGGCATCATAAGCACTCGCATACTCTTGCTCCAAAGTATAATAAATACCTAAATAATTATACGCCTCAGCTATATCACTTTTTAACTTTAAAGCTTGATTAAAATCAAAATGGGCAAGGTGCAACAACCCCATTGCATCATATCGAATCGCGCGCTGAAAATAGATTTCCGATTGCTGCTCTTCTGTCAAATCCACATGAGTCAAGATATCGCTGAGTCGTTTGATTGCGAGTTGTTGTTGAGCACTGGGTTGTAATGGTTTTGCAACTAAAGGCTTAGCCGTTAGTCCATCACTTCTGGTTGCTGATGTTAAAGAACAACCCGATAGTAAAAATACACTCATTAATAAAAAGAGCAAAAACCAACTAACACGCATTACGACAACCTTTCCTAAGTTTTAATGCATTTATTCTATTATAAATACCGTATTAAAGCATGCGTTGCATTATATATATACTGAGTAAAAAACGGCAGGCACAAAAAAACCGATGACAAGCATCGGCTTTTGAAAGACAGTGAATACACTATCAACATAAACGTTTGATTAGCGACGTAAACCTAAACGCTTAATAAGATCTTGATAACGGTCAGCATTTTTACGCTTTAAGTAATCAAGTAAACCACGACGTTGATTAACCATGCGGATTAAACCACGACGTGAATGGTGATCTTTCTTATGATCAGAGAAGTGACCTTGTAACTTGTTAATGTTATGAGTTAACAAAGCAACTTGTACTTCTGGTGAACCAGTATCACCTTCTTTAACAGCGTAATCAGCTACGATAGCCGCTTTTTCTTGTGCGCTTAGTGACATAATAGACTCCAAGATATCTAAAAATTAAGGTTAGCCGATCACTAATTCAGCAAACCGAGAGTCGCTTATTTTAAATTAATTGAGCAGAACCGCAAGTTAAATATTTAAACGAACCCCAATCTAGATATAAATATTTCAGTTATGCCATTTAACTGGTTGATAACAGCCTTTTGGGTTGAATAACCCCTGTCTCTTTTATTTCTATCAAGCCAATAAAAGCATCACTCACATAGGCACGATATAATCCCATATCTTGTGCCGTATCTGGATAAAAACGCTGACCTAATTTTAAACGCTTTGCCTGGTCATCACTAAGCATAAGCTTCGGTAAATCATTTACGGCAATATCCATGGGCAATAATTGAGACTCGAGTTCGTCTAATGTATAACTTTGCATTTGCTCAAAAGTCATCATTTGTTCTACTGGAAAGTCGCCAACTTTTATTCGCCTTAGTTGAGTAACATGCGCGCCACAGCCTAGCACTTCACCTAAATCATCAACTAACGTTCGAATGTAAGTGCCTTTACTACAAATTACACGCATTTGAACGTAAGGTAACTCAACCTTTAACACTTCAATTTCATAAAAATGAATCGTTCGAGTCGGCCGAGGCACATCAATGCCTTGCCTTGCATAATAATAAAGTGGCTTGCCTTGATACTTTAAAGCCGAATAAATTGATGGGGTTTGTTGTTGCTCACCAACAAATTTTTTAACTTCAGCTAAAATTAACGCTTCAGTTACCTCAACCGGACGTACTTCAACCACTTCACCATCGGCATCACTTGTATCAGTCCGTTCGCCTAATAAAGCCGTTACTTCATAGCCTTTGTCAGCATCAAGCAAGTATTGGCTAAACTTTGTCGCTTCTCCAAAACAAATAGGTAACATGCCGGTTGCTAATGGATCAAGCGCCCCTGTATGCCCTGCTTTTTTAGCTTTAAATAATCGACGCACCTGTTGCATAACAAAGTTTGATGATTCGCCTTGTGCTTTGTCTAATAAAATAACGCCGTTTAATTCACGAAAATCAGATTTAGCCACACTAATCTTCTTTTAAGTCAGGGTTAGAATCGGCATCTGGTTCTCTTCCGCTTGCTAATTCTTTATCTTTAGCCATTGCCTCATCAACTAATTTAGACATTCTTATTCCATCAATTAAACTCGTATCTAAATTAAAATGTAACTCTGGAACACTGCGCATGCGCATTGATTTAGCAAGAATAGTCCGCGCATAAGGTGCAATTTCTCTTAAAGCATCAATTAATATCTTTTGCTTATCCGCTTCTTGTTCAAATGAGCTTACAAATATTTTTGCATGACCCAAATCACGTGAAACTTCAACTTCAGAAACCGTAACCATACCAACACGAGGGTCTTTTATTTCTCGTTGTAAGATTAAAGCAATCTCTTTTAAAATTTGTTGAGCAACACGATCAGGTCTAGAAAAGTTTCTTTTCATCGATTTACCATTCAATTATCTGGCTTGTACCAGCTAAATATTTAACATCAAATCGTTGTTTAATGTTAAGCAAAAAAGGGCTAAAAAGCCCTTTTTTAAACTAACTGTATAAATTAAGTTTTAAAGCATTAAAGCTCGCGCTTAACTTCAACAATTTCAAATACTTCAATCATATCGCCTACACGAACATCATTGTAGTTTTTAACACCTATACCACATTCCATACCATTACGAACTTCATTAACATCATCTTTGAAGCGGCGTAAAGATTCTAGCTCACCTTCATAAATAACAATATTGTCGCGTAATACACGAATAGGGTTACTGCGTTTAAGCGTACCTTCAATCACCATACAACCAGCAATCGCGCCAATTTTTGGAGATTTAAATACATCACGAACTTCTGCTAAGCCCATGATTTCTTGCTTAAACTCAGGTGCAAGCATACCCGTCATTGCTTTCTTAACTTCATCAATCAAATCATAAATTACGCTGTAATAACGTAATTCAACTGACTCATTATCAAAAATTCGTCTTGCCGAGGCATCCGCACGCACGTTAAAGCCAAGAACAATTGCATTTGATGCAGTAGCCAAACTTGCGTCAGTTTCGGTTATGCCACCAACACCACTACCTACAATCTTCACTTTAACTTCATCCGTTGAAAGCTTAAGCAATGAATCAATAATAGCTTCAAGTGAACCTTGTACATCCGCTTTAAGAACAACCGATAACTCTTGAACTTCACCTTCTGCCATATTGGCAAACATGTTTTCAAGCTTCGCTTTTTGTTGACGCGCTAATTTAACATCACGTTGTTTAGCTGAACGATGTGAAGCCACTTCACGTGCTTTACGCTCATCTTTAACAACAGTCGCTTCATCACCAGCCGCAGGTACACCAGAAAGACCTAAAATTTCAACAGGGATAGATGGGCCCGCTTCTTTAATTTCGCGACCATTCTCATCACGCATTGCTCTTACACGGCCATACTCTACACCACATAAAACGATATCGCCTTGATTAAGTGTACCAGCCTGTACAAGTACACTTGCAATTGGGCCACGACCTTTATCTAAACGAGATTCAATAACAACACCTGAAGCCATGCCAGTGTGAACAGCGGTTAAATCTAAAATTTCAGACTGGAGTAAAATAGCTTCTAGTAAGCTATCAATACCTTCACCACTTTTTGCAGATACATGAATAAACTGAACATCACCACCCCAATCTTCAGGGATTACATCGTGAGCACTTAATTCATTTTTAACGCGATCAGGATCTGCGCCTTCTTTATCTATCTTGTTTACCGCAACAACAAGTGGCACACCTGCCGCTTTAGCATGCTGTACAGCTTCAACGGTCTGAGGCATTACCCCATCGTCGGCCGCAACAACAAGAACAACGATATCAGTTGCTTCAGCACCACGAGAGCGCATTGATGTAAACGCGGCGTGTCCCGGAGTATCAAGGAATGAAACCATACCTTGCTCAGTTTCAACATGGTAAGCACCGATATGTTGTGTGATACCACCCGCTTCACCATCTGCAACTTTTGCTTGTCGAATATAATCAAGTAATGACGTTTTACCGTGATCTACATGACCCATGATAGTCACAACGGGTGCGCGGTTCGCGACAACAGCATCTACATCATGCTCAATTAAAACAGAATCTTCTAACGCATTTTCATTAACCAGAACAGCTGTATGACCTAACTCTTCAATAACAAGTACCGCAGTATCTTGATCAAGGATCTGGTTAATAGTGGCCATCGTACCCATTTTCATCAGTACTTTAACAACAGCTGCGCCTTTGACTGCCATTTTTGAAGCTAATTCAGCAACACTTATTGCTTCGCCAACTTTAACTTCATGAACAGCAACAGCAACCGGTTTTTGGAAACTATGTTGCATGCTCTTTGGTGCGTTCATTTTACGACCGCGACGTCCAGAAGCTGGCGTTTTATCTTCATCAGATTTACGCTTTTTAGTCCGTTTTTTACGACGTGAACTACGCTCTTCTTTTTCATCTGCTTCATCTTCCGCTGCTTGCGCATACTTATTTGAATGCAAATGAACATCTTCAGCTTCTTTAGCCTTACGTAATTTTTCTTCTTCAGCCCAACGACCCGCATTTTCTTCAGCTAAACGACGTGCCTCTTCCTTTTGTTTTGCTGCTTCTTCTTCCGTTTTACGAAGAGCTTCTTCTTCTTGAGCGCGTTTAATTTCAGCTGCTTCATCAGCTGCTTTCATCGCGGCTGCTTTTTCAGCATCCGTCATGTTAGCCATTGCCGCTTTTGCTGCTTGTTCTTTTGCTGCAACCGCTTCTTTTCTTGCTTGTGCTTCTGCTTCTTTTTTCGCTTTTTCTTCAGCGGCTTTCGCTGCTGCTTCTTCAGCTTGACGTTTAGCATTTTCTGCTGCTTCACGTGCTTTTTCAGCTTCTTGACGCGCTAATTCTTCAGCTTCTTTTGCTAAACGCTCTTGTTCTTGCTCTTCTTCAAGAGCACTACGCTTAACATAAGTACGCTTTTTACGAACTTCTACTTGCACTGATTTATTACCTTGTGAGCCCGACACACTAAGCGTACTTTTAGTTTTACGCTTTAATGTCATCTTACTCGGCGCAGAAGAAACACTGCCGTGTTGCTTCGCTAAGTGATCTAATAGTGCTTTCTTTTCGGTTTCTGAAACCGAGCTATCGGCAGCCTTTGTAATACCGGCTTCCGAGAATTGACTGACTAATTTCGTTACATCAGTGCCTATGTCTGCGGCTAATTTTTCTATTGAAACGTCTGACATTCAGTTTTCCTCCGAGTGTCTGTTTAATCTTACTCTTCGTCACCAAACCAGCAAATGTTACGTGCTTGCATAATTAATTCACCAGCAGCTTCTGCAGCCAAACCCAGTTCTTCAATTTCTACTAAGTCATCAACACCTTGCTCAGCCAAGTCTTCTAGCGTACATACACCTTTACTCGCTAAGATAAAAGCAGTGTGGCGCTCTAGACCTTCCAGATTCAATAAATCATCCGCTGGCTCTGTTTTCTCTAATGATTCTTCATTTGCTAAAGCTTGAGTTGTTAATGCTGCTTTAGCACGATCTCTTAACTCTTCTACTAAGTCTTCGTCGAAGCCTTCAATTTCAAGAAGTTCAGCCACAGGCACATAGGCAATTTCTTCTAACGAAGAGAAACCTTCTTCTACCAATACTGCTGCAAAATCTTCATCAATTTCTAAGCCAGCGATTAATACGTTCATCACTTTGCTTGATTCTTCTTGATGTTTATTATTCATATCTTCTACAGTCATCACGTTCAATTCCCAGCCGGTTAATTGGCTAGCTAATCGAATATTTTGACCTGATCTACCAATCGCTTGCGCTAAATTATCAGCTTCAACAGCGATATCCATGGTATTTGAGTCTTCATCAACAATAATTGAAGCTACTTCTGCTGGTGACATTGCATTAATTACATATTGAGCAGGGTTGTCATCAAACAACACAATATCAATACGTTCACCGTCTAATTCACCAGAAACCGCTTGTACACGAGAACCTCGCATACCTACGCAAGCGCCTACAGGATCAAGACGCTTATCGTTCGTTTTAACTGCGATCTTAGCTCTTGAGCCAGGATCACGAGCCGCTGATTTAATTTCCAACATTTCTTCACCAATTTCTGGCACTTCAATGCGGAATAATTCAATCAACATTTCAGGACGCGTTCGGCTCATAAATAATTGAGCACCACGCGCTTCTGATTTAATATCATATAGTAAACCACGAACTCTATCACCCGGACGAAATGTCTCGCGAGGTAATAATTCATCACGGTGAATAACAGCTTCTGCGTTACCCCCTAAATCAAGAATAACACTTTCACGATTTACTTTTTTCACAACACCGGTTAATAAATCATTTAAACGGTCTTTGTATTCTTCAACAATTTGCTCACGCTCAGCTTCACGTACTTTTTGTACGATAACTTGCTTTGCAGTTTGTGTTGTAATGCGGTCAAATAAAATTGATTCAATTTCATCTTCAATGTATTCACCTAATTTAATCTCAGGGTCTTCATACAAAGCGACTTCTAACCCCGTTTCTACAAACGGGTTTTCTAAACCATTATCACTATCTTCTACCACTAACCAACGACGGAAAGTTCTAAAGTTACCCGTTTTACGGTCAATACTCACACGAACGTCAATATCGCCTTCATACTTTTTCTTTGTTGCTGTCGCAATAGCATATTCAAGCGCTTCGAAGATTTTTTCACGCGGCACCGCTTTCTCATTAGAAACCGCTTCTGCAACTAATAAAATTTCTTTATTCATATTAAGCCTGCTTACCTTTATCCATTAAAATTGCGGTATGATTTGAGCTTTATCAACGTTTTTATATGGAATTGAAAACTCATCATTATCGACTGTTATAATGACTTGGTCGCTTTCAATACCTTCTAATATGCCAGTAAATTTACGACGACCATCTACAGGTAAGCGTGTTTTCAATGACATTTTGTGTCCTACATAAGCTTGATATTGTTCTAATTTAAATAGAACTCTATCCATGCCTGGAGAGGATACTTCTAATAAATAATTAGTGCTAATAGGGTCTTCAACATCTAAAATAGCACCTAATTGGCGGCTAACTTCCGCACAAGCATCAACACCAACGCCTTCAGGGCCATCAATATATACACGCAAAGTAGAATGCTTACCCGCTCGGATAAATTCAATACCCCACAATGAAAAACCAACGGCTGCGATGGCAGGTGCAATCATATCTTCAAGCGAAGATTCTAATTTAGCCATTAGATATTCCCCTTTTATTAAACGCCAAAAACAAAAAGCCCCAATCAACAGACCGGGGCTTTCTACTTATAAAACCGGCAATGTGGTTGCGGGGGCCGGATTTGAACCGACGACCTTCGGGTTATGAGCCCGACGAGCTACCAGGCTGCTCCACCCCGCGTCAATGGCGGCATATTATAGAGATCAATTACATAAAGTTCAATGAACCCTGACATAAATGTTAATTTTAATTCTATAAATGCGGATCTGCCTTGCAATTAATATAACACTAATCACTATCTAATGTAGAAAAAGTATCACAATATTTTACAACAATGCGAATTTAACAACTGACAAGCGGTGTAAATACTAAACACACTGAAAATACCTAAATCAACACACGCCAATTAAATATATCAAATAAAGTCGTTCATACTTTAAAACTGCGTAGGTTCTGGTTATGTTAATCCTATTATTAATGTTAAAATCGCTTAAAAATACTCTCTACAGGATTTACCATGCCTTGGATCCAAGTTCGTTATACTACCGATAAAGAAGCCGCTGATGCGATATCCGATCATATGACCGGTACAGGTGCAGCCGCCGTTACTTTTTTAGATGCAGCCGACACACCTATTTATGAACCGATGCCAGGTGAGTTTTTATTGTGGGAAGCCACCACCGTTGTTGGATTATACGATGCAGAAATAGACATCGACAAAGTATTACTTCGACTCAAAGCATCAAACGCCGGAAACAAAGGTTTTTATAAAATAGAACAACTTGAAGATAAAGACTGGGTACGAGAATGGATGGACAGCTTTCATCCCATGCAATTTGGTGAGCGACTGTGGATCTGCCCAAGCTGGCGTGACATTCCAGATGAAAATGCCGTTAACGTAATGCTTGATCCTGGTTTAGCTTTTGGCACCGGTACACATCCAACAACCGGCTTATGTTTAAAATGGCTTGATAGAAATATTACCCCTGATCAACTCGTTGTTGATTTTGGTTGTGGTTCAGGCATTTTAGCTATTGCAGCGTTAAAACTGGGAGCTAAGAGAGTCGTCGGTATAGATATTGACCCGCAAGCCATTCTAGCCTCTAAAGATAATGCAGCACGCAATAATGTAGAAGACCAAATAGAGTTATTTTTACCCCACGAACAACCTACTTTAGAAGCCGATATTGTTGTTGCTAATATACTTGCCGGTCCTTTACGCGAACTCGCTAAAATTATTGCAGCTTATGTTAAACCGGGCGGAAAATTAGCGTTATCTGGAATTCTCGAAAGCCAAGCCGAAGAAATAGCGACACTTTATAGCGAATGGTTTGATATAGACCCAATAGCCCAAGAAGAAGATTGGTGTCGAGTATCAGGCACTAAGCACCTATAAATACACGTATTTGATACTTCAAGATCAACCTTTAACCTGCGTGATGTAAGCCACATCACGCGGATTAATATTTTAAATAACCCAAACTGATACCTTTTCAATCGCTTTAACCTTACTCACATACCTGCATCGTGTTATGTTAGCTTTATCTAAACTTAGCTTGAATAAACAAACGGAATTAATGAGAGACCCTCTCGTACAATGTCTCGTTCAATGCTTTAATTCACGTTATGTTTAACTCATTAACGCACCGTAAGGCTCTACTACATGACCAAAATTTCACATTGGTTCATTTACCTATTTATTCCATTGAATTTCATTATTACCTGCCAAGCAACCAGCCAAACGTTACGTTTTGCCGTAATTCCAAAAGATGTCAACAACCCTTTTTTTCTTGAAGTTGAAAAAGGCTGCCAAAAGGCGGCTAACGCCTTACCAAATGTAGAATGTTTATTTAAAGGTCCGGCAACCGCAAATGCGATATCTCAACATTTAATTTTAGAGAATTTAATCACACAGGGTATTGATGGGGTTGCTTTTTCAGTAATTTTAGACAGTTATGTTGCCCGACGGACACTGCCATTATTAATAAAAAACAATATACCTTTTATTACTTTTGATTCTGATATTGATAAAGAAACCAGTCGCGATTTTGATGGTGTGCGCAAGGCATATATCGGCACGAATAATTTTGAATTAGGCTTAAAAATGGGCGATATTTTGAAACAAGCCAAGCCCAAAGGTGGTTTACTTTGTATCCAAACTGGCCGTAAAAATGCAGTTAATTTAGATCGTCGAATTCATGGCATACGATCTTCACTCACCAACCGAAAAGACAAACATAACCATAGAAAATATACCAAGTTAAAAGATATAAATGGATGGTCCGAGCATAATAAGTGCCCTATATATAGCTGGTCTGATACTGAACGCGCATTAAAACAACTATCAGAAATGCTCGATTCAGATGATGACATCGCGATGGTAGCTGTTGGCGGCTGGGCCCAATACGACAAAAATTACCGTCGTGTAATGAAAGAACTGTTAAATAAATACCCTAACTTAACCTTTATTGTGGCGGACACAACGCCAGGTCAATTAGCGTTACTCCAAGAAGGGTTATCTAAAATAAATATCGGCCAAAAACCACATGAAATGGGCAAGCAAGCTATCAATACCCTGTATAAAATAATCAATAAACAAGCATATGAAAAAATTATTTATACAGAACTAACCGTTTGTACACAACAAAACGTAAACACCTGCCTCAATACTAATATATCTCCAGGTGACTTAGGTATGTAACAAGCATAACAAGCAAAAGCCGTTAGGCCTTTGCTTGCCAAAACGTCATATTAAAGCGCAAAAACAACGTGCTAATTAATGGTTCTGTTATGCCATATCGCTTTAGCTTTCACTAAAGCGTCTTCAACATTAAGCCCTTCAATTAAGATTAACATCGACGCCATTGTCGCCGTTACAGCCGCATAGGCATAACAATCCGTCGAGTCTTGATCTGTTTTTTGCCAAAAAACCAGTAAATCCTCAGGCGAGAGTTCACGTGGTTTTATTTGCCATTGTGACAACTGAGTCGGTATTTCTGCAACTGTTTGCTCACCATCACGTGCAATATGCACATTAACACTACGTTCAGGGTTGATCTCAACTTCGCCACCCTCACCGCGTATACAAGACACATTTTTATCAACTAACAAAGCGGCAACTTCAGCGTGACGTTGATCAAAATCGCGATGATAAACACCATGATAACTAAACGGCGCTTGAGTCGGGTTAAGCATTCGGGCAAGGGTATTAGCGCATGATCTTAAACCAAATAAAGAACGCATTTGAATTAAAGCATCAAGCGAAGGATGGATCGTTTTTAAATCAACATAAGCAAAGCCTGTGGCTTTTATGTGCTGCTCAATATCTTGCGCGTTTTGTGCTATCGGCCAATTTAATGCTTCAAATACGGTTTTTAAATACAAACGCTGCGATTCAGGCTCTGCGGTACCATGCAATAAAACGCGATATCCCTGCTGCGATAAAGCCTTAACAGCCAAAATAAACCAAGGTAAATGACGACGTTTACCCGCATAGCAACCAATATCTAAATCAATACAATCAAGGGCAGCAATATCAGAATCAACACACTGTCGTGCTGCGGTTAAAAAGCCGGCTAATTCTTCTACTGACTCTTCACGAACACGTAATAACATTAATAACGCACCGACCTGTTCTGGCGTTGCTTTTTGTTGCAACATTTGTAACATTGCATCTTGCGCTTCAGATTGAGTTAAATACCGGCCTGATTTATGCCCTTTTCCCACCGCTTTAATATAATTTTTAAACAGCTCTGCCATTCGTTAACTCCCTAAATATCAAGGTCATTTTTTAAATATCTAATAAAGCGTAGAATATCATCCCTGTTTAAATTGGTAACCTATAAACTACGTAAAACCGTTAATTCATCCAAATTGCTTCAAGGACTCATTATTTATTAAACAGCGGCTTATATTGTTCAACTAAATGAGTAAAATATTGCAGCCTAATATGGCGATCGAATACAGACCAGCGCTACGCTTGTGCACCCTATCCATAATGGTGCAAAAAACACTTAACAACCTTCTATCTTATGTGCCCTAGCACATGAAAATACCTTTATTAATAAGACCTTAAATTAATTTTAAGTTTCGGTACAAAACTTGCTTTATCTAATATCAGTATTTAAACAATGTCGTTTTAATACGTTAGTTAATTATAGAAACTTGTAAACTATGAACCCAATAAAACCAAGCAATGTAACCGCAACACAAACAGCATTATTATTTGTTGAAGAAACTCATTTTGAGCGTAGCATTCAAAACGCGCTAAATACCGCTTCATATCATGTTGAGCCAATGGTTATTGACTCATTTGTTTTACAACACCTAGAAAATATAAACCCATCGGTTATCGTTTTAGATGTTGATCGAATTAAACCAAGTCATATTGCAACACTTAATATAATTCAACAAATCGCCCCAAAACCATTATTACTATTTGTTGAATACCCAACCAATGACATGATACAAGCAGTTATTAATGCAAAAATTAATGCCTACATCGCATCTGATCGCCTGCCTTATCATGTAGAAGCAGCATTGCAAATCAGCATCGCACGTTTTAATGAATTTCAGGCGCTTCGAAGTGAGCTAAATCAAGTTAAAGACAAACTTGAAAACAGGAAATGGCTAGATCGCGCCAAAGGCTTAATCATGCAACAAAAAGGGCTATCTGAAAATGATGCCCATAAAATGTTACGCAAGATGGCCATGGACAAAGGGCAAAAAATGGATGTAATTGCAAAAGATCTTGTCTCGTACATGGAGGCATTTAGCTAAAATACAGCCAGAATGACAAGCCATATAATATAAGTTGGCATGCTTAAATAACTTAGGTGTGTCATTTAATTTAAGTATTTTAACGGGATTTCTTCCCCCCCCAACACACTAAAGCCAGCCGTTTATGTTTAGACCGCTAACTTCATTTTATTAACTTCAAATTCGTTATCATCAATATCACAACAAAGTACATACGTTTGTCCTTTGGCATAGAAGGCCAAAGAACAGGTCACCTTCATTTTCACATCGGGTAAAGCCAAATAAGGCTCTGATATAAAAACCTTACCCAACGCTGAAATCGCATGCGAGAAATACGCTCGCCGTTTCCAATTCGCACCATGGCTTTGGGTAAAAGGCAAAAAACGATGGCGCCCCGCCGTCAAACTCGGTGGCAGCATAACATCAACCTGATAACCCTCTTCGTTTAATAAAAATACACAACCACAACGCTCATCATAGGTTAACTGCCGGCAAGCCGATTGAAATGATTGACCTAATTGCAACTGATTAGCACATTGACCTAAGAGCAGATCAAATTGTTGAACCGAACACGCTTTTATTTGTTTCTCTACATTTTTTTGTTGCAATAATTGCTGTTCAAGTGGAGCGAATAGTAAAGCACCTGCATCTAACTTATTCTCATCAAGCACATGTGGTTTAGAAAAATAAAAACCTTGCACCATATCAGCACCACTATCCAAAGCCAGTAATGCTTCATCTTGCGTTTCAACACCTTCAATTAACACTAAACTTTCGGTTTCACGCAGTAAACTAACCAAGCGAGTAAAAATACGACGCGCTTTGGATTGCTTAACCGCATTTGAGATCATACTGCGATCTAACTTGACAATATTAGGGTGTAATTTCCATATACGATCAAAGTTTGAATAGCCAGCGCCAAAATCGTCAATCGCAATCATAAAGCCTTTTCGTTGATAATTAGTCACAAATTTGGTCAGTAAGGCCGATTCAATAGCAACATCTTCTAAAATTTCCAACACAATTTGTTCAGGCCGATAACCATGCTTTTTTAAAACCGCAATTAGCATGGTCGGGTCCATATTCGCGTCTATTATTTCTTCGCCGCGCAAGTTAATAAATATCCAATGATTACGCTGCTGAATACACTTAAAATTAAGCAAATGTAAAGCACGGCTCAATCGATCGAGTTGTATTGTTTCGGCCTTGTTTAAACATTGAGAAAATGCAGTTAACGGGGGGACATTTCCAGCATGCGAATTTGCCCGTAATAAGCCTTCATAACCAACAATACGCTCTAATGAAAAAGAATATATGGGTTGAAAATGACTTTGAATAGTCAAGTTTTTAAAAGCACCAACATAATTACTTTTAACTCGTTTTATCGTGTTATCAGACACCGCATACTGAGCCAAGACCTTGCTCTCCCTGCTTAATTCAATATAAATAATTAACTAAGTGATTTTTCAATTTCAATGATTTGATGCTCAAAAATAGCACTTAATGCATCCATTGTTTCACTTGCTAAAGTAAAATAATCATCACGTTGAATCACTATTTCATCAATATCTAATATTTCATTAACAATAGCCGAGGTTAAATACCGTGTTTTGTTCAGCGCTTTATCAATCAATGTATTTAAAGTCGCATCAGACGAGTTATTCATACTCTTTAATACTTTCTCAGACACATGAGTAATATGTTGACGCAAAAACTTTAATCGAATACGTTCAACACTCGAACAAATTTTAGCCGTAACAGCACTGGTGCCAATAGCTCGAGACTGACCCACACTTTCTGTTACTGAAAGTAATTCACGCCAAATAAAACCAACATGCTTAAAGTCAGGTAAAAGCTCTTGGGTTAAATGATGACGTTCGGCGATGTCTTCTAATAGATACAACACATTAGCAAGCATATGAGTGTGTTGCTTAAAGCTATTTTCGGTCGTGATGTTTTCTTTATGGTTAGCTAATCGTGACCAATGATCTTTAAAGCCATTCCATCGATCCGCATTCATGACATCGGGGGTTAAATTTAACTGGCGCGTAATTTGTTTAATTTCATTTTTCAATGCATTTAAATCAGGCAACACGGCCGTATCACCTTGGCATAAAGCCGCACTTAAACCACGATGACGCTGCAATAAACCGACCAATCTTTTAACTTGTTTAATGTAAGTTAACCCCGTTTGCTGTGAAGAAATAACGTTCTTTTTTTTACGTTTTTCACCCGCAAAAGCAGCGAATATCAACACCGCTACAATAATAAAAACAAGCCAACTCATACTAAATTACTCCTTTGTAAATAACTAATAAATGGCATTAGGAAACTTGGGTTAAGTTTTTTAAATGACTCGCAACTCGCTCTGCTTGTTCTGCAATATCTGCATTCGCGAGTGCGCCTTCTACAACCAATTCAACATGCTCAGATATCTCATGAGTTGCCATTCTCTGCTGTTCTGCGTTAGCAGAAACAATCGCAATTTGTTCTTGAACGTTACACGTTTCAAATTCGATTTGTTTTAATACATCATCCACCGTCGCGGCCTGATTTAAACATCGTTGTGCACGTTCCACCACATTGTCCATGCTTAAAACAATATGCTTACTTTGTTCTTTAACCGAAACAATACTACCAATTATATTACTCGCCGTTTCGTTACTCCGTTGAGCCAATGCTCTAACCTCTTCTGCTACAACCGCAAAACCACGACCAAAATCGCCCGCTCTAGCCGCTTCAATCGATGCATTTAACGCGAGTAAATTGGTTTGTTCAGATATTTCTCTTATCGCTTCAGACATACGTAATACGGTTTCAGTTGATTGATCTAGCACCGCCATTTCTTTCTGCGTACTTTCAGCTTCACGTTCAACCTGTTCAATTTCGGAATGCAAAGCAGATAAATGTTCATGCCCCGTTTTAGCCACATTACTGGCTTGTTCAGCGGTATCATGCACATCCACAATCTTACTGTTTACTTCAGCTAATGATTGGGTCATTTCAACAATAGCCGCCGCCGTAGAATGGGTAGAATCAGATTGTCGGCGTACATTAAAAGAAACCTGATTGGCGGTTTCTATCACCTGCGCAGCAGAATATTCGACTTCACTCATGCGTTGTGAATATGAGGCATTAATGCGCGAAAGCTCGCGGTAGGTTTTTAATAACTCAGAAAAAGAAGCACTGTATAAAATCGCATTCATCTTTAAGTCACGATAATCAAAATCACTAACATCGACATTGCGAACCAATAATTTAAATTCACGTACCTCTGCTAATATAAAAATGAACGCTGAAATAAAACCGTATAAAAAAATACAATGAATAATTAAAGCCCATTCTAACTTTTGATAATAACTACAGCCAGCTCCGGCTATAAATAACAATAACAAAAGCAATACATATTTAATTAAACCAAAGCCCTTTATCATAAAAGTGGCTGGTAACATAAACATTAACATGGACAAACCCTCACATCCTATTAAAGTGGTTCAATATACAAAGCAATAATTAAACCAATATAACAAAAAACAAAAAATATTATTTTAAAACTGAAAAAACAATAACTTAAATGATAAATAGATTTATTTTTGCACTAGAACCTAAACGCACCACATTGATGCACACTGTAAAAAAAATTAAAAAATGACCAATAAAAATCCAAAACAGTGCAAATAGATATAATCCAACGCATACAACAAAAAACAGCCCGAAAGCTGTTTTTATCAATAAAGTCATAAATTGAAGTCATGGTTTTCAAAACCAAATAAATTATTCAAGCCATAGTGACTGATAAGGTTGAATAATTAATTGACTGTCGGCTTCAATTTGTTTACCACTTAACACATCAATTAACGTTAATGTGCGGCCATGAAATATTTTTTGTAAATCAAATTCAACTTTTCGACCGGTAATATTAAAAATGGCATGTATGGTTTGACGCGCATTAACGCGTCTGATCACAAATAATTGACTCGATAAGTCAAATACCTTTTGCTCGGCAACGGGAGAAAACGCTTTTTGCATTTTGCGCAACTGTAGACGACGTTTAATTTCTTTAAAAACTAAACCATGATGACCATTTAAATGCTCATTTAAATCCTCTATTTGCCATTTTTTACGATTAATGGAACGCAACCGCCCTGTACTTTCCACCCCATCTAAATCATTTGGCGTAGCTAATAAACTATGAATATAAATTGCAGGGATACCTTGTAAGCTCATCATTAATGTTTGTGAACAAATAAATCGCTCATGTTGCCATTGGTCAGGCCCCGTACGTGTGCCTTGCATTGCATCAAAATAAGCGATGTTAATTTCGTATGGGCTTTCAGAGCCATCTTCATTGCTCTTCATACTCACAAAACCACCAAATTGATGCATAGAATCAACTAAACTTTGTAATTCATGCGGGGGTAAAATATTTTCTAAAGCGCGAAGGCCAATCCCATCATGAGAAGCGGTAAAGTTTAAAAAAGAGCAGTTATCAGGGGGGGGATTTAAACTCATACACCACGAGGTAAGCGTTTCTGAATTACCCCGATTCATGGTAAACAACACCAACGGCGGTAACGCAAACTGATAAATCATGTGCGCTTCGTCACCTTGACCAAAATAACTTAAGTTTTCACGGTGCGGCACATTGGTTTCGGTAATAATCACCACCCAAGGTGCTACTTCGTCAATAATATCTCGCAGCAACTTCACCACTTCGTGCGTTTCAGGTAAATGAATACAGTTGGTACCCAATTTTTTCCATAAAAAAGCCACCGCATCAAGGCGAACAAAGCGTGCACCTTGTTCAATGTAAAATAAAAACACATCGATCATGGCCACTAATACACGCCAATTGGCATAATTCAAATCGATTTGATCTTCACTGAAAGTAGCCCACACATGCTTTAAACCTTGCCGCGTATGTATGGGCGCCAGTAAAGGTGTATTACGGGGGCGAGTCACTAAATGGGTATCGGTATCCGCGGGCAGTTCAATAAAATAATCGGTGTAAGGCTTATTATTACTGGCATAATCTAAAAACCATAAGCTTTCACGCGAAATGTGATTTAACACGTAATCAAACATTAAATCGACATCTGCACTCATCTCCCCTATATCTTCCCAATCACCCAATAAAGGGTCAATCATTTTGTAATCAACAACCGAAAAGCCATCGTCAGAACTAAAAGGGCAAAAAGGTAAAATGTGGATACACGGGATAACAGAATCCAAGTATTGCTTCCAAAACAAGTGCAAACTTTCTAATGGCTTATCACTTAAGCCGCCAATCGTATTGCCATAAGTGATCAAGATCATATCTTGCTCACTCCAGCGATGTTCTTGCACCTTTTGAGGGAAAGAATCACGATACTTTTGTATCAATTGCGTTAATGCATCAAGTGCTAATTTACTCTCGTCTGGCTTATATAAATGATCTAAACGCTTAGAAACAGTCTCAATAAAAAGAGTCGAAAACTCAGTTGTCATAGTATCTCCTACAAAATTAGTTCGACATGGCTAAACTTAAAACCACAAAATAATAACGCTCGATGCGCGACCCCATAACCATGCGATCTTATACAAGGTGTTGCAACATTTATGCCGCCTGCAAAAAGGCATTCAACTAGGCTGTAAATGATAGAAACAACAAAACGCAACGACTCTTTTTTATGCATTAACCAAATACGCACCAAAATAATGCATTGAAAATAACAACAAAAACTCAAAACAACCTAACCAATTGATTTTAAACAAATAAAAAAAACTGGACACGATTTTGCTACGTGTTAATCCAGCGAACGAAAACCACAGGCAGAGGCAGCAAAGGTCATGATTAAACAACCAGCGAGCATGGATACGCAATTTCAAAGTGAGCTATTTACTCAACAATTTGAGCGTTTTTTGAATAAGTCACATTACCCTCAATCATTAGCAAAGCAATTGCATGGCGTGTACTACCCACTTGCTTCATATTGCAATAAGCTGCATCAAAACCGCCCAATTGTGATTGGTGTTAACGGTACACAAGGCTCAGGAAAATCGACATTATGCTCAATGCTGAAGTGGTTATTAAGTGAAGCCTTTAATAAAAAAGCACTCGTAGTTTCAATTGATGATTTGTACTTAACAAAAAAAGAACGACAAACACTCGCAGATAATATTCACCCTCTGTTAGCAACACGCGGCGTACCTGGCACCCATGACGTAACGCTAGGCGCCAAGATCATCAAACAATTAAAAAACTCAACGGCCACAGATGATTTTAACTGTGCTATTCCGGTATTTAACAAAGCCATAGACGATCGCGCTGATGCTGATCAATGGCAACAAATAACCGAACAGCCCGATATTATTTTTCTAGAAGGTTGGTGCGTTAATAGCCAAGCCGTTAATGACTGCGAGCTCGATACACCGCTTAACCAATTAGAAAAAGATGAAGATGAATATGCCATATGGCGCACTTGGGTAAACCGTCAACTACGCAGCGTTTACCCTGAATTATTTGATTTGATCGATGTAAATATATTAATGAAAGCGCCCAGTTTTGAGCATGTTGTAGACTGGCGTGTAAAACAAGAACAAAGGTTAAAAAGTTTACAAGGGGCAGATGCTGGCATGTCTAACGTTGAAATAGAACGTTTCATTCAGCACTTTCAGCGTATCACTGAAACAAACTTACTCACTTTAAGTAAAAAATCAGATGCCATACTCGAAATAGATGAACATCAAAAAGTAACACATATTGCACTACCCCATAAACCCAATGAAAAATTTACACACTGGTTAATGTATTCAGATTTAGACGGCTCATTTTTAGATCACCATGACTACAACTACCAAGCTGCCTTACCTGCGTTTAATAAATTACGCCAACTCAATATTCCCGTTATCTTTAATACCAGTAAAACCTTTGCCGAAGTGGCGGCATTTAATATTGAACTCGACAACGACGCAGGATTTGTTATTGAAAACGGCAGCATGGTTTGCTTACCCGAACACATAAAAATACCAGAGTATCTATTACCCGATGTGCAGGTTAATCAGTACGAAAATTATCACTTGATTAATTTAGGTACAAGCGTGCAAACCATTACCAGCACCTTAAAAAGCCTAAAACAGCAATACGCTTTTAAGTTTACGGGGTTTAGTGAATTAAGCGCCATAGAGGTTGCCGAATTAACATCGTTGCCGTTACACAAAGCTAAATTGGCAAAAAAACGTTATGCGAGCGAGCCGTTAGTTTGGCAAGACACCGATAAAGCACTAAAAAAATTCAGTTCAGAATTAAAAAAGCAGAAGTTAACGTTACTCAAAGGCGGTCGTTTTTATCATGTATTAGGTGAAGTAAATAAAGCAACAGCCGTAAATTGGTTAACTCAACTGTATGCGATCAATAATCCATACGTCAATTGGAACACATTATCAGCAGGCGATAGTCCCAACGATTTCGCGATGCTATCAGAAACAGATATAGCTATTTGCATTCGAGATGCGCAAGGACAACACCTTGAGCTAACGAGCTCCAACCTACAAATCAACCCCGTTACACACGGTTCACAAGGTTGGTGTGAGGGCGTAATGCAAGCAACCGATATTATTTTAAGTTAACGTTCAGGAGAACTAGCATGGGTGATTTTCATCAAAGCGGTACTATAACAACATTACATAATTTAGCCGATAGAACGACTGAAGACTTAGAAAGAGAGTTAATGGGCTTTTCACGCACAATGCCAATGACACTCGTTTTACCTTCACTTTATTCAGAATTAGAAACCGATGCACTTGAGGGCATCATACAAGAACTTAAAGATGTACCTTATTTAAATCAAATTATTGTCGGGCTAGACCGCGCAACTAAAGAAGAGTTTGAACACGCCAAAGAATACTTTGGCCGACTGTCACAAAATTTAAAAATACTCTGGAATGATGGGCCGAGATTACGCGCTATCGATGACAAACTGCAAAAACTTGAGCTTGCCCCAAAAGAAGCAGGTAAAGGTCGAAATGTTTGGTATTGCTATGGTTATGCGCTTGCACAAGGTAATTCTAAAGTTGTCGCTATGCATGACTGCGATATTAAAACTTATGATCGCGGCTTACTTGCTCGCTTAATTTACCCGGTCGCAAACCCCAACTTCCGTTATCAATTCTCAAAGGGCTATTATGCCCGCTACGCCGATGGCAAGCTTAATGGCCGTGTATGTCGATTGTTGGTCACGCCTTTATTGCGTGCACTAAAACAAGTTTGCGGTTCAAACGAGTACCTAGAATATCTAGACAGCTTTAAATATTCTTTATCCGGTGAATTTGCTTTACGCACCGATGTGATCAGTAATTTACGTATTCCGAGTGATTGGGGTTTAGAGATCGGTGTGTTATCAGAGCTATATCGTAATTATAACGAGCGCAACATTTGCCAAGTCGACATTTCTGATTGCTACGATCATAAACATCAACCGCTATCAAAAGAAGATACGAATACGGGCTTATCTAAAATGAGCACCGATATTACTAAAGCCGTATTCAGAAAGTTAGCCACCAATGGCTTTGTTTTCACCGAAGAGCACTTTAGAACGATAAAAGCCTGTTATTTCAGAAATGCGTTAGACTTTGTTGAAATGTATTACAACGATGCAATGTTTAATGGCTTAACAATAGACCGGCACGGTGAAGAGGAAGCGGTAGAATTATTTGCCAAAAATATTGTTGAAGCCGGTCAACAATATTTAGAAAATCCAATGGCAACCCCTTTTATTCCAAGTTGGAATAGAATAAAAGCCGCTGAACCTGATGTTTTTGAGCAACTTTATGATGCCGTAGAACTCGACAACTCAGACTATTAATTAGCCGCATTCACTCACAGAATGCTTAAGTTGATTAATAAAGGTCAATGTCGCGAGGTAATCGAATGTAAAATTCGATTCCTTGCTCTTGCCAGCTGTTGGCAATAATTTGGCCTTTTAATTTTTGCGTAATGAGATTATAAACAATATGCATACCTAACCCCGTATTACCGCCCGATCGATTAGTGGTATAAAACGGTTCAAATAACTTAAATAAGTTTTCAGGCACCACCCCTTTTCCATTATCTTTATACAAAATCAATATTTCATCGTCGCCACACAGTGAAACTTCAATGCACATTTCTCCCGTATCGCGTCCAATAAAAGCGTGCGTTAACGAGTTCAACACTAAATTAATAATAATTTGCGAAATAGCCCCCGGAAAACTACGCATTTCAATGGGAGCAGGTTTAATAAACGATAAGATAAAAGGTTTATTTTTTAATTTAGGTTTTAATGTTTCCAGCGTATCAGACAATAACTCAACAAGCTCAAATCCATGTGAAAGCTCAGAAGATTGCTCAACAGAAACTTGCTTAAAACTTTTAATGAGCTCACTCGCCCGACTGACATTAGATAACGCTAAATCAATACTCTCATTAGTTTCAGCAAAAAGGCTTTCAAGATCTTTTCGACTAAAATTACCTTCTTTATATTTTTTTTCAATAATTTGAGATCGGGTTTGCAAATGACTTAACGCCGTAACACAAATGCCCAAAGGCGTATTAACTTCATGGGCAACCCCCGCAACCATACCGCCTAAAGCAGCCATTTTTTCCGATTCAACCAATTGAGCCTGTGCTTGCTGTAACTCTAAAATACCGTCTGCGACTTCTTGATAAGAACGATTTAACTCCGCGGTACGTTCAACAACTCGGCTTTCGAGTTCAAGCGTTAATTCGGATAAGTTGCTTTCAACTTCGTGCAATGCCGCAATGCTTTGCACGCTTCCCGCGATCACGTCATCGGTTGTAATGCCATTATCAGTTTTGTAATTAGCAAACGAATCTGATTTTATTTTCCGCCCACTAAAAACAACCCATTCCCATTCCTCACGCTGAGCTAAATCTAATATACGACAACGCACATCAATCACTTTGCCGTCATTTTCTAAGGCTTGCATAATAACATCATAAGCATTGTCTATATCATCAGGGTGCATAAACGTGGCGAGTGTTTTTTTCTCTAACCACTCTGATTGATACTCTTTACAAACCCCATGACTCGCCACATAAGTAAAGTATAATTGTCGAGTTAAGTTTATCTCCCAAAAAATGGTTTGTGTGGTTTGCATAGCCAAAGCAAGCCGTGCTTCAAACTCAAGAATTTTAGGTGCTCTCTCGTTTTGCTGATTTGTCATAATATCCAGCTAAAAAAATTACAATAACTCCTTATAAAATAGTCCATTTTTTTATTCACCGTTACTTAGCATTAACAATTAACCAGCTAAAGCTCACTTTTTGTACAAAATAGACATTAAATAATTAAAAAATGCCGATAAAAGTTAAACCGCTTGAGGTAGTTTTTTTTTAACCTTTGTCTATACTTTTTAACACAGTGTGTGAGTAGGTTAATTTAATGAACGGTGATTTTCTCTTTTGTGACGCAGGTGAACCAGAAGAACTCAAAAATAAGGCGGTTCGCAGTTGGAAAGTTCTCATTGTAGATGATGAAGCTGATGTGCACCAAGTCACAAAGTTGGTGCTACGAAATTTTGAGCTCGATGGTGCCACACTTGAATTTATCAATGCCTATTCAGGTGAAGAAGCCAAAGAAATCTTAAAAGAGAATACCGATATATCGGTCGCCTTTGTTGATGTTGTTATGGAAACTAACCATGCAGGGTTAGATTTAGTTAAATACATTAGAGAAGACTTAAACAACAAATTAATCCGTTTAATTTTACGCACAGGTCAACCAGGGCAAGCACCTGAAGAAGCTGTCATTCGTGACTTCGACATCAATGATTACAAAAACAAAACAGAACTAACCGATATAAAACTAAAAACCCTCATGTATGCCACACTGCGCTCTTATCGTGATTTAAACATGATCCAGCAGCATCGCATAGGCCTTGAGAAAATAATAGCATCTACCATTAACTTTTTAGAATGCGATACTTTAAAAGAGTTTGGCTCTGTTGTTTTAGAACAAGTCGCTTATATTTTAGGGTTACAAAACGATAAAATTTATTGCTGTGTTGCCGTAAACAATGACCAAAGCAGCACAGACTTTAGAATTCTCGCATTATCAGATCCAGATTCGTCCTCTGCTACTTATGCAAATGAAATACCTGGTGACGTGCAAGCCTGGTTTGAAAAAGCCCACTTTAATAAACAATCAATTCGAGGCGACAGCAACTTTATCGGCTACTTTACAACTCAACGCGGCCTCGAAAACTTGCTTTATGTCAGCAACAATGAAGAACTTGATCAAACTCAACACAACTTACTAGAATTTTTCTCAAATAACATTGCGGTGGCTTATGACAATATCCGTTTACGTGAAGTGATCAAGGATTCACAAAAAGAATTGAGTTACATTTTAGGCGAAGCTGTAGAGAAGCGCTCAAAAGAAACGGGCAGCCACGTTAAACGCGTCGCTAATTTCAGCTATATGCTCGCAAGCTTATCCGGTTTAGACAAAACACAATGTGAACACATTAAACTAGCGTCTCCTTTGCATGATGTCGGTAAAGTCGGCATTCCGGATCGGGTTCTCAATAAACCGGCTAAATTAGACAAAGAAGAATGGGCTATCATGCAAACGCACGCCAAACTAGGGTATGACGTGTTAAATCAATCAAATAATGAAATACTGCAACTTGGCGCTCAAATAGCCTATCAGCACCATGAAAAATACGACGGCACGGGCTACCCACAAGGCCTAAAAGGAGAAGATATACACATTGTCGGTCGTATTACCGCGTTAGCCGATGTATTTGATGCACTCGCGAGTGAGCGTTGTTATAAGCCTGCCTGGCCACTTAAAAAAGTATTAAAACTATTAAGAGAAGAAAGAGGAAAACATTTTGATCCTAAATTAGTCGACTTATTACTCGATAATTTAGATGATTTTATTGCGATTCGAGACGCATTTCCCGATCCAAATGACTAATACTTGAATTAATTTATTCAATAGCACTAATTAAGTGCAAACCTAATTTGGTGCATCTGGTTACTTTATAACCGGCCGTATTATCCACTTTAACAAATCAATATCTGTTACTTAAAAAAGCAACCGAATACCGCATAACTAATTGATTTTTATATAAATAAAATAAAAACCTATAGTGGAAAATCCTATTTTATATATAACGAAATAATCAAATACCAGTCTACTTTTGAAACATTAGTAATATACGATAAGTGCAAACCTCGCACTTACAACGCGCATAGCAAAAGCATCAAAACCTAACAAAAAAACAAAAAAACAAAAAACAAACCTAAGTCATTGATTTTAAATACCTTTTAAAAACTGGCACACCATGTGCAAGAGCCTAATCAGTTACAATTTATAAGTATCTGATACAAAGGCGTATCAATTAGATACAAGGCATCGAAGCCCACTAGAGTTAACCCGCGCAAGCGAGTTCAGCTCAGTGGGCTTTTTTCGTTTTTATAGGTAGGAGAATATAAATGCAGCTTACTAAGCGCTTTGTTAAAAAAACAATAAAATCACTTGCAACGCTTTCAGCGATCGCAACTTTTGCTCTAGCTCCATCAGCATGGGCGGCATTAGGCGAGCCAGAAAAAGAAGATTTAAAATTTGGTTTCATTAAATTAACCGATATGGCACCACTTGCGATTGCATACGAAAAAGGCTACTTCGAAGATGAAGGTCTTTACGTGAGTATTGAAGCACAAGCCAACTGGAAAGTATTACTCGACCGCGTAATCGATGGCCAATTAGACGGCGCACACATGCTAGCCGGTCAACCATTAGGCGCTACAATCGGTTTTGGTACACAAGCCGATATCATCACAGCCTTCAGCATGGATTTAAACGGTAACGGTATAACGGTTTCGAATGAAATTTGGAAACAAATGAAGAAACATGTACCACATAAAGACGGTAAACCTGTGCACCCTATCAAAGCGGATTATTTAAAACCCGTTATCGATAAATATAAGGCAGAAGGCAAGCCTTTCAATATGGGTATGGTATTTCCAGTATCAACGCATAACTATGAACTTCGTTACTGGTTAGCAGCGGGTGGCATCCATCCTGGTTTTTACGCACCCACTAAAGGCGATATTTCAGGTCAAGTCAGTGCAGATGCATTATTGTCTGTTACACCGCCACCACAAATGCCTGCAACAATGGAAGCCGGCACTATTTATGGTTACTGCGTAGGTGAACCATGGAATCAACAAGCCGTATTTAAAGGTATTGGTGTACCGGTTATTACCGATTACGAAATTTGGAAAAACAACCCAGAAAAAGTATTTGGTGTAAGCAAAACATGGGCAGAAAAATACCCTAATACACATGCTCGCGTAGTTAAAGCGATGATCAGAGCTGCAATGTGGCTTGATGAAAACAACAATGCTAACCGCCCAGAAGCAGTGAAAATTCTATCTAAAAGCAAATATGTTGGTGCTGACTACGACGTTATCGCCAACAGCATGACAGGTACATTTGAATATGAAAAAGGTGACAAACGTGAAGTACCTGATTTCAACGTATTCTTCCGTTATAACGCAACTTACCCGTTCTACTCAGATGCAATTTGGTATTTAACGCAAATGCGTCGTTGGGGTCAAATTGGCGAGCACAAACCTGATTCATGGTACATGGATATCGCGAAAAAAGTTTATCGTCCTGATATCTATGCGTTAGCGGCTAAAGATTTAATAGCCGAAGGTTTAGCAAAACCATCTGACTTCCCTAACTTTAAAACGGAAACTGGCTTTAAACCCACGCAAACTGAGTTCATTGATGGCATTGCATATGATGGTACAAAACCAAATGCATACATTGAAAGCTTAAAAATTGGTTTAAAAACGAAAGATAAAATGTAAAAGGAACAGCTTGGGTTGGTTTTAAGGATAAAACACAACAACCCAAGCCACTTGCACCACATAGTCACTTGAATCAAATAAGACAATACGTAATAGCAAATGACGCTATTACTCCTGCACAAGCAGGCACTAACAAAGGCGTTAATCGTAAGGATCGACAATGAGTACAATAGCAAAAATTACAATGCCAGAAATTAAAACATTCTTAAGCAGCGATATAGTCCAATTATGGACTCGCATAGCCCTTTTACCTATCACCGGCATCGTCGTGTTTTTATTCTGCTGGCACATTATGGCTAAAAGCATTGATACCTCATTAGGTCAATTTCCAGGTCCTTCACAAACCTTTGAACAAGCTAAAACCTTAATTGCAGAACACAATGAAGAAAGAGCACAAGAGGTCAAGTTTCACGAACGCCAAGAAGCACGTAATCAAAAGAAATTAGCTAAAAACCCAGATGCAAAAGTTAAAACACGCCCTTACACAGGCAAGCCAACATTTGTTGATCAAATCTGGACCAGTTTATTCACCGTATTAGTCGGCTTTATTATCGCTTCGATTATAGCGGTACCTTTAGGCATAGCTTGTGGCTTAAGCCAAAGCACCTACGCAGCAATTAATCCATTAATACAATTATTTAAGCCTGTATCACCACTTGCTTGGTTACCCCTTATTACCATGGTTGTGAGTGCCGTATATGTGAGTGATGACCCGACATTTTCAAAATCATTCGTAACATCAGCGTTAACCGTTGCGTTATGTTCTTTATGGCCAACATTGATCAACACCGCAGTGGGTGTATCAAATATTCCACAAGATTTAAAAAATGTGAGTAAAGTTTTACGTTTAGGTCGCTTTAGTCATATTGCAAAAATAGTGATGCCTTGTTCAATCCCTATGATTTTTACCGGCTTACGTTTATCGCTAGGTATAGGCTGGATGGTACTTATCGCTGCTGAAATGCTAGCGCAAAATCCAGGTTTAGGTAAGTTTGTATGGGACGAGTTCCAAAACGGTAGCTCTAATTCATTAGCTCGCATCATGGTGGCAGTACTGGTTATCGGTGTTATCGGGTTTGCTTTAGACCGCATCATGTTAACAATTCAAAAACATGTTAGCTGGGACAAAAACGCCAACTTACGTTAATCCGTCACAAACTTAACTAATAATCTAATTATTCAGTAGCGCTACGAAAACAGGCGCTACTCAGAAAACACAGAGGTACATCATGACTACTGAAAACGCTCACTTACTTATTACAAAATGCGGTATCGAATTTCCAACGCCAAAAGGTCCTTTTAGAGCATTACGCGATGTCGATTTATCTATAAAAAAGGGTGAATTTGTTTCACTTATTGGTCACTCTGGCTGTGGTAAATCAACGGTACTTAACATAGTCGCCGGCTTATATGAAGCAACCGAAGGCGGCGTATTACTAAACAATAAAGAAGTCAACGCACCAGGTCCTGAACGCGCAGTTGTTTTCCAAAACCACTCTTTATTACCTTGGTTAACCTCTTATGAAAATGTGGAATTAGCCGTTAAGCAATGCTTTGGTAAAACCATGAGCAAAGCCGAAATTAAAGAATGGGTAAATCACAATTTAGAGCTTGTACACATGACGCACGCTGCAGATAAACGCCCGGATGAAATATCAGGCGGCATGAAACAGCGTGTAGGTATTGCTCGTGCTTTATCGATGAAACCAGAAGTTCTATTAATGGATGAACCTTTTGGTGCATTAGATGCATTAACCCGAGCACATTTACAAGATTCTTTGATCGAGATCCAAAAAGAGCTTGGAAATACCGTTATTATGATCACCCATGATGTAGACGAAGCCGTATTACTGTCTGATCGTATTGTTATGATGACAAATGGCCCAGCCGCAACCATAGGAGACATTTTAGAAATTGATCTGCCTAAGCCGCGTAACCGCTTAGAATTAGCTGAAGATCCTAAATACGTACATTACCGCTCTGAAGTATTGCGATTCTTATACGAAAAACAACGTAAAGTAGAGCCAATTGAAGCAAAAAAAGAATCTAAAAAAGCGTCTTCAACAGAAGCTGCATAACTTAAAAAAATCAAACAAATTTAAATTTTACAAACTTAGGGAAACTATCCAATGAAAACACTTAAAAATACATTATTAGGTACATCAGTAACGTTATTAGCTTTAGCTGTAAACCCAGCTGCTTACGCAGCAGACAAATACACTGACGCATTAATTGGCGGTAAAGTAGCAGGTGATATTAATTTACGCTTTGAAGGTGTGGATCAAGATAATGCAGCTAAAAATGCAACAGCATTAACCGCTCGTACACGCTTAACTTATACAACAGGCACGGTTGATGGTTTCTCTGCTGTGTTTGGCGTATCAAATACATTTGCTATTTTAGACAACTATAACGATACCAACGGTAAAAACACAGAATACTCTGTTGTTGCAGATCCAGAGACAACAGAAATCGATCAAGGCTACATTCAATATAGTGCAGACGGTATAACAGCAAAACTAGGTAACCAAGTTGTTACTTTTGATGGCCATCGTCATGTTGGTCATGTGGGTTGGCGTCAAGACCGTCAAACATTTGATGGTTTAAGTGTTAAATATGCAGCAGACAAATTTGAAGCTAACTACGCTTACTTTAATCAACGTAACCGTATTTTTGGTGAAGGAAAAGATATTGATTCACAAGATCACTTAATTAATCTTTCATACAAAACCAGTGCTGGTAAATTAGTGGGTTATTCATACATGTTAGAAAATGAAAACCCAGGTGCTGAAAACACAATAGATACCTATGGTGTTAGCTTTACCGGTAAATCTGGCGACTTTTTATATTCAGCTGAATTAGCAACTCAAACTAAAGAAGCAGGCGGCGCTGAGATGGATGCTGATTACCTATTCTTAGAAGCCGGTTATGTGATCAATGGCTACACCGCTAAATTAGGTTACGAATCATTAGGTTCTGATAACGGCACGCATGGTTTTGCAACACCATTAGCAACCTTACACAAATTTAACGGTTGGTCAGATCAATTTTTAGGTACACCAGCGGGTGGCTTAGTTGATATTTACGGTAGTGTCGCCACAAAAGCGATGGGCGGTAAAGTCGTAGCAGCTTATCACTTATTTGATTCTGATGTAGGCAGTGTCGATTTAGGCTCAGAACTTAACGTGTTATATGCTAAAAAATTAACTGACGTCTATTCTGGTGGTGTTAAATTAGCCATGTATTCTGCTGGTGATATTAAAGTGGATACAAACAAATTATGGGTTTGGGTTGGCGCTAAATTCTAATTTAGGCTAAAACCAACTGACGACGAAGCCCCATTAATTGGGGCTTTAGCGTATATTAGATAACCAAAACAATAATAAAACACTCACGTTAAGAACGAATAATCGACAGAGTGACTATTATTTAAGCAATTGAATTACAAACTTAAAAAAGTGGGTGACAAGGTTAAAAATGTAACTTATACTTCGCCGCACTTTTATGCTTTAGCATAGAAATTTGAAAATGGGCCTTTAGCTCAGTTGGTTAGAGCACCCGACTCATAATCGGTAGGTCCCCAGTTCAAGTCTGGGAAGGCCCACCATTTTCAACATCTAAGACGCTATCATGCGTCTTTTTTTGTACCTAAAATTTGTTTCAAAATATAACCTCTATTTACCCATCCCTATTTTCACTACTCAAATGTCATAATAAATACACATCAATTGACTATTACACGCCAACTTTAAGTGCAAAATAAGCGAACTAAAGCTAAATTAGCTGACCACCTCTCATTAATTTAAATTTTTTTTAATTAATGCCAAAAATATTAATTATCAATTAAATCACTAACTTAATAACTCGATTCTTTAGTAAATACCTACCGGCTGACCGCCTTACCAAAACAAAGACATACAACATGATTGCATTACCAATTATGTTAATGTATTGTTTAAAACATGTTCTGGTTAAGTAACTTAATCCAGTAACAATTTAAACAGTTATTACTTTAACTAAAAACAATGAGTAAGGTTATTCAATGAATCTACATACAAAATCAACATTTAAATTATCGTGTTTATTAAGCGCCTGCATTTTACCTTTTAGTCATTTTGCCTGGGCCGATACATTGGAAGTAAATAACGCAACTCAATTACAAAACGCTTTAAAAAATGCAGCACCCGGTGATGAAATATTACTATTGGGTGGTTCATATTTAGGTGATAAGGCCACGAGTGGCAGCACTAAAGCACACTTTTTTAGTAGTAAATCAGGTACCGCAAGCAACCCAATTACTGTACGCAGTAAATATAAAAGCCAAAAACAAACCATAAAAGGCAGCTCGGTAGATTCTGGATATCTATTTTATTTAACGGGTGATCACTGGGTTATTAAAGATCTGAAATTTACAAAAGCACAAAAAGGTATCATGTTAGAAGGTGCCAACAATAATACGATTGACAATGTAGAACTCTGGAATATAGGTGCTGAAGCTGTACATATGCGTTATTACAGCAGTAATAATATTTTATCTAATTGCTATATTCATGACACCGGTAAACGAACAGGCCAAGAAGGTTTTGGTGAAGGCGTTTATATAGGTACTCATGATGGTCATACGGCTGAAAAACTCGATAAAAGCGATAATAACCGTATTGGTGGTTGTTCGATTGGTCCTAACGTAACGGCAGAAGCATTTGATATAAAAGCCGGTGTTAAAGGAACCATTATTGAATCTAATTACATTAATGGCAGTGGTATTATAGGAACTTCAGGCAGCCCAGCAGCCGATAGCTTTATAGACCTAAAAGGGACAGATAATATCATTAGAAATAACCGCATGGATTGGAATAATGATAGCAATATAGACCACGCAATTTTTACTTATCAAGAACATCGATCTTCAAATATTTATGATAATGAATTTACATTAAGCAGTTCTTCTCCAACCTATAAATTACTAGAAGAAACCGTGCATGATGCCAATAATGTTCGATTAGACGGCGGAACTAAAATTGTTCAAGCGGATTATCAACTGAGAAAAATCGACGATGCAATGGACTCAAGTATTGAAAAGCCAGCTTATACTTACCCATGTTATGACGAGTTAACCAATGGCTGTGGCACCGTGCCTAATGATACCGATACCAGCGAACCAGATGATACAGACACCACAGAGCCAGATGACGGCGACGATACAACTGAATCACCGACTACACCACCAATAACGGGTAATTGCGCGGGTACAGAAACCGTTAACTGGAACAGCAAAACAGAAATAAGCATTGCCAATACAAATTGTATTAGCTTTCCAAATGATTTGGCCAATGAAACATTACAAGCATGGGACAGTGATGCAAATTCGTCTTGCAACTTCAGAGGGCTAATAGAATCAACAGATGGAGCAGTAAGTGTTTCTGTAACCGCAAACTATCATTCATTCTCAAATTTAAGCGGCAAAACATTTAAATTAATCCCAAGTAATAATTGCCAATATATAAAAGTCAGAGCTTACTAACGAGGCTAATATTTTCTGGACCATAAATTGTTAAACAATAAAAAATCGCGTTATTCACTTATGGAATGACGCGATTTTTTTATATTTTGCATAAACGCAATAATAAATAGAGCCGAATGAATAAAGTTAACTCGACATTTCAATGTCCAGCGCAACCGATTCTATAAAACCTAAACTATTAAATGATTTACCAATCAGTTGGAACGGATTAGTTGATTTAACCGCTAAAGAAAGCACATGATCGGCTTTACTCTTAAGGTGATAGAATTGATATTGTTCTTTTAACTCTGCCAATTCACCTTTACCGGAATAAGCAATATTTTGTTCATCAAACCTAAAGCTAAATTGATCAAGCGGCAAAGATAAACCTTTACCTTCAGCTTTAATAAAAGCCTCTTTTAACGTCCAAATTTGATAAAAAGCATGTCGCTGGTGTTCAGTATCAAGGCTTTGTATATAATCACTCTCGGGGCTTGAAAAGAAACGTGCGGCAATATCTGAATATTCACGTAACGCATCTACATGTTCGATATCAATACCCACATCAACGCCCGAGCTCACGGCACACACGATTTGTTGTCGTGTATGAGATAAGTTAAACGGTAATAAAAAAGGCATTTTTTGATTAGCAATACTCGGTTTACCAAATGCATTCGTTTTAAAGTGCCAATACTCCGGCGAGATACCCGAGAAATAATGCGATAAAATTTTTCGGATAAATAACCGAGTGACTAAATAACGTAGTTGATCGGCTTCAAATTTAAATTCGGATAATTTTTTTTGTTCTGCGGCGTTTAATAAATGGCCTTCACTGGCTTTAAGATGGGCAAAATCAAACTGTTCTGTTGATGCTTGCCATATTTCAATGGTATTAGCCACAATGGGATGAGATTGAGACATTGAAACAGCGTCCTTTAATATAAATAGTATTAAGTCGAATGGGGAGGTGCATCATGAGTGTTAAAAACATCTCTATCAGCACTCGCTAAATATTTTTGTTCTAAGTTATTGGCTATCATTATTTTTTGCCAGATTTTCCCGCTTAAATTGCTGCATAATAATTCAACTTCATTAACCGCATTAGTAACAACAGGATCAGGAAAATGCTTAACATAAAGCGCTGAAAGTTTACCTACCAGCGAAAGTGTCTCTGAACAATAGTCAAGATATCGTTGTAATTCAAATACATTCATACATCGCATGGGCGATGATGACGTACTTATCCCTTTACCTGTCGCATAATAAGGATCTTTTGTCAGTTGTAACATATCAATCACATGTGCTAATTCACGTAAATTATGCAACGAACGAATTAACCGCGAACGTTTAATTCGGGTTTCAACCGAAAACAAAAAGAATATACCCGCACCCGCTAAAATAATATTATTAAAAATAGATTCACTAATTTGTACAAACGTAACTTGCGTTACCGCCGGTCCTTTAGGCGCATCAAATTGCAACCATGAATACGTAATTAAGCTAAAGGCAATCGTAATTAATCCAACAACGCCTAAGCGCAACCAAATATTAGGCTTATTAATCCATTTTATGTCTTCACTGCTTTTAGCCGCCATGGTTTTTAAATCTTGCGCGATGTGTTTTAAACGAGAATCAGGAAAACGTTCGTCGATGCGTTGATGCAGTAAATCAATCGTTTCGACTAACTTACTAAAGTCGAGCCTTATGTGCATAAATGTACCTTAAAATGGTGAATGAAAAATTTTCTATTGTTATTGTAAGACCAATTGTAAGCTGCTGTATTTATTTTGTCACTGCGCCAAAGCCGTTTAAATGTTAACTTTTGTTAATTACCTTTAAATTAAGATCGCATCTTTCTATACTCAGGTTTACCTCTCTATCGAACAGAAATTTATGAATTTTCGTTATTGCCTTATTCCTATTATCTGTTGCTTAGCGGCTTGCAACACAACCAAAAATATTAGTTCGCAAGCTCACTCGCCTTCGGTACCCGCACAATGGAGCATCAGTGAACTACCGGTAACTAAAAAAAACTGGTTACAAAACATCACAACACCGAGTTTAAATAAAAAAATTCAAACGGCGTTACAAAAAAACCATCAAATACAACAACAGTATCTAGCCGTTCAAATGGCAGAGCAAGATGTGCTCATTGCCGGAGCGGCTTTATGGCCAAGTTTAGATGGTGATTTATCGGCCAGCCGAAGAGGCAGAGAAAGTGGTGTTGATAACAGCTTTGGTGTCGATTTAAAAGTCAGTTACGAAGTGGATTTATGGCAAAAACAAAGCGAAGCACACCGCCAAGCGAACTTACAATTAATGAATAAAAAAAGTGTGTTAAAAAGCAGGCAAGACAAACTCGTGGCGGATGTGATTAATGCCTATTATCAAACCATAAAAGAGCAACAACTTAAACATTTATATCAACTTCAAGTTGAATACACTCATCAGCAAGTCGATATAATCGAGTCTGGCTATTCAGCTGGTTTAAACGATGCACTAGACGTTTATTTAGCCCGCAATACGCTAAGTAACGAACGAGCAAAATTAGCAGCACAAAATCAAACCTTAACTGAACAAGTTCGAAAATTACAACGTCTGCAAGGCGTTTACCCAACGGGTATAAATGAAATAACAGACGAATTACCAACTGATTTACCGTCGCCTCCGATTGTGATGCCACTTGACGTACTTAAACGAAAACCTGAAATACAAGCGAGCTGGCAACAACTATTAATAAAAGACGCAGCATTAGCCATTGCGCATAAACAACGTTTTCCACGATTAACCTTATCGGCATCAATAGGTCAATCTAATGAAATACTTTCAGACGTTTTATCTAGCTCATCGTTGGCATGGTCACTTGTTAGTGGGCTTGCCTTACCTATTTTTGATGCCGGCAGGTTAGCCGCTTTAGAAGATAAAGCGCGTTTAAGCTTGCAACAAGCCGAACAACAATATTTAGATACGCTTTATAATGCGCTAAGCCAAGTTGAGAATACGCTGAGCAAAACGCAAACATTACAAAATAGGTATCAACAAACCCTAATAGCCAAACAAAATGCCGAATTAGCGCAAGCTCTCGCATTTGAGAAATATCAAAAAGGTTTAATTGAATACACCACCGTTTTAGATGCCCAGCAACGTGCAATTAATGCCAATAGCAGCGAAATTCAATTGCGCTACACCATGATTGAAAATCACATTGCCGTTTTTGTCGCACTTGGCGGCGACTTTGTTGCTGGCTTAACTCCTTTATTCGAGGTTGAATAATGCGCTCAATAAGTAAGAAAAAAATAATTCCAATTGCAATTCTCGCCGGTACCGCGCTTGTCGCGTTTTTCATTTTTAGCAATCCACCTCAAACCAAGCGTCAACCTGCAGATAGAGGTAATAAACTGTCAGTCAGTGTGCAACAGTTAAAAGCACAAGATATTCCAGTGGTCATTAACAGCTTTGGTCGAGTTCAACCTCGAACCGAAGGCGTGTTAATTGCGCAAGTATCCGGGCAAATCAAACAAGTTAGTCCTAATTTTCGTGCTGGTGGCTTTTTTAAACAAAATGAAGTGCTATTAACGCTCGATGATCGCGATCACATTGCGAATGTAAAAATAGCGCAAGCAAATTTACTTTCAGCACAACAAAAGCAATTAGAAGAACAAGCTAAATCAGAACTTGCCCTCATCGATTGGCAACGTTTAGGAAAAGGCAAAGAAGCCAATGCACTTGTTTTACGTAAACCTCAACTTGCGGTAGTAAAAGCCAACGTTTTATCAGCTGAAGCTCAGCTTGCTAAAGCAGAGTTAGCTTTAGAGCGCACTAAAATCATTGCACCTTATGATGGTAGGATCTTAAGCAAAAAAGTAGATGTTGGCCAAGTTGTTACCAGCAATGCACAGCTGGCTGATATCTATGCTACCGATTATGTTGAAGTTAGATTGCCAATCAAAAATGCGGATCTTAACTTATTGGTCCTGCCTGAAAGCAGCTCGGCTTCAGCTGATCGCTTAGCAGTTGAATTCACCTCGTCTATTAGCACACAAAAAGTATGGCAAGGCACCTTAGTTAGAACAGAAGGGGCAATAAACACAGAATCACAACAATTATATGTGGTGGCACAAATTAACGCGCCTTACCAAAATAAAAACGAACAGTCTTTAAAAATTGGCGAATATGTAAGCGCTAAAATTCAAGGCAAAATGATTAACAATGCTATTAGTATTCCGAACAACACTTTATATCAAGGTACTTACGTATTCACGGTGAAAGATGATGTTCTACAACGTAAAGACGTGTTACTGCTTTGGCAAAATAGTCAATACGCGATCGTTAAATCGGGTTTACAAGCCGACGAATATTTAGTGACTACACCTTTAGGCCAGGTTACGTCAGGCACACGAGTTAAACCAAGTAACATGCCGCCAAACAATGATTCGATAGCGAAAAAAGCAAAAAGAACTCAACCAACTGACACTGACACTTTAATGCAAAAGTTCGAGAGTTTACCCGCTGAAAGACAAAAAAAAATAAAACAACAAGCGGCAAAACAAAACAAGAGTATTATCGAAATAATGCAAGCTAAACGCGAACAGCGCCAGACGCGATCAGGCGAAAACAAACGTGAGGCTACATTATGATCGCTTGGTTTGCTCGTAATCATGTGGCGGCTAATTTATTGATGATATCGCTACTCATTGCAGGTTTATTCTCTGTATCGCAGCGTATCCCGCTTGAAATTTTTCCCTCTTTTGAATCGAATAGGATTAACGTAAACGTATCATTACGAGGTGCAACACCAGAAGACGTAGAGCAAGGTGTCGCGATAAGAATAGAAGAATCAGTTCAAGATTTGGAAGGCATAGAGCAAATAAGCAGTCGTTCTTCTGAGGGCTCCGCAAGTGTGAGTATTCGGGTTGAAAGTGATTATGATGCCCGAGAGTTATTAGCGGATATCAAAAGTCGAGTCGATGCGATCAATACCTTTCCTGTTGAAGCCGAAAAGCCACGTGTTTCATTAGCCCAACGTAAACGAGAAGTGTTAACCGTTACGGTGGCATCTGAATATTCTGAATTAGAAATCAGAAAATTTGCTGAAAATGTGCGCGATGATTTATTAAAAATAGAAGGGATAACCCAAGTCGAACTTGACGGCGTTCGTAACTACGAACTGACCATCGAAATAGCTCAAGATAAATTACAACAATATAACCTCACTTTAAACCAAATTGCATCGGCTATTGGCAGTAGCTCAGTAGATGCATCAGCAGGTAATATGCGCACTTCAGGTGGCGATATTTTACTCCGATCAAAAGGTCAAGCTTATTATAAAGATGAATTTGCTCATATTGTGATCAAAACACTGCCTGATGGGAGTGTTTTAACGTTAAATGATATCGCGTCTATTTCTGATGCGTTTGAAGAAACGCCCATTAAAACACGTTTTAATGGGCAACAAGCTGCGTTTATTGAGGTTTACCGTATTGGCCAGCAAAGTGCGATAGATGTCGCCGAAAAAGTCAGAAACTATATTGATAAACGCCAATCTACACTGCCTCAAGGTTTTAAATTAAGCTACTGGGATGATGATTCACAGATTGTGAAAAATCGATTAACAACCTTGATCACAAATGCTCTGCAAGGTGGTCTACTGGTTATGGCTTTGTTAACCTTGTTTTTGCGCCCTTCCATTGCGTTTTGGGTTTCGGTTGGCATTCCGGTTTCATTTATGGGCGCATTTATCGCGATGCCTATTTTTGGCATTACCTTAAATATAATGAGTTTATTTGGGTTTATACTCGTACTGGGTATTGTGGTTGACGACGCCATTGTCACTGGCGAAAATATTTATACTCATATGCGCAATGCCGAATCCAGCGAACATGCCGTTATTAAAGGCACACAAGAAGTCGCACTACCGGTTACTTTTGGCATTTTAACCACGGTGGCTGCATTTTTACCTTTAGCCTTTATTGAAGGCTCACGGAGTGTCTTGTTTGCTCAACTGCCTTACATTGTGATACCCGTTTTACTTTTTTCGTTAATCGAATCTAAATTTGTTTTACCGGCTCATTTAAAATTTGTAAAGCTAAGAGATAATACCAAGCCTCCAGGCCGCTTTACTGTTTTTCAACAACGCTTTGCAGACGGCTTTGAAGCTGCAATTTTAAAGTATTACCAACCCTTGTTAAAAAAATCACTCAACAATAAAGGCACAACGTTAAGTGTATTTGTTGCCATGTTTATTTTAGTGTTAAGTTTAATTCTGAGCGGCTGGAATAAATTTACATTCTTCCCCCGTATACCCAGTGAAACCGTGCGCATGAATTTAACCATGCCAGCCGGAACACCGTTTGAAGTCACAGATGCACTTATTAGTCGGATCTCTGAAGCGGCCTACCAAATACAAACTAAATACACAGATGATGAGCAACAAAGTATTGTACTCAATATATTATCTAGAACAGGTTCACGCGGTGGGGCATCTAATGTTGGCTCAGTGCGTTTTGAAATCCAACCACCTGAAATACGCTCTATTGATATATCGTCTAAACAGCTGTTAGCAGAGTGGCGACGCGCTATTGGTGATCTTCCGGGTGCAGAAACGGTGACGTTCAGAGCTGAAATAGGCCGCTCATCGGATCCAATTGATGTGCAACTCAATGCAAGTTCATTACAAACATTAAAAGATGTAGCCGAAAAGGTAAAACAACGTCTAGCAACCTACCCAACAGTTTACGATATAAGTGATAGCTTATCTAACGGTAAACAAGAGCTGCAAATAGAGTTAACACCGTTAGGTCAATCTTTAGGTTTAACTCGCAGTAACATTAGTCGCCAAATACGTAATGCTTATTTTGGTTCTGAGGTGCAACGTGTGCAACGTGGCCGTGACGATGTAAGAGTCATGGTGCGTTTACCTCTTAATGAACGCCAATCGTTAGCTGACTTGCAAAAAATGCTAATCGAAACAAAAACAGGTCAAGTCCCGTTAAGTCATTTAGTTACCTTAATTCCGGGTACCAGCCCATCGACAATACGAAGAATCGATCGATACCGCACGGTTAACGTCACCGCAGATGTTGAAAAAAGCAATACCAATATGACTGTACTACAAGCCGATTTAAAAATATTTTTAGATGAACTTGTCGAACAATACCCCAGTGTTAGTCATTCATTAGAAGGTGAAGCTAAAGAACAACGTGAATCTTTTGGTTCATTAGCTTGGGGGTTACTGATTGTATTCTTTATTATTTATTGTTTACTCGCGATCCCTTTTAAATCATACACTCAACCTTTAATTGTCATGAGTATTATACCTTTTGGCTTATTGGGCGCGGTTATGGGTCATTGGATCATGGCAATGGACTTAACCATTATGAGTGTACTCGGTATGATGGCGTTAATTGGCGTTGTTGTGAATGATTCACTGGTTTTGGTCGATTATATCAATAAAAAACGCTTAGAAAGCGATGGACTCATGCAAGCCGTATTAATGGCAGGAGCCGCTAGGTTTAGACCGGTCATGTTAACCAGTTTAACAACGTTTATTGGTTTAATGCCTCTATTGTTTGAGCAACAAACTCAAGCTCAGTTTTTGATTCCGATGGCAGTATCACTCGGGTTTGGTATTTTATTTGCGACCTTAATTACGCTTATTTTAGTCCCCGTTAATTACATATTGTTGGATAGCTTTCTTACCAAAATAAACCAAAATAAAAGAGTCTATTAAAAATAGTCCTCTTAAATTAAAATAAAAAAGCCGTAAAATATTAATACTTTACGGCTTTTTAACGCTTACCTTTGTATTTAAAATCACAAGGTCATTAACTAAAAGTCAGCGACAAACTAACGACACGTAAATAAACTCAATCAATTTAATTTAGCGCGTAATTGCTGCTTCAACTCATATTCAAACTCATCAGGAAATAAAACCACACCTTCTTCATTTTTATTTGGGAAGACCACAACCGACAATTCATCTTCAGCCATGCCGCTTGTCCAATCTCTAAACCATTTATCAAAAGCGATGGCTTTAGGCTGGCATGTTTCCCATTCACCTGTTGCCCACTCTTGTGCAAAAAATTCATTAGGCCAAACAGGGATACCATCTTCGTCATCAATCGTGAGCATCATGCAACCATGCTCATCGGTTAAAATCCAAACTGCACCATGCTTAACCATTTCTTTCAACGCATATTTAAAACGTTGATCAATATTATATTTCTCAATTTCAGCTAAGCGCTGAGCTGTAAAATTTTTTAGCATGTCAGTTCTCTTTATCGCGTGTTTCTTTTACAAGGTCGTGCATTAATGGTTAATGCCAATCGTCGTTAACAGCGGGGCACCTTAGTCGGTTAAAAAATCGATAACAACGTTTAAAAATCAACGGGTAGATTAATGACCTAGATGATTCTTTCACCTTATTCTCTAGCTTTTATCTAACGCTAATCTTGATCACTTATTAACGGTGATTGGCATAAATGAAAAGCCGATTGCTAAACATTTTCGGACATTCAATAGTTAAAGTATAAAACGAAGCCAACAAAAAAGGCATAAACTATTTTATCTAATTTTTAGATTTAATAGTTTATGCCTATAGATGTCATCATCATGAAAAATAACATTTAAATTAAAATGCTAAGTATAAATTGTAGACGTATTACGCCCTGCCTCTTTTGAGCGATATAAACCCTGATCAGACATTTCAATCCACTGAGAGTGATTAACTATTTTATCTGAGATCTCACAAATACCTAAGCTCACCGTGTAATTAACCGAAAAATCTAAATGATGTACAACCGTTTTCGCGATCCGTTCGCGCAGCCGCTCAGCAAAGTTAAAAGCCTGCTCAGCATTAGCGTTAATTAATATAACTACATATTCTTCACCACCATAGCGCCCGGCTATATCAGTTTCGCGCATCGTTTCACGTAATATGTTTGCTGTTGTTTTAATCACTTCGTCACCCGTTGGATGACCATAGGCATCGTTAACCTTTTTAAAATGATCAATATCGAACATGAGCATAGAACTCGTGCTACCTGTTCGTTTACAGCGTTTAAACTCTTTATCAAGGCACTCTTCCCAATATCCTCGATTATAAAGCTGAGTTAATTTATCCGTACGTGACAAGCGTTTTAATTCATCATTAACTGATTTTAACTCAACTCGATTAACCGCAATATCCGTTACGTCATAAATGATAATACCGATACGCTCTACATTACCATCTGCAGAGCCTAATGGAATAAGTGTCGAGTTCTGAAACATAAATTCTGCTTTGCCCGTTATCGGACGGTAATTCTTAAACTTAAATAAATACGGACGCTGTTCCCAAGTGGTAAATGCACGGTTATTTAATAAAAAAACAGATTCAGCTTTATGACGAAACCATTCTTCATTAATTTCAGGAAATTCAGTGAAAATAGATTTACCCTTCACTTCATATGGATATTTTCCACTATGGCTTTCCATAAAGCTATTCCATAATTGAATGTGGTAATTGCGATCTAAGATCACTAAACCCACATCCAAGTTTTGCAACATGCTCATCAGAGCATGCATTTCTTTGAAATCGTCTGCTGATGTATTAGACATTAATCTTCCAGTAAAAAATTAACTTTTTCATTCAAGGAATCAATTGAATCTTCAGCAAATAAAAGTAACAAATCACAATTAATGTCAAAGCCTTCGATTTTATAATTGATTTCAATCGCTAAAGTTTTGCTCCAACGATAATTATTCGCCTGAACTAAATCGTTTAAATTAACATGTTGCCCTAACACTATCGGGTGCCCTTGACTAAACACCACATCCAATTGTTCAGCTATTCCTCGTAAACATGCACCAATTAAAATATTTGCTGTATCCATTAACAATTCGAGTTCTAATGAAGTATCTAACTCACCGCCATATTTGAGCAATTTAGAAATATCATTAAAACTGGCATCATTAAAAATTAATAAGGCTTCGCCCGATATACCATTACCAATAAAACCTTGGCATACCCCCGAAACAGAATTTGAACTTTCAATCCCACTTAAGGCCATTCTTAATTCGTTGACTTCAAGCAAATTGACCACGGGTATGGGTAATATAACATGCACGTGCAATAACCTGGCGAGCAAGTCAGCAGCTTGACCCATGGCAACATTAGAAATTTCTTGATAACAATCTCGTTGCTCTTCTGTCACTTTAACATTCAAAGCTTGATTCACAGTGCGCTACTCTCAACCATTTATTTAATTACAAGATGCCATATTCTTTTAATATGAGTTCGGCTTTCGCTTTATTAATAGGTTTTTTAATAAAGTCTATTGCGCCTAAGTTTTTAACCCGCTGACGAGCTTCGGGTTGTATATCACCTGAAACAACAATAACTAAGGCGTTCATATCATTTACTTTGATATTTTCGAGTGTTTCAAAACCATCCATTACAGGCATCGTTAAATCTAAAAAGACAACTTCACCTTGTCCCGCTTTAATCGCTTGTAGTGCTTCCTCACCGTTTCCGGCAAATGTAATATCTACTTCCCAACCATCAGGCAGCGAGCGCGCCATCTGCTTGCGGGCAAAATTAGAATCATCACAAATCAAAACTTTGGTTGCCATAATCTCGCTTTCTGAATTAATCCAACAAACTATTTAACTAACTAAATGTAAGTGTTGTTGAAATTGATCGATTTCGCAAATTCTTTAAATGAACAATATTCATTCATAATCAGTACTCGCACGGTAAAACACTAAAGACTAAATTACATTTTTATCACAACCGATTAAATTTCATAAAAGAAACCAATCTACAAAGTTGTAAATTTATTATAGGTCATAACAATAAAATAAGAGAGTTTTGCAGTAAAAACTTATAAATTCTAATAACAATAATAAGTTAACAGTCAATTTATACTGAACTCATATTATTTCAAGAACCAAAATAAAAAATATAATTAACAAGGGAACTTATTTCGTTACGTTTAGTCAGCATAATATGCGTTAAATTTCATTTGAGCTCGTAACAATAAAAAAAATGTAAAATACTTGAAACTAATCAGGTGTATTTTAATCAAGCGACTATAATTAAATTTAACGTAACCATTTAATTTTAATAGTCATTTAATACGGATAAATTAAAACAAACCGTTTACAACTTAGACGTTAATTTTTTACAAATGGCATTTACTCCCTTTTTTACTTTTATCATTGGAGTTCAATTATGAGCGATAATTCCGCCTCAAAGAATCCACTTTTACCTATTGGTATTATTGGTGTAGTTATTATAGCCGTGCTGGCTTTTTTTCTATTATCCAGTAGTGAAGAAGAAACAGTTGACCCCGTAGTCGAAACACAGCCAACGCCGGCACCCAAACCAGTTGTAGTTTATGAACCTCCGGTTCCCGTTGAACCTGAAGTTGAAGAAGTAGACGAACCTGCAATCGTAATAGAACCTGAGGTAATAGAAGAACCCTTACCGGCTTTAGACGAAAGTACACCTTGGATGCTCGATAAAATAGCGGATTTACCCGCAGTTGATAATACGGAAACCTTAATCAGCTCGAGTGAGTTAATTAGAAACTTCGTGGTTTTTATCGATAATGCTGCGAAAGGTGATTTAGCGCATCAATTTAGCCCTGTTATTGCACCTCAAAAAGCAATTAGTGTTAAAACTATCAAAACAGAGGGTGAAGTGTATTATCTTTTAAATAAAGAAAGCTATAAGCGCTATGATGGTATTGCTAGCCTAATTAATAACTTACCTGTTGAACAAAGTATTAGTTTGTTTAATAAAAGCTCACCGTTAATAGAAGAAGCGTATACAGAACTAGGTTATGCAGGGGGTAACGAGTTTAATTCAACGCTGGTTAAAGCCATTGATTTAGCCTTATCGGCTCCCGTGATCAAAGGCGACATTCGTTTAATTGCACCTTCTGCTATGTATCAGTTTTCAAATCCTGATTTAGAAAACTTAGAACCTATTCAAAAATTAATGATACGCATGGGACCCGAAAATCAAAAAATAGTACGAGAAAAGTTAATGCAATTTAAAGCCGCATTAAATTAATAAAGGGCCAATTTAATACAATAAAAAAGCCGTGAATAATATTGATATATTCACGGCTTTTTAATTAATAACGGAGCCTTCCAATAAAGAAGGAAACATAAATTAGTTCAGTGTTATTTTAGCGAACTTGCGTTTACCCACTTGGTAGACAGCAGTAGACGACTTTTCAATTTGTACTTTATTGTCAGCTACTTTTTCACCATCAATTTTAACCGCACCTTGTTTTATCATCCGCATCGCTTCAGAAGTACTGGCAACTAAACCCGCCTCTTTTAATACATTGCCAATGGCCATCGCATCATCACTTTCTATGCTAATTTCAGGCATGTCATCGGGGATCGCATTTTTCTGAAAGCGTTGAATAAAATCATTATGTGCCGCTTGTGCATCAGCTTCAGAATGAAAGCGCGCAATCAATTCTTTCGCTAACTCAATTTTAATATCGCGTGGATTTGTACCCGCTTCCACTTTTTCTTTTAAACTTGCGATTTCATCAAGTGGACGGAAACTTAATAAATCATAATAACGCCACATTAAATCATCACTGATCGACATAACCTTGCCAAACATATCGGTAGGCGCATCCGTAATACCAATGTAGTTATTAAGTGACTTAGACATTTTCTGTACACCGTCTAACCCTTCAAGTAAAGGCATCATTAAAACAGTTTGCGGCTTTTGACCTTCTTCTTTTTGTAATTCACGTCCCATCAATAAATTGAATTTTTGATCCGTCCCCCCTAACTCAACATCAGACTCTAACGCCACGGAATCCCAGCCTTGCACTAATGGATACAAAAATTCATGAATAGCAATTGATTGATTATTTTGATAGCGCTTTTTAAAATCATCTCGCTCTAACATACGGGCAACCGTTTGACGAGCAGATAACTTAATCATGCCCGCAGCGCCTAATTTCTCCATCCATTTAGAGTTGAATTCAACACGCGTTTTAGCTGGATCTAATATTTTGAAAACTTGTTCTTTATAAGTTTCAGCATTTGCCAATACTTGCTCTTTAGTAAGCGGCTTACGAGTTACATTTTTGCCGGTTGGATCACCAATCAGTCCTGTAAAATCACCAATCAGAAATATAACTTCGTGACCTAATTGCTGAAACGCACGTAATTTGTTAATTAAAACCGTGTGACCTAAATGTAAATCGGGTGCCGTTGGATCAAACCCAGCTTTAATACGTAACGGGCGTCCTTCTTTTAATTTATCAACTAATTCACTTTCTACCAATATTTCTTCTGCGCCACGCTTGATCTCAGCCAGCGCTGTTTGTACATCTGTCATGTAATATCTCTAATTCTTTTTTAGTAAGTTTGTTGAATACCCAACGAATTGCCATGATTGTAATCGTCTGGTGCCGCCATTTAAAGTTTATATACTGGTAAATTAGTAAAAATCGTTATATGCTCGTTGAGATTAGTCTAATCAAGTTCAGAAATAAGTATGCTTCATCTTTGGCGACAGTTTCCTCGAGTACATAAAATATCCATTAGTGCCTTATCTCTTATTATATTAGGCGGGCTGCTAGCGTCTACAGATAATGCCGAAGCGTCAAGACACACCCTTGATAATACTGAATTATCCGATTTACCGCACGGCGAACGTATTCAGCTTGAAATACCATCAGAACCAGACCCCATATCAACAGCAACAACAACGTCTCCACCTTTAATTCAAACAGAAACAAAACAATCGACTTCGATTGAAGCTCAACGTCCAGCATTAAATACGATATCGGTAACCGTTAAAAAAAATGATAGCCTGGCTAAAATTTTTGAACGCAATAATTTATCAGCCAGAACACTGCTAAAAGTCAGTAAATCAGGCGAACATGCCGAAACCATCATTCAACAATTGAAGCCTGGCGATATCCTCGATATTACATTCAATGCAAAAAAAGAACTGCATCAATTAGCCTATCCAATATCCGCAATAGAAACCATTCATTTACAAGCTAATGAAAATGGTTTTGACAGTCATATTGAAACAAAAAAAGTGGATACCAGTGAAGCTTTTTCGTTTGCCAATATCACCAGCAGCTTTTGGAACGCAGGCGTTGATGCCGGCTTAACTGAAAGTCAAATAATGAATTTAGCCAATATATTTGGCTGGGATATCGATTTTGCTTTAGATTTACGTAAAGGCGATAGCTTTAATGTTGTGTTCGAAAAGCGCTATATTGATGGTGAATATATAGGCCCTGGCGATATATTAGCCGCCGAATTTATCAACCAAAAACAAGTTTATTCCGCTGTAAAATATGAAGATGGCAACTATTACACATTAGAAGGTAATAGTATGCGTAAGGCGTTTTTACGTGCCCCCGTCAATTTTAAATATATTAGCTCTAGTTTTAATCCACGCCGATTGCACCCAGTAACAGGCAAGGTCAGACCCCATAAAGGCATTGATTATGCGGCTAAAACAGGAACCCCCGTTAGTGCAAGTGGTTCAGGCAAGGTCATAAAATCAGGTTATAGTAATTTAAATGGTAATTACGTTTTTATTCAACATGGTGAAAATTACACAACCAAATACTTACATCTACATCGTCGCTACGTTAAAAAAGGCGATAAAGTAAAACAAGGTCAAAAAATTGGAACAGTTGGCTCAACCGGCCGCGTTACCGGGCCTCATTTACATTATGAGTTTTTAGTTGATGGCATACATCGCAACCCTAAAACCGTAAAGTTACCTAAAGCCACGCCAATTGCTACCCATGAAAGGGATAAGTTTTTTGCCCAAGCGGGCAAAATGCGTCAACTATTACAACAAAACAAAAAGTTATTGATCGCTCAAACTAACTAAAAAGAACACCGATATTGTCAAGGAGGACAATATGACCAGCAAACCGAAATTTGTTGCCCTTCTATTTTACTGCTCCATATTATATTCGACAGGTGCTTCAGCCGGACTTCATTGCCCCAATGGTTATATCACAGAAGGCGATGAGTTAGCGCTCGTTATAAAAAAGTGTGGAAAACCGCAAAAACAAGTCAAATTGGCTTCAAACTATCGAAAACATAGCTTTCCGAAAGGCAAAAAATTACGTATCGATTATTCAATGGCGCCAGGCGACTTTGAACGACAATTGTATTTCATAGATAAACAATTATTTGTGATCGAAAAAGGTAAACGAACCACCTATTAACATTAAAAATTCATATAGGGCTCTAGGCTAAAAAACAGCCTTCTGTTACCCTTTACAATCAAAGACTTAATTATCATTGGAGTAGACATGCTAACTCTTTTAGCAAAGCTTATAAATGCTTTAAACTCAGACAGCTCACCGCGCCAAATAGCGGCGGGGATCAGCCTTGGTTTAATAATAGGCTTAACCCCATTGTTCAGCCTTCACAACTTACTGGTACTTATTATCGCGTTTTTAATTCGCATTAATTTGGGTGGTTTTTTCTTAGCTATCACCTTTTTTGCCGGCTTTAGTTATTTTATAAATCCACTAGCCATTTTATTAGGCGAAAGTTTGCTTACCTCCAGCAGTTTAGAGGCTATGTGGCACGCATTGTATCAATTAAGTGCGCTTAAACTTGCACATTATCACCATACACTCACTTTGGGCTCACTTCTGATTAGCTTAGTTTTGTTTTTACCCGTGATGTGGTTTAGTCAATTTTTAATTATACGATATCGCGTGCATATTAAGGCCTTCATTGAGAAATTTAAAATTGTTAGAGCCATCAAAGCATCAAAATTTTATAGTATTTATCAAAGCGTTGCAGGAGCATAAAGATGAAAAAATATTTGCGATGGCAAGGTCTTAGTGGCTTACTCGTTACCTTAATACTCATAGCATCTTTCGTATACTTCTTTGCTGGCCAGTTAATGAAAATTGCGATTGAAGAAGGCCTAGGATACTACTTAGGCGCAGAAGTAAATGTTGAAGAGGTTGACGTAAGTTGGTCTCCTTTCGGTGTTAAAATATCTCAGTTCCAAGCAACTGATAAGGCCGACCCAGAATTCAACTTGCTAAGTTTTAAGCAAGCAAATGCAACCGTTGATGCACTGCAGTATTTATTTGGTAAAACCATCATTGATGAGTTAACACTCGACACCTTAGCGTTTAACACACCCAGAACCTCAGCCGGAGAGGTCTATCAGCCATTAAATGGTGATGAGCAAATACAGAATAAAGCCGATGAGCAAGCTCAGGCATCAGACTCAGTTCTACCTTCAACCGACTTTGAATTACCATCAGTAGACAACGCATTAAAAGATGAAGCGTTAAAAACCCCAAAATTAGTTGAACAACTTAAAGCTCAGTATGCGCAAGACAAAATAAAAATCAAAGCTTTAAAAGATCAACTACCTAACGATGATGCTCTAAAGCAATATGAGAAAGATGTAAAAGCATTAATGGAATTAGACATAAAATCGCTTGAAGATATTCAGCAAGCTAAAGACCAATTGTCGCAGCTGAAAAAGCAATTCAAACAAGATAAACAAGCGGTAAGCGCCCTAAAAGATCAATTAAGGGATAGCCAAGAAACGATTTCAAAATTATTAAAAGATCTTAAAAATGCACCTGAAGATGATTGGCAATATATTGAAACAAAATATCAGCTAGACGACTTAGATGCCGGTGATGTTGCGCATTTATTATTTGGTGATAAAGCGCGCAGCTACGTTGAAAAAGCCACATTAGTATATAACAAGATTAAACCCTTGTTAGCCAAAGATGCATCCACTGAAGACGTTATCATTGACACCGAAAATGGACGTTACGTTCATTTTAAAGATGATAACCCGTTACCAAAGTGGCTAGTTAAAACAGCTAAATTAAGCATTTCAACACAAATAGGTGAATTAACGGTTAACAGCCAAGAGATCACATCACAACATTGGATCCGAAATAAACCAACAACATGGCAGCTTGATTCTAGTCAGAAGCAAGCAAAAGAACAAATAAAAGCCAAAGGGCAGCTAACGATCAATCAAGCCGGAGATTTAAATACACATGGCGATTGGATGATTTCTGAATTCACACTGGGTGATCTTCCGTTACAAGACAGTGATTCCTTACAGCTAACATTAGCAAACAGTGCTTTAAGCGGCCAAGGTGATTTTAAATTTGAAAATACAATAGTGGCTAGCCAAGCTAATATTGACTTAGTGCAACCTGAATTTACGGGTAACACATCTTCCAGTTTTTCTAAAGCACTCTTAAAAACACTTAATGATATAGACACTCTTGATATTAAAGTCAGTGCAACAGGTGAAGTGACAAACCCCGATCTAAGTATTCGCTCTTCTTTAGACTCAATTCTAAAAGAAGCCGTTAAAGAGCAAGCTAAAGCGAAACTTGACACCTTTAAAGTTAAAATTAAAGACAAATTAAAAGGTCAAGTTTCCAAAGGCTTAAATTTGGATGAATCAGAAGGCGCTGAACTTAATGAACTTAGTCAAATGCTTGAACAAAAAGACAACAAACTCAATTCATTGTTAAATTCAAGTATTGCAGACAAACAAAAGAAAAAGTTAGAAGACAAGCTTGAAAGTAAGTTAAAAAAAGGGCTTGGTAAACTATTCGGCTAAACGATTAGCTAATCGTTTTACTCAATCACAATACATTAGATGAAGCAACGCTGCTCAGCGTTAGTTTCATCTAATGTTTATCTGCTCTTCTTGCCAGTAACCAATAAAATATTGAGACAACAACCAAGTAAATAAACCGGATTCAGACTAAAGCTTTGCCAATTGAAACAAGTCCACCAATGGCTGAAAATGTTAAAATAAACCACCGAAGTACTAAAGGAGACAAGAACGGGGCTACAAAATTAGAAACAATAAAACCAAGTATAATACCGGGTATAACAAACATCACCAACTGCAGATCATTCCACGTTAAACGATCAATAACATATAAAGTAATCAGAATAATGATATTAAGAGACATAAAGAAAGCGGAGATATTTGCTCTAAGCACTTGTAGCGAACAGCGTTGATACAATAATGCGACAGGAGGTCCACCAACCGCAGTAATAATCCCCATAAACCCTGATAACCCCCCTGCAATAGTACAATTAATACGATTCAACTTGACCGAAAAACCAAAAATGGAAAAGCCAACGGCAACTAATATTAAACCGCCAAAAATTAATTGAAACTCCTGTAGCGAGATAGAAGACAGAATAAGTCCAGCGATCACCGTGCCCAACAATCCTCCTAACATTGTCCATTTCACTTGAGCATAATTAATAAATGACTTGTCTCTAAACAGCATAATGGTTGTCAAAACACTGGCAACAATAATCATCGGGGCAGGAACAAACTGAGGGTATAAAATAAAGAGCAATGGCGCGCAAAACATACCGATGCCATAGCCCATAACCCCTTGTATAAGGGCTCCAGTAAAAACAATGCTATTAGCAATAAGAATTATAGTAAGCGGTATATCGGTCATTTATTCTATCTTCAAAGACATATCTGGAACAATTATATACTGATGCTTTTTAAATTCCGAAGCATACCCGCAATATAATCAATTTATATGCTGATATGCGGGTCAAATTTATTTTCGCCATTGCAAACCTAAAATTGGTAATAACAATGCAGGAATATGTAAAACAAAACATTTGACAAAACCACAATTGGTAAATACCATTGTTATACCAGATTTTAACATTGTTCTAACAAGTTTAATAACCACATAGAATATAAGACGTTTTGGAGATTAAAATGCTAACGGTAAAATCATCATCTCTATTCATCATCTGTTTAGTTTGCACTATTTCACTCAATGCAGCAGAACTCATTAGACACAATAAAATAGATTCAGCTAAAGAAGCTTATCAATTAGGCATTTTGAAATTAGCTTTATCTTACGATCAAAGTGACTATGAATTTGAAGAACGTGATACCTACTTAACGCAGACTAAATTATTGAATGACCTCGATACAGACAATATCGACGTAGCCTGGGTTGGGACGTCAAAAGCATACGAAGACCGTTTTTTACCGGTTCGTATACCACTATTTAAAGGGTTACTCGGCCATCGCATTTTTCTAATCCGTGACGGAGAACAACCTCGATACAATCAAATAAAAACACTTGACGATCTTTCTCATTTTAAAGCAGGTCAAGGAGCAAGCTGGTCCGATGCAAAAATAATGAAAGATGCAGGCTTATCAGTCGTCACCACCGCCAAGTATCAAAATCTATTTTATATGTTAGACGGCGAGCGCTTTGATTACTTTCCGCGCAGTGTTTATTCACCTTGGGCAGAAATGGCAAAACATCCAGACCTAAAGTTTAATGTTGAAGAAAACCTCATGATTGTTTATCCGCTACCAGCGTACATTTTTGTGAATAAAAATAACATTGAGCTCAGCCGCAGAATTACCGAAGGGTTGTTCCAAGCCATTGAAGACGGTAGCTTTGACCAATATTTTTATAACCATGACATGATCAAACAAGGATTAGAACAAAGTGATATTAAGCAAAGGAAAATATTTAAGTTAACGAACCCAGAACTAACAGATGACACGCCTTTAGATGATGCACGGTTATGGTTTGATGTAGATAAGTTCGAAACCTAAGTTTAAATAATTAGATGCATGTGAATTAGATTGAATAAACAAAAAAACCGATGCATGCATCGGTTTTTTTAGATTAGATAATATTTTAAAAGTTAAACATTAGGTAAATTTCGGCCATAGAATATTTCTTGCATTTCTTTTTTTAAGCTACGGCTAACTTGCAACACTTCAGCTTCACTCAAGCCCTCACGGCCAGTACCAAATAAGTATTCATCTAAATCAAATTTCTTTTTAACCATTTTGGTATGAAACATATTCTCTTGGAAAACATTCACATCAATCATGTCATATTGCTCATGAATATCTTCGGACATAAAGTTTTGAATAGAGTTGATATCATGATCAATATAATGCTTTTTACCTTCAACATCGCGCGTAAAACCACGAACACGATAATCAAGCGTCACAACATCAGAATCAAAACTGTGAATCAAAAAATTTAACGCTTTTAAAGGCGAAATTAAACCGCAAGTAGAGACTTCAATATCGGCCCTAAAGCTACTAATACCATTATCGGGGTGACTTTCAGGATAGGTATGCACACAGATATGGCTTTTATCTAAATGTGAAACGACGGACTCGGGCAATAAGGGGCCTGGCGTTTCATTGGTATCAACATTGTCTTCATGAATAGGTTCTTCAGAGATTAAAATGGTTACACTTGCGCCTTGCGGATCATAATCTTGACGAGCAACATTTAATACATTGGCACCAATAATTTCAACCACATCGTTCAAAATATCAGTTAAGCGATCAGCATTATATTGCTCATCAATGTATTCGATGTATTCACGACGGTGCGCTTTTGATTTAGCCCAACTAATGTCGTATATAGAAAAGCTTAAACTTTTCGTCAGGTTATTGAAACCGTCTAATTTAATTTTAGGGTTTGGCATGCTCAATCCTATTGGTTCGGTGTTCGGTGCACGCCACATCAAGCAGAGTAGTCAACCGTGAAAAACCAGCTAGTATAAAGCGGTGAATTATATACGCAAAATATGCATTTTAGCGAGCCCTGAAGCACATAAAAATGAGTAAAATAATAAACAAAATAGTACTCACGTCAAAAACATCAATTCAAATTAAGTGAGCACTTTAGCTCTCAATTAATTAACAAATATAGAGTCAAATAAGTTTTTAATAAGCCCTGAATATTCCACGATAAACTCTTCTTGTTGTACCGTTGCTTTTTGATCTAAACGACGCGCTAAAAACTCTTCTAAATCAGTCACAATCGTATCAACTTCTCGCACAACGTCGAGCCGTGTATCTTCATCTAATGAAGCATGTTGTGAAAAAAATGAGATCATTTTTCCTGCAATATGCTCTTCAATTAAATCACGTAACGTTTTGTCTAATTGCTCATCATTTGTGTGATTAAACATATCGAGATTTTCAGTAAAATACGATATGAGTTCGATATACGCTTGAGATTCTGTAACCATAGAAAAATGAAAACCTATTAATTAATTTTATATAAATGAACAATACTCAAAAGTATGATACACATTTAAGCTGACAGCCACCTTAAATGAATTAAAATTCAATCCCGGGCATTAAAACATCTGGCAAATTCATATCTTCTGCTTCAACTGACGCTACCGGATAAGCACAATAATCAGCGGCATAAAAAGCACTTGCCCTATGATTACCACTCGCACCGACACCACCAAAGGGCGCAGCACCACTGGCTCCAGTTATTGGCCGGTTCCAATTGACAATACCGGCGCGAATTTGTGCATAAAATAATTGCCACTTCGCATGATGCTGACTAAGTAAGCCCGCTGATAAACCAAACCGAGTATTATTGGCTTCATCTATTGCGGTTTGAAAATCATCGTAGCGAATCACTTGCAGCAAAGGACCAAAGTATTCAATGTCTTCTCTTTGGTGCGCTTGTGTCACATCAACAATACTCGGGCTCAATAACCCCGTATTGGCTTTTAATAATTGAGCTGTTAACAGCAGCTTGCCACCGTTAGCTTGTAATTGTTGTTGCGCTGATAAAATATTGCAAGCGGCTTTATAAGAAACTAATGATCCCATAAAAGGCTGATTTTTATCATCATATTCGCCAACACGCAAACGAGCGCTAACCTCAATTAATCGCGCAATGATTGCATCACCTTGGGCAGAACTCGGTATTAATAACCGACGAGCGCAGGTGCAGCGTTGACCAGATGATAAAAATGCCGATTGAATAATATGGTGAACGGCAGCATCAACATTTTCAACTTCATCAATGACAAGTGGATTATTGCCGCCCATTTCTAACGCTAATATTTTTTCTGGCTGCCCTGCTAATTGTTGATGTAAAAGCTGACCAGTTGCCGAACTACCGGTAAAAAATAAACCATCTATTTGAGCATGTGCCGCCAACGCTTTAGCGGTATCAATTTCACCTTGCACCAGGTTGATTACCCCAGTAGGCAATCCAGCTTGCTGCCAAATTTTTAGGGTGAGCTCTGCTGTTTTAGGCGCCAATTCACTGGGTTTAAAAACAATCGTATTACCGGCTAATAAAGCGGGTACGATATGCCCATTAGGTAAATGTCCCGGAAAATTATAAGGCCCAAAAACAGCCACCACCCCATGCGGTTTATGTCTTGTGAAAGCTTGAGCACCCGGTATCTTATTTTCGGTCGTTGCGGCGCGCTGTAGGTAAGCCTGTTCAGATAAATTAACTTTACCGATCATCGCTCCCACTTCCGTTTTAGATTCCCACAACGGTTTACCGGTTTCTTGCGCGATGGTTAAAGCGAGCTCATCTTGGTAGCGCGGTAATAATTCAGCGAAACGTTTAATAATGGATAGCCGATCAGAGAAATCGAAACAAGACCAGGTAATAAAAGCGTGCCGAGCACTTAATACCGCATCATGAACTTGGGCAACACTCGCTGCATGACCTTGCCAAACAATTTTATTTTTGGCAGCATCAACAGAAGAAAACAAGGCGCCGTCACCACAAAGCCATTGACCATTAATAAATAAATTAGCCGTTTTCATAAGTACCTTCTTATCGTTATTTAAGTCTTTTTTAAAACCTAAAGATAAATGTCGACTTACTTTAATAATAGCTTAATTTAGGCGTAACGCCCTGACACTGTCATTCTCTTTCACCAGTAACGTTTTAGCTTGTGCCGCACTTAAATTAATCGATTGGCTAATTTCATCAATATATCCGGTAATAACCGTTGACCTAAAATTGCTGTACTGGCAATTAGCAATAAGAATGGATTTTCCCTCCGCATTTTCACAGGTATATTCACCCGCATTTGTATCGATATGCACACTGAGCTTTTTGCTGTCTCGAATACTCGTTATGTTCTCTAAATCATTTTCAACCGTTGGCCCAGCATCAAAAATATCAACATAACCACGCCACCTAAACCCTTCTCGTTTTAATAATTTGAGGGCCGGTTCCGTTTTAGGGTGTACTTTGCCAATTACAGCTTGGGCTTCAGGCGACAGTAAATTCACATATATCGGGTATTTAGGCATTAATTCACTAATAAAAACTTTTTGACCAATGCCGGTCAAATAATCGGCGGTGGGGAAATCCATCGTAAAAAAGTTTTTTTCTAACCAAGCCCAAAAAGGTGAAACCCCTGAATCATCCGATATGCCGCGCATTTCAGCAAACACACGAGGGGCAAAACATTGACGATGTTCCGCCATAAACATAAAACGAACTTTAGATAATAATTTACCGTTAAAGGCATTGCGGTGTTCGGGTAATAAAAACAACGTGCAAATTTCAGTTTGCCCGGTGTAGTCATTGCATAAAGTGAGTAATTCAGCGGTGTTATAAATATTAAGTTGCCGAGAAGCGTGTACAACCTTACTTATATGGTAATGATAAAAAGAATCTTCTAGCCCAACGGCCGCTTCAATGCCCGAGATCCCTATTACTTGATTAAGCTCTGTATCGTCTAAAACAAATAAGTAACTGAGTTCACTTAACGAGGTAGGAACGCATTCAAATGCTTTTTTTGAACGCGCTATTTTATGTTTCAGCAGTTTTTCATTATCAGGTAATGATGTAAAACCGTGCCCCGATTCAATCGCGAGTTTATGCAATGCCGCATAATCGCTCGATTGAATTGGGCGCACAATAATCATGGTTAACTCGCTTGAGCAACGGCCGCGATGGCCTTTTCAAAACGAGACAAACCGTCGGCAAGCTCATCATCGCTGATCACAAGCGCAGGTGCAAAACGTAACACGTTAGGTCCAGCCACTAGAATCATTAAACCTTGATCAATACAAGCCGCGATAAAATCACGCCCTTTACCTTTATATTCATCCGCTAACACTAAGCCTAACAATAAGCCTTTACCTCTTACTTCAGTAAAAACACTGTACTTAGCATTAATATCGGCAACAGCTTGACGAATAGTCGCTTCACGCGCAGCAACACCTTGTAAAACTGCGTCACTGCTAATTAAATCAAACGCCGCTTCGGCAACCGCACAAGCTAATGGATTTCCACCGTAAGTGCTGCCATGTGTACCAAACGCTAAATGTTGGCCAACGTCAGTGGTCGTCAACATAGCACCGATAGGAATACCACCGCCTAAACCTTTAGCCGATGTTAAAATATCAGGTACCACACCATAAGCTTGATAGGCATACAAATGTCCTGTTCTACCGGCTCCTGTTTGCACTTCATCAAATATTAACAACGCATTGTGTTTATCACATAAATCACGAACACCTTGTAAATACGCTTCATCTGCAGGTAAAACGCCACCTTCACCTTGAATCGGTTCAATAATTACAGCACAGGTTTTATCTGACATTAGCGCTTCTAAAGCGGCTAAATCATTAAAATCAGTGTGCTCTACACCGCCAGGTTTAGGGCCAAAACCATCTGAATAAGCCGCTTGCCCACCAACCGTAACCGTAAAAAAGGTTCGGCCATGAAAACTTTGATTAAACGCAATAATTTGATTCTTTTCCGCACCGTGTACTTCTAACGCCCAACGACGCGCTAATTTTAAAGCGGCTTCGTTCGCTTCAGCACCCGAATTACAAAAATAAACTTTTTCAGCAAAGGTTTTTTCCGTTAATTTTTTAGCCAAACGCAACGCAGGCTCATTGGTCCAAATGTTACTCACATGCCAAAGTTTTTCACCTTGCGCTTTCAACGCATTAACTAAAGCTGGGTGACAGTGCCCTAAGCAATTAACCGCAATACCGCCAGCAAAATCGATATACTCGCGCTCTTCTTGATCCCATACGCGTGAGCCGGCAGCTCGAACAGGCACAATCGCTGCTGGGGCATAATTCGGCAGCATGACATCATCAAAAGTGGCACGGGTTACTGGGTGGTCTGACATTACGGTGTTTCTCCTAAAGAAATATAAAAAGATAAATAAACGCGGCATTCAACAATACATCAATCAAAAACCAGCGATTGCATCGATTATGTCAAAAGTTGGCTAATTTGGTAGTTTTGTTATGCCTTTTTTTGCAAAAAAAATTTCAAACAACTAAAGCGACGCCCTACAAGCATATTTTTTGCTAGCCCCCCCTATCACTACACACTAAAACCACACCAACTCGACTACTTTTTCATCAATCTTCTTTTAAATATAGTCAGTGACTTAAATAACGTCGAAAAAAACACTGAGCTAGATTAAACTAACCCCAATTAAACAATTAAGAATGAACAAGGGATCTTATGCTCGCCTCAACTCAAGCTAGCACCATGTTAGCTTTACAAGACCAAATGAATGCCAAGGTCAATCCAGATTGGGTTGCTACACGCTCACCCTTTTTACGTGCGGTTGTTATTGAAGCCTCTGAAGCCATAGAGCACCACGGTTGGAAATGGTGGAAAAAACAAGAATGTGATTTAGAACAGTTACAAATGGAACTTGTCGATATTTGGCATTTTGTTTTGTCTGCTATTTTGCTTGACCATGAAGGCGATCCAACTAAAGCGTTAGATGATGTGTTCGCGGCAATCGATCAAACGGAATTAACGTTTGATGGCCAATTAATCACATTCAGCGAATTAACCCTGCTCGACAAACTGGAGCTAATGATAGGATTAGCGTCAGCTAAGCGCTACAGCATCGGTTTATTTTCGGCTTTGTTAGTTGACTGTCAAATGACATGGGACGATTTATACGCCCAATACGTGAGTAAAAATGTACTTAACTTTTTCCGTCAAGATAACGGTTATAAAGAAGGTACTTACATCAAAGAATGGAGCGGCCGTGAAGACAACGAACACCTTGTTGAAGTCATGACAACTTTAGATGTAAAAGCAGCAAGTTATCAAGATGACTTATATCAAGAATTAAATAAACGTTATCAATTACTGAATGTAACCTAAATACCATAATTAAGTAGTATCCTCGTGGGTTAATTCATTTATATAAAATAAAACCACTTTAAAAAGTGGTTTTATTCCAATCACCGTTAATCGCTAATCAACATTTACGGTTAACGGTGATTGGTCTTATTTATTTACAAATCAGTTATTAACAAATCAGGAAAACGCTTTATGTATCAAAGTTCAGTTAATGTCTTTCGTCACTACTTAATTCAACTAGCACACATTACTGAAATAGCAGAGCAAGCCGACATACATAACACGTTATATTCAGCTTCATTAACAACCGGCATGTTTGCGCTAGACCAACAAGCAAAAACTGCAATTAGTTTTGTTTATCGAACCTTATGCCCACTGGCAAACATTGATATACCTAAACGTGAAGCGAACCCAGATAACTGGTTAGGTTTAAAAACCGACATAAAACATGCACTTTATTTTATTGATCAACTCACGCCTGAGCAATTCTCAAAAAGTCACTTACGCACGATTAATACAAAAGCCGGTTTTAACGATTTAACCTTTAATGCACCCGATTTTTTAAACTTGTACGCCCTTCCCAACTTCTTTTTTCATTTTAATATGGTGTATGCCATTTTACGCCAAGAAAAAATAAACATCAGTAAAGGCGATTACGATGGTTTTCATGATTACCCAAGTGATTTTAGTTTTTTAACCCAAGAAGCATCATAAAAACAAAAACAAACTTGAAATAAAAGGGGTTTAAATTAGACTAGGGCAAAAAAAGCAAAGTCATACACCATGTTAAATTATGCTCAGTTCGATATAACACTAAACCCGAGTTCAGAATACGACCCTCAAACCGCTTTATCACTTGCGGTTTTGTGTGCACTAGCCTACACACCTAAAACAGAAATAATTCAAACCAGCCATCAATGGGGATTTAAAGATACTCAAACGGTTTTTGTTAGCAAAGGTAACGATGTCGATACCCAAAGCTATGTGGTGGCGAATGAAGACGACATCATTATTGTGTTTAGAGGCACATCGGATGCGACTGATTGGTTAACGAATATTGATGCGATCCGTGAAGCAGGCCCACTGACTAACACCAAAGCACACGAAGGGTTTCAACAAGCGATTTACCCTGCTGCAATAGGCCTCGCAAATGCGATTAATAAATTACGTCATAACAAACAACGCATTTGGATCACAGGTCACAGTTTAGGCGGCGCTTTATGCAGCTTATTTGCCGGCATGTTAATTGAAAATAATATTCCCGTGCACGGCTGTTATACATTTGCCAGCCCAAGACCGGCCAATGATGAATTTGCCAAACAATTAAATGCGGCGATCACGGGGCCACATTATCGAGTCGCTAATCAAAACGATTTAATCCCACATTCACCACCTGAACCTTTATTTAGTCATAGTGGTAAGCCCATTATTCTCAGTTGTGCAACCGATATAACAGAAGATGCAGTCAAAGAAAGCTGGCTAGAAGAACAATACAAAGCGATCCGCGCTTTTGCCCATCAAGCAGAGCACCTAAGTGAGCTTGCCAATTTTCATACACTCACGGGCGGGCCACAGAGCTATATCCCAAAATTACGCCAACGTGCGCGCGATAAAGAAGCAACTTGAACGCTGGCTTATTTGATTTCACTTAATCATGAACCCTGCGGTCCATTCACATTACATATTCAATGCTTTGGCATGAAAACGTAAGTGCTGCTCAATAAAACTCGAGATAAAGTAATAACTATGGTCATAACCGGCTTCAAAGCAATATTCGAGTGGATATTCAGCTTCACTTGCCGCGTTGACTAACGCCTCAGGTTTAAGTTGCTCGGTTAAAAAATTATCGTTTCCACCTTGAGAAACCAACATAGGCGCCTGTTGTTTAGCCTGTTTAATTAAATGGCACGTATCGTAATTTAACCAATCTTGCGTATTGCTACCTAAATAAGCCGTAAACGCCTTTTGTCCCCATGGGCAGTTAACTGGGTTCACAATAGGACTAAAAGCACTGATTGATTGATAACGCGATAAATTACGTAAGCCAATCATTAAAGCCCCGTGTCCGCCCATTGAGTGGCCACTAATAGCGCGTTGACTCGTCACGGGAAAATGCTTTTCAATTAAGGTTGGCAGTTCATCTACAATATAATCGTACATATGGTAATGCACATGCCAAGGGGCTTGTGTCGCATTTACATAAAACCCGGCTCCTAAACCGAGATCATACGCTTTGTCATCGGCATCCGGCACGGCGTCACCGCGCGGGCTGGTATCGGGTGCAACAATGGCAATACCTAATTCAGCCGCAATGCGCAACGCGCCGGCTTTTTGCATAAAATTTTCGTCAGTACAGGTTAATCCAGACAACCAATAAACAACGGGGACTTTATTTTGAGCACTCGCTTGCGGCGGTAAATAAATGGCAAACCGCATGTCGCAATTTAAAACAGTTGATGTATGGCTATATTGCTTATGCCAACCACCCATCACTTTATTGCTGCTAATATTTTCAATCGTCATGCTTGATCAAACCTTCATATTTTATTTGCGCCCAAGTGACAAAGGGAATACCCAAGTCACTTGGTATAAATTGTTATTTATCAAAATGAATAACAGTACGAATACTTTCACCGCGATGCATCACATCAAACGCTTCGTTAATATTTTCTAACGACATAGTATGCGTGATAAAGTCATCAAGCTTAAACTCACCCGCTAAATAACGCTCTACATAATCAGGTAATTCAGAACGCCCTTTAACACCACCAAAAGCCGTACCCCGCCATACACGCCCCGTGACTAATTGGAAAGGCCGAGTTGATATTTCTTGCCCAGCACCGGCAACACCAATAATCACTGATTCGCCCCAGCCTTTATGGCAACACTCTAAAGCTGAGCGCATCACATCTACATTACCAATACATTCAAATGAATAATCAACACCGCCATCCGTTAATTCAACAATAACGTCTTGAATTGGCTTGTCGTAATCTTTAGGGTTTATGCAATCAGTCGCGCCTAGCTTACGTGCCAAATCAAATTTACGTTCATTAACATCTATCGCAATAATACGCTTTGCTTTAGCCATCGCAGCACCAATAACCGCTGATAAACCAATACCGCCTAAACCAAAAATAGCAACGGTGTCGCCCTCTTCTACTTTCGCGGTATTCATCACGGCGCCCATACCGGTTGTTACGCCACAACCTAATAAGCAAACTTCTTTTAAAGGCGCTTCAGGGTTTACTTTAGCAAGCGATATTTCAGGTAATACGGTGTACTCAGAAAATGTCGAACAGCCCATGTAGTGGTATATAGGTTGGCCGTCTTTATAAAAACGAGTTGTGCCATCAGGCATTAAACCTTGACCTTGCGTGGCTCTAATTTTTTGGCATAAATTTGTTTTACCCGATGTGCAAAATTTACACTCTCCACACTCAGGGGTATATAAAGGAATAACATGGTCGCCAACGGCAACACTCGTCACGCCCTCACCGACTTGCTCAACAACACCACCACCTTCATGGCCTAAAATAGCAGGAAAAATACCTTCTGGGTCTTCACCCGATAAAGTAAAAGCATCGGTATGGCAAACACCTGAAGCAATAATTTTAACTAATACTTCACCTTTGCGCGGTAGCATTACGTCAACTTCTTCAATGGTTAATGGTTGTTTTGGACCCCAAGCGATCGCAGCTTTAGATTTAATAAATTGATCAGTCATGCTTAATTCCTATTATTCAGTTGTACGCAAATTATATTTATTTCTAACAGAATGATAATATAGCCAAATTACAAATTACTTTTACTGTGTGGTAATAATAAAATGGGAACTCAATGGGAAGGTATAAATGAATTTGTTGCCGTTGCAGAAGCCAATAGCTTTACGCAAGCGAGTCAAAAATTAGCGTTATCCACTGCTCAAGTCAGTCGACAAGTCAGCGCACTAGAACAAAGGCTCAACGTAAAACTATTTTACCGAACCACACGTAAAGTCTCACTCACGCAAGAAGGCCAAGTATTTTATCAACACTGTCGTAGCGTGTTAGATGGCTTAAGTGCAGCCGAACAAGCCATTACGCAATTACAAACATCGCCCAAAGGTAAAATACAACTGTCAGCTCCCATCACCTATGGCGAACAACAAGTTGTCCCTCTAGTTAATAACTTTATTTTGCAATATCCAGAAATAGAAGTGCGATTACACCTCACTAATCATCGCGAAAACCTAATCGAAGAGGGATTCGATCTGGCGGTTCGATTAGGTAAATTAAAAGATTCAAGCTTAATTGCCAAATACCTCGCCCCTAGAATTAATCACGTTTGCGCTTCGCCGCATTATTTGGCCACACAGGGTGAACCACACAGCTTGTCAGAACTGCATCAACACAATTGCTTATTAGGCACTCGTGATTACTGGCAATTTAAGCAACAAAATAAAGAAAAGCACATACGCGTTCACGGTAACTTACGTTGCAACAGTGGCGTTGCTTTAGTTGATGCCGCACTTAAAAACATCGGCATCATTCAACTACCTGGTTTTTATGTCGATGAGCACATAAAAACAGGGCAACTTATTCCGTTGTTAACTCAATATAGTTTAGGCGATGAAGGTGTATGGGCGGTTTACCCAAATAATAAATTTGTATCACCTAAGATACGCTTGTTTATTGATTACTTAAGTCAAAATTTAAATAGTTAATAAAATCAAAACGCAGTTAACGGCCAAACGCCAATAAGTGCTTTCGAGTGGCAGGCGCCATTTTTTCAATCGCGTATCTCAACGTTGAACGAGACAACGTATTAATATTTTTTTCAATATATTGAATCACTGCCCGTTCATGTTCAATAGACGTGACCTTTAATAACCAGCCTACGCTTTTTTGTACGAACTCATCTTTATCATTGATAAGCTGATCACAATTAGTAAAGATTAACTGCGTATCCAAACAATACATTGATTGACCGATTTTGCGCTTAATAAATTTAACCCAAACAACATTGCTTGCACGGCGACACCATGCCACATCAGAAAGCGACCAATGCTGTGTTTTTTCAATTAAATGCGGGCGTCCCATAAAAAAAAGATAAATGGTTTTAATACACAAATCATCAACCAAAGCCCAGTTATTAGCGTAATGCGTTAACCAATATTCAAAGCGCACTAACAAACCATCATCGTAATGACGTTTTACAAATTTATTTAATAAACCAAAAGCAATTAGAGTCTCTTCGTTATACTCCGCTTTTTGTAACAGGTATTCACACAGCTCAAGTGTATCGTCGGCACTTAATTCGCTATATTGCGTTTGGAATGCTTGAATAACCTGCTTAATATCACCCGCATTCGCGCCGATACAGTTAATGCCATGCGGAAAGTACCGACGGCTTGACTCTGCTTTTTCGGCACTACTCACCTGTATTAAATTAGTTTTTAAACCTTGATAATAAAATTCGTGTGTTTGCATGTAGCTCATTCATTATTTTATTGCTTGCACTAATCCGAGTAGCTTTTAAAAATGAGGCTTTAAAATGTGATTTCATAGCGAGCAGTGCCATCAGAAAGTGTTTCAAACTGACCTTTTAAACCCACTAGGCTTTTGTCGGGTACACTCTCAATGATCACAAACTCACTTCTAGCCACGCCTTTTTCAAAGCAACCGTCATGTTTTAAAATCAATCGGCATGAAGCTTCATTATATTGACCTGAAAACGTTTCAAACCCTAAAAATTGGGCCTGGCCATTAGCATCATAAGCCATTTGATATTTAACAACACTATCTCCTTGAATACCGCCTTGATAACACTGTTTAACCAAAGCAGAGCTTAACTTACTGCCATCATCAAAATCATGTTCGACGTTTTCTTTCCAATCTGTAATTTGAAATTCACCGGTAATTTTCATAACATTCACTTCTGCCGTATTGATCCATTTATTGAGTGGTTTAACAGTAGCACTTTACAAATACCGCGTATTGTAAAAACACGTCAAATGGTGCATCACCTTGAAAATAAACAAGCAAAAATTGACGGGGATTTTACACCCCAAAAGCAGTGCAAAAAACTATAAGCTAAGAAGATACTTTCCCAGTACAGCTTTAAGTGAATGGATAGATCAGTTTTGGTTTGTCGACTGGAATTTACCTGATGGTATTCAGCACCAGCAGGAAAATTTACCCGATCCTAATTTTCACCTCATTTATGAAAAAAACACATTCAAACTCATTGGTCCGGTTAGCAAAAAATACACTTTCCGCATGGAAGGACAAGGGGAAATTATCGGGGTTAAATTTAAAGTTGCAGCCATCACGCATTTACTCAACAACGCCGCTGATGAATATGTTGATAAAACGATCAATATAGGTGACATATTCAATGCAGAAACAATAAATCAATTAACTCAGTTGGCTAATAATAAAGCGGATGAACAACAAATAGCGATCTTGCAAACGGCGTTGCACACATACTTTAACGTTTCACCGTCGCCTGCAATTATACAAGTTCGCCAACTTATGCAGCTTATCCAAACTCATCCCGATATTCAGTCTGTTAATGGCTTAGCTCGGGTGTCAAATATTCCGGTAAGAAGCATTCAACGCAGCTTTAAACAATATGTAGGTCTATCTCCAAAATGGTTAATCCGAAAATATCGCCTACACCAAGCCCTAACTCGGTTAGAAAATAAAGAACGAGATATCTTGGATATTGTTGAGCAACTGGGTTATACCGACCAACCTCATCTCATTCGAGACTTTCAAGAAATATTAGGCGTCACGCCAAGTCAGTATCTTAAATAAAGACTAAAGATGGATCATAATCGAAGCTTGATCTTTCTTGGTCATTTTACTGACCACTAAATTAAACGAATTATCGATCATGCGCTCAATTTCCCCCTGCGGGATCGAACCATCAAGAATAATAGTATTCCAGTGTTTTTTGCTCATGTGATAACCGGGGATCACCGCGGTAAATAAATCACGCAATATGAAAGCTTCATCAGGATCACACTTTAAGTTCATCCACCAATAAGCGGGTTGTTCATCTGTGTTTTTTGCTTTACCCATTTTGCCCAGTGCAAGCGTCGCAAACATCTTGTTTTTAACTTTAAATACTTTAATCTCATCACCAAAAGGGTAATCTAAAATAGCATGGGGCTTGGCTAATAAATAAGCTTGGCAGGTTGATTCATCCATGGCTGATCCTCCACTAGATCAATTATTTTTCATATTAATACGGTAGCCACAAAAACAAATATAGCGGTATCAATAAGATAATGTAAATTATATACCCAAGTCACTTGGGTATATATTGTTTATGCATTTTTACATTTATAAGGTTGCATGTGGGCCAAAAACTTCATAATGGATCCGGCTTTCGTCAACGCCTTGTTTAATTAAATTAGTTTTAGCAAACTGCATAAAACCAACCGGCCCGCATAAATAAAAATGCCCCTCTTTGATCGGCAAATCAACTTGGCTAAAATCGATTAACCCATGATGAACATGAGGTTGAGTGCTGCATTCTTCTTTATACCACGTTGCAAAATGCCAATCGTTGCGGTTACATAATGCTTCGGTACGGTTGGCAAATGAATGTTGCGATGCGTTTTCGCAAGCATGAAGATAATAAACCGGCTTAGCATAATGTTCAGCCGCTAGTTTTTCTAACATGGCTTGCATTGGTGTAATACCAACACCCGCCGAAATTAATACCACCGGAGCCGAACGATCAACAAAAAAGAAATCGCCAGCGGGTGCGTGTAAATCAACTAAATCACCAACATTTAAATGATCATGTAAATGATTAGACATTAAACCATCATGCTCGCCCAATTCGCGCTTAACCGAAATACGGTAGCTTTTACCATTCGGTTTGCTTGATAACGAATATTGACGAATTTCAACATAATCACTGCCTTGAGGTGTTAACTCTACCCCTACATACTGACCAACTTGATAATCAATAACCGGCTGATGATCCATAGGTTCAAATACAAAACTCGTCACCAATGCCGATTCAACCACTTTATCAACTAAGCAAAAAGCGCGTTTACCACGCCAGCCGCCAAGTGTATTTTCTCTTTGGCTATAAAGTTCTTCTTCACGATTAATAAACACATTGGCCAGTACACCGTAAGCAGCAGTCCAGGCGGTTTCAACTTCTTCAGTGAATTGTTCAGGCAGTAACTCGCGTAATGTTTCAATTAAATGCAAACCAACAACGTCGTAGTGTGCGGGCTCAACATGAAAACTCGTGTGCTTTTGCACAATACGCTCTACCGCGTGTTTAAGTACAGCCAAGTTATCAATATTTTTTGCATACGCTAATATGGCACCAAACAATGCCGTTTTTTGACGACCCGTTTGTTGATTACTCATATTAAAAATATTTTTTAATTCTGGGTTGTGCGTGAACAGGCGTTGATAAAAATGCTCGGTTATCGCATCTCCTCCCACTTCTAATAAAGGGATCGTACTTTTTACTACAGCAATATGTTCAGTCGTTAACATCAATATCTCCTAGATAATTTAAATTGGTTTGAAAATAAAAATAAACATAAAATCGAATCACTAAGCTCAAAAAGCGCGGTGCCCTAGCCCATAAGCACCTACGCATCGAATGACATAACCTAATTTAGCCAGAGCAGCAAAAATGATCGTGCCAATATGAGCCGCAATTTGAGCACCTAAAGCAAAATATTGCTCAAAACCAAAATTGATAAAAATACAAATCAACGTGATACATAAAGCGGTAATGCCTAAACCATTACCCAGTTTTAAGCACAATTTATAATTTTCTTGATTTGGATCAGTATCTAAAGAATCTACAGGTGTATTGTGTTCATGCATGGCTGATTTCACTTAAGGTTAATGCTTCAATAATGTTTATAACTTTCTATTACAAAAAGCATTCCAACCCAAAATTAGTCATTTATTTCAATATGTTAGATAAAAATCAATAAGCACACACATATTAAAGAGTCATTTAGACTCACAATAAAACACAAACAAAAACACATAAGAGTCATTTGGACTCTCGCGTGGTTTAACGTTAAATTTATTTAAATAGATAAGAAGCATCGCACACCGATAATCCGAAATGCACACAACCATTAAAGAAGGGATGGATTTAGCGATATGTGCTTTACGAATTCAAGTTGCCAAAGAATGAAGATAAACATGAATAAAATAGAGGGGGCAGAGCCGTTTAACTAACCTACACGCTGGATGATAAACTCATTTATGAATGGCGTTTCACAGGGTGAAAGCACAATAAAAATAAACAAAAAACATAAGTTCAGCAGGCGAAATCAATCAACTATAAATTGGTTTTTGCCGGCCGCTTTAGCCTTGTATAACGCGCCATCAACTCGTTTAATAATGGCATCGATATCATCGTCGTCTTGCACGGCGGTAACACCCAAGCTAATCGTCACTTGATGGCCAACTAAATCAAACAAGGCCTGATCTTGCTCAATGGCTTTACCCAGTTTTTCAGCGCTGATGGCTGCACCTTCGGCATTACTGTTAAACAACAAAATAACAAACTCTTCACCGCCCCAGCGAGCAGCAAAATCGGTACCTCGGGTTGTGTTATCAAGCAATTTTGCAACTCGTTTTAAAACCTCATCACCCACATCATGGCCTTGGGTATCGTTAATTTTTTTAAAGTTGTCTAAATCTAAAAACAAAACCGATAGGTTAATATTATTGCGTTTTTTTAATTGCATTGCGTGCGCTAAACCCCGGTTAAAAAACCGACGATTAGGCAAGCCTGTTAGTTGGTCGTTGTCGGCTAATTGGTTTAGTTTACGATGAATATTTCGCACATAAATCAAGATAATAAGCGTAATAGCAAGAGTGAGTAACAACGAGATAACAATATTAAAATAGAAGGTTTCTTTTACTTCTTTTGTAAAGTCATTCATTTTAGCTTCAACCAATAAATACAGATCAAGCTCAGGAATGTATTTACGGTTTAAAATAATACGCTCACCCTGGCGCTCATATTCAAACAACTGTGAGCCTTTACTAATTAAATCGCTTTTAATCTGTTTTAATTCGGGCACTTCATTGATGTGATTGATCGAATGGCTATCAAGCTCCGAAATAATCACTTGGCCTTGTTCATTAATAAAATACACATTGAAATGATAACTTAAACGAAATTGCTTAAGCATATCGTTTATGTAAGACGTTTTTAAACCAACCCCTGTTGCCCCAATCATATGAAAATCGTTATCGAAAATTTTATGATTAATAAACATGACCAATGAAGGTCCCATGTGTGCATTTTTATCGATGTTAATTTCTTGCGCTTCAGGCGTTTGCTTAAACGAAAAATACCATTGATTATGGGCGTTATCTTTATTTATTTTTTCTAACAGCCCTGCTGCAGAATAATAATTTTGTGTTTTCTCTGAGACTAAAAAGGTAGCAAACATTTGGTATTTATTTTGGATCGTATCTAAATATTTAACGACTTGCTCGGTATCACTTTCTTCGTTAGCTAACCAATCTTTCATGAACGTATCGTGAGCCATCATAGAGGCAATCAAATTGGGCTCGATGATCTGCTTTTGAATTTCAGTATAAATATTATCAACGGTTAAAGGTAACGCACTATTTTTTAATTGTGTATGCGTTAAATCCATCGATGCATAATAATTCACACTTGTCAGGCTAACCGACAAAGTAAAAAGCAAAGCGGTGATAATAAAAACGATTCGATAATTAAACTGCATATTCAGGGGGCTAAAAAAGGCGATGAGTCATTCCATAATAACAGCTACAGCCACGGCATCAACTCAATTAACACACACAACGAGTGTTAGTTCATTGTTATGATAAAAACCATAACAATGAACAATAGCCGTTAAGCCGTTGTGGCGATATCGACTATTGGAGCCGCTAACACTGACGCATTCATCGCTTGATTTTCTATCGGCGTATCAGCTTTCAAAGTCGTATCTTGTTGATTGTCAGCATTGTCTGTTGCATTGTCTGCTGCGCTGTCTGTTGCGTTGTTAATCACGCTTGCAGTCTCCACATTTTTAACGGCTGGCGCACTTTCTTGAACCGCAGCCGCCATATAGCGCGCACGCTTTTTAGCTTTTAGCGCGTTAATATCAACTAACACTAAACCATCAACACAATCATTAAAATCAGGGTCAATATTAAAATCTAAAAATTTCACCCCACCCGGTTCGCATATTTCACTATATTGCTTGTATAACGTGGGTACATTACAGCCCATATTAGCCAATAAATTTTTAAGTGCTGAAAAATCAGCTTTATAATCGTCACCAGTAATTTGCTTTTGCATGTTTACTAAAAAATCTTGTGGTAAATCGTAAGGTATTTTTGATTGCGCAAGTTCAACACTGTTGGTACTAAAATGTAAACGATAAAAATAAACGAGCAAATCTTTCGCCGTTTTAGGTAACGTATCGCTAATACTCACCGGACCAAACATATAACGTATATTCGGGTTTTTAACCAAGTAGGCTCCAATGCCATACCACAAATAATCTAAACTACGTTTGCCCCAATAACGCGGTTGCACAAAGCTACGCCCTAACTCTAAACCTCGATCAAAATACGGTTGCATGCCTTCGGTATAATTAAACAGGGTTTCGGTATACAGCTTTTTATTGTCTTCATTTGCCAAAATTTTCGCGGTATTACCTAAACGATAAGCGCCGACAATCTCAAGATCGTTTTCATCCCATAAAATCAAATGTTCATAATAAGAATCATACCGGTCAACATCTCGTCGTAAACCTGAGCCTTCGCCTACCGCCCGAAAAGCGACTTCACGCAAACGGCCAATTTCGCGCATCACCGGCGAGCTACCCTCATAACGATATAAATAAATTTGTTTTTTATCCTGTGTTTCACCGATGTGTTCACAAGCTTGGATAGCCACTTTTAATTCTTGTCGAGGTTCAGGCCGCGCAATCGCACTTTGAGTCGCGAATAACGGCTTACGCTTTTTTGCAATACGGTACAAGTGACGACGAAATAAACGCACTTTCTCTTTTGAGCTGATTGGTAAATTACGATAACTTTCGTAAGGAATTAAATCACCTACCCGCATCGGCAATATTTTCGATTTATGCTTAAACATCTCTTTAACTAAAAGCATTGTCGAGAGGGGTTTGCACAAAATAGATAAACTGTAAAACATCGGCGAATTTTTACCATTTACAAAGATAGGTAAAATAGGCGCTTGCGCCGCCGTCGCCATACGTAAAAAACCACTGCGCCATTCGCCATCTTTAACACCACTAGGGCTTAAACGCGAAACTTCACCCGCCGGAAATATAATAATAACGCCTTCATTGGCCAAGTATTCGTGTATGCGTTGAATGTTTTCTTTTGGCGTGCTGCCGTTCATGTTATTAACAGGCAAAAGTAAATCATGCAATGGGTTGATCGACATCAACAATTGGTTCGCGACCACTTTAAAATCTTTACGCACCTCACTCACTAATTTAATCAGCGCCAAACCATCAAGCGTGCCAATAGGGTGATTCGCAATAATTACACAACGCCCCGTTGCCGGTATGCGCTCTAGCTCTTTATCGTTAATATTGTAACCAAATTCAAAGTGCTCTAGCACTTGCTCAACAAAATCTAAGCCACTTAAATGTGGATATTTTTCGGCGAATTCAACAAAGTCTTTTTCGTGTAATAATCCGCGTAAAACAAATTTGGCAAAGCGTCCCCATAACGGACGTGCAGCTAATTGCGGATAAGTTTGCTCTAAAATATTATCGACACTAAACATTTCATTTTCCAACTAGATTAACGAACACTCTCTGTTGGGCAATGTATGAATAATATGTTACGGAATGTGGTTATTTTGATGGCACTTTTATGTCAATACGCACAAAAGTTAGCCACCAAGACAAATACTGTTGCAATATTTGCTTGGCGAGCCAATGTGAAACCTTAGCTTTAACAGGCTTCAGCGCAGATAAAACAGAAGTTTAAGCCGCTTGACGATTTGGCACTAAAATAGGCTTGTTAACATATTGGCTTAAGCTTTTAACTTGCTCTGTCCAATATAACAATTCAAGCGAGCCATCTTGATTTTCAACTAAAACGGTACAGTTTTCGATCCAGTCACCGTCATTGCAATACAACATACCGTCAATTTCTTCTAAACCGGGTTGATGAATATGGCCACACACAATGCCATCCATCCCTTTTTCACGCGCATAATCAACGGCGGCTTTTTTGTAACGTTCAATGGCTTGGTTAGCGCCTTTAACTTTACTTTTTATATAACCCGCTAACGACCAATAACCAAAACCCAGTTTGCCACGTAACCAATAACACCAACGATTAAGAAAAAGTAAAAAGTCATACATCACATCGCCAATAAGCGCATGCCATTTACCTAAGCACACCTCAGCATCAAAATCATCGCCATGAGCAATTAGCAATCGTTTGCCTTCTAACGTGGTGTGTTCAAATTCGCGGTGAATTTCAATATCAGAAAAGGTCAGGCCAACATATTTACGCACTTTTTCATCATGATTGCCCGGCACATAAACAATACGACAGCCCGAACGCGCAAGGTCCATCAATTTATAAGCCAACTGATTATGCGAATCAGGCCAATGAAAACGCTTTTCAAGCGCCCAAAAATCAACAATATCGCCGACTAAATAAATGACATCAGCGTTAACTTTATCCAAAAAATCGAGCAGGAATTCAGCTTTGCAATCTTTACACCCTAAATGTATATCCGAAAGCCAAACTGCATTGTATTGTTTGCTAACTCTAGCCATAACGTTTCTCGTTTTAGAAATTAGCTATAGCATGGTGAGGCTAGATGACGATTAATTGACCAAATGGTTAAAATTAAATGACGGCTAAAAATATTGCCCAACTCCCCCTGTTTACCACATTAATCTTCGGAGCCGCATTATGGCCTTAATCCAATAGTATCCTCGTTAAGATCACGTGAGTAAATCTTGCTAAAACACGTCACTAATGGCTTAAAACATAAAGACAAATTAATTTAATATCAAAAAAAACAACAAAAGAAGCCAATGCCTTACAACCCCTTCCATCTACATCAAAAAAAACAGACCCATAATTTAACAATAAACAAAAAAAACACTCTAAAATAAAAAAACACGCTTAAACCCCTTAACTAAAAACACCAAATTGCGTGCAAAAACAAACAAAATAATCACAAATAAGTGGACACTTTACATTATTGTTAACAAATAACACCTAACAACTTGATTTATTTTAAAAAACAAATAGATTGTTTATCGACCATCTTGGTCTATTTATGTTCTGTTTGTTCTCTATTTAACCATTGGCGAACTCAGAACGCTCAAATCAACAATAAAAAAACAGAGATAAAATGAATAACAGAAATAAACAGGGGTTAAAATATTCAGCACTGAATGTTACGTTATCGTCACTATTTTTACTGGGGATGGCCAATTCTGCTCAAGCCGAATCAGTGCGCTTACAAGCAGAAAGTTTTGTGGCGAGTGGCGGTACATTTGCCGACGGCAATGCCAACCCGATTAATGTCTATAGCGTTAATGGCGCTCAAGCAATTAACTACATCAATTCAGGTGATTATGTAGAATATGATCTTGCTGTTACCACGGCGGGTATATATTCAGTTGAGTATTTTATTGGGACGAATGTTGCTTCTGGTTCTGCCATTGAATTATTTATGTATGAAAATGGCGCTTGGCAAAGCCAAGGGCAAACCACGGTACCGGCGGCCGGTTGGGATAATTTTCAGGCGCTGAGCTTAACAAATGAAATATCATTACCTGCGGGTACTAGCCGAATTAAATTAGTCGGAGCGGGCAATAACGACTGGCAATGGAACTTAGAATCGGTTTTATTTAGCTTAGAAAGTGCAGATGATAATGATGACGATGAAGGTAATAACCCAGTCGTAGGCACCATTAAAGTTGAAGCTGAAAGTTTTGTGAGCCAAGGTGGCACTTATAACGACCAACAGCAAACACCGGTAACAACCTATAATGTAGCTGGCCAAGGCGCAATTAACTATATCAACGCGGGTGATTTTACCGATTATGCGGTTGCGGTTAGCGAAGCCGGCATGTATCAAGTTACGTTTAATGTGGGTACAGCTATTACAAATAATAGCGCAATTGAAATATTGGTTAAAGAAGCAGGCCAATGGGTTTCTTATGCTCAAGCCTCGGTGCCTGCATTTGGTTGGGATGACTTTAGACCCATTACCGCCACCGCGATCGTCAAATTACCTGCAGGTAATCAACAAGTCAGAATTCACGCATCCGGCAGCAATGCTTGGCAATGGAACTTGGAATCATTTAGTTTAGTTTGGCAGCAAGATATAACCGATGGCCCGGTTCAAGATTTAGATGCCGACAACGATGGTGTCATTGATGCCAATGACCAATGTGCCAATACCCCTGCCAATGCGAGCGTAAATGCCAACGGTTGTGCATTATCACAACTCGACAGTGATAATGACGGCGTAAATGATGAAATAGATCAGTGTAATGCAACACCAGCGGGTACCTCCGTTGACAATACGGGTTGTGCTCTGCCAAGCGGCAATATCATTGATGTCAACACGGCAGATCCAACATTGCCATCATTTGTATCGTTTAACGACAATACACCGCAAGGTAAAAAGTGGCAAAAAGTAAATAATTTGTCAGACGAGTTTGATGTGTGGGACAGTTCAAAGTGGATCAAAACCAATTGGAACTATGGCGGCACTCCCGTCAACATGTTGAATCAAAATTCTGGCGTAGAAAACGGTAACTTATGGATACGAGCCACCTTAAACGAGAACAATCCAGACCAATGGTTTGAAACATCTCGCGTTCGCTCTAACGCCAAAATTAAGTTTCCGATGTATACCGAAAGCCGAATAAAAGTGGCCAATATATCGGCTTACAGTACATTTTGGTTGAACAATGGTGACATTAACAACCGAGACGAAATCGATATTATTGAAATAAACCCAGTACCAACCTGTAACTGTCAACCAGACTACCCTTGGAAAATGAACTCGCAGTATTTTATTACTAAAAATGGCGTAACCGAACGTCACCACGGTAACTCAGACAATCGTACTGATCTATCCGACGGCAATACCTTACAAGGTGTACTTTGGACTGAAGAGTATCACGTGTTTGGTGCTTGGTGGAAAGACGCTCATACCGTTCAATTTTACCTAAATGGCGAGCCGGTCAATAAAGTGAACACCCAACAAGCTTTCACGCTTGAACAACATATAATTTGGGATCTATGGACACAAAACTCTTCATGGGTGGGTGGTTTGCCGCAAAAAAGTGATTTGTTAAACGACAATAACAACATCATGAAAGTAGATTGGATACGCACTTGGTCATTGGTTAATGAATAGATCCACTTAATGGTGAATTTATACGCCAAGGTATAAAAAGAGCAGATAAAGTATTTTATCTGTTCTTTTAATGTGTATTAACTCATATCTAATCTTACACTTTACCATTTTAGGTTTAACCTAATCGTACAGTTGATTTGATCAGAAAAGATACAAAAATGGACGTTAGCACTTGTTTCATAACAACAAATTATCCGGTAAGGCTGACATAAACATCAATTATTACAATGTTAATCTTGGCCTAATAAATTCAATAAATGCAGTAACCCTTTCTGCAACCGCTGAAGATTTATAGTAAACAGCATTTACTAACTCACGATCCGTACCAAATAGCCTGTATGGCTCCAGAAGCGATATTAGCCGACCTGATGCAATATCGGTATTAACCATAAAACCAGATAAACAAGTGATACCGCTTCCAGATAAAGCTAGCTGGCGAATGGTTTCTCCATTGCTCGCTGTCATAGTCGGATTTACGTTATTCAAGCTTTTTACAGGCCATTGGTTAAGTGATTTGATATTGGAAAAACCGATTAATTTATGACTTTTAAGGTCATCAGGCGTTTTTGGTAAACCATTTTGTGCAATATATTCAGGTGATGCGACAATAAAAAGCGGGCTTTTTCCTAAGGCGCTAGCATGTAGAGTTGAATCTTCTAGTTTGCCAATTCTTATTGCTACATCAGTGCGTTTTTCAATTAAATCAATGATCCCTTCGTTAGAGTTGAGTTCAATCTCTATTTCAGGGTAAGCCTTAGTAAACGCACTCATATGGGGTGTTAATTGGTGAAATATAAAAGGACTCACAGCGTCAACACGCAATTTTCCTTGTGACACTTTTCCTTTAAGAATAAGGTCTGATTCCGCACTTTGGATTTGTTGTAAACCTATGCTCACCGCATCGATAAATTTTTTTCCTTCATCTGTCAGCATTACTCGCCTAGTTGTTCTAATTAAAATAGCTGTGTTAAGTGCTTTTTCAATTTTAGACACTGAGCGGGATATACGAGCTACTTGAATATTAAGTGCATCAGCTGCGGCAGAGAAGCCACCAAATTCAATGACAGCTAATAAAAGCTCTAAGTCATCAGATCGTGTTTTTAAACTCAAATTAACCTCGTTTATTACAAAAGTAATTTGCAAATAGTGCTATTTATAACAAAAGTTTATCAGTTAATAATGGCGTCAACAAATAAAGAAAGCGATTTAATTTAACGCCTTACTTTATATCTATTAAATAAACTTATTTGGAGATCATCATGCCACTCGCATTGATAGCATTAGCACTTAGCGCCTTTGCTATAGGAACAACAGAATTCGTAATTGTTGGATTATTGCCAACAATGGCACAAGACCTTAATGTATCAATACCGTCAGCGGGTTTATTGGTAAGTCTTTATGCTTTAGGCGTTGCTATTGGCGCACCTGTGTTAACAGCACTAACCAGTAGATGGAACAGAAAACATGTGTTGCTATCGGTTATGGGCTTGTTTGTTATTGGCAACTTAGTGGCTTGGCAAGCACCAAGTTTTGAAGCGCTGATAATAGCCCGAATTCTAACAGGGTTAGCACATGGTGTTTTCTTTTCAATAGGCTCGACTATTGCGACAGGTTTAGTGCCTAAAGAAAAGGGCGCAAGTGCTATTGCCATTATGTTTACAGGATTAACGGTAGCTTTAGTCACTGGAGTTCCTCTAGGCACTTATATCGGTCAAATTTTTGGTTGGGAAGCGACTTTTTTAACCGTATCTATTTTAGGTTTATTAGCCATGATTGGTAGTGCGATATTAGTGCCTAATAATTTAAAACAAGCTAAGCCGACTAAGATTACAGCACAGTTAAAAGTATTAACTCATCCTCGATTACTATTAGTTTATGCGATTACGGCTATTGGTTACGGTGGAACTTTCATCGCATTTACTTACTTAGCCCCGATTCTAAATGAAGTGAGTGGTTTTGATTCAAGCTCTGTTGCTTTGATACTTTTAGTTTATGGTGTGTCAGTTGCTATTGGTAATATCTGGGGGGGTAAAATGGCTGATAATTTGGGGCCAATTAAAGCGTTAACAATAATTTTCGCAGGTCTTGCGGGCATATTACTTATGTTGAGCTATACCGCTTACAACCCGATTACAGCTGTGCTTACTATTTTGGTTTGGGGAGCATTTGCCTTTGGGAATGTTCCAGGCTTACAGGTATACGTGGTTAAGTTAGCTGAAAAACACACACCAAATGCAGTAGATGTAGCATCAGGATTAAATATCGCCGCTTTTAATGTTGGTATTGCAATTGGTGCGTGGGGTGGAGGTAATATTGTCGCTGAACATGGCCTAATGAATACACCTTGGGTAGGCGCAATTGTTGTTTTAGTTGCGCTTGTATTAACACGTTATAGTGGAGCGCTTGATAGGAAAGGTACAAGTCTAAATTTGGTTAACAATTAAATATATATTGACTTTTCGTCTAAGAAAACAACAGTTTTATACAAGCAGGCTTAATGAGTAAATTAAGCCTGCTTTAAACTCTGAGCTGCCGCGAGTAATTCAAAAGCCAAAGTCAGATTTTGGCTATTTGCAGAAAGCAGCCTCTTTAATAGTTCAAAAAACACGTGTAATTGTGAGTTTATATTAAGCGATCTTTTTGAATCTGTTAGGTCGAAAATTGACTAATCCATTAAATGACTTATTCCCAGCCTTTACATTTTAATTAACGCTAAGTTATCCACCAAACTCACATTGCCCCGACTACCTTGGATCTCAACCGTGATCTGGCTGTTATTGGCTGTATTAAATTCAATACGACTAAGCTTAAACTCGGTCGTGTTAATCAAGCTTGTTGCGATAATATTTTGCTGTTGGTCTTTTACAACAATCTTTCCACCCGCATTCACCTCTTGGTTACGACTATAACCCGTTAACCGATAATGGCTGTTAGTATTCACCTTTACCGTTTGCTGTGCTGTCGCCTTACCTTGAACCCGTAAACCTTTGCCTTGCGTGTAACTGTGTTTTGCGGCCGCTGATATCGTTGCCCCAGAAGCAAATTGCCAAGCTAAATTAGCATCTTCAAAATCAGGGTTTACCAATAAATTATCGGCCATTGGCACCAGTTGATAACTGCGAACATGGTCATAATAAGCCGTATTAATGCTCGCATCGTTTAACTCTGCCGCCGTTGGGTAAGGCAAATGATTACCCGGTATATTTTTAATTAGCTTTTGTTGCCATGTGTAAGTTTCAGCCACCATGCGTAATGACATATCCCCATTAAACGCCACCGGATCTTTTTCGTGGGTTAAGTTGACCGTGCCAGTGAGTATGCCATTGTAGTAATAATGTACCTGATTAGGAGTAACCCACCATGCGGCATAGGTATTAAAATCGTCAGATAATTTGCGTTTTGTATCGTATTTTACACCTTTAGAAAGGTAGTCTGCGCCTCGACATTTACCGTCTTTTAAAGCACTTGGCTTGTAATGCGTATTTGAATGCATCATATTGGCCCACCACGCTTGTGGCCAGCCGCCTATTGCTTCTAAAATATCAATTTCTATTGAGTGACGGTTTTCACAGTCACCCTTTGGGTTTTCCGCTTTATCTGAATGCAACCAAAAAGTAGTCGATAATTTTGTTTTAGACGCTTTTACTCGAGATTCAAAATAACCAAATGTTTGGCCATATTTACCTGATACCGCAGCACCGCCCATCGTGAAATCTTCTTTATCTTCACCTGAATAAGTTGAGGTTTTTAGCTCTAAATTACCGTTATTCACGGTCACGTTTTCTTTTAAAAATTTAGCAGGTGGTCGACCTCGCCAAGTAGGAATGTAATTGAGCCATTTATCTTGATTTAAGCTATCGCCATTAAATTCATCAGACATGTTTTCAATTAACTGCCATTGGTAACCAATGGGCGCTTTGGGCAAAAAAGAAGCAACAGCGGGTGAGTCAGTCTGTTTTGTTTCGGTTAACTGGGTAGCACTACAACCAGACAATACACTAAGGCAAACAGCGGCAAAAACAGGATTAAACTTCATATATACACTCAACATTAAATTTACATATAAACTATAAGATTTATATTAAAACTTCAAGCTGAACGTATATTTTTTGTTAATCCTGTTTAGATCGGTTGCCTCGCTATTTAAAACGAAAAAGATGAATGATCGAGAACACTCAAAGACCACGAGCAATAATCTACAACCAACAATCTAGAACAGCCTCGCTAAATTCAGCCAGATGGCAATTTTTTATCCAGCAGTCGATATAGATAATGCGCGCAAAAAAGAAGAGTCGAACAAAATTAAAACCATTATTTAAAAATCAAGTTTGCTTGCTCTACGGCTATCGCATGGCGCTTAGCCAGTGCAAGTCGGTCGTTGTCGTAGCCACCGCCAATAACCGTGGTAACGGGCACATTAGCTTGTTTACATAACATTAAAACATGGCGGTCACGTTGCGTGATGCCTTGTAAACTAATATTAAGTAACCCGAGTGGATCATCTTTATAAATATCAACACCCGCATCATATAACACTAAATCGGGTTTAAATTGCGTTAATAATTGGCAAAACGTATCAACCACGGTGGTTAAATAAGCTTCATCGGTTGTGCCTTTGGCAATATCAACATCTAAATCGCTTTGCGCTTTACGAGCCGGAAAGTTTTTATCGCAATGCACCGAGCACGTAAATACATCTGGGTCATTTTGTAAGATGGTTGCAGTACCATCACCTTGGTGCACGTCGCAATCAAATATTAATACCCGCTTTACTTTGCCTAACTTGATCAGCGCTTTAGCGGTTACGGCTAAGTCATTTAAAATACAAAAGCCTGAAGCAAAGTCATAATGTGCATGATGTGTACCGCCGGCTAAGTGACAAGCAATGCCGTTTTTTAAAGCAAGTTGAGCGGTTAAAAACGTGCCATTGGGCGAAATCAAGGTACGCCTTAATAAGCCTTCGCTCCAAGGCAACCCCATACGGCGCTCTTCTTTAGCCGACAGAGTGCCGGTGATAAAACGCTGTAAATATTCAGGGCAATGGCCTAACGCGAGTAATTCAGTTTTAGCTTTGCCCGGCCTAAACGTATTAGCACGTGTTGCTATACCTTGTTCTTGCAGGTAAGTATGTAACAAACCAAACTTTTCCATAGGAAAACGATGCTTGTGCGGAAAGTCATAACTATAAACGGGGTTGGTAATAAGTGGGATCATGCAATAGGTATTTACAATGGCTAAACAATAAATCTATCATGATTTATACATTTTTTAAATTGAGAACGATCACCAATGAAAAACATAACCCACCATGCTAAATAATCGATCACATCGGCCATTTCTTGCTTCTTTTTTTGCACAATATCTTCGTTATATAGCGATCGCATTTGCCATTGGCTTTGAACCATCGGTGAACCATCGAGGACAGCCACCCCAAAACGATAATCGACGGCTCAGCAGAAATACTTAACCACCACAAACTTGTAACATTAGCCTAATATACTCGTTAATTATTAACTTTTATTTTATGGGTATTTTAGGGAGAAAAACGTAATGCAATGGAAACCCCTTCTATTTAGTTTAGCTATATCTAGCAGTTTACTTGGCTGCAATAACGACGATAACAATCAATCTTCAATTAGCTATCAACTGGTTTATCAACAAGAGCAGCAGTTCAATAATCAGGTAGAACGAGTAGAGTCTTTTGACACAGCCCAAGCGTTCGACAATGCGATTGATCAAGAAAACATAACGACTTCTAGCAGTAATGGCACAACCCGTATAGCCATTAATAGTCCGGCATATCAAACACCAGGTTATACACTTAAAATTGATTCCATGAGTCAAACTGAGGATACTGCTCAGATCAGCTACCGATTAGAATTCGCTGACGCGATTCCAGACTGTCAACCTAACTCGAACACCGACTTTTTTACTTCAGCCTTTATCGAATTATCAAAGCCAGATTTGAAAATTGAAGCCGAGTTAATATCGACTCAAGACTGTAATCCAATAAACGTTGAGACATTGAGTACAATCTTCCAAGGGCAAATACCAACACCAACCAATATTACAGAATCTACGCTGTTCACTGATACAGCAAAACTAAATCAATTTTTACAAAGTCATGATATTGAACTGGCAGGATTTGAAAAGCAAACACCACCTTTATTTATTGAAGAACACAACGTTGGGGTGTTTACGGTTGTTACCCCAACACTAACTCGGTCGTTTGCTACAATTAGTATCCAGAGCATTAAACAATCTAACCTTAAATACATTGTTGAATATAGCCAAAGTTATGAGTTACTTAACGATAGCTGTTACACATATGCTAAACCAAGCCAAGCATATGCTTTTGCTATAGTCGAAAATATAAAAGATTTACCAGTAGAGTTTATTGAACTAGATAACCCGCTGCAAAATTGCACCGAATCTGATTCTGCTTTAGTTGACTTACTTGAACCACGAGCCGTGTTATCAACACACTATAGCAACGATAAAACCAAATCAAAACACAATGTGGTTTATACGAACTTAGACGAATTAGAACAAGATATGGCAGCAGCCTTAACCCATACAGTAATCGTAGTAGGAAGTGATACAACTGAAACAAAACAAGCAGATGCCTCCCCTTACCTACAAACAGTTGATATGGAGCAGTATACATATTTTGCTATCTTCCCAGGCAACCAACCTAATTCGGTAAATGTAGGGATAGACAAGATCATCGAACTTGATGACAAGATCTTTGTTTATTATTACTCCGGACGCCTTCTGGATAATTCACCAACTATTGGCGTATGCCAACCCGCTATAAGTACCCCTTTTGCTTTTTATGAAATTCCGAAAACTAATAAACCGATAGAGTTTATTCAATTAGCAGCACATTGTGGAGACAAAACCCCAAGTTAAGAGTCATCAGCACCATCAGGGGCTGGTCTTTACTTTTGCACCGAGCCCTTTCGTTATCTATCGCTGATTGCATAAAGGGCTTTGGGGGCGCATCTTGAATTTAAAAACTATCGAGAACAGCGACCCAAAAACCACTTGGTATTTCTTGCATCTATGTAGGTTGGCGCTGAGGTACGAAGCCCAACGTAAGTCAATTCAAATTTAAAAACCGCCATTCGACTCTTTTTTATAGGTAATAAACTTACCTGTATTTATTTTCGCGTGCAGCCATTTGCATCGTTATCAATCATTGAGGTTAATGCTTGCAAAAGCTTGATGATGAATGTCGGTTATCCACTTTCAAGCCCTTTATTACCCGGTTAAGCATTGTTGGTAACAGTTGGGCTTCGTTCCTCAGCACCAACCTACACAAAGTTTTCATTTTCGGGTAGTAGGGTTGCGTAAGAAAAAAGAACGTTGGGGTCGCGTTTTGAACACACCAGCTTATGCTAAAGTGCATTGGTTTGGGCTGACGAAATAAGAAGTGGTATACCTCATGCCTTAGGCGTAAATACAAAAAAACCGGCAAATGCCGGTTTTTTTTCAGGTTTAGCTTAAAAGCTAATTAACCTTCTTCGTTTGCAGCATCAATTGAGATTAACTCAACATCAAAGATAAGCGCAGCGAATGGAGGAATGCTACCCGTACCTTGTGGTCCGTATGCTAAATCGAAAGGAATGAAGAAACGGTATTTTGAACCAACAGGCATTAATTGTAGACCTTCAGTCCAACCTTTAATTACGCGGTTAAGTGGGAAGCTAGCTGGTTCGCCACGATCAACAGAACTATCAAATTTAGTACCGTCGATTAATGTACCCGTGTAATGTACTGTTACAGTGTCTTCAGCAGCTGGCTTAGCGCCTTCAGCAGCTTGAACAACTTGATACTGTAAACCAGACTCAGTTGTTACGATACCTTCTTTAGTTTTGTTTTCAGCTAAGAATGCAGCGCTTTCTTCTTGGAATTTAGATTGATCAGCTTCTTGCTTTTCAGCGTGAGCAGCTTGTTGTGCTTGTTGTAAAGCCATTAATAAAGGCTGAGCATCTTCAATCTTAATTTGTGGGTTGCCCGCTAATGCTTCTGCAAAACCAGTTGCGATTAAGTCTTGCTCTAAAGCAATACCCATTTCGTTAGACTGTTCAACATGTTGTTGGATGTTAGTCGCAATAGATACGCCTAGGCTATAAGATTGTTTTTGAATTTCAGTTTGCAATGTAGATGCCTCTTGCTTTGTAGTTTCGGTTTTTGCTTCTGTGCCGTTTTCAGCGCCACAAGCAGATAAGGTTAGTGCGGCCGCAACTGCGCATGCACTCGCTAACTTTTTCATATAATTATTCTCCATCACTTGAGTGTATAAGCGAAACGGTCTCGTAGCGCCGATTACGCGAAAGCGGCTATAATAACCTCATAAACAGCCGTAAACCAAGTGAATAACGTGCTTAAAAAATACTTTTTTAATATTTTATATACAATTGCAATCTGCTTAGCCGGCTGTAGCCCAGAGGCAGACAAGGCCGAGTGGCTTTGGCATGTCGGCGATCAAGCCACTTTTGACGGCCAAATTAGTTCGGATGGTCAGCACTTATTAATTGCACAAGCAGGCGCTGGCGTGCAAATTTGGCATGTAGGCACTAAAAAAGCACTTTTTCATTGGCAGCATCAGAGCAATCAAAACAGTGATATTTTTATTACACGATTTAGTAGCGACAATTTATATGTGGTTACCGCCAGCCCTACTGAGTTTGCATTATGGCGTGTAAGCGATGGTAAAGCCCTTGGTTTTTGGCAAATAACCGATGCCCGTATTCGTGATATTGCTGTAAGTGCTCAAGCACAGGTTATTTTAATTGGTCAAAGTGATGGCAAAGTGGTTAGTTTTGAGCCCCGTAATGGGCGGCGAACAACCTTTTTAGCGCATCAAGATAAAATTAATAGCGTGGCTATATCGCCTTCTGGTGAATTTGCGATTTCGGGCAGTAATGAATATGTTGCTTATTTTTGGCGAGTTGATACGGGTGATGTGATCCACCGTTTTGTTCACCCCAATAGAGTTACTAAAGTGGCGCTTGATCAAAATGGCGCTTTTTTATTTACCGCCGACAGCCAAGGTCAAGCGCATATTTGGCAACAAGCCAGTGGTCAACGTCAAGCCACGCTCAATTTAGCTCAACAACAGCGTATGTTTAATACAGCACGGTTTAATCACGATAGTACGCAACTCGTCACTGGTTCACCCGATCGCACCTTAGAATTGTGGCAAACTAAAAATGGACTGCTCGTAAAATCTTTTACGGTTAACCCTAAACCTAACAGTAAAACCAGAAGCGCAGTGGTATACTCTGCCGCATTTCACCCATCCAACCATTCGCTCGTAAGCTTTAGCTCGTCGGGGTATTTAGAACAATGGAGTTATCATGACGCAAGCGTTAGAAAATAGAATAGAAGAGCTCGAAATGAGACTGAGCTTCCAAGAAGATACTATAGAAGTGTTAAACAAGGCTTTAAGTGATCAGCAAGAACAATTACTGCTGTTAGATCGTCAGCTGCATCTTGTTGGACAAAAAATGAAATCGATGCAGCCAGATGCAGTGGCGCCTATGTCACAAGAAACACCGCCACCTCATTATTAACCATCAAACGAGCTTATTCCGGTTTGAAAACGCCGATCACATTATCGGCATTTTTACTGGCTTCTTGCACGCCTGATTCAGTTTGGCTCTTGGTATAACCGCAATCAACACATTCTACTTTTTCAACATTGTTTTCTAAAAACAACTTTAGGGTATCAAGTGCTGAGCACGCAGGGCATACTGCACCAGCAATAAAACGCTTTTTCTGCTTCATATTTATCTCGCTTATTCCTTGTAAAATACAAGGTCTATTTTTCCAGTTCAGACATCGCTTAACAGTGCCTGTTAATCCCTGTATCATACGCGATTATTAGCCAATGATTAATCACAAACTACGAGATAAATGCTTACTTTAAATCAAATCACCTTAATGCGCGGCTCAAACATCTTACTTAAAGATGCGTCTTTGAGTATTTATCCAAAACAAAAAACCGGCTTAATTGGTAAAAATGGCTGTGGTAAATCCAGTTTATTTGCCCTGCTTAAACATGAAATCCAACTTGACGCAGGTGATGTGAATGTTCCACAAAATTGGCTTATTTCACATGTTAAACAAGAAACACTCGCGCTTGACCAATCTGCGATTGACTATGTGATTGATGGTGATGTGCCTTTCAGAACATTACAAGCCGAATTAGCCAAAGCAGAAGCAAACAACCAAGGTGAAAAAATTGGTGAATTACACCAAAAACTGGATGCGATTGATGCTTACACGATTAATGCAAGAGCCGGTCAGTTATTAAATGGTTTAGGCTTTAGCCAAGATAAACACCAATCAAGTGTGCGTGATTTTTCGGGTGGTTGGCGCATGCGTTTAAACCTAGCGCAAGCCTTAATTAGTCGTTCCGATTTATTATTACTCGATGAACCGACTAACCATTTAGATTTAGATGCGGTTATTTGGTTAAGCCGCTTTTTAAAAGCATATGAAGGTACGTTGCTATTAATATCGCATGATCGCGAGTTTTTAGATGAAGTCACCGAGCAAATAGTCCACGTTGAAAATTCAACATTGACCTTATACAAAGGTAACTACTCTGCTTTTGAACGTCAGCGTGCCGAGAATTTAAGATTACAGCAAGCGATGTTTGAAAAACAACAACGCGAAAAAGCCCATATTCAATCATTTGTTGATCGTTTTAAGGCCAAAGCATCAAAAGCCAAACAAGCCCAATCGCGTTTAAAGGCTCTTTCAAAAATGGAAGATTTAGCCCCTGCGCATGTCGACTCTGAATTTAATTTTGCATTTAGAAAACCCGAAAAGAACCCAAACCCGCTTATCTCCCTTGATAAAGTTTCAGTCGGTTATGAAGATGCCAACCCTATTCTTAAAACGATAAAGCTGAACTTAGTTCCCGGTAGCCGTATAGGATTACTGGGTCGTAACGGCGAAGGTAAATCGACCTTAGTTAAGTTATTAGCGCAAGAGCTTTCGCCTTTACAAGGTGATATGACCGTTGGGCATGGTTTAAACATTGGCTATTTTGCTCAGCATCAGCTTGAACAATTACGTGCCGACGACAGCCCGTTAAGTGCTATAACCCGTATCGCCAATGGGGCATTAGAGCAAGTATTACGTGACTTTTTAGGCGGCTTTGGTTTTAAAGGCGATCAAGCACTTGATCCTGTCGAAAACTTTTCGGGTGGTGAAAAAGCGCGATTAGTACTCGCGCTTCTAGTATGGCAAAAACCCAACCTACTTTTACTGGATGAGCCAACCAATCACCTCGATTTGGATATGCGTTTAGCACTCACCATGGCCTTACAAAACTTTGAAGGTGCCATGATCATCGTCTCGCATGACCGTCATATTTTAACCTCAACGTGTGATGATTTTTACTTAGTTAATCAGGGCCAAGTTACCCCGTTTATCGGTGACTTAATGGATTATGAAAAATGGTTAAGCAATGATGCCAAAGAGCAAAAACAACAAGCGATTGCCGCTAACAATGTTGACAAAGAACCCACTATTTCACGTAAAGATCAAAAACGATTAGATGCCGAGTTTAGACAAAAAACACGTCCTATTCGTCAAGCAATAGACAAAGCAGAAAAACAAGTCGAGAAATTACAAACCGAGCTTGATGACATTGAAGCTCAATTAGCTGAAAGTGAAATTTATCAAGCCGAAAATAAAGCTAAACTCACCACTTTGCTCACACAGCAAAAAGATGTGAAACAAGCATTAGCCACCGTAGAAGAAGCATGGATGGAAGCAGAAGAAGCTTTAGAAGTGGAACAAGAAGCGTTTAACGCCCAGGTCTAAACACTATGTTAAATGACAAGTCTAAGTTCCTAACCATGATAGACAGACAACAGTTTTGGAACTTTGCTTGTGATTTGTACGCTCAACCGCACGTCAGTTCGGAGTTATTAGCGTTACAAAATTCCCTAGGCGCTAATATCAATTTAGTACTATTACTGGCCTATTTATCACATCATAATATGATGATTGATGCCAAGTTTATCCAACAACTGCATCAGCAAATTGACAGTTTTAGTCAAACCAATACTCAAATAATTAGAGCCACACGCAAGCAACTACAAGGCAGTGAAACCTTAACGCAAACTGAGCAAGCTGAAATAAAAAAACAACTACTAACGGTTGAGCTCACGGCTGAAAAAATAGAGCAAGATAGATTACTGAGTTGGCTCGCAACACTTTCCATTGAAAACCCTAAATTGAATAGTCTTAAGCAATCACCTTGCCTTGTTTTAATCGAACAATATATACAACAGCTAACCACATTAGAAAAAGAAGCGAGTCTTCCCCATTCAATTAAAAACTTCACGTTAGCTTTAAGCTCAATATAAGGAATGTAGCCATGTCTCAACCTCGAATTGATGCCGTTTTATTTGATATGGATGGCACACTGTTCAACACTGAAATAATTCATATGCAAGGTTGGATACAAGCAGCAAAAGCGTTCTCACAAAGCTTTACGGAAACCGATTATAAAGCCTTTGTCGGTGTCGTAACTGATGAATGCCATCAAATCATTCACCAAAAGTGGGGCGCGGACTTTCCAATTCAAGACTTTATAAATCACAAAAGTAAGCTGCAAAAAACGATAAAAGCGGAAGGAGTCACATTAATGCAAGGCGCGCAGTCTTTTTTTGATGAGTGCGCATCCCGCTGCGGCAACATAGGTATTGTTACCTCAAGTTCGCTAGACGATGTGCACACCAATTTTAATTACTTTACCGGCTTTGAAAAATTGAAGTCGATTGTGACCTCTGAAGATGTAGTCAACCGAAAGCCCGCCCCAGATTGTTATTTACTCGCCTGTGAACAGTTAGGTGTAAAGCCTGAACACACCTTAGTTTTTGAAGATTCAAATCCTGGTTGCTTAGCGTCTATTAAAGCGGGATGTAAAACGGTCATGATCCCAGACATGAAGCCAGTAGAACCGGAAATCGAGCCACGCTTATTTGCAATGTACCCTGACCTAGTCGCAGCACAACCGTTAATCAATTTACTAAAATAAATAATCTATGCGCTAACATTGAGCTTAATATACTTAATTGCGATCACATTGCTTCAATGAGCACATAAACCAAATATCACATAACCCAAGTAGCACATAAACCAAATAGCACAATAGAATATTTGAAATAGAAAGTCCTAGACAGCGGTCTCATTTATAACGAATAATAATCAAAAATAATTGCAGGAAGCGCCCAATGCAGATGATAAAACACTATCAAGATAGCCTCGCGCAAGCCATCATCTTTTTAAGTCGTTTATCTGAACAAGAATACCAATATTGCAGCTCAAACATGAGTTCGATTGGAGCACATGTTCGCCATATTCTTGATCACTTTATTGTGATAAAACATTGCATAGAGCAGGACTCAGCAATCGTAAACTACGAGAATCGTCAACGTGGTAGCCAGGTTGAAACCGATAAACAACTCGCGATCCAAAGCATTAATAAATTAATCACTTGGTTGGGTCAATTAGACCACACTCAGTTAGATAAACTCATTAGTGTTGAATCTCAAATTAGTATTACCGAAACCTGTATTGTCAGCGTACCTTCAAGTATCAACCGCGAACTGATGTTTGCCGCCAGTCACGCTGTACATCATTATGCGTTAATGAAAAATATTTTATCGACGCAAATACCCACACATACACAAGCCTCATCCGATCATATTGCAAACTTTGGCGTAGCCCCTTCAACGGTGCAATTTAATAAAAGTGAATCTTAGCCCGTCTATATCTCCGCTATTTTTATGTCAAGTTAAAGCCTTGGGTTGATCTTATCATTCGGAAATATTACTGTTTTATATACATGATACCCAAGTCACTTGGGTATCATGTATTCGCTTAGCTAACTCATTTAATAACGAGGTGTTTGATGATATTCAACTTTAATAAAAATACGGAAATAGAAAACCTTAAAAATGAAATTAAAGCTTTAAAGCAACAAAATAAAGCTCTCACCGACGAATTAAGCCAAGCTGCATATGCCAATACTGAGCTGTCTTCAGACATGACAGATGTAACAATAAGAGCGAATAATCAACAAGATATAAATAAATTGTGGTTGCAATCATCCACTCTTGTTAACCAAATTAGAGAAAACCTAGCTGAGTCTTCTGCTGAACTTATAACTCATCGAGACGACTTTCAATCGGCTCAGCAATTATTTGATCACATCATGAATATGCTAGCAGAGACCGTGATATCAACGGCAAAAATATCTACAGACACTAAATCGGCTTCAGATTCCGTTGATCAATTGAAAACGGTGACCGCTGGCATTAATGAATTCGTAGATATTATTAAAGGTATATCTGACCAAACTAATTTATTAGCTCTGAATGCAGCAATTGAAGCCGCTCGAGCAGGAGAACAAGGCAGAGGTTTTGCCGTTGTCGCTGATGAAGTAAGAACCTTAGCACAACGCTCATCTGAAGCATCAAATGAGATATCCAATTTGATTGAACAAGTTAATCAACAAATGGAAAGCGTTATAAAAGGTATTCTTCATGTGGGTCAAAAAAGCACAGAGATAAATGCAAGCACCTCGAGGATCGAAGAAACCGCCGATAAAATAGTACACCTGTCGCAAAATATGTATTCCGTTATCACAAATTCAACGGCCAATGCATTTATACAAACAGTAAAAATGGATCATGTCGTCTGGAAGTTAGATGTTTATAAAGTTATGTTAGGTATGTCAGATAAGTCGCCTGAAGACTTTGCCGACCACACAATGTGTCGCTTAGGGCAATGGTATTATACTGGTGAAGGCGCAACAAAATATTCAACGTTTAACGCGTTTAAACAAATAGAAAAACCGCATGCAGATGTTCATAACCAAGGAATAGCGGCATTAAAAGCCTATGCGGAAGGAAATACAGAACAAGTCGTCACGAGTCTTACGCAAATGGAAAATGCTAGCTTTAAGGTTGTCGATTTATTAACCGCTTTGTCTAATGATATAAAGCACGATATCCCCATGACAATATAAAAAAACAAGCCTTTTTATATATAAATCACAGAGCAAAACATGTGCACATTAAGTTGGCAATTAATGCCAAAGGGTTATGAAGTTTTCTTTAATCGTGATGAACAGGTAACACGGCCTAAAGCGATAGATCCACAATTTGATAATGCTTTACAAGCGATTTATCCGATAGACCCACAAGCCGGCGGCACTTGGATTGCAACCAACAAAATGGGCTCAACTTACTGTTTATTAAATAATTATCAAGCAAGTGAGCAGGCGCTTTTAAAAGGTAAAAAAGCGAAAAGGAGTCGAGGACTAATTATTATCGATTTATTATCGCTTTGCCCTACCAAGCCAGAAAAAGAGATTGAACAAGTTCAAAAAAAGCTTACGCCCCAATATTTAGCCGATTTTGCCCCTTTCACACTTTGTGTATTTACAGCCGACACATCGACAAAAAAATCATTGGTTAATCAACTTGATTGGAATGGCGAACAGTTATCCCTTTCGGTAGCACAAGCTCCACTAACGTCATCGGGCTTTAATTTTACCGAAGTTAAAAAAGCGCGTTTAGCCACCTATCAAGCAATGAAAGCGCAAAGCCAAAATGGCACATTGGATTTACTCGTGTTTCATGCAAGTCATCAGCCTGCTAAAGAGGCTTATTCAGTTTGTATGCATCGCGACGATGCGCAAACGCAAAGTTTAACGCATATTATCGTTTCTAATGAGCACGTGCAGTTTAATTACCGAGACACCTCTCCCTGCTTATTAACCGAATTTAAAACGTCATCGATGCAACGCATGACACACATTTAGGTTTAGATTTAGGTACCGCTAAAACTGTCGTGCGAGATATCGTTCCAGCTCATCACCTAAATATAACTTAAGAAACCGTTTAGGCGCAGTCGGTAAATGAACACTTAACAACAAGCCTGGTGTTTGCGCAAAGTTAGGGTCAATACCTAAACAATAAAACTGCGCCCCAAGCTGATGATATTGTTTGAGTAATACCGGTAAGCCTTTGCCATCTGGCTCTATCTGTTTTACTAGCCACTCTAACTCATTAATGTCGGCTGGGTATTGAGATAAGTAATGACTCACTTCTTGGCTGTGAGCATGTTCAAAGGCTAACTTAGGTAAAGCAGCATCGGTTGGTTTAACCAAAAAACGTTGGATCAAATACACACTCAACGGACTATATTGGGTTGTTAATGAAACCGTTCCATACAAGGTTTGATAGCGTGGAAAACGCGCGATAAATCGAGCAATGCCTTTAAATAAAAGCAAAAGCGAATGGTAACTTTTTTGATAGTCTGGCACGACAAACGAGCGTCCCATTTCTAAACAGGGTTGCTGCTGATTAATAAAATCAGCATTAAAGTTAAACATTTGTGCTAAATATAACGCCTGATTTCCGCCTTGCTCACGCAAAATATCGGTTTGCCCCATTCGGTAGGCCCCCACTAATTTAGACACTTCACGATCAAACACAAACAAATGAGTATAGGTTTTATCGCGCTCATCGCCATCTTGCGGGTGACCACTACCTTCATCATATAAACGAAACGCCTCTTCACGCCGGATCCGGATTTCTTGCAAGATGTGTGGGATTTGATCGTATTGCGCATAATAAACAACAAACTGCTTGTGCTTAGCGAGCTGCTGCTCTTCAGGTAACGATTGCACCTCGGCCAATAATAAAGCGGGCTCAACAAAAGTCGCTAAAGGTTGTAAAGTGACTGAATCAATTTTAGGCCAATTTAGCTGTAATTTGGGATCTTGTAAGTAAGTAAGCAAACGCGTTAAATCAGTGTTCTGTTGATCATTTTTTTCGGTATACGGGGTTACTAATTTTTTGGCAAATGTCATTGGGATGTTACGTCCTTTACTGGCTATCATTTCACGGATCAGCATTAATAATCTAAAACGAAAATACACACGCCCTAATTGATAAAACAACGGTCTATTTTGACCCGCGATGTGCAAGGGTAATAATTGCACCCCCTCCACTTTAGCTAAAAATTGCAAACTTCGATGCCAGTCATGATCGGCAATGCCTTTAAATTCATTACGGTGGTAACTCACTCGCCCCGCCGGAAAAATAACGAGTAATCCTTTATTTTCTAAGTGTTTACGACATCGCTTAAGCGATTCAAAATTACCTTTCGCGCCGGTTTTTAGTGGATTAGTGTAAATAAAATAAGGCGCGAGTTCAGGAAAAATAGACAAACCGACATTCGCTAATATTTTAACATCTGGGCGAACTTGTGCCATTAGGTTAGCAAGCACAACACCTTCAACACCGCCAAAAGGATGGTTTGCAACCACAACAATCGGTTTGTTTTTGGGCAATGCGGTTAAATCAAACCCACTCACCACAGCGGATAATTTAAAAACGTGAATAAACTTGTCGGTAAATGCGTGAGCCGACAAACCATTAAATTGATTAGCTTGATACAATTTATTTAAATAACTGATACCCAGTAATTTATCAATAATGCCTAAACCGATACGCGCAAAGTAATTTAAAGGTTTAGCAGTGAAAAAGTGTTTTATTGAAATTTGATGTGAAGGCATGAATCCATTCTTATATCGGCTTGCTTAACGTTAATCATAACTCGAACTTAAGCAATACAATAGCTTAACGTTTGATAAATATAGTCTTTTCGCTCAGATTTTATGGTTCATTGTCAGCGCTTACACTCGACTTTGGCTCCTGCGTCGTTCTAACACCTAAATCCATTTAGGCGGCCCCAATCACATAGTAGATCATATGCTCATGGCGTCTCGAAGCTTGCCTGCATGGATGCAGGTAAGGGGCGAGAGCAGGACGCGGTAGCTTTGACTGCTTTGCTTACATGGATGTAAGTACTTCGGTTTCGTCTGGAACGAGAAACCGGCCCCTAAAACCCGATCGCTTTGACTATAGACCAATAACTTGAACCCTTTATTTAATCTAACTATTCACCTGTATCGTTAAGCTTATAACTAGATATAGTATAAGCGATTGAATCATATTAAAGCGGCATAAAAAGCGCTTGTTTTTTAAACACAACCGTACTTAATTCAGCTATAATTAAAGTTCAGTGTGCCGTTTAAGCGCATTAAATTATTTTTGAGGATTATTATCATGCCTGACAATATTAGTTACCCAGATAACTCTGCATCTTTGCAAACGCAACAGGCACAAGCCCAGCAGAATCAACACGCCGAGCAAGCTAAACTGGCAGCCGATGCAGAACAAGCACAGGCCGTAGAGCAACAAACTCAACAAGCAGAGCTTGAAGCGAATATTGAAAGTGAGACACCGCCTCCTGCAGGTGAGACACAAGCCCCAACTGATACTTTATCAGCAGAATCGTTATCTGAAGGCCAAGCCGAAGCCGCACTTGCTGAAGCTCAGCAACAAATAGAAAAAGAACCAGAGCAAGCGCAAGATACACAAGCGAATGTGACACCTGAAGATGTGGTAGGAGTATAAGCCTGAATGCCGGCTGCAGGAATTAATCGTTATCATGTTATTCAAATGAGCGCCGAGTCTCGTATTAGTAGACTCGCTCGTTTATATCAAATTGGTATCGAGGCATGCCAACAGCAAGATGATTATCGGGTGACTAAAGTTTTATTTTTATTACATAAAAAATTAGATAAGCAGGCTAATGCCGCATTGGCAGCTTCATTAACCAAAATATATAAACACCTTTTGCACTGCAACCAGCAAGGTAACTTTGAAGAAATTAAAGCAACGTTACAATCTTTACAACGTAGTTGGCTGACATCACAACGTTAATCTTCATTGTTAAAAACGTTATTTAACCTATTTCATTCATACAGCACCGTCCAACAAAAAAAGCGCATAAATGCGCTTTTTTTGTTTACTCAAAACGATAATTTACTTGTTTAATCGCCCAGCAAACTTACGTGTAATACCAAGCATAAGTAACATAACCATAAACCAGTTTGCACTGCCACCACTTGATGAGCCGCCTGTTGCTGGTGTATCGGTTCCACCATTGTCAGGAGTGCTCGTTGCCGTTGTATTCTCAATTAACGTTAGATCAGCAGCGGTATCCACATTAGCATTAACAATTTCAATGCTTTCAATCAATATAAACTGGCTATCGGTTACAGGTTCATTATTGTTTCGATCGGTTTCGCTAAAATTACGTAAAGGCACTTCACCAAAGGGGCTTGCATAAGTAAAAATAGGGACAGCAGCCATGGCATCAACGATTTCCATACCATCGCCAATCACTTGACCAAAAGTGGTAAAACCTTCGTTTTGGTTATCTAATATAGCTTGGTTATCGGCTAGGTTAAAAAACCATTGGCTAGTCGCACTATCTGGCTGGCCACCTAATTTAGCCATGGCAATGGTGCCACGACGGCTAGACCATTTGGGCTCATTTTCTACTGACGCTTTAGCGGGGTAACTTAAGACTTTATAATCGTCTGCCGTTGCCGATGCTGTATCTAATCCCCAATAAAAACCACCGCCTTGAATAATAAAACCAGGCACAGAACGATGCATTACAATATTTTTATAATCACCTTCATTTACGTATGATAAAAAATTCGCCACTGTTTTAGGCGTGGTTTCATCATATAAATTAACTTCAAAGTCGCCCAAGCTAGTTTTAAATTGAACAATAGTTGCTTGAGCAGGGGCGATTAAACAACAAGCAATAACAGAAGCAATACCTGCCACTTTTTGACTAAAACGAGTTTTGAACATTTAGTTAACCTTTAGTAAGTAATTAATATATTAATAAAAACATCATGCCATAGTTTTTGTCTAATTTTGGTAAAGAATTGTAAATCATTAGCAATAACTCAATTTTACAGCTAATAAAAAAACGCTAAACCTAAAACTGAAAGTTGAAAAATTGCGCTAGATCAACATTCATTCACACTCTTGATAGCTTGTTCTGCCGTATGATCTAGATCAAAGAAAAATAGCCTACTTACCGCTATCTTAACGTTATCAACTAAAGAGGAAACAAGTTATGAATATTTGGCAAGTAATTGTAAACGATCCAATCGCGTGGTGCTCTTTATTCGGTATCGCTTTAATGGTTGCCATGTTTGGCTATTATGCATGGTACTTTGTTAGCCATGTTATTGAAGCGGAAGAAAAAATAAAAGAATAATTATCGCGGCTATCCTATTTAGACTAAGTCACTTTAAAGAAAATACGTTAAAGTGACTTAAGTATATAACCCTTTAATTGCCCACGCTTATCCACTATTATATTTGCTTCTGCTCTGCAAAATGAGCGCTAACAAGGAAGCAGCAATGACAACGGACACCCCGCAAAACAAACCTTCTTTAAGGTTAAAAATGCGAATCAAAATAAATAAGTTAAATACGATCTTAAGCAATTTAACGCGCATGCAAAAAGCATTAGTGGTGTTAAGCGTGGGCGTATTCTTATATTTACTAAATGGTTTAACGCCGTTAACCTTTATTTGGCCAGTCATCATGGCTTATCAGCTTTATTATCAAGTGCAGACTGAGCCAGTAATAAATCAATACCATGACGATATATTTGCCTTACTGACACTCAATAATGACCGCTTGATCGTGAGCGAAGACGAATTAAACATTGCTGATATTAGTACCGTGGTGATTGACCAAATCAACCTAACGACAGATCACGCTTTATTACAAAAAAACTTCTCTGAGTTTAAAAGTAAACAACACGTGGGCTTATTACATTTTGCTTTTAATCGAGGTGGAAAATTATTGTATTATTTTCCGACTGAGCAAGTGACAGAGCTAACTGAATTCTTTCAACGCCATTTACCGAACACAAAAATAATTAAATAAAACAACGAACAGAGCATAATTAATCACTATTTATTACAATGCTTGTCTTGCATTGTCAGTAAGACAATTGAATACTGTCACTAATTGTTTTGTCGTCTTTTAGAGTTTAGTTTATTCATGATCATTGAAAGTCAATTTAAGCCTGCTTGGTGGCTAAAGAACCGACACGTTCAAACCATTTGGCAAAAGTTAGATCGCTTCACGACCACCTGCCCTGTTATTAATGAACGCGTAGAGCTACCCGATGGTGATTTTATTGATTTAAGCTGGACTGACAAACCGCTTGAAAACGATACTCGCCCTATTGTGCTGGTGTTGCATGGTTTAGAAGGTTCAATCAATAGCACCTATGCTAAAGGCATGATGAATGCGATCCAGCAAAAAGGCTGGATCGGTGTTTTAATGCACTTTAGAGGATGCAGCCACGAAATAAACCGCAACTATCGCTTATATCATTCGGGGGAAACCCAAGATATTGCCCACATTAGCCGTATATTATATGAGCGCTACCCTGATCAAGCGATTTCGTGTGTTGGCTTTAGCTTGGGAGCAAATGCCTTAATCAAATTTTTAGGCGAAACCCCAAACAATATTTTCACTGCCAATATCGCGATATGCCCACCGTTAGATTTAGCGGCCAGCAGCCAACGAATCCGCCAAGGTTTTTCTTGGGTTTATCAAAAATATTTACTTGATATGCTTAAAGAAACATTTAGTCGAAAGATCATGCGTTCAGATGTCAGCCATCTCGTCAATTTAGACCGTAAATCATTTGAAAGCATCAAAACCTTGTATGAATTTGATGAGCTTATTACAGCGCCTTTACACGGGTTTAAAGGCGCTGATGACTATTATCAAAAATGCAGTGGTAAACAATTTTTACGTTTTATTCAAAAGCCCACACTGATCATTCATGCTAAAGACGATCCCTTTTTATCTGCGACCTGTATTCCAACGGCTAAAGAACTATCGCACCGTATTACTTATGAGTTAAGTGATTTTGGTGGTCATGTGGGATTTGTTAATGGCGAATCGCCATTAAAAGCAAATTACTGGTTAGAAGAGCGTAGTTTACAATTTATCGGCAATCATTTAATTGGCGTTTAAGCCCATTTTAAATTGCCGTAAAACCCACGCATAAAAAGCCTCAATTGAGGCTTTTTTTATTTTGGCTGGCTATTTTGACACCCTGTTTTTAACTTTCAGGTTTATAGGTAAGCGGATCAAACCATAACTCTTTTCTATCAAGTGGCGTTTGCTTAGTTAAAGACGGATTATGAAAATCAAATACAATGCGATCTTGCACATTCGCTTGCTCTAACGCGCTTCTCACTTGGCTATCGGCAAAAAATATTTTATTGAATGTGCCATCCGCGACCATTTTTTCAAGCTCTTCGGTTAAATGACGTGCTATTTCAGGGTATTCACGGCTAACAAAAAAGTAAAAAGGCGCGGTGTAACGAATTAATACATAAGGCTCAACGGTTAAATCTAAGTCGGCATTATTTGCCACTTCAGCCCAAGGCTCATGCACACCTCTAGGAAAATAATCGTAACGTTCACCTTCTAGCATCGGAAATAAATTAGGGTATTTTTCTTCTTTTACCACCGTCACGCCATTGGCTTCTAGAATAGCCGTATCCCCCCAATAGCGACCTTGCCCAGCGGTGAAAGCTTGTAAATCATCTAAGGTACGCACATTTCTGAATAGGTTAACGCGGTCTTTTTTGACAATGCCAACGCGCATACCTAGCATGCCACGGTATAAAGGAATACGAATAGGAATAAACATTTCTTCGTATTCTGCACTCGTCAATGTCCAATTAAGGTGATATTCGCCACTTTTTACCAATTCAATTTGGCGTGACATATTGATAAATTTATCACCTGATGGATAATTAATTTCGTAACGCCCACCACGCTTAAACGCCTCTTTCAGCATGGTATTGGCTAATGCATCACCGTCTTTTCCGGGTAAGTTAATAATTTGTTTCGCCACCGTTGCCGATGCCGAAATACAACATAAAACTAATAGTAAAAATTGAATAATTCGCATGTGTTGACCTACCTAGTTCATTTATCGAGTTATTGCGCTAACCGCAGCTATGGATAGACTGAGTCGAAAATATCTTATTAGAAAATAATAGGGCATTTGTTACGCCGACTAAATTCGTAAGTATCTGAAAAACAAATTAATATTCTAATGTTATTGTATATTTTGACCAGAGTTGAGGTTAACTAAACGGCAATAGCCGTTATTTCACCTTCGTTACGAAACTCTCTAGGGGTTTTATTAAAATGCTTCTTAAACACCGCATACATATATTGCAAAGAAGGATAACCACAAATATCTGCAATTTTAGCGGCTGGTAAATCACTATTTTTGAGCATCTTACAGGCTTTGCTTAATTTGGCGTTGTGGATCTCAATATGTAAAGTGTGGCCACGTTCTTCTTTAAATCGTTGCTCAAGATTAGAACGAGAGATCCCAACATAATCGAGTACTTGGTCCACTTTTATACCTTTGCTGGCATTTTGACGAATAAAATGCATGGCTTGCATAACAAACGGGTCTTTTAATGATTTAAAATCAGTCGATTGACGCTCTACGATCCCTAGAGGCGGAATGAGTATATTTTTATGTTTTAAAGCTAAGCCATCTAATGTTTTATGTAATAACTTCGCGGCTTGGATCCCCATATTAACGCACCCTTGCGCAACTGAGCTTAAACTAACACGACATAAATTACGGGCGATCTCATCGTCATCAACGCCAATAATACTAATTTTGTCTGGCACTAAAATGCCTTTGTGTTCGCACACCTGTAATATTTGACGCGCGCGCGCGTCGGTAACCGCAACAATGCCAATGGGTTTAGGTAAACTGTCTAGCCAGTCACCCAGTACTGACATTGATTCTTTCCAGGTATCAGCTTGTGTTTCTTGACCACGAAAAACGGTGCACTCATAACCATCTTGCGCACAGACCGACAGCATGGCTTTTTCACGCTCAGAGGCCCATAACTTACTCTCGCTTTCAGGTAAGCCATAATAAGCAAAGCTATCTAAACCTTTCTGTTTTATATGATCATAAGCGGTTTTAATAACCGCTAAATTATCGGTTGCAACGTAAGGCACATTAGGAAACTGCGCTTCGCTTGAAAAAGAACTACCAATGCCAACAACCGGTACCTGGCTATTATGTAACGCTTCGCGAATAAGCGGGTCATCAAAATCGGCAATAATGCCGTCCCCTCCCCATTCTGCGATATCGTCTATTCGGCATAAAAAGTCTTCTTCAAGAAAAAGATCCCAATCGACTTTGGTTGATTGTAAATAATGACCGATACCTTCAATCACTTTGCGATCGTAAACTTTATTGGCATTGAAAAGCAGTGTAATACTGTGTTTTTTATCAAACATAATAACCTCACGTGAATGGCCTGAGTCCTAGGGATCGCATATTGAAAGTAAGTATAGTCGTGATTTCAACCTGCAATTTAACAATTCCATTACAAAAATACTAATTTGTTATCGGTAACATGTCAAACATTAATTATGATATTTTGTTAATAACGTCATATTATAACGACTTAAACAGAGGTAAAAAAGACTTAACCTACTGATGTTATTATAATTTATCATCAGTTCTCAGATCAGATAAATATGTTACCGGTAACACCAAATTAAAATCGTAATAAAAAAACATAATAAAGTTGAGCCTATTATAATTAGAGGCTTAAGTTAAAAAAATGCAAAAAAAAGCCCAGCAAAACTGGGCCTCTGTAGCAATAAAAAGAGCTGTATAATCAATTAGATATATTGATTAACAATGTTTTCGAATAACTCTTGCTTGCCCGAAATTTGCTCTGGCTCGCCAACCGCTTTACCAATTTCTGCTAATTGCTCAATTGATAATTTACCTTCTACAAAGTCTTTACCTTGACCCGTTTCAAACGTTTCATAACGCGTGTTACGCATTTCAGTGTATTTAGACTTAGTTAAAATATCATCTGCAATAATTAATGAACGCGCAAATGTATCCATGCCACCAATGTGACCAATAAAGATATCTTCCATATCAGTTGATTCACGACGCGTTTTAGCATCAAAATTAACGCCGCCACCTTGTAAACCACCCGCTTCTAAGAACACTAACATCGCTTCAGTTGTTTCATTGATGTTGTTCGGGAACTGATCGGTATCCCAAGAGTTCTGGTAATCACCACGGTTAGCATCAACCGAACCTAACATGTTGTTATCAGCCGCTACTTGTAGCTCATGTTGGAATGTATGGCTCGCCAGTGTTGCATGGTTAACTTCAATATTGACTTTAAAGTCATCAGTGCTTAGGTCGTACTTTTGTAAGAAACCAGCAACCGTTGCGGTATCAAAATCATATTGATGCTTAGTCGGCTCCATTGGCTTAGGCTCAATAAAGAATGTACCGTTCCAACCTTGACCACGCATGTAATCTTTAGCCATGTGCAACCAACGTGCGAAGTTTTCTTGCTCACGTTCCATCTTCGTATTTAATAATGTGATGTAACCTTCACGGCCTCCCCAAAAAACATAGTTCTCACCGTTTAGCTTCATTGTAGCGTCCATCGCTACTTTTAACTGAGCACCGGCACGGGCTAACGTTGGAAAGTGTGGGTTAGTACCTGCACCATTCATATAACGAGGGTTACTAAATAAGTTTGATGTACCCCATAACAATTTAATGCCTGACTCGTCTTGTTTCTTTTGTGCGATGTCAGTAATGAATTGAATTTTTTCTTCGAATTCACTAACCGTTGAATCTTCTTCGTCGATTAAATCCGTGTCATGGAAACAATAGTACGGTAATTGCATTTTAGTGAAAAATTCAAATGCAGCATCCATTTTAGCCGCAGCACGACCGCGCGCATCTTTGGGGTTATTCCACTCAAAACGTTGTGGACCTGGACCAAATGGGTCATGACCTTGACCACAAAAAGTGTGCCAATAACAACCCGAAAAACGTAACCATTCTTTCATTGTTTTACCGGCTACGATGCGGTCTGCGTCATACCATTTGAATGCAAATGGATTGTCTGAATCACGGCCTTCATATTTTATTTCTGATACCGTTGGGAAATACTCTTTATCACCGATTAATACTGTCATGATGTAATCCTCTCACTCTAAAAGTGTTGTGTGGTTTTTTCTGGGTAATACGAGCCTAGGCTCAATTCTTGTGTATGTAAGCTTTCACTTACAGGTTTAAATACTGTTTCCAGTTTTCGTATGCTTCAGCATACTGCTCAACACGCTCAGCTTGAGGTTGATAACTTTCAACAATAGCCAAACCTTTAAACATTTCTGCACGGTTGGTGTAATAACCTAAACCGAATCCTGCACCACGAGCGGCACCTTCAGCACCATCCGTGTCATATAATTCAACGCTGGTTTCACAGCTATTTACAAAGGCATCGACAAAAATCGGGCTTAAAAACATATTGCCCTTACCAGCTCGAACTAATTCACTGCTGACGCCCATTTCTTTTAAAACATCAAAACCATATTTAAGCGCGAAAACAATGCCTTCTTGCGCACCGCGAACGATGTGCCCTAGGTGATGGCGATTAAAATCGATACCGCGCATATGCCCGCCTATATTTTGGTTTTGCAATACACGCTCGGCTCCGTTACCAAATGGATGCAGCACTAAGCCGTCTGAACCCACTGGCACGTCATCAGCTTGTGCATTTAATGCTGGGTATGAAATATCGTTACCTTGCGTGCATAACAAACTGCGTACCCAGCTATATAAACGACCGGTACCATTTACACATAACAAAACACCATTGCGTGTTGCGTCATCGGTATGTGAAACATGCTGGAAAGTGTTTACACGTGAATCAGCATCAAATGCATTTTTATCGGTCACAGCATAAACAACACCCGATGTGCCCGCTGTTGCGGCAACTTCACCTGGCTCCATTACGTTTAACGACATCGCGTTATTCGGCTGGTCACCGCCACGATAAGTTACTTTAATACCTTCACGTAAACCCAGTTCGATCGCAGCCGTTGCCGACACTGAGCCTTGATCACCAAAGCTCGGTACTAATGTTGGAATTAAGCTACTTTCAAAGCCATAGTGCGACAATATAGTTTGTGACACTTCACCGTTTTCAAAATCCCACAATACGCCTTCAGATAAACCAGAGCTTGTGGTCGTTACTTCACCTGTTAAACGCATGGCAATGTAATCACCTGGCAGCATCATTTTGTCTATTTTGCTGTATAGGTCAGGCTGATTGTCTTTAACCCATTTCAATTTAGAGGCGGTGAAATTACCCGGTGAATTTAATAAGGCGCTTAAGCACTTTTCTTTTCCAATCGTGTCAAATGCTGATTGACCAATTTCTACCGCGCGGCTATCACACCAGATAATCGCAGGGCGAATAACTTGCTGGTTAGCATCAACACAAACTAAACCGTGCATTTGATAAGAAATACCAATGGCTTCTATTTGCTGTGGATTAAAATCATTATTTGCACATAACTCAGCAAAACCTGATTTAATGCAGCTCCACCATGTTTCAGGATCTTGCTCGGCAAACCCTGCTTGCGGTGCATTAATAGCTAATTCAGTTTTTGGAAAATGCGTTGCTGCTATGCATGCGCCGCTCTTCGCATCAACCACAGAAACTTTTGTTGATGAACTACCAATATCAAGACCTAAAAAATACATAACTCGAAACCTTGTTTTATACCAAGCGCTTTATCGCTTGAAATCTTATGCCTATTTTTTAACGTATTCTTTACAGTTTGTTTATTGCTTATTTTTACAATCTGCTTACGATGTCATGTAAAAATCAAAAAACGTTATTAAATCGGCTTTTTGCTCAACAGCGGGTGTGCCTTAACTTGGAGCTCAGTTTAGGTTTGGAACAAAAAACAAACAAGTATCAAATTTTATTGCTAAGGTATAATATTTCATATTCCAATAACGTTGTAATTTTGTGAATTTAACATGCAAAAGAATAAGAAAGTCACACTCCTGTTTAATGCCAACAAAGGTTACGACCGAAAAATAATTCAAGGCATAGCTAAATACATACGGGCAGGTGTGAAATGGCAGCTATTTATTGAGGAAGACCTCATCACTCGATTAGAGCGTTTAGCCAAATGGCAAGGCGATGGCATCATTGCGGATTTAGACGATCCTAAAATTGTTGATTTTGTTTTAAGCAAAAATATAACCACGATCGGTATTGGCGGCTCATATCAAGACGTCACTCTTTATCCTCCTAATATTCCTTACATTGCCACGAATAACGATGCCATTGCGAAGCTCGCTGTTGAATATTTTTTAAACTTGGGTTATCAAAATTTAGCTTTTTATGGCATGCCCAAAAGCTTAAATACCAAATGGGCTTTAGAGCGAGAGCAATCTTTTTTAATGTGGGCTAAAACACTCTCTCATAACAAAGCCAATGTTTACCACTTTAAAGGCAATGCCATTCATTCTCGTAGTTGGGCTTTATCACAGCAAAAATTAGCCGTTTGGTTAGGTAGTTTGCCCAAGCCTGTCGCCATTTTAGCAACAACCGATATGCGGGCGAGACAAATTTTGGATGCCTGCCAAACCGCCAATATAAAAATACCTGACGAAGTCGCCGTGTTAGGGGTCGACGATGATGAAATCATCAGCGATATTACCGGTAATATTCTTAGCACGATTATTCAGGGTACTGAACATATGGGATTTCAAGCCGCGGCGCAGCTTGATCGCGCAATGAATGGCGAAAAAATAACGCCGTTAATTAGCCTGGTTGATCCACAAGGCATAGCCGAATCAGCATCTACCGATTATTTAGCCGTAAAAGACGAAGTGGTAAAAGCGGCGGTTATTTATATAAGAGAAAACGCGTGTAAAGGTATACAAGCCGTACACGTGCTTAACCATTTAAACCTCTCACGTGCTAATGTTGAAAATCGCTTTAAACGTTTATTAAATAGCAGTATTCATCAAGAAATAAACAACGTGCAACTCACACAAGTTAAGCGTTTACTGCAAAACACCAATTTAACGTTGGCCGAAATAGCCGAAAAAACGGGCTACAAAACCTCACAATATATGATGATGGTTTTTAAAAAACATTTTAATATGACCCCGTCGGAATACCGAAAATCAAGTAAATTGGAACTGTTTCAGCATTAAAGCAGGAGCCCATGATTAATGTTCAGAACGATTAAAAAAAGCACGGCCGTCAAATTGATAGTCCGAAATATTGTTATTAAAACAGCGACTTAAATAAGTAAAGTCATATTTTACTTTTTCAGGCGGATTGATGAGTCGTTGCATGCGTTCAACATTATTTTTATTAATAACACTCAATTGAGTATTAATGACGAGTTCGCTGCGTTCAATAAAATCAAAACCATTAAAATGATCAAACAGCAATACCAACGCCCAACTACCATCTAAAAAATGGCCTCCTAAGCTCAATGTCACCTCACCTTTTTTAATAAGCGGTAAAACTTCTGGCGACCAATCAATACTCCCTAAAATAATGTTGGTTAAACGCTCTGGCGTCGCTTTTTTAATTGCTCGATTAATACCATAGGCCAAGTTATCACTTGCCGCCCAAATAACATCAATATCGTTAAATCGCTTCAATACCGCGATCGATTTTTGTTCAGCATCATCTGCAGACCAGTCCGTATAAATATATTGTAATATTTGGTGTTCAGGGTGTTGTTCAATATTAGCGTTTAAACCAAAAGAACGCATTTTGTGTGCTGATGAATCATGAGAGCCACTGACAATTACAATATTGGCCGCGGCTGAATTCACTTTTCGCTGTTGTTTAAGTAATGATTTACTTAATTGATAACCCGCTATAAAGTCATCAGGTTCAATGTGCGCCAACCAATTTTTATACTTTTGCCGTGGAAATCCCGTTTTTTTTATAATGTCGTCGCTAAGGTTTGAGTTTAAGGTAATCAGCGGGACATTGAGTTTGTCGGCGACTTGTAAAATGCGATCTTCACCACCCAACCATAAATAACTAATTAAATAGTCTGGTTTAGTACCACTGAGTAAATATTTTTCAGTCGCTATCGATGCAGTAAACCGATTACGATCAGCTTTAGGTATTACTTTCACCGTTAGATCAATACCTAATGAATTAGCGGCATGTTGCATAAAACGAGACATATTATCCCAAAAAAAGTGATTTTCATCGGGCATATAAAAATGTACTTTTGGTTTTTGGTAAGCGCACTCTTGTGCTACAGAAGGGAAAATTAAAAGCAGAAACATAAGGCTTAACAACCAAGAAGCAGGCTTCATTATTAACCTCATTAACAGAGCTTATTTCGATTATTTAAGGTTAGTCTATATTTAATACAGTAACTACAAAGAATGAAATATCATAAAGTGGGAAATAATGATTTTTTAAATAATACCAATTCATATAAATAAGTGCTCTCTCAGAATGCATCCAGCGGTTTTTGAACAAGGCGTCGGTGTGTAGGAATGGTTGTTCCCTTTCAAATACCGATAACGCAGTTCAAAAGCCGCTGGGGCATTCCTTTCAGGCGAGTTTTAAATGCGCTTACTCTGTGTTGCCCGAACTAAAAAGAGCACCACTATTCTTTCATTTAAGCGCATTTAAACACTCGCTGAGTGGGCACTTATTATTACGGATTGGTATAAATGGTTGTTAAACGTATTAAATATGCAAAAAAGCCGAGTTAGTTAACTCGGCTTTTCATTGGTAATACCCTAAAAAGTTAAAGTATTATTTAACTTCTTCACCCGCCGCTTGGCGATCGGCATGGTAGCTTGAACGCACCATTGGGCCACAAGCTGCATGTTCAAAGCCTAATTCATTAGCGATATCATTTAAGGCATCAAACTCTTTTGGGTGTACATAACGCTTAACCGGTAAATGATGTTTTGATGGCTGTAAATACTGACCTAAAGTAAGCATGTCAACATCATGCTCACGCAAGTCTTTTAACACTTCAGCGATTTCTTCATTTGTTTCGCCCATGCCCATCATTAAACCCGATTTGGTATTAACGGTTGGGTTAGCTTCTTTAAATTTACGCAGTAATTCAAGTGACCATTTATAATCAGCGCCTGGACGTGCCATTTTATATAAACGTGGAGCGGTCTCTAAGTTATGATTAAAGACATCGGGTGGGCTCGTATTTAAAATATCGAGTGCGATATCCATACGACCACGGAAATCTGGCACTAACACTTCAATTTTAATGTTTGGGTTATATTTACGAATAGCATTAATACAATCAACAAAATGCTGAGCACCGCCATCACGTAAATCATCACGATCAACCGAAGTAATAACAACGTACTTTAGCTTCATATCCGCAATGGTTTTGCCTAATTTTTCTGGTTCACCTGCATCAGGTGCTTGTGGTCGACCATGTGCTACATCACAGAAAGGACAACGACGAGTACAAATGTCACCCAAAATCATAAAGGTAGCAGTACCGTGAGTAAAGCACTCTGATAAGTTAGGACAAGCCGCTTCTTCACAAACTGAATGTAAATTATTTTTACGCATCGCTTGTTTGATAGCATCTATTTTATCAGTTGTGCGAGGCAACTTAATCTTAATCCATTCTGGTTTACGCAACATATCTTCTTTTTCTGTTGGTAATACTTGAATAGGGATCAAGCGCATTTTATCTTCGTCGCGAAGTTTTTCGCCGACTTGTGGACGCGGAGCTTTACTCATTTATTACGTTTCCTGATTCTAGGCTGTGCTGTTCAAAATTCAGCACGTTTTTAAGCTCAACAAGTAAATCTTGTTTTGCTTGTTCAATCGTTTGCGGACCACCCAATGTTTTACATTGAGTCATTTCTAAACCTTGGTAACCACATGGGTTAATTCGCTTAAAAGGAGATAAATCCATATCCACATTTAAGGCTAAACCATGAAATGAACAACCACGGCGTATACGTAAGCCAAGTGAGGCTATTTTCATATTATCTACATATACACCCGGTGCATCGGCTTTGGGATAAGCTTTAATGTTATAGGGGGCAAGCATATTAACCAAAGCGGTTTCTATTGCGGTGACTAAATCGCGTACGCCCATTTTCTTTCGTTTGATATTAATAAGCACATAAGCAACCAATTGCCCTGGACCATGATAGGTCACTTGACCGCCACGATCGGCTTGGACAATAGGAATATCACCCGCCAGTAATACATGTTCGTCTTTGCCTGCTTGTCCTTGAGTAAAGACGGGTTCATGTTCAACAAACCAAATTTCGTCGGCGTTACTTTCATCACGCGTTGCGGTGAAGTTGCGCATCGCTTCAAAAATAGGTATATAGTTTTGTCTGCCTAAATCGCGAACAATTACATTATCTAACAACTAACATGCCTTTTTACTTTATATACAGACCAAGAAAAACAAGTGTAAATAGGTTGACTACAGTACCGTTCTCACACCCTTCACTTCAGACAGTGATTGGTATAACGTCTCTACTTGTTCTTTACTGCTTACCGTGACATCTATGGTAACTGACTGATAGGTGCCTTTACCACTATCTTTCATTTTTGGTGAGTATTCACCAGGAACATACTGCTGCACAACAGCCACAACATTATCGACTAAAGCAGGATCTTTTAAAGCCAAAACTTTAAATGGAAAACGACAAGGAAACTCTAAATACTCATCGAATTTTGTTTTCATATACTCTTCTCTACTAAGGTAAAAAGGCGAAACATAAATGCTTCGCCTTATAAATAATAATTAGAAATCGCGTTCAGTATTACTCAGCAAATTTCATTTTGATCTTGTCAATCATACGGCTCGCAAAACCACCTTCTTCAACACTTTCTAGCGTTACAAGTGGGTATGAAGCAATATCTTCACCGTCAAGCTGTAAATATAATGTGCCAACAACCGCGCCTTTTGTAATTGGAGCCTCTAAAACGTTATCAAGTTCTAAGTTGGCTTTTAAATCTTTGCGTTTACCACGTGGGATCGTAATCGACGTGTCTTGATTAATACCTAAACGAACGGTTTCTTTATTGCCTAACCAGATTTTTTGATCAGCAAATTTTTTGCCCGCATTGTATGGCGTAATCGTTTCGAAAAAACGGAAGCCATAGTTTAATAATTTTTTACTTTCTGTTTTACGGCCACGCTCTGAATCAGCGCCCATCACAACTGAAATGAGTCGCATCTCATCTTTTATCGCCGACGAAACTAAGCTGTAACCCGCTTCTTGGGTGTGACCTGTTTTAATGCCATCGACATTTAAGCTTTTATCCCACAAAAGTGAATTTCGGTTATATTGTTTTATACCGTTAAAAGTAAAAGATTTCTCACTGTAAATTGCATATTCTTCTGGCACATGGTTGATTAAGGCCTTGGCAAGAGTCGCCATATCAGTGGGTGTAGTGAAATGCTCTGAACTTGACAGCCCATGGCTGTTTTCAAAATGTGTATCGTTCATGCCTAACTCAACAGCATAAGCATTCATTAAATCAGCAAACGCCGATTCTGATCCAGCAATGTGCTCAGCCATGGCCACGCAGGCATCGTTACCGGATTGAATAATAATGCCGCGGTTTAAATCGGCAACAGAAATTTCTTTCCCCACTTCGATAAACATCTTTGATGATTCAGGGAAGTTTTTAGCCCAAGCCGTTTCACTAATGGTCACTTTATCATCAAGACTAATGTTCCCTTTTTTGATTTCCATACCAATAATATAACTAGTCATCATTTTAGTTAAACTAGCAGGTGCTAATTGGGTATGTGAATTTTCTTCTGATAAAACCATACCGGTTTTAGAATCAATTAATAAATGGCCTTTGGCGTTAATATCGGGTGCTTTGGGCGTAATAGCGTAGGCTGATGATGAGAAAATGGCAGCGACGAATAGCACGCGTAATCGAAGATTTTTCATAGTGAGTTATTTTTGATCCTGTAATGAATAAATCGGCTAAAAATACAGCGTAAATTGTAACAAACTATCAAGCAGTTGTTCAGGTTTCATCTATATCATTAAGTTTATTGTCATAACCTTAATGCTATGACGATTTAGCCGCGATGACACGCTTATAATCGCTTAGGGCTGTACCCCGAGAGTGTTAAATATGCTTGCAACTCAAGGAGTTTTTCTTCTTCAGCAATCGGCCCCATGATCAGCTCAAACGCTCCTTCACTTTCAACTATCTTTGAATCAACATTGTATAACAAGGCCAATACCGAAGCCGAGCCCTGTAGGGCGGCTTTATCTTGGCTGCGTTCGATAAATAAATACCCACCGGGGGTGGTAGCTAACGCTTTAATTTTAACATTCGCCGTACCGGTATCGGTCATGCCTAACTTATAAGCGGCAGAATAGGATAAATCAATAATTCGCTCAGGGTGGAATGGGCCACGGTCATTCACCCGCACAATAGCCGTTTTATTGTTATCTAAGTTAGTCACTTCAACATAAATGGGCAAAGGTAAATTTTTATGTGCGGCGGTCATGGTAAACATATCGTAAATTTCGCCATTAGACGTTAAATGGCCATGAAATTTACGTCCGTACCAACTTGCGATACCGGTTTCTTCAAATCCCTTTGCATCTTGAATCACATCGTACGCTTGACCATTGACTTCATAAGGTTTATTGCCGCCGCGGCTTTTTTCGGTGTAATACGCGATCGGGTTTTGCATTTCTTTTGTGGTCGGGATCCGGGTGGGGGCTAAATCATTTGTTAATGCATAACGACTAGTATTAGCCGTGCACGCCCCGAGTAACACACAACATAAAACGATAAGTCCTTTATTCATCATGCTTTGCCATTTCAGCTTTAATCGCTTCACTTAATTGGTATACCGCCATTGAATATAAAGGGCTGTGATTATATCGAGATATCACATAAAAATTTTGTAGCGTCAGCCAATATTCATCTTCGGTCGCGCCTTTTAATTTAATTAAATGACCTTTATCTTGGGTATTAATATCGGCATTTACAAATACACCTTGGCTTAAAATATCCGATATTATTCGCTTAGGTTTTAAGTTTCGGCTTAAAATAGCTTTATGTTCATTCCCTGTTACACGGGCTTTAAATGCCACGGGCTGACCAAATTGCCATCTATGTTTTTTAAAATAATTACCAACACTGCCGATTGCATCCACTTCATTGTTAAATAAATCACGTTTGCCATCACCATCAAAATCAACCGCATAATAACGGTAGCTTGATGGCATAAACTGCCCCCAGCCCATGGCCCCTGCGTAAGAGCTTTTTATATCGGTGACTGAAAACTGTTCGTCTTCTGCCAATACCATTAATTCAGCTAGTTCTTTCCTAAAGAATTTACCGCGCGATTTATGATAAAAACCTAACGTATATAAACTATCTAACGCACTGTATTTGCCTTTGTAATACCCGTATAGCGTTTCAACACCAATAATGGCAACAACAATAGCCGCATCTACACCGAGCTCTTTTTCAACTCGGTCTAAAGTTAAACGGTGTTTTTGCCAAAATTTAACCCCGGCTTGCGTTCTTTTTTCAGTTAAAAAAATAGGCGCGTATTGATGCCAAGGTTTGGCTTCCCATGGCTTAGCCATCGCATCAAGCACGGTTTGATCTTTATTAGCTTGATCGAGCCAATGTTTAATTCGAGTAACCGGTAATTTATATTTTTCGGCGGTTTGTGCAATAAACTCGTCGTTGGTTTGGTTAACAGCCCAAGAAGAAAAAGGAATAGATAAAGATAAGAAACTGAAGAGTAACGCTTTGAACATATAATAGAGTGCATAACCTAAAAAAATGTACGCAAACGGTAGCATTATTTTTTGGCTAATAACACTGAATTATGGCTTAAATTTATACCTTACGTAAATAAAATAGCGCTGACAAATACATGTTAGCGCTTTGATAGCCAAGTTGCTTTATGCCGATTTTATATCGAGATTGGGAGCCAAGTTTCCCTGTTGTTTTTTTGCAAAAACGGCTTCCATTTCTTCTAATGATTTGCCTTTGGTTTCGGGTAATAACCAATACATTAATATAATGCCCACGGCGGCAAATAGACCATAAAGGCTGAATGTCCAAGCGGCTCCAAAAGTGGCTAATTCACTAGGAAATACGAGCTGGGTTAAAAAACTAGCGCCACTGTTAATAATACCGCATACGGAAATCGCAACAGCCCTCACCTGATTAGGGAAAATTTCGGCGAGCAATACCCACATGACAGGGCCCAACGAGATCGCAAATGATGAAACAAAAGCCAATAACCCCACTAAAATAAGTGTCGAGTTCATTGTTGTTGCTGCTTTCATTAATTCACCCTGGTGCTCACTAACAACGTTTTCACCTAACGCGCTGTTGAGCGCTTGTTTAAATTCAACATCAGAATGAAATTCAATATCAAGTACCGGTGTTAACGCTTGCTTATCAATGGTTGTACTAAAATCGTGTACCGACTGCTGATCAATTCGATAAGTCGCCTGACTAAACCCATAAGCTATCGTTGCCATACTAACTACAACGCCAAATAAGCCAATCAGTAATAACGGTTTACGCCCTAATTTATCGATCATGAAAATAGCAAAAATGGTAAAAAACAAATTAATTAAACCAATCCAAATAGCTTGAATAAACGCCGCGTTTTTACCGACACCACTGAGTTCAAATATACTGGGGGCATAAAAATAAACGGCGTTAATACCGGTAACTTGTTGCACAACCGCAATGCTTAAGCCGACAAGTAAAGCTAAACGCATTTTTGAACCAAATAATTGCTTAAGTGCCTGAAAAATAGAAAGTGGTTTTTCTGACAGTGTATTTTTAATCTCATTTATTTGGACTTGCGCTTGCGCTTTATTCAATAATCGAGCAAATATACTTTCGGCTTTATCTGCTTGGCCATTAATAATCAGCCAACGTGGACTTTCAGGAATGAGAAACAACAAAGCAAAATAGGCAATGGCAGGGATAGCTTCTATACCGAGCATCCAACGCCATGTATTTTCGTTAAATGAAAAACCCAACCAACCCACTCCGGCAGTTTGACTTAATTGTAAAAACAGATAATTAGAAAAATAAGCAGCCGAAAAGCCAATCATAATGTTAAGTTGGTTAATTGAGATCAGCCGACCACGTAAATGCGAAGGCGCTATTTCGGCGATATACATAGGCGCCAATAACAATGACGCAAATGCTAAACCGCCAATAAAACGCGCGACAACCAAAAAAGCATAACTCGGTGCAAAAGCCGATATAATGGCAGAAACAACATATAAGGCGGCAATAATAATAAGCACCTTTCGCCGACCGATGCGATCACTTAATGGCCCGGCGCCAATGCTGGCCAAAACAGCCCCCAAAGTTGGCGCACTCACAACAAAGCCTTGCTGCCATGCATTTAAACTAAATTCAGCCGTTACAAAGCCAACAACACCAGAAATAACCGAGGCATCGAAACCAAAAATAAAACCACCTATCGAAACAATAATAGCCAGCATGTATGTGTAATAGTTATTTTGAACCACAAACGCTCTCCTTTTTGTTGTTTTGCTAAAAACGCTTAAACACAAAACACCAACTTTAAATTAACACATTGTTAATTTGATGATAAAAGACTAACAAAGCACATCGCACTTAACCACATAAATGTTATCAATACCAAAAACAATAAAAATGTAATTTTAAAAATAGTTAACTCAGATTAATTTGCTATATAAAACCACATAAAATCGATTTAACACTATATTAGGATCGCGTTAAAGCCTATTAATAGGCTAAAAACTATGGATAAACAGATTTATTAATTAAACATTAACGATTTGATAAAAAATAGTAACATTTTTAATTTGACTCAAACTTTCATTGTTGTTAGATTTGTTATCGTTAACATTTGTTATGTTAAAAAGTGTACTAGTATTAATAACGGCTATTAATAACAACACTTTTGATAAAGCAAAAAACACTGATTTTTTAACTAATAAGAAACACAACAATAACAACAGAGTCAATCACACTCTTTGTCCTGTTGGTTTCGGCCTTAACAGGTTAAGAGCAATCACAAGTGAATGGGGAACAACCAAATGAAAAAGAACACAGCATTTTTCAAACCAAGCCTATTGTCTTTATCAGTAGCCAGTATTTTAAGCATGTCAGCAACACATGCTATTGCGGCTGGAGAAGCAGCCGAAGAAATGGAAACGATTGAAGTAACCGGTATTCGCGGCTCAATGATCAAGTCAATGGATGTAAAACGTGAATCAAGCGGTGTTGTTGATGCCATATCATCTGAAGATATGGGTAAATTCCCAGATACCAACTTAGCAGAATCTTTACAGCGTGTATCTGGCGTATCCATCGATCGCAAAAACGGTGAAGGTAATCAAATTACGGTTCGGGGTTTTGGGCCTAGCTTTAACTTAGTCACCCTAAATGGTCGTTCAATGCCATTTGCAGATTCGCCTAAACAAGAAGGCGCGGGGGGCACTCAAAACCGTAGTTTTAATTTTGAACAGATCGCATCTGAATCAGTGAGTGGTGTAAATATTTACAAAACGGCTCGGGCTAGCCAAGCAACCGGTGGAATTGGCGCCACAGTAGACATACAAACAGCTAAACCATTAGATTATGATGGATTTAAAGCCGCTTTTGGTATTAAAGGTATGATGGACACCTCTAACGAACAAGGCCGTGACATCACACCAGAAATATCAGGCATGATCAGTAATGTATTCTTAGCGGGAAAACTAGGTGTTTTAGCTGCTTTTTCTAGCTCTCAACGTGATAGCGCTCAAGAAATTATTGCAACCGATGGTTGGTTATTACAAAAAGGTGGTGCTTGCCAATTAGGCTACAATACAACGTTTTCGCCAGATTGTGGCGGTGCCAGTGGCACTGCTAATGTTGATGCTATTGATCCAAACATAAATCCGAAAGGTAACATTTGGCTACCACAAAACTATAACATGGATGTAAGCCACCATGAACGAGACAGAACAAATGGCCAAATTGTTGTGCAATTCGCGCCCACTAAAGATATAAAGTTTGGCTTAGATTACTTCTTCTCAGATTATACCGATACGGTTGAACGCTACCAAACCGCTCACTGGATTGGGAATTGGGTCACGGCGACTGCAGATAAAAACGGTACATTAGCAAAAATAGTAAATGGCGGCGGCGGTACCGATTTCATTGGTTATTATGATGAAATTGAAACCGTTAACGACTCTGTGGGCTTTAACGTTGATTGGCAAATTAATGACACGCTTGCAATGAAGTTTGATATCCATAGCTCAACATCTCACGCGCAGCCAGAGGGTAATTTATCAGAACAATCGATTTTATTAACCAATGCAGACTTTAATTGCTCTACTTATGAGCAGTGCTATGCAGGTCAATTTACTTTAGATTATAACGACGACAGTGATTTACCTTTATTAAACAGTGCTGATTCATTTGCAGATGCTAATTTTAATGGCTATATGCATTACTTATATGACTACGCAGATACAGGTGATAGCCCATATGATTTAGATTATCTCGGTGGAAATTTAGTTATTGGCCGTGGTAATGAAGTGGAAAATACGATTGACCAAGCAAAACTTGATTTTACTTGGGTAAATGATGCTGATAGCCCATTAGCACGTGTTAAATTTGGCACCAGCATTGTTGATTTCCAATATGATACAACTTGGCGTATGAATATGACCACATTAGGCCGAGCTTGGAACCCAACAGCCGATCAAGTCAATTTAGTTCCTCGTGGAGATGTGGGTAATGACTTCAGTGGCAGCGAAACTTTATTTACTCACTTTTTAGAATTTGATGTGGGTACGATGTATCGTGAACTTGAAAAAGATTATGGCTTTACATTTAACCCTGAGGTTTATAATTCAATCAACGAAAAAACGACCTCAGTATATGTACAATCCGAGTTTGAAAGCGATATTGATAATATGCCTTTAAACATTACAGCGGGTGCTCGTTATGAAAGCACTGATGTTAGCGGTTCAACACGTCAAGTAACGCCTTATGCATTACGCTTTGAAAGTTTAACTGAGCTACGAGCACAATACGCTGATACACCTGAATTTGGTACAACACAATTAAACGGCGAATATTCTTATTTTTTACCGAGCATTGATTTAAGTTTAGAAGTGCAAGATGACTTAATCACACGTGTATCGATCGGCAGAAGTTTGACCCGTAATGATTTAACCGCATTGCGCCCCGCAGCTACCATCGCGACTTCACGCCCTTCTGGCCCCTATTTAGCTTACCAAGGTAACTCAAATTTAAAACCGTATTTATCAACCAACTTTGATGTATCACTTGAATGGTATTACGACGAAGGTAGTTATGCATCAATTGGCTATTTTAAAAAGTGGGTTGATAACTACATTTCAAATGAAACAACAACCGGTAAATTATATAACGCTGATAACGTAGCTTATACCGATCCGAGTCAAGGAGATGTTGGGGGGCCAGGTCAGTGCCCAACCAATGGTTCAGATGTCGCTATTTGTGATGGCAGTGTTGTTACCGGCGCCCCTGAAATCGATTGGACAATCACGACGCCTGTTAATAAAGAATCTGCGTCTGTAAATGGTATCGAAGTTGCCTTACAGCATCTATTTGCTGATACAGGTTTTGGCTTACAAACCAACTTTACAATCGTGGATGGCGATGTCGAGTTCGATGTTAGCTCTGTTGAAGAGCAAACATCATTAACGGGCTTAAGTGATTCAGCTAACTTTGTCGCTTTTTATGACCAAAATGGTTTTCAAGTACGTGTTGCTTATAACTGGCGTGATGAATTCTTAGCCTATGTAGGTCAGTTACGCTCACCAGGCGAACCGGTTTATACTGAGACGTATGGCCAATTCGATGCAAATGCGAGCTATGACATAAACGATAATTTCACTGTTTTTGTTGAGGCTTTAAACTTAACCGATGAAACCTTACGTCAACACGGTCGTTTTGATAATCAACTTGTTAGCGCGCAAGCTTTTGGTGCACGCTTTAATGTGGGTTTACGCGGTAAGTTTTAAGGCACACTGACTCATTTTTAGCTTACGTTTAAAAACTAAAAAGCCAGCAATCAAACGCTGGCTTTTCTTGTTAATAAAAGGCGATAACTCGAAAGAATTACACATAAGGGCAATCTAAAATGCGTGTTATCCCTTTCTCAATTAACAAGGCAATAATTCAACTAAGTCGCTATTCTACCGGTAAATTTAACGCTGTTATCAAGTTTATACCCCGATATGGCAATCTGCCGTCAACGACAATTCATGTTACGCCGCTTTCATACGTGATAATTTATCATAAACAAATTGTGGAAATTCAACATCTGCCCATAACTTATCTTTTAACGCTTTAGTATTACTCCAGTCCCCTGCGATAATCCATTCGGCAAAAACGTCTGGATTAGATGGGAAAACAACTTTACCGGCATCGCGTTTTTGTAACCATGTTTCGATTGCATCCATATCAAGGTCAGGTAGCACATCAGCTAACCCTAGTAACGATAAAGTATGGGCGTTACTCTTTTGTTCAAACTGACCATTTAAGGGTTTCAACAATAAAGGCTTACCATAACTTATCGCTTCGCTTGATAATTCAAACCCCGCATTGGCAATGACACCGGTTGACGCCGCTAAATCAAATTTAAATGTTTCACGTGATAAAGCTTTAAACTCTATATTATCTAACACTAAATTTTGCGCATCAGGATGGTAACAACAAAATTCATAATCACTTAATCCCGTTAAAATAGAGGTCACATAATCAAGTGATTCAAACGGCAAATAAACCATTATTTTATTTGAGGACGTTTCGTTTTGAACCATAGGCTCAATAAAAGGTGGAATAATATTGTAACCAAAATGATACCAGTGCACCCCAAGCTGAATATCCGATGGCGCAAAATGTTGTAAAATCACACTGTCGAGCCATGTTAAGCCTTTAGTCGGTACTGGACGTAAAAAAGATGCTTGATGACTAATGGCCATACATTTCACATTTTGTTTACGAGCGGCCCAAGCCGAAACAGGTTCGAAATCATTCAACACTAAATCATAGCCTGACAGATCAAGGCTTTTTACATCTTGAATGAAAGTAGCAAGTTTAAGATTACGCAGTGTTTCAAAATGCTGGACTCGTCCGTTAGCACTGGTAAAAGATATTCCATTGCGTGTTTGGTAATCACCAAAGCATTCCATATCAAAATATTTATCAGCAGGCCGGCCTGTAAACAAATAATCAACCGATATGTTCATTTTAGCAAATTGCTTAGCCATAATACGCGCACGACTTATGTGACCGTTGCCGGTTCCTTGTACTCCATAAAATATTTTCATATTCGATCCTAAATAAACGAAAGGCTAATCGACGCGCAAGCTATACCTAAAAGGGCTCCTGCGATCACATCAGAAGGATAATGCACACCTAATAAAATTCTTGAAATACCAATCAAGCTTGCCCATGCATAAAAAAATAAGTAAAGATCATGCCAAAAATGACTTAAAACCGCGGCCATTAAAAAAGCCGCGGCAGTATGCCCAGAAGGCAAACTAAATTGATCAGACGGTATAATATGCGCAGAAATAACCACCGCCGATGGTCTATTACGTTTAAACATATTTTTTAGTAGCATATAAATAGGCAATTCGATAGCAAAAGCTAATAACCCAGTAGCAACAAAATCGTCCCCTTGTTCAGCAAAGCAATATAATATGAGCGCTAATAACGCATATACCGGCCCATCGCCTGTTTTAGATAAACGCTTAACCCAAGAAGTAGAGCGGTTATGTGTACGGGTGAACAACCAATAAAATAATTGTAAATCTACCGTTGTGACTTTATTCATTAGCGACCTCGACAATAACCTTATTTGCGGCTAATTCTAAGAGGGTTATGTGACGGATAATTGACCGAATTACTGCAAATAGATGACAAACTTAAAAAAGGAGTTAGTTCGTTATTGATTTAATCATTCGCCTACTTGTTAACCGTAAAATCATCAATGTGAGCTAGACAGTCGTTAGGCTTTCTATATACTGAAGACATAAAAAGAAACGGGATAAAACTTTATGGAATACAGTACCTCTGAAATTTGTGACTTATATACCGATATGATCGACGTTGTTGAACCTATTTTTAGTCATTATGGCGCTATCGCTTCTTTTTCGGGCCCAATAGCCACCATTAAATGCTTTGAAAACAACGGTTTAATTAAGCAAGTATTAGAACAAGATGGTGAAGGCCAAGTTTTATTAATTGATGGTGGCGCCTCAATGAGACGCGCTTTAATTGATGCTGAACTCGCTAACTTAGCCGTTTATAATAACTGGAGCGGCATTATTTGTTACGGAGCCGTACGTGATGTCGATTTACTTGAAGAAATGGATATTGGTATTATGGCACTCGTTTCGATTCCCGTTGGTGCAGATGATGATCTGCATGGCGAAGAAAATATACCGGTGAATTTTGCGGGCGTTACTTTTTTACCTGAAGATATTATTTATGCAGATTCAACAGGTGTTGTTTTATCTCCAGAAGTTTTAGCGCTCCCCGATGACAGTGATGATGAAGACGGCTTAAACGACTTAGACGATAAGTAATTTTATCCATTTTATCTTTCTATCCATTAAAAAAGCCTGATGATAAATCAGGCTTTTTTATAAGCTGCACATTTCCACTCAGACCCAATTAATCATTCTGGAGATCAGTGCTTATATCCGTTTCTTGGTTATTCTTTTTTGCCATATTATTTGTACTAGAGCGGCTTTTTTCCCACTGCTGCACCCAACTCACAAACCCTTCTAAAGCAAAAGGCTTTGAATACAAAAAGCCTTGCGTTAAGTTACAACCCATACGACGTAACTTATCCTCTAATTCAAGATCTTCCACGCCCTCGGCAATGACATCTAGTTCGAGATTACGTCCTATATCAATAACCGTATTAACAATGGTTTTTGCCGTTTCACCTTCCATTAAACTTTGCACAAATGCACGATCTATTTTCACACCATTTAGCGGTAGCTTTCTAATCAAACTTAATGATGTTATACCCGTGCCAAAATCATCAATAACGGTGTGTACACCCAACTTATGTAAACGTAACAAAGCATCATGTGCTTGTAACGTGTCTGATGTTAAAGCGTTTTCATTAATTTCTAACACTAATTTATTAGCAGGAATATCGTGTTGTTTGAGTAAATCAGCAATGTAATCAATAAGTTCATGTTGGAGTAAATCTCGATTAGAAATATTTACCGAGACCTGAGCATCAATCGATTGTTTACGCCAATCAACTAAAGCTTCAACCGCAGATTTAATAACCCAACGTGTTATTCCATAAATAGCACCGGTTTTTTCAGCCAAATGAATGAAGTCATTGGGTTGGATCAAGCCTTTTTCAGGGTGCCGCCAGCGGATTAGAATTTCACCAGCGACAATTTTTTTATAATTAATTTCAACCACAGGCTGAATCATCAATTGTAATTGATCTTGCTTAAGCGCTTCTTTTAACTCTGCCGCTAACTCTCTTTGTTCAATCGAAATAGGCTCCTGATCAGGCGTAAATTCCGACAGTAGTTGATTATTGACTACGCCAAATTCAAGTGCCGTATGGGCTGAGTTAAGTAATGTATCAAAATTATCACCATCGGCAGGAAAATAAGCAGCGCCCATTGAAATATCATTCTCAATGACTAACGCATCTAACGCGATTGGATCGGGTAACTGCTGGCGTAATTCTAGCGCTAAATATTCGAGTACATGTTTTTGCTCTGTTACGTCTAAAACAAATGCATAGGTAACCCCACTCAACGCGGCTAAACATAATTGCTCATCTGTTCCATTTGAAGCAAGAGGCACCACTTCTGCTCGCTCGGCCAATAATCGGTTTAAACGGCGAGCCATTTGCACAATGACCATATCACCTGTCGAATAACCTAAATTATGATTTAAGGTTTCAAAGTTTTTCAATTTAAGTAAGACAAGCGCATACTTGGACGAATTGTGCTTTTTTATGACTTGCATAAAATAAGTTTCAAGCGCTAGCTGATTGGGCAAACCGGTTAACTTATCGTGTAAAGCCGCATACTGTAGAGAAGAGCCTTGTTTACGGCGGTGATTAACAACCGATAATGTTTGTTTTAGCATTCCCACTTGCCGTTCAGCTAAAATCAAAGCCATCGTAAATATATGTAATGTAATGACCGCAGGTAACAAATAATTAAAATTAGCACTTAACGGTAAAACACTAGAGATTAAAATAGCCCCTAGCATGATTGAAAAAATAACCCAACTACCAGTATACCCTCGCTGCGATGAACCCGATTTTTTATCTGGTTTTGCGACTAAACTGCTATAAGTACAAATCAAAGCGCTAAGTAACGCAAAACTCAATGCCAAATAATAACCAAATGGTAATGGCACAAATAAACAAGCTAACGAAACAACCGCTAACAATGAGATCACAATATTAAATAACTGCCGAAAAGCGCGAGTTGCACATTTAAACGTTAATACGCTTTTGGTTATACCAACAAAACATAATGTCATTAACACCATCGAAAAATGGTACAAACCACTACTCAAGACAGCATTAGGTAATTTAAGCCAATTTTGGATCATACCCGAATGAATTGAGATAAAACTAAGAGCAGCAATTACAAGGCCTAAAAACCAGTAGTGCATGGTTTGCTGCCACCAATTACCACTAATAATGGCGTACATAGCTAACACAACCAATACACTACAAATTACACCCCAGATCCAAGCTTCATGCTGTTGTTGGCTCACAAGTTGTTCAGCATTCAATAACTCAACTGTAGTATAAGCAGTATAAGGAGCTGTAAGCTGAAAATGGTAAGCGGTATTTGGCTGTAGTTTAATAACTTGCCCGAACATATTCGCAACATATTCGACTCGTTGATCAATTGTCAATTTAACTCTAGGGTTTTCAATAACCAGGTATAAAATATCGGGGGCTGGCGCAATAGATAATTCAAGTTTATCTACACTATTAACTTTTAAACTTTGCTGCGCCGACTGTTGCCAACGCTCATCAATACTGTGTTTCCATTGAATATCAGCAGCCTGTAAGTTCGCCGTATTAAATACACAATATATGAAGAGAATAATGCGAGAGATAAAAGTGAAGTAAGTGAATGCAGCTGTATTTTTCATATTATTTTTAGCTTACTGTAATGAGTCTTATACACATAGATTGAATAATATAAACATATAATTAGACTAAAGTTTATAAATTACAACCATCTATTTGTCAGTAGAATGTAAGCTCATAGTGAGTTAAATCATCAGATATTAAAACTAAAAAGTATGAACTTAAATCGAATTTAGCTCTTAGCCTAGTGCCGATATTACAAATTGTAAAGTAATCATATACCCCCAAGTCACTGAGATATAGCGATTATTTGATCTCAGGTATCGAAATGTCGAGCAGTTCCGCTAATGGCTTAGGTTTATTAACAAAGTAGCCTTGTGCATAATCAACCCCTATTTCCTGCAATTGTAGTAAAATTTCTTCTGATTCAACAAACTCTGCAATAGTTGACATACCAATAGCTTTAGCGACTTCATTAATAGATTTAACCATTGCGCAATCGATTGGATCAACGAGCATGTCTTTCACAAATGCACCATCAATTTTTAAATAATCAACCGGCAAGTTTTTTAAATAACCATAAGATGAAAAACCACTACCAAAATCATCCAATGAAAAATGGCAACCTAAATTTCTAAACGTTTTAATAAAACCAAGTGTTTTATCTAATTGAGTAATAGCTAAGCTTTCGGTGATCTCAAAACAAATTTTATTATAAGGGATCTTATATTGTTCAAATGCATTTAAAATATATAACCGCATATCTTCATTACCAAGCGAAGGACCCGAAAGATTAATCGCACACTTACTTAAATTTTGCATGTGATCAGGATGTTCACTTAACCAATTAAAGTAATGATTAATAACCCATTGATCGATTTGTGCCATTAAGTTATATCGTTCCGCAGCGGGCAAAAATAAACCGGGTGGAATACGCTCGCCATTTTCACCTTGCATACGAATGAGTAACTCATAATGCAATTTTTCGTGCACTTTAATAGGCATAATGATTTGAAATTCGAGAAAGAAGCGATCTTCTTCTAAAGCCTTATTAATTTGTGTGACTTGTTCCATTTCGGCATGATGGCGCTTAACATCTTTATCTAATTCGGTATAGGTATGGATCCGGTTACGCCCCTGTTCTTTAGCAGTAAAACAGGCGGTATCTGCAATGCTTAAAACTTCATCAATAGATTGTATTTTTTCATTCACTTCAACCATGCCAATGCTCACACCAACCGTGAAAACTCGACTATCCCATACAAAGCGAAACTCTTGCACAGATTGCTTAACTTGATAAGCCAGAACAAAAGCTTCATCGCCGGTACAATCCATTAACAACACGCCAAATTCATCGCCACCTAAACGAGCTAGAGTTCCTTTACCTTCGATTATATCGCGCATTTCTTCGGTTAACTGGCGTAATAAAATATCACCCGCTTTATGACCACAAGTATCGTTCACGACTTTAAATTGGTCTAAATCCATATACAGTAAGGTGTGACTTACTTCATCATTGCACTCAAACAAGGCATCATTAAGGCGTTTTTCAAATTCTCTACGATTATACAAACCCGTTAAAGCATCATGAGTTGCCATAAACTCAAGTTGCTTTTCCGCTTTTTTACTTTCGGTTATATCAATAATAGAACCAATTAATACGTTGCCATCAATCGTATCAGCTTGATACCGTAAATTAATAGAAACCCAAATATTACGCCCATCTTTTCTGCGCCACTGTGCATGATAGCCAATCATCCGCCCTAACTCTTTAGCTTTGCGAACGAGCTGTTGGCGATCTTTAACATCTAAATAAAAGTGTGCCATATTAGTTTGTTCAGATAGTAAATTTTCAATTGTTTCAAACTTTAATAAATCAACAAAAGCCTGATTGCCTCGAACAATACGTCCATCTTCAGTGGTTGTATAATGCGCCTCAACAGCATGTTGGTATATATCATGAAACATTTGATAGTGGCTCATCGCTTTATCTTGTGCGGCCACACTTTGACTTTGTGCTAATTTAATTCTTCCCATTAAAGCATGGAATAAAATCACAAAACTGACGATTTGCCCTATAACCAAACCAAATTCAGTGAATATAGTCCGATCAATGACACCACTACGATTTAATATAATAATAAAAATACCAATCGCAAAACATATCCAACTCATTAAAAATCGGCCACTGCCTTCTAGTTTATGTTGATAAGCGCGGTAGCCAACGTACAAAGTCGATAACGAAATAATTAGCGCTAAACTCATGCCGATAACAATACCGACAATATGCGGAAATATAAAAGGAACTAAAATTAATGAAAAACAACTAAAGATCAGAATTCTAAAGAGACGGTAGGCGTAATAACTATGAGACTGAATTTTCAGAAACGAAATATTAAATAAACCTAAAAATGCTAAAGCAAAGCCCATAAAAACAATAAACAAACTTTGACTCAGGTTAGGTTGGTCGTCCCAGAAAAATTGCAAGCCAAAGCCTTTTAAACTGACATAAAAACCAAAAAAGCAAAGGGCATATAATGAATAATAAAGGAAGGTTTTATCTTTTACGGCATTATAAACAAAAATAGAATAAACACTAATCGCTAAAATAACGCCCAGTAAGGCCGCTATTAAGCCGATAGCGAGCGATTCAAGTTGATAAAATGTGCTAGGCGTCCACAACGTAATAGGAAGTTGAGTAAAACCATCGTTTTTAATTCTGAGGTAAATATCAACCTGTGTTTCAGGCTCTATCATCAAAGGAAACACGAAACTACGATGCTGTATATCACGTTCATATACAGGCTGGGACAAACCAGAACGACCGATCTGTTGGCTAACGTTAGCAAGAGGATCAACAACGTATACTTCAACTTCATCAAGTAGAGGAAAATCAATCGCGAGAAAATATTCATTTGACTTATCATTTAAATTGTTTAATTTAAATTTGAGCCAGCAAGCTTGATCTGTACTATAAAAAGAAGGAGATTGCCGAGTATTAGCATGCCAATCAATTGAGCGATGGTTCTGCAAAAGCTGCTCTATTGATAAATCACTATCGGCCTCGACATAACTAAGAAATTGTCCCATTTTTATCTTAGTTTCATTACCGATCAAATCAAGAGAGTTAGATGCATAACTATTAGTTATAAAACTCATAAAGAGCAATATACAACTCACTAATAATATTGACGCAAACGAACTAATTCTCATAAACAGCCTAAATAATGATTTAATTATAATAATGCGGAAAACGCCACATCATATCACGCGTATTAATTAATAAAATGGATGTCATTCGAATGCAATTAATTAACAAGCCCTAATACAATAGTGTCTCTTGTTATTGCATCATCGCAATCAAACCAAAATGTTTCAGTTAAAAATTCAACATGAAACATGCAAATTAAGCCAGCTAAATCGAGTCGCCAAGAAAATCGATCAGCACCCAAGCTGAACTCTTTTATAATAAATCCTAAAGATAAAAGCCAATCACTAATGTCTTGCTGACAAACTTCCCAATCAGGAATATAAGACATAGTACATTCAACTATCCAATGATCCGGCGTTTCCGCACACTCAAGAATTGAGTAAGTTAACTGCTGCATGATATTTCCAACTCTTGAGCCCAATTAGGTTCGGGCTTCGCATAATTATTAAATGAATCTTGCTCACCAAATGGTTAAGTAACTACATCATGTAATTACTGAACTTTAGTATAGACGTTAATTGGCACAGCAGCGATTGCTTCTTGAGCTAAATATTCTCTAAAATAAATTTGGCGTTTATTTTGTTCATTTTACGGTTCCTAAATCTATCCGGTTTAACATCTATCAGTAAACACTCACGATATTTTTAGCCAAATAGTAACATCTTAAATACTTGAAAAAATACCTTGGTAAACGCTGATTATCTTGATTTATTTAGGGCTATAAATCTAAAGCTAATTGAAATAATAAAATTGAATTTCTCTAATTCCTGCAAAAATTAACCCGCTAACGTTTGCTCACCTTTTTTAAACCAATCCTCTTTAATCTCTGCTTACTTTAGCCCAGCTTCTTGTGCATATTTAAATAACATTTTTGTGTCTTCAACAAATGCATTCCAAGGACTGTATATGCTTCGACAGTGCCTTTAGGTGCCCATAAACGTGTTGTGGTATTTTTCTGGCCGAATCGAGCTTCATCCTGAAACCAGATATCAACACGTTCAAGTGGTAGGTGACCTGGAGTTTTTTGATCACTTCCAATATGAGTTTTTTTAAACGCTTCTTGAGCGTCTACTGATGCTTAGGGTGGCGAGAGCGCGACGTTATCCAACTGAACCCTAATGAATTCAATAAACGATAAATAGAGTTACTGTGATAATTAATGTCAAAATGCTCAACTATATAGGCATGAATATCAGCGCCAATTAACCGACCACCGCAATCAGACTGACTACTTTCAGTAATAAACTCACGAAGCTGTTGTTGTTGTTGCTCTGATAGGTAAGGTTCGCGACCTTTCTGCTTTTTAGTCTCCAAGCCTTTTAAGCCTGATGCTAGGTAATTAGAAACCCAGTCGTTGACTGAGCGCCTACTCACTTTTAATATTCTAGCGATTTCGGCTCTATTTTTTCCATCAAGGAAATATGATACTGCTAATACCAATCCGTAATAATAAGTGCCCACTCAGCGAGCGTTTAAATGCGCTTAAATGAAAGAATAGCGGTGCTCTTTTGAGGTCGAGCAACACAGAGTAAGCCCATTTAAAACTCGCCTGAAAGGAATGCCCCAGCGGCTTTTGACCCGCGTTATCGGTATTTGAAAGGGAACAACCATTCCTACACACCGACGCCTTGTTCAAAAACCGCTGGATGCATGCTGAGAGATCAGCTAAACCCAAGCGCCAGATACAACAAAGCCCAGTCATAAACTGGGCTTCATCTTAATAAGTGCCTGACAGTGTGCTACTCTCACATGGGAACTCCCACACTACCATCGCCGNTCACAAATTGAACATGAAGACACCTCTTTTTTTCTTAAGATCCTACATATGAAATGCGCTTAATCAAGGTGCTTGAATTAAAGAATATTGGTGCTCTTTCGAGTTCGAGCAACACAGAGTAAGCGCATTTAAAACTCGCCTGAAAAGAACGCCCCAAGGGCTTTTGACCTGTGTTATCGGTATTTGAAAGGGAACAACCATTCCTACGCAAAAATGTCTGGAATACTTTTGAATAGATTTGCTGGCTTTAGCGAAAGGCAGGTTGCCTGAAGTACACCGACGCCTTGTTCAAAAAACGCTGGATGCATTCTGAGAGATTAGCTAAACCCAAGCGCCAGATACAACAAAGCCCAGTCATAAACTGGGCTTCATCTTAATAAGTGCCTGACAGTGTGCTACTCTCACATGGGAACTCCCACACTACCATCGCCGCTATTATGTTTCACTACTGAGTTCGAGATGGGATCAGGTGGGACCATAATGCTATTGCCGTCAGGCATAAACGGTTCACTACTTGGCGTTTAAAACGCAGAAGAAAGTAGTAGATACAACAAAGCCCAGTCATAAAACTGGGCTTCATCTTAATAAGTGCCTGACAGTGTGCTA
>NZ_QMED01000081.1 GCF_003286125.1 Algibacillus agarilyticus
GTTGCACCATCAGGAAGCCCATGGTACGGCCCAGACCGTGTCAAGTACCTAGGCCCATTCTCTGGTGAGGCTCCATCATACCTCACTGGTGAATTCCCCGGTGACTACGGATGGGACACTGCTGGGCTTTCAGCTGACCCCGAGACATTCGCCAAGAACCGTGAACTTGAGGTCATCCACTCCAGATGGGCCATGCTTGGAGCTCTTGGATGTGTCTTCCCAGAGCTTTTGGCCCGTAACGGTGTCAAGTTCGGTGAAGCTGTATGGTTCAAGGCTGGTGCCCAAATCTTTAGCGAAGGTGGTCTTGACTACTTGGGAAACCCAAGTTTGGTCCATGCCCAGAGCATCTTGGCCATTTGGGCTACCCAAGTGATCTTGATGGGTGCAGTTGAGGGTTACAGAATTGCTGGTGGGCCATTGGGTGAGGTTGTTGACCCACTTTACCCTGGTGGCAGCTTCGACCCATTGGGCCTTGCTGATGACCCAGAGGCTTTTGCTGAGTTGAAAGTGAAGGAGCTTAAAAATGGAAGACTAGCTATGTTCTCTATGTTTGGATTCTTTGTTCAAGCCATTGTGACCGGAAAGGGGCCTTTGGAAAACCTTGCTGACCACCTTGCTGACCCTGTTGCCAACAACGCCTGGTCCTACGCTACAAACTTCGTCCCCGGAAAGTAAACTATTTTAAATATTGGTTATGTCATATCGAAATATATTT
>NZ_QMED01000082.1 GCF_003286125.1 Algibacillus agarilyticus
AGTAGGGGCTGTAACGGATTTAACCGCTGCGGATGATAGCTTCAATGCAACCGAAGATACGGTGTTAAACGGCAGTGTTGCCGGTAATGACAGCACCACCTCAGGTGGCACATTAAGCTTTGTGAAAGCAAGCGAACCAAGTCATGGCACTGTGACGGTTAATACCGACGGTACGTTCAGCTACACGCCAAACAGTAACTACACCGGCAATGACAGCTTTACGTATACCGTAACCGATGCGGGTTCAGGCGAAAGCTTGACGCAAACCGTGAGTGTGACAGTCGCCGCCGTAACGGATTTAACCGCTGCGGATGATAGCTTCAATGCAACCGAAGATACGGTATTAAACGGCTCAGTGGCCGGTAATGACAGTACGACTTCGGGTGGTACATTAAGCTTTGCTAAAGCAAGCGATCCAAGTCATGGCACGGTGACGGTTAATACCGATGGTACGTTCAGCTACACGCCAAACAGTAACTACACGGGCTCAGATTCTTTCACCTACACGGTGACGGATGCGGATTCAGGTGAAAGCTTGACACAAACGGTCAGTGTGA
>NZ_QMED01000009.1 GCF_003286125.1 Algibacillus agarilyticus
GGGTTGACGGTATTGCCATCCGCATCAGTTACCGTATAAGTGCCATCCGCACTGTAGGTTTCGATGGTGCCATCCGGATAAGCAATACTGTAAGAGCCGTCTGCACTTTGCGTCGAGACCGTACCATCTGCACTCGTATAAGTACCATTACCTTGGCCATCCCATTCACCATGGCCGCCATCCGCATCCGTGTAACTTCCCGAACCATCAGCCGCCCACTCACCACTCGAACCATCTGCATTATAATAAGCACCATAGCCTTCAGCATCGCCGTAGCCATAACTGCCATCAGCGTTGTAATAACCATAACTACCATCAGCATTATTATAAGCGCCATTGCCTTGTGAATCCCACCAACCATTAGAACCGTCAGCATTGGAATAACTGCCATTACCCTGCGCATCCCAATTCGCATTAGAGCCATCCGGATACGAGTAACCACCACTTCCATCGGCATTGTATTGATACTCGGTTCCATCCGCGCCATGGTATTCATAAGACCCATCCGCTTTAAATGAATCACTTGACCCATCTGCGTATTGTGTTTCGACCATACCATCAGGATGAGTCGTGATCGTATTGCCGTAATCATCTGTTGCCGAGATTGAACCATCTGGGTTGACGGTATTGCCATCCGCATCAGTTACCGTATAAGTGCCATCCGCACTGTAGGTTTCGGTGGTGCCATCAGGATAAACAGTACTGTAAGAGCCGTCTGCACTTTGCGTCGAGACCGTACCATCTGCACTCGTATAAGTACCATTACCTTGACCATCCCATTCACCATGGCCACCATCCGCATCCGTGTAACTTCCCGAACCATCAGCCGCCCACACGCCACTCGAACCATCTGCATTATAATAAGCACCATTGCCTTCAGCATCGCCGTAGCCATAACTGCCATCCGCGCTGTAATAACCATAACTGCCATCAGCATTATTATAAGCGCCATTGCCTTGCGAATCCCACCAACCATTAGAACCGTCAGCATTGTAATAATTGCCATTACCCTGCGCATCCCAATTCGCATTAGAGCCATCCGGATACGAGTAACCACCACTGCCATCGGCATTGTATTGATACTCGGTTCCATCCGCACCATGGTATTCATAAGACCCATCCGCTTTAAATGAATCACTTGACCCATCTGCGTATTGCGTCTCGACCATACCATCAGGATGAGTCGTGATCGTATTGCCGTAATCATCCGTTGCCGAGATTGAACCATCTGGGTTGACGGTATTGCCATCCGCATCAGTTACAGTATAAGTACCATCCGCACTGTAGGTTTCGGTAGTTCCATCAGGATAAACCGTACTGTAAGAGCCGTCTGCACTTTGCGTCGAGACCGTACCATCTGCACTCGTATAAGTACCATTACCTTGACCATCCCATTCGCCATGGCCACCATCCGCATCCGTGTAACTTCCCGAACCATCAGCTGCCCAAGTCTCACTAGCACCATCAGGATAAGTCATGCTACCCGAACCATCAGCTGCCCAAGTCTCAACTCGGCCATCTTCGTATTCCACACTGCCAGAATCATTATTATCTTCTGAAAGTTCATTGTTCTCTATTTCAAACGCTGGTGCGGGAGGCGTTTCATCGCCACCAATTACAACCCCCTCTGGTGACGGTGGTGGCTCATTACCGTCCAATGACGGCAATGTCTCTGCTCCACTTAATTCACCTTCTGGAGGTGGCGGAGGCGGTTCGTCACCTTCCAGAGGTATCGGAGGTTCATCAGCTAATTCTTCTGATGGCTGCTCACCGCCATCTAACGGCGGTAATGTTTCAGCGCCACTTAATTCACCTCCAGGTGGAGACGGTGGCGGTTCATCACCTTCTGACGGTGGTGGTGGAGGCGGTTCATTAGCATCTAATGGGGGTAATGTATTAGCACCGCTTAATTCACCATTCTCAGGCTGTACTGTGAGGTCTTCAGTTTCCGGTGGCAGCGGTGGTTCATCACCTAATTCTTCTGATGGCTGCTCACCGCCATCTAACGGCGGTAATGTTTCAGCGCCACTTAATTCACCTCCTGGTGGCGGCGGTGGTGGCTCGTTTCCAGATAGATCATTGCTTTCTGGTGGCAGAGCTTCATTAGTCGGTGGCTCACTGTCTTCTGGTGGAGATGTAGTGTCTCCCACGCCTAAATCACCCGCGATCCCAGCTATCCCACCAGGAGCGATTCTATCTTCTAATTGTTCAATTTTAGTTGATATTTTTTTCTTTGATTTACCACTGCCATTTGAGCTTGCCATGCCAATTTCCTATTTTTTCATCGTCATTTAGTCAACACCCAAAGTGAGACGAAATACGATAAATAAATTAATAATAATTGAATCAATAAACCATTCAAAAACTATAGCAGCGATATTAAATAACAACCAACTGCAGCCTAATTTAAATACAATTAAAGCTGTTTTTTGTGACGCAGTAAAAAGATAACAGGGTTGGATCAAAGTGTAGTTTATCGAGAATAAGGCGTTGTGAATAAAAATGTAAAATATGTGAGGATGAATATAGTTAAGCGGTTAGTTTTGTATTCATTGTTTTATTGGGCGTTAAAAGGTAAAAAATACCCAAATAGATTGGGTATTTTTGCTCAGAATTCACAGCTAAGTCATAATATAAAATTTAATTAAACATGCCTAACGTGAAACACATGTTCAACATTCGAGACTGCATTTAATAACGCTTCGGTAGGCTCTTGCTCAATATCTAAAATGGTATAAGCAATGTCGTCTCGGCTCTTGTTAACTAAATCCAAAACGTTGATATTTAAGTCGGATAACACATTCAGTACCGTGCCTAACACTTTAGGGACGTTATCATTAGCAAAAGTGATACGGTAGCCTGTTGTGCGTTCCATCGTGATCGTCGGAAAGTTAACCGAATTAATAATATTACCGTTTTCAAGAAAATCAACGAGTTGTTGAGCGCCCATAATTGCGCAATTTTCTTCAGCTTCTTTAGTGCTTGCGCCCAAATGCGGGAATAAAATAGCGCTATCGTGTTTGATTAATGCCTCACTTGGAAAATCAGCAACATAGGTCTTTAATTGCCCCGAATCTAATGCCTTTATAACAGAGGACTCTTTGACTAATTCGCCACGAGCTAAATTGATTAAGTTTGCGCCCGGTTTCATTAACGCAAATGTCTCATCATTCAAAAATTCAAACGTTGAATCAACAACAGGAACATGTAATGTGATGTAATCAGAGTTAGCTAATAGAGAGTTTAAATTATCCGCTTTTTTAACTTGGCTTGATAAACGCCAAGCGGCTTCTACGCTTAACTTTGGATCAAAACCAATAACTTTCATTCCGAGTTCCAAGGCTAAATTAGCGACTTTTGCCCCAATGGCACCTAAGCCGACAACACCTAATGTTTTACCTTCTAATTCACATCCACCATATTGTTTTTTACCGGCTTCAACTTTTTTATGCAATAACGCGGCATCTTTCTCGTTTTCTAATGAGTCTACATAACGCATGCTCTGGGTAATACCTCGTGAACTTAACAGCAAACTAGCAAGAACAAGCTCTTTGACTGCATTTGCATTTGCGCCAGGGGTATTAAACACAACAATCCCCTGAGGGGTATAATCACCAACAGGAATATTATTAACACCCGCACCGGCTCTGGCAATAGCTAAAACCGAATCAGGCAATACCTCGTTATGTAATTTATGACTTCTTAATAATATGGCATCAGGTGATTCAATATCTGCAGCGACGGTATACGTTTCTTTTGGGAAATGGGCTAAACCGCGTTCTGATATGTTGTTATAGGTTTTTATTGTTTTCATTAGTGCTAATCCTTACGACTTTTATTATTTTTTATAATGAATTTTTACTTGTTGTTTTATAATTGAATACTTTTTATTAAGGTATAAAAAAACGGGAAATAAATTCCCGTTTTTATTTTATTATGCTGCGTTTACAACTTCGTTATAAGCCCAAGTTAACCAAGGTAATAACGCTTCAATATCCGCTTGCTCAACCGTAGCACCACACCAAACGCGTAAGCCTGCCGGCGCATCGCGATAAGCGCCAATATCAAAGGCAACTTGCTCGGTATCAAGTAATTTAATCATCGCTTTAACTTGAGCCGCTTCGGCTTTTAAAACAAAACAAACACTGGTATTTGAACAAATTTCAGGACGTTTCGCTAAAAAGTCAATCCAATCATTGTCAGCTACAAATTGATTAAAAACCGCTAAATTTGCAGCACTTTTTTCAACCGCCGCCGTTAAACCACCTATTTTATCAACCCAAGCTAATGCATCTAAATAATCTTCTACGCATAACATTGAAGGTGTATTAATTGTTTCACCTTTAAAAATACCGTCTATTAATTTTCCGCCTTTTGTTAAACGAAATATTTTAGGCATTGGCCAAGCCGGCGTATAAGATTCTAAACGCTCTACTGCTCTTGGACTTAAAATTAAAACACCGTGAGCACCTTCGCCACCTAAAACTTTTTGCCAACTAAACGTCGCTACATCAATTTTATCCCACTCCATATCCATCGCAAATACGGCACTCGTTGCATCACAAATGGTTAAACCTTCACGATCAGCACTGATCCAGTCAGCATTTTCTACTTTAACGCCAGACGTTGTACCATTCCAAGTGAAAATAGTATCGTTTTGCGGGTCGGCTTGACTAAAATCAGGCAACTCACCATATTCACCAGTGTAGCTATTAACATCATCTAATTTTAATTGTTTGACTACATCGGTTGCCCAACCTGAACCAAATGATTCCCAAGCAAAAATATCAACGCCACGCGGACCAAGCAAAGACCACATTGCCATCTCCATCGCACCAGTATCTGAACCAGGCACAATGCCAACTTTATAACCTTCAGGTAAGTTAAGCAGGCGGATCGTTTCATCAATTGCCAATTTCAATTGTTGCTTACCAATTGAACTACGATGTGAGCGACCTAAGCTTAAAGTGCTTAATGCCGATAAATCATAACCGGGGCGTTTGGTACAAGGGCCAGAAGAAAAATTCGGATTAGCCGGTTTAACACTTGGTTTCATTATATTTCCTTTTATTAAGCTCATGTAGTGTCATGAGCTTAGCTAGCTTTTAAATAAGAGAATAAATAGATCACTCAAACAAAACTTGTATATAAATATAAGTGAGAAAAACATTAACACACTATGCTGTTTTAAGTGTTCGAGCTTGGTTATTTAATAGTTAAAATTTGATGACAGATATTGCCTTAATTTATTTAAATGCTCAATAAGCACGTCGCTATAAATCAGGGCAATGGCCAAATTTTTTGTTTCAGTTTTTTACGTGTAAAGACCAGTGAATGATCTGCAGCATGTATTAATTTGACATGATTGATATAAGCGGGCTGCCAGCGTATTAATACATTATTTTGTAGATAAACCGTACTGGCATCTTTTAACGCCGCCGTAAAGTACAGCCACGCGCCTTCGTATTTAACTTCTTTACCTAACCAGCTTAATGCCAGTTTTTGTTTGTATTCATTGGTTAATAAAAAAGATTGTTTAAGGTAATTAAGCAAATATGTATCCGTTGTTTCATCGCCTTTTAAAACAAAAGTTTGTTGTTCAAGTTGGCTAATTGCGTTTTCTATATCTTCGGGGATGACTCTCAGTGCCACTTGTATATGTTTATTATCATCACTAAACGAGATTTCAGCATAACTAGCATGTTGCGGATGCGCTTTTACGATGTAAGTTAAGCCCATCAACAAACACATTAAACCAATCTTTATTTTTTTCACTTAACCGCCTTTATTCATGATGCGCATATAATTCGTTATTTATTTTTCAATACGTTGCATATGATTAGGTTGATTCGAATATTTAAATAATTCAAATTTGTGTTTAGTCACTTTATGTGGCCATGCATTATTACTCACATCGGTATCAGCGGTTTCTAGATGTGGATCAAATTCGATACTAATGATGGGCTGATCCGTTATGAATAATTTAGTGACTTTGCTGGCATCATAACGCCAAATTTCAGCGGGGATCATATATGACTCAACTTGCTGATCTTGGTAAGTTATTTTTAACGGTAATGGCATCACTAAACCACCGATATTTTTAAAATCAACGGCATAAAAGTGCTTTTCAATATTTAATAAAACACGTTCTTTATCTTCTAAACTTTTAATTAATGATTCATATTGCGCATAATCATAAGGGGTGACCGCAAACTCATCAAATTCGGTATAAAAATCTTTGAGTTCAGGGAACGCATCCACCCGCATTTTGTTATCAACATTATTTAATTGGCTGCGTGTTTTGGCTGATTCGGCTTTTGTGGCTCTTGCTCGGCCTTGCTCAATGTCAGGTTGCTGCGTATTTAAGGTATATTCACTAACACTTTCAATAGCGATATCAACATGATCTGTGCTGTAAAACCATCCACGCCAAAACCAATCGAGATCAACTCCAGATGCATCTTCCATTGTTCTGAAAAAATCAGCTGGCGTTGGACGTTTAAACTTCCATCGCTCGGCATACTCACGAAATGCATAATCAAACAGTTCTCGACCTAAAATACTCTCGCGTAATATGTTAAGTGCCGTTGCGGGTTTACCGTAGGCGTTATTTCCAAATTGATAAATTGATTCTGAATTCGTCATAATTGGAGTAACTCGACTGCTCGACATGTAGTGAGTTATTTTTTTAGGTTCGCCGCGACGTGAAGGATAATTGGGTTCCCATTCTTGCTCAGCAACAAACTGCAAAAAGGTAGTAAGCCCTTCATCCATCCAAGTCCATTGCCGTTCATCTGAATTAATGATCATCGGAAAATAATTATGTCCAACTTCATGAATAATCACCGAAATTAAACCGTATTTACTTCGAGCCCATGTATCATGCATTTTAGGTTGTTTAACATCCCAATAAGTTTTGTCAGCGTAGGGTCGTGGTTTGTTAAAACTAATCATTGGGTATTCCATGCCACCAACCGCACCATTTACCGAGATTGCGACAGGATACGGATAATCGAATGTATAACGAGAAAATACATCAATCGTATGCGCAATTGCGTGCGTTGAATATTGGCTCCACAGCGGCTCCGCTTCATTTGGATAAAAAGACATCGCTAATACGGTGTCTTTACCACTTTTAACCCCCATGCCGTCCCAGATAAATTTTCGTGAACTTGCCCAAGCAAAATCACGCACATTAGTCGCGTTAAAAATCCATGTTTTTTGTTGTTTACTTTTTTTAGTTTGATTTTGTAACGCTTCATCTGGGGTTACAATAAAAATAGGCTTTTTAGCTTTTTTAGCTTGTACAAAACGTTTTAATTGTTTTTTAGTTAAAACCTGCCGTACATTCTGTAATTCACCCGTCGCGGCAACAATATGATCGCTGGGTACGGTGATCTCAACATGGTAATCTCCGAGTTCAAGAGTGAACTCGCCATTGCCTAAAAATTGTTTATTATGCCACCCATCATAATCGGTATAAGCGACAACACGTGGGTAAAACTGCGCAATTTCATAGATATAATTATCTTCTTTTTTAAAATATTCATAACCACCTCGCCCCCACAACGTGGCATCATTGATATTATGTTGCCAACCAATATTAAATGAGAACGTTTCAAAAGGCTGTAACGGCTTAGGCAATTCGATTCGCATCAGCGTTTTATTAAGGGTGTATTCTAATTGACCTGCTTTATTTGAGACTTCAGTAATATCATAGCCGCCTAAAAAATCGTGTCGGGCCAATAAAACAGAAAGTGATTTATAAGGAAATTTGTCAAAATTAGGCGCCGTTTTAGTCAACATATCATCTGAATTAGGTTTGAAACGGTTTTGATCTAACTGAAGCCAAATATACTTTAAGTTATGTGGTGATAAGTTGTGGTAAGTGATAGTTTCATAACCTTGAATACGTTGTTTTTGATCATCCAGTTTAATTTTGATTCGATAATCAGCACGTTGTTGCCAATATTGTGGCCCTGGGGCACCACTAGCAAGTCTACTTTCATTCGGCGAGCGTAATAGATAATCTAATTGAGCAAATTTTTCGGGTCCGTTATCCATAGCCCAAGTTTGATTCATTATCATACTTAGACAAAACACACTCACCAATGTGTTTATGTATTTACGCATACTTATCCCTCAATTTGTTAATCAACAATTCACTAACCTAGATTGGTAAAACAGTGTTTAAATAACATAACAACACTTTATAACCATTAGGTTGTTGATTGCCTTATCTATTTCTAAGTAAATGATACAATCAAACGAGTTGAATAAAAACCTGAACCGACAAAGAATTAACTTTTTAATATCTTTTATGTAACAACAAACATTAAATCTGTTTGTTTTTTACACAATAATACTCGCGGTTATGTTTTATTTATTAATAAAGTGTTAATTCAATGCGGGTTTTATTGTAAAAAGACCATGACATAACTGGCAGAGCTTGCCACACATGATATAGTTAATTAGGCTTTATGCCTTAATTGGAGATAATGTGTGGTAATACGATTCATAACTTATGATACTGCGGTATTTAATTTAGATAAGGTCATTTGATAATAATTCATGCAATTTTTATTTAAATTTCAACTCACTATTATATGTTTTGTTGTTGGGCTCTCAATAACCGTTTTTACACATCAACAATTTAGTGTTGAAGAGGCTGATTTAATTGATCAAAGCTTAGCGTTGCAAACGCATAAAGTTGAGCGTGCTATCAAGCAATCAATCACAGGCCAAGTATTTACTTACAACTGGCTTGCAACACAATGGCTTAACTTTGGTCGCCCCACCGCCGACAGCTGGAATACACAAGTTTTACAAATAACAAACTCTCAAAAATTTGTAAAAACGATTTTATGGATAAACCCAAATAATGTCATTAAATGGGTCGAACCTTTCCAAACCAACGAACATTACTTAGGGATTGATTTGAAACAATACCCCGAAATAGCAATGACATTGGATGCAAGCCGTTTATACGGTAAGCAAACATCAAGCAATTTTCCAATTAAGCATAATGAAGATTATTTACACTTGATTACGCCTATCGGTATACATAATCAAAATCAAGGTTTTATCGATAGCGTAATCGACCCGGAAAAATTTCTACTTAAAATAGTCCGTAATACCATTGATGATGGGTATCAGCTCAATATTATTAACACAAAAACTGAACATGAAATACTGCAATTTTATGGCTCTAAGCCCGATAAAGCAGCACATCTAAAATCGGCCACAGTGACTATTTTTCAACATGAATGGCAAATTAATATTTGGCCAACCGAATACAAATTAAACCAACTCAAACGTAAAACATCACAGACTATTTTATTTGGCGGTATTTTAATTTCGTTTTTAGTGAGCTTTGTGACTTATTTATTAACAAAAAGCCGACACCAAGCTAAACAGGTAATCCAAACCAATATCGAACTGCAAAAAGAAATCACAGAGCGGGTAAAAGTAGAAGAGTCGCTGGCTTTTATGGTTGAGTACGACAACTTAACTAAATTGTTTAATCGCAGCGCAATCGAAAGGCATATTACTCAGTCGCTGTCCCAAAATGCTGACTCTAACGATCAAGAAGTCAATAAAATTAAACGTGTTTTAATATTACTCGATCTGGATAATTTCAGAGAAGTGAATAACGTGCTCGGGCATAACACGGGTGATAAATTAATCTTAAAAGTTGCACAAAGAATTAATCATCTATTACCGAAGGATAATAGCTTTTTAGCCCGCGTAGGCGGCGATGAATTTGCCGTTTACTTAGATGGACTGATCAGCGATGATGCCATTGAAGTCTATGCAAATAGAATATTAAAAGGCGTTGATTCTCGCTTTGTACTTGATGGATATGAACTGTATTTATCAGGCTCGATGGGAATAGCGGTTATAGATGAACACAGTATGTGTTATACCGATTTATACCGTAATGCTGATTCAGCCTTAAATCAAGCTAAAATAAAAGGTAAAAACTGCATTGAATACTATGATCCGCATGCCAGTGAAGATATTACCGAACGTTTAGAGCTACTCAAAAAGCTGCGTAAAGCGATTGAACGTCAAGAGTTTATTCTGTATTACCAACCTAAGGTCGATGTACACAACGGTAAGTGTATTGGTGCTGAAGCCCTCATTCGCTGGATCGATCCAGAATTAGGTTTAATTCCACCCGATAAATTTATTCCGATAGCAGAAGATACCGGCTTAATAGTACAAATTGGTGAATGGGTTTTAGATGAAGCCTGTCAACAATTAGCTCGCTGGCACAAACTCGGTTTTGATAATTTAAGTATAGCGATCAATTTATCGGGTCGACAATTGCAACAACCTGAATTAATTGAACAAGTTATTCATGCTCAAGTTAAAAATCAACTCTCTGCAACGGATATCGAGCTAGAGTTAACCGAACAAGTCTTTATAGAAAATATCGACGCGTCTAAAGAATTTATGCGCTTAATTCGTGAAAAAGGCTTTTCATTAAGTATTGATGATTTTGGGGTTGGTTATTCAAGCCTGTCATACTTAAAGCATTTTCCAGTAAATACTCTAAAAATAGATCGTTCTTTTATTAAAAACATTCCAGATGATATTGATGATGTTAATCTTGTTAAAACCATTATTAATTTAGCGCAAAATATGGATCTTAAAATTGTCGCGGAAGGGATAGAAAATATTCAGCAACTCGAATTTTTAGCCAGTCATGGCTGCCAAATAGCACAAGGATTTTTCTTTAGTAAACCGATACCAGGTGAAGAGTTCACTAAATTTTTACTTAGCATGCACGGAAATTTTGCCCCCTCTATTATGGGTGAGTAATCAGTATGTAATCAGTGAATAAAAAACAACCAGTTACGTAGTTTTCTGTTGTTTTTTTCTATTTATTAAAGGTTTAGCTTGCATTACACGTGTGTTTTATTATGATGCGCTTATCGGATTGTAGCGCAGCTTGGTAGCGCACCGGCATGGGGTGCCGGGGGTCGAGAGTTCGAATCTCTCCAATCCGACCATTCTCTTTTTACACCTTGTTAGTTCCATTCTTATTTTTACTCGACATCACTCGTTAGTTCATTAAAATAACCATTTGGCTTGTGCGCTCAAATACTAACAAAACTGATAGGCACGGCAAATAAAAAGTCCTGAGTGACAAACTCAATTTAACGATCCGACCAATGTGGCATAACCGCATTTATTTTACAGGATATATCGTGTATGTATTGCCCATGTAATAGCCAACTACCCTTCTCTCAATGTTGTGAGCTTGCTCATTTAAATCATGCGCACGTGCATTTGCCATCAGAATTAATGCGATCACGCTTCTCTGCTTATGCAGTAAAAAATTACTCTTTTATTCATGACACCTTGATAGAAAGCAAGCGTAACAAAAATGAGTTAAGTGAAATTAAATCGTTTGCCGATAGCGTAAAATTTATCGCTTTAACTATTATCGATACACACAATGAACAAAAAAATGACGATAAAGGTTATGTCACTTTTCAAGCTTGGTATCAAACACCCGATAACACATTTCATTGGATAAAAGAAAAATCAGAATTTGTTAAACAAGCATCACTTTGGTATTACGTGACCGGCGAAGTTGAAACCAATTCAATGCCAATAAAGTTAAATCGTAATGATCTTTGTTTATGCCAATCGGGTAAAAAATATAAGAAGTGTTGTCTGTAACATTGAAAAAGAAATATTGAAAAAGGAATGTGGTGAGAGAAAGCTAACAATTACTTAGTTTGAGCCGCATTAAGGCCAAATTAAAACAGTAAAGCGCGTGAACGTTCAGCGATCTCGCCTAGCTGAGAGATATCCGGTTGAGTGATATCAAAATCATCTGTTTCACTCATTGTTTCTTTCGTTATTTCTTTTGTTGTTTCTTTTATTGTTTCACTGGCTAAGATATCTAGCCGTCTTCTGGTGTGCATCGAACAATTATCAATAACATTATCTTCTATTTTTTTGGCATCGTTAAATTGACTAAGCGCATCGTTTACCATGCAGCGAGCTAGATTCATTGATGTTTGCCCGCCAAAATGCAAACCTTGGCTTATTTGACCCACCTTTTCATAATAACCATTATCTGCCTGTAAACGATGAGTGGGTTGTATACCTAACTCGCGTTTAAGGGCAAGTTCATCACGTGCTTCTTGATCGATGCTTTCTTTGTCTAATTGAAACTGAGCAAACTCTTGAGCCTGCTCAGTTAATAATGTCATTAATAATCTAAAATCAGCTCGGTCACTCTGTTTAAGTGAAGTGTTTAATTTTGATCCTAAGTGCAACTCATGAACAATTGTATTATTTTTCATCAATTTAGACGGCCTTAACAACAAAATCACTTATATTGATTAATATATCGCTTAAATTGCAAAAAACTTTAATTTATTTGATATTAGCTCTTTACACTGCCAGAAAATTTGATATTATGCGCGGCACTTGTGGAGGGGTTCCCGAGTGGCCAAAGGGATCAGACTGTAAATCTGACGGCTCCGCCTTCGCTGGTTCGAATCCAGCTCCCTCCACCACTTCTTTAGAGGTATTAGCAAGTATTAACTTGCTAATACCTGCTTTCAATTCGATACTAATACCAATCTAAAAAACATTACCACGGATATTTTTGCTTGCATTTAGCTGATAAAAAAATCTTAGTTGTTGATGATCAACGTCCATTCCAATTGATGCTTAAAGGCATTTTGCTTAGTCTAGGCGCACGCTTTGTTACTTTGGTATCTTCTGGTGAGTCAGCAATAAGCGCTTGTAAAAATAACGAGTTTGATTTCTTTTTTATTGATTATAATTTAGGGGCAACCGGTAAAAATGGACGGCAGTTATTAGAAGAAATAAAATGCCGAAAATTAATGAAACCCGATAGTTTATTTTTAATCGTTACGGGTGAAAGCCATCGGCCTATGGTTTTGGGCGCATTAGAAAATCAGCCAGATGATTATTTAATGAAACCCTTCTCACAAAACCTATTAAAAAAACGCTTAGAAAAGTCCTACACTAAAAAAGTATTTCATCGCGATATCTTTATCGCTCTGCAAGAAAATAATTTAACCCAAGCGATTACAGAATCACGTCGTTTGCTCGAAATAGGTTCTCGTTATCAAAATTACGGCATTCGTTTACTCAGCGAGCTTTTATGCAAAAATAAGCAATATAATGACGCTGAAAAAATATTAACGGCATCTCTTAAAAATAAACGATTAACTTGGTGTATTTTACAATTAGCACATGTTTATTATTTTCAAAAGAAATATGATAAAACAATAGAGCTCATCAATGAAGTCACCCTCGAATCACCTCTGCATGTTGAAGCGTACGATATTTTGGCTAAAGCCTATAATAAACAAGAAAAAACCAAACTCGCCTTTGACACCGTGACTAAAGCTTGTGAACTTTCACCTTATTCGATTAAACGCCAATACTTTTTAGCCGATATGGCGAGGCAATGTTCGCAATACGATGTAATAAAAAATTGTACTAAAACAATTTTAGATTTAAGTCGACGCGCATTTAATCAAAAACAACAACACGTTTTAAATTATGTTCGTTCTGCAGTGGATGCATCCGAGTTCGCCGAAGATAAAAACTCAAGTAACCGCTGCCAGCAAGAAGCGTCATTAGCGATACAACGTTGCAAAAATGAAGATGCTATTCGAAATAATTTTAAATATGATGATTTTGCTACCTTATGCAATGCGCGGATAGAAGCGCTTACCGGTCATCACTTTATTGCCAAAAAGCATTTTTACAATGTCGTTAAACAATATGGCGATACTGTCTCAGAACTACCAGTTGAAATGATGCCAGATGCCTTTACTTTACTCTTACAAATAGGCGATTTTGAACAAGCGGGTGAATTAATCGAACCACTTGAAAAATTGCAATCGGGTGATCCATATTTGGCTTCTTGCCTAGAACATAGAAAAGAATTAACTCAAGATAATAGAGAATCTTTCAATGTTCACAACACTGAAGGCATTAAAGCTTATACTGCGGGTCAATACGCGCAATCAATTGATTCTTTTGTTGATGCTTTACAATATGCACCTATGCATACCAGTGGCGCGTTAAACTTAATACAATCGATTATTAAACAACTCGATAGTCTTGAAAACGAAGACTACGACCTAGTTAAGTTACTTCATAAAACCACTCGGATTGTAGAAGGTATTAAATTACCGAATAAACAACACGACAAATACGATAAATTAAAACCTCAAATTAAAAAATATTCACCTAAATCAGTCTGTTAATTCGCAATTTCGCCAAGATACAGTAAAGTTAATATATAGAATAAAACAACCAAACTTTTAATATGAATCAAAACGAAAAATTTGGCAGTTGTAAATTTCATAGCGCCGATGGTTCTTATTGTACAGAAGTAGACATGGGGAACGGTTATTGTTTCTGGCATGACTCCAACTTTGATAAAACCGGTATGGACTTAACTGATAAGCTTGAGCGCTATGCAAAGTCAGGTGGACTCACTCAAGGTTTACAACTCAAACGGGCTAATTTAAGTGATATCAATTTAGTTAATCGCGGCAGCTCAGCCGGGTTTGATTTCTCAGGCTCTGATTTTTATCGAGCTAATCTGCGCGGTGCCCACCTATTTAACATCAAATTAAATGATGGCTCTTTAATGAAAGCCAATTTGTCTGAGGCTAATTTACATTGTGCTAAATTAGTTAATACCAATCTCCTTGGCATGAAGTTACATAATGCCAAAATAGATAATATGGAGATGGGCAAACAACTACAACAAGAGCAAATAGCACAATCAGCTGAAAAAAAAGGCAAATTGGATGTAGCTTGGGATAACTTTGAACAAGCAGAAGAGATATACCGTGATGTTCGAAAAGCCGCTGAAAACCAAGGCTTATTTGAATTAGCAGGTCATTGCATTCACAAAGAACTCACCATGCGCAGAATGCGCATGCCTAGGCTATCAGGCCGACGAGTTTTTTCTAAGCTCGTTGATCTATTTTGCGGTTATGGTGAAAGGCCATTAAACGTTATTCTATTTTCACTGGTATTAATCTTAACCTGCGCATTTTTGTATTTCAGTATCGGGGTTAATTTTTCAGGTGAAGTTATCCGATTTAGTCCATCCAACTCTTTTTTAACCAACCTGAATGATTTTTTTAGCGCGCTCTACTTTAGTGTAGTCACCTTTACGACACTGGGGTACGGTGATATTACCCCTTTAGGGATAGCCAGACTGGTGGCCGCTTTTGAGGCCTTTGTGGGCAGTTTTACTATTGCACTCTTCGTTGTGGTTTTTGTTAAGAAAATGACTCGATAATAACAAACAAAGAAAACGTTCAATTTTAAATGGCAGAATAAAAAAAAGCGAGCTAAATTTAGCTCGCTTTTTTTATGGGCAACACGTCAATTATACCAATTCATATAAATAAGTGATCTCTCAGAATACATCCAGCGGTTTTTGAACAAGGCGTCGGTGTACAGGAATGGTTGTTCCCTTTCAAATACCGATAACGCAGGTCAAAAGCCGCTGGGGCATTCCTTTCAGGCGAGTTTTAAATGCGCTTACTCTGTGTTGCTCGAACTAAAAAGAGCACCACTATTCTTTCATTTAAGCGCATTTAAGCGCTCGTTGAGTGGGCACTTATTATTACGGATTGGTATTACCACTACTCAGTATCTTTCTTTTTCTTTGCAACACGCTTTTTAGGCTTAGGTTTAGCTTCTTCTACCCACTCACCTTCACGATAAAATGCACTCCAGCCTGTTGCTTTGCCATCAACTTCACTCGCAATATATTGCGATTTAGTTTTACGGCTAAACTTCACAACCGATAAATTACCATCAGGATCTTTTTCAGGCCCGTCGGCTAAATAATAAAACTTACTTGAGATACGATCTCTGAAGCGTTTAAGTTCAGCTACTTTAGGCGCTCTGGTCTCACGAGATTTAGGGAACGTATGGGCAGCTAAAAAGATACCCGCAGCGCCATCACGAAGAACAAAATGGGCATCCGATTTTTCACACTCTAACTCAGGTAATTGCACAGGGTCTTCTTTAGGCGGCGCAGGTTGACCATTCGATAATAACTTACGAGTATTTTTACACTCTTCGTTAGTGCAGCCAAAATATTTACCAAAACGGCCACTCTTAAGCTGCATTTCAGATTCGCACTTGTCACATTCTAAAACGGGGCCGTCATAACCTTTAATTTTGAAGGTGCCTTTTTCAACTTCAATGCCTTCGCATAAAGGTGAATTACCGCAAACATGTAATTTACGCGTTTCATCAATTAAGTAGCTATCCATGGCTGTGCCACAAACATCACACCGTTTTTTAGCCATTAATGCATTGGTTTCAGCTTCATCGTCATTCGCATCAACGGCTTCTTCACCCGGAGTTAAATTTTTTGTATTAGTACAACGTTCTTTCGGCGGTAATTGGTAACCACTACAACCTAAGAATACACCGGTAGAAGCCGTACGAACCGTCATATGACGCTCACACTTATCACAGCTAATATCAGTTTCAATAGCTTGATTCGTTTTCATACCGCCTTCATCAGGTTCTTTTTCAGCCGTTTCAAGTTGTTGCGTGAATTCAGTATAGAACTCATTCAACAATGCTTTCCACTGCATCGAACCCTCAGCAATATCATCTAACCGCTTTTCCATGTTGGCAGTAAAATCGTAACTCATCAAATCAACGAAGTTTTCCATTAATCGGTCAGTAACAATCTCACCCATTTTTTCAGCATAAAAACGTTTTGTATCTAATCTTACATATCCACGATCTTGTATCGTCGATATAATAGAAGCGTAAGTTGAAGGACGCCCAATACCTTGTTTCTCAAGCTCTTTAACTAAAGCCGCTTCACTAAAACGCGCAGGTGGTTTAGTAAAATTCTGTTTTGGATTTAATTGTTCTAAAACTAAAGTTTCACCCGCTTTTACATCCGGTAATAATTGATCTTCAGCCCCTTTTTTAGAGACTGGCGGTTGCACTTTAGTCCAACCATCAAACACTAATACACGACCACGAGCTCTTAATTCAAATCGACTTGCACTCACGGTGATAGTCGAACTCGTATATTTAGCGGGTGTCATTTGACACGCAACAAACTGTCGCCAAATCAGATCATATAAGCGCTTGGCATCTTGTTCCATACTTTCAAGATGACCAGATAATACATTAACATTAGAAGGACGGATCGCTTCATGCGCTTCTTGTGCGCCTTCTTTACTGCCGTAAGAAATCGGATTTTCAGGGAAGTATTCTTTACCAAAGTTATCATCAATATAGGTACGCGCTGAAGCAACCGCTTCTGAACTCAAGTTAGTCGAGTCTGTACGCATATAGGTGATATGCCCGCCTTCATATAAACGCTGAGCTAACATCATGGTTTTTTTAACGCCAAAACCAAGACGTGTACTCGATGCTTGTTGAAGAGTTGATGTAATGAAAGGCGCAGACGGGCGACTTGAAGTCGGTTTATCTTCACGTTTATCAACAATAAGTTTAGCCGATTTGAGTTCAGCTAATGCAATATCAGTATCCGCTTTATTCGTTGGCCTAAAGGCTGAGCCATTTTCTTTGGCGACATTTAAACCAAGCGCAACCGACGACTCAGTAGTTGTATCCGCAGTGACTTCCCAAAACTCTTCAGGAACAAACGCTTTTACAGCGCGTTCACGCTCAACAACAAGCTTAACAGCAACAGATTGAACTCGTCCTGCCGATAAACCTCTAGCGAGTTTTTTCCAAAGTAATGGTGAAACCATAAAGCCAACAACACGATCAAGAAAACGGCGTGCTTGTTGTGCATTAACGCGATGTAAATTTAATTCAGTCGGGACAGAGAATGCTTGTTGGATCGCAGTTTGGGTTATTTCATTAAAAACCACACGTTTAAATTGCTCATCATCTCCGCCAATGAGTTCTTTCAAATGCCATGCAATCGCTTCTCCTTCTCTATCCAAATCCGTTGCGAGATAGATAGTGTCGGCATTTTTAGCTAGTTTTTGTAATTCGCTAACCACTTTTTCTTTACCGGGTAAGACTGCATATTCAGCATCCCAGTCATTTTCAGGGTCGATGCCCATACGCGCAAAAAGTGACTTTTTGTCTCTTTGCTTTTTATATTCAGCTTTGTCTTCAGGAGACATGCCTTTAGTCGCTTGGGCTAACGTTAAACCCGTTTTACCTTTATTGTTACTAGAGGTGGGCAAATCACGCACGTGACCCACGCTTGATTTAACGACAAAGTCATTACCGAGATATTTATTGATCGTTTTCGCTTTGGCTGGCGATTCGACTATAACTAAAGATTTTCCCATCTGTATTATTTTTCTGCTTAATAATTCAAGCCCAAAGGCTTTATTCAATACTTATTAGGTATATCTGCAAAATTGGACACTCGCAAGCTTTTTCTAATTTTAAGATCTAATTTTAAGATCTTGATACCGCTAGAAAAAAGGCTTATAGCGTATATAATTTTACGAATACCCTGCTTTTTTGTTCTATAAAATACGAGTCATAAAATGAAATATGTCGAAGTAAACTTTGATGGATTAGTTGGCCCAAGTCATAACTATGCAGGTTTATCTTTAGGTAATATCGCCTCAAAACAAAATGCAACGGCCGTTTCAAATCCAAAATTAGCGGCGTTACAGGGGCTAGATAAAATGCAATTATTACTCGACTTAGGCCTAACTCAAGGCGTTATTCCACCGCATATCAGACCCAATTTAGCACAGTTAAATGCACTCGGCTTTAACGGTTCGGTTTCACAACAACTTAAAAAGGCTTACTCCATTGCGCCGACAATACTAGCATCTTGTTACTCTGCGTCAAATATGTGGACAGCAAATGCAGCAACCGTAACCAGTAGCCTAGACGCAAAAGATAATAAAATACACTTCACGCCGGCAAATTTATTCAGTCAATTTCATCGCTCTATTGAGTCAGACGATACGGCAGCGTTGTTACAATTAATATTTAATCATGAAAAATATTTTGTTCACCATCCGCATTTACCCCATCACGCCTATTTTGCAGATGAAGGCGCCGCTAATCACACTAGATTAACCGAAGCTTACGATCAAACCGGCCTAAACTTATTTGTATATGGTTGTTCAGCCCAAAATAATCAACTAGCTAAACCCAATAAATTTCCCGCACGTCAAACACTAGAAGCTTGTCAGGCCATCGCCCGAATTCACCAATTATCAGATGACAACACCGTTTTTATTCAACAAAATCCGGATGTCATCGATCAAGGCGTTTTTCATAATGATGTCATCGCAGTGGGTAACCTTAATGTGCTTTTTTATCATGAGCAAGCATTTTGCAATACAAAACAAGTACTTGATGAAATAAACAGCAAATGGGCTAAATTAAGTACTAAAAAACTCCATTTGATAGAAGTGAAGAATAACGATGTAACGCTTAACAGCGCCATTAATAGCTATTTATTTAATACCCAGCTAATTCAATTAAATAATGGCGACACAGCGATGTTAGCGCCAACAGAATGCCAGTCGTTTACTGATGTTCAGTATTATTTGAATCAATTACAAAAAAAACAAACCCAAATTAAGCAAATATTATACAAGAACCTTAATCAAAGTATGCAAAATGGGGGCGGTCCTGCTTGCTTGCGTTTAAGAGTTAATTTAAGTGAGGCCGAACTCAGCGCTGTTAATCCACACTTTTTACTCACCCACAAAAAAATAGATCAACTCAAAGCGTTAGTTAACGAATATTACCCAACTCATTTAAATTTACAAACACTCAGTTCATTTGAAACATACCAACACATTCAACAAGCGAACCAAGCAATAAGCCGGTATTTCGGCTTAAACACTTAACCCAAATTCATGCACCCTAAAAACAAAAAACCACGCTAAATAGCGTGGTTTTTAATCTCAAATTGTTACGTTAATGATTAGCCATTATCTACAACGGTTACTTGTATAGCACTCTGAACACCACTTGGTGAAGTCACCGTAATGGTTAAAGGCGCACTACCAACACCATTTGCCTCTTCTTCGCGTTTCACACTTACAGAGAAACCGATCGGCCTAGCCGTACTCGTATTAGGGAAAGTGTAACTTGTTCCTCCTACCAACTCTCCATTAGCCGTTTCAAGGGTAACGGTTGTGCCTGCTGGCATCGGGTTATTATTTACATCAGTAATATAAACCGTAAATGTAGCTGATGAAGAACCCGTTGCCGTTGTTAAATCAACAGAGCTAATTTCCACATTGTTTTGAATAGCAATAAAGCTTGCGCTTGAACCTGACATAACAATCTCGCTTTGATCACGAATATGGACTAAGTTACGTGAGCAAACACCTCTTGCTTGTTCTGATTCGCTACACAATATACCTGAGAAAACACCGTCCTTTTTGTCAAATGTTTGATTGCTATTGTAATCAACAAATTCTTCATCATCGCCACCTAAACGACATAAAGAAGCATCGGTCTCAGCACCAGGAGCAGCAGTCACATTTGTAGAATCATCTAAACGTCCACAAAAATAGCCATCTAGGTTATGATCTAAAAACGCTTCGTCTAGGTCATCAAATTTTTCGCTTGCGGTATACACACCGTTACCATCTAAATCGGTAAAAGATTCACCGGCATCATAAACTTGATCACCATCCGCATCAATAAACGGTTCAGCACCTGTATAAAAACCATCACCATTGGAATCAACAAATGATTCTTCACCAACGGCATACGCTAAAATGGTGACTCGACCAGCTCTTGGATGCGCAAGCGGCACAGAAGAGCCATTGACTACACAAGGTTTATTGTTAGCTGCTGGCTCACCAGCATCAGCAAAACCATTAAAATTAGTATCACAGATGCCATTAGCTAAGCTATTACCCGCTAAGCCAGTATCGCCACCCGGTCGAGGGTTACTACTGGTCCACACAACCGAACAAGCACCATCTGACGTTACACATGAAGGGTCAATATCTGCACCTTCAGTTACAAATGTAACGGCGGTACCATCTGGAACAGGGTTATTATAGTGATCAGATAAGCGCACCGTCACATTGTCTTCTTGGTTATTTATGTTCCAAGCTTCAGGGTTTAACGTTTCGACCGAAAGCGTAATACTGTTTGAATCAGCAAGCCCCGTTGAAACCGTTAAGATATCCGACACACTGCGAACTCGTAAACTCGTCTCTGTGCTGTCATCTGCACATGTTCCATCCGATTTAGCTAATGAAGCAATCACACGAACAGGCGTTGGTACACTGCCACCTTTCACTACAACTTTAGCCGTACCGTCTGTTAAAGTAAAAGCAGAAGAAGGGCTAATCGATATCCCACCTACATCCGTCGTTAAGGCAAAACAAAGCTTTTCAGCTGCTGCTGGATTATTACCCGAATCAAGCGCTTTAAAAATGACATCAGCTTGTTCAGTACGGCCAGTGCCTGGGAACGTAATAATGCGAGCGCCTGCATCTCCATCAACACTAATCGACTCGAACTCAATTGATGTGGTCGCGGCTTCAGCATTATCAATTTGAGCTGTCGCATTTAATGAAACAGAACCGGCTGAAGCAGAAGCTGAAATTATATCAATGCCAGGGCAACCATCAGAACGATAAACGGCGGTAGCTTGACCTGCTACAGCAGTTACTTCATTATCAATAACGGCTCTAGGCGGTGTTTCAGATGCGCATGATGAGCTAAAGGTTACCGTGATTGGATCTTGATATAAATTGTCATTATCGTCTTGATTAATCACGCTGACTTTTAAAATAGCGGTTGAGTTAACGGCTAGCTTCTCATTAGCACCTAGACCCGTATCAATTTGATCAGCTACAAAAGTAGCACCATCCATTCTACCCATCGCGATACGGGCTGCACCAATTTCAAAATTAGCGTTTTGCGTTTTACCATTAGCTGCAACCGACACAGCTCCCGCACCAGAGCCTTCACCAGCCAAGACTCGTAATACCGCTAACCCATCTGAGTTAGTTAATACCGTGCCATTTGTCGGGCTTAACGTACCAATGCTAGTTGAAGATGAAACTAAAATATTAGAAACAGCTTCCGTCGAATTTTCTCGGGTTACTTTAATAACTAAACTGCCAGGGCTGGTTAATGAAATATTTGAAGTTGAACTACACGTAGCAGGGATATTACTCGGATCAGTAATTGTACAGCCGTATAAAGTTAAAGTAATATCAACAGGGTTCTCATCAACAGCTTCATCACCTTGTGAAGAAAAAGAAACGGAAGCAGTTTTATCTTGATAAGCGGCAGTGGCCGTACCGGCACCTTTAACAATACCCGGTGAAATATCTAACCTCGCTTCACCTAGATCATTCGTTAATGCTGTGCCACTAGCAGGGAATATTTCACCAAGGCTTGTAGTAAAATTAATAACTCGATTAACCACAGCCTCACCAGATCCGTTCACTAACGTAGCGATTAAAACACCATTTCGGCTTTCATTAACTGACAAATCCGATATTTCAGTAACCGGATCCCCTACATCAACGGCTTGGAATAATTTAAGTGATAAAGTTAAAACCTCAGGTTCATTGCCTAAATCGGCTACATAATCAATTGTCGAATTTAAACCAACGATGTTATCAACACTCACTGTAAATGTTTCATCTCCACCAGGTTCACCTAATTCAAATAATGCAATACCGCTAGCATTAGTCACAACGCGTTGATTATTCAAACCGCTACTAATGTCGATAGAGAAATTAGCAGCAGGCATTGAATCACGTAAATTAGTTAAGCTCGCTTTTAATACATAATGTTCAGCATCACCCACTATAATATTGTCTGAAATAACACAAGTCGATAATGTGGGATCATTTGCCGCAACCCAAGCTGCAGGGCAACGATTTAGAGTAGAAGATAGACGCTTGCTAAATTGACTAACATCAGCAGGTAAATTGGTATTAATAGAACCATAAGTCGCGGTTAACGTTTCAGTTGAATTAGTTGCATTACCAGTAACTTCAAATATGGCTTTACCTGAAGTATTTGTTAATAACTCGCCAATAAATGGGCTAAACGTAACGCTACCACCAGTACTAGATAAATTAACAACCGCATTAGCAACAGGCTGTAAATTTTCGGTAACTAAAATTTCAACATATGATTTTTCATCACCCAAAACCTTGTTACTTTCAATACAGTTTGTAAAACCATCAGCTAAAACCCACCCCGTTGTTGGACAACTATAGAGCTTTGCCGTTACAACAACATTAGTTTGATTAACGGTTTCAATAACAGAGGTAAATACAGCATTTTGATTTAACGTAATATCATCGATACTGATTGTTGCAATGACACGTCCTGCACCTTCTTGTGTGCCTGGATTGAGCGTAATTGTTGCTTTGCCTTCGTTATCAGTTGCAATATTACCTGCCGCCGGAACTAAAGCGCCTGTCAATTCAGTACTAAACGATATTATTGAGTTTTCAACTGGCTCGCCACCTTCAGTTAAAGTCGCGACAACCGTTATTTTATTGCTTTCAGATGTAACACGCTCAGCACTAGTCGTTAACTCTGCTCCAGCCGTATTAAACATTTGTAATTCTAAACTGTAGTCCCCCGTATCAACGGTATCAACAATAATAGATTCAAAATTAATATCTGTTGTTATCGTTTCACCATCAGGAATAGTATATGAAGCCGTTAAAGTACCCGCGCCGGCTGTAGTACCCGGCAATAAGTTTACACTTGCAAGGCCCGTACTGTTGGTAGCGGCTGTGCCAGATGCGGGAGAAACCGTACCCAATCCAGATGTAGTAAAAGTAACCACCTCATTAATTAATGGTGCGTTATTACGTGTTAACGTAACCGATGCCATTAGCGGATTATCAGCAGACGTTCTTGGCACACTATCTGTATTAGCTTCGCCACCCGTTAACACTAATTCAATTTTGTAAGAGCCGGTATCTGACTCCTCACCACCTAATGTTCCACCGCCACCACAGGCAGTTAAAAAAAGCATGAATATAGACGCCAACCAATAAAGTCGAAGATTGGGCATGTTGCACTCCATCGTTATAATTATAATCCGCGTTATTGTAACAACAACGTCAGTAATTGAGGTAATAAAGGGCAACTATAATGCTTCAACGTATATAATAAAAGTCTGGAATGTGCTTTTTTAACAAATACATGACATCCTACTGTAAAATATTCGTAAAATAATGATTTGAAGGGAGAATCATTTTGAAAATTAACACCAGTTCACTCACGTTTAAAATTTTTATGGCCATGGTGCTTGGCCTATTTGTTGGTTTATTATTAAGGCTTGGCGTTAGTGAAACCACCGATTTAGTCATCCCACTTGGGTTATTCGATTTCTCAGTCAAAGCCGTTATTGTTGATGGTTTTTTACATGCCGGTGGTCAAATATTTATCAATTCACTCAAAATGTTGGTTGTGCCATTAGTTTTTGTTTCTTTAGTGTGTGGGACCTGCTCATTAAGTGATCCTCAAAAATTAGGCCGTTTAGGCGGTAAAAGCGTTTTATTATATGTAGCCACAACAGCCATCGCTATTACAATCGCATTAACAATGGCTATTATTTTACAACCCGGTGTCGGTATCGATGCTCAGCCACAGTCTGGTTTTGTGGCCAAAGAAGCCCCCGCTCTGGTTGATGTATTTATTAATATTATGCCAACTAACCCCATCTCTTCGATGGCTAAAGGTAACATGCTGCAAATTATTGTATTTGCGTTGTTATTTGGTATCGCGGTCGCTTTGCTGGGAAAAGAAGGTAACCGTATCGTCACTTTCTTTGAAGATATAAACAAAGTCATCATGAAGATTGTATCAATCTTAATGAATTTAGCGCCATACGGGGTTTTCTGCTTAATGGCTAAATTGTTTACTTACATCGATTTAGGCGCTATTGGCGCACTCGCTAAATATTTTTTACTTGTTGTTGTGGTATTAATAATCCACGCGACGGTTACTTACAGCTTGATACTTAAAGCGTTTACGGGTTTAAGTCCTGTTATTTTCTTAACCAAGATGCGTGAAGCCGCGATGTTTGCATTTGGTACAGCCAGTAGTAGTGCAACGCTACCGGTTACACTTAACACCGCGACCAAAAAATTAGGCGCACATAATTCAACGGCGTCATTCACTGTGCCACTGGGGTCAACAATCAATATGGATGGGACCGCCATCATGCAAGGGGTTGCGACGGTATTTATCGCTCAATTTTTTGCGGTTGATCTAACATTAAATGATTATTTAATGGTAGTTATAACGGCGACGTTAGCCTCTATTGGCACTGCAGGTGTGCCGGGAGTGGGTTTAATTATGTTGGCCATGGTATTACAACAAGTTAATTTACCGGTTGAAGGCATTGCACTTATCATTGGGGTAGACAGGTTGCTCGATATGATCAGAACAGCGGTTAATGTAACCGGCGATTGTATGGTGACATGCGTAATAGCTAAATCAGAAAATGAATTAGATGAAACCGTCTTTAATGATACCAGCGCGACTAAATAATTAATTATCAAAACTAAAAAACCGGATGAAGCTAAAGCTTAATCCGGTTTTTTATTATGAGTTACAGTATTAATTCAAGATGCGATTACCGGTTTTATAAACCCACATCCGTTTTATCACCAATGTGCTGAGCACCACGTTCTTTAGCTAAATTGACTTGTTTTTCGCGTTCAATAAATCGAGCTTTGTCTTCATCGGTTGTTTTATCAATGCAATGATGGCAACTTACGCCTTTTACATATTCCGATTTTAATTTTTCTTCTTCCGTTATCGGCATGCGACAAGCATAACATTGGTCATATATACTTTTTTCAAGATCGTGGTTAACGGCAACACGCTGGTCAAAAACGAAACAATCACCCTGCCATTTACTCTCTTCTTTTGGCACTTCTTCTAGGTATTTCAATATACCACCATGCAAGTGATAAACCTCTTCAAAGCCCTGCTCTTTTAAGTAGGCCGTTGATTTTTCGCAACGAATACCGCCGGTGCAATACATCGCTACTTTTTTATGTTTCTCTGGATCAAGGTTATTTTTAACGTACTCTGGAAACTCTCTAAAATTAGTCGTTTTAGGGTCAATGGCATTTTCAAATGTGCCAATTTGAACTTCATAATCATTACGGGTATCAACTAATACGACTTCAGGGTCGTCTATTAAAGCATTCCAATCTTTAGGGGCTACATACGTTCCAACCACTTTGTTAGGGTCAATGCCTTCAACACCCATCGTCACAATTTCACGTTTTAACTTAACTTTAGTGCGATAAAAAGGTTGTTCTTCATGAATTGATTCTTTGTGATCAATTTCAGCTAAACGAGGATCCGTTTTTAACCACGCCAACACATTATCGATACCCGCACGTGGGCCAGAAATCGTACCGTTAATACCTTCACTTGCCAGTAAAAGCGTACCTTTAACCTCGTTTTCAACCATTACGTCATGTAAAGGCTGACGTAATGCTTCAAAATTTTCTAACCGGGTGAACTTATATAACGCTGCAACAATATAACTCATATATACCTCTTGTGGGTTGGATCGTAAATCCAATACAGTTTTAAACGGATAAGTAAAGCAACTAAAATTGCTTTTGAGCGCGCATTATACTGATTTTAGTTTTAACTAAAAGTACAATGGCTGATTGAAATATTGCCATTTGATTTAGATCATGAAAAAAATACTTATTATTGGTTGGGTTTGGCCTGAACCAAAATCAAGCGCAGCAGGTTACAACATGCAAGGCTTGTTAAGCACATTACAAGAACAAAGTTGGGAAATTACTTTTGCCAGCGCCGCTCAAGTAACCGATCACACTCTCGATTTAGCCAGCTTAGGCATTAACACTCAAACGATCCAAGTTAATTGCAGTCAATTTGATGAGTTCATTCTTGAGTTACAACCCGACATCGTCATTTTTGATCGTTTCATGATGGAAGAACAGTATGCGTGGCGAGTCGAAAAACATCTGCCCAATACCCTGCGTATTTTAAACAGTGAAGATTTACACAGCTTAAGAGATGCGCGCCAACAACACTTTAAACACCATAAACAAATAGATCCTGATCTTAACGATCCCGCATTTTTTGATACTGATTTGGCCAAACGTGAAATCGCGGCAATCTACCGTTCTGATCTCACTTTTATTATATCTGAAAATGAAATTCAATTTTTGACTGACAAATTTAATATTCAATCTGATTATTTATTACACATGCCTTTTATGCTTGAGCCTTTAAACTCAGGCTTACCCAGCTTTAATGAACGCATTGACTTTGTCACCATCGGCAACTTCAGACATCCACCTAATTGGGATGCCGTATTATGGTTAAAACAAGAAATATGGCCTTTGATCCGAAAGAAATTACCAAAAGCACAATTACATATTTATGGTGCTTATACGCCCCCTAAAGCCACACAGTTAAATAACCCCAAAGAAGGTTTTTTAGTTAAAGGCTGGGCAGAAGATGCCTACGAAGTCATTAAATCAGCTAAAGTCTGTTTAGCACCTTTACGTTTTGGTGCAGGCATAAAAGGAAAGATAGCCGATTCAATGATCTGTGGCACACCGAACGTGACCACCTCAATTGGTGCCGAAGGCATGTCTCATCAATTACCTTGGTCAGGCTATATAAGTAATGAAGCGGCAACATTTGCTGAGCATGCCGTTCAACTCTATTCAAGTGAAGCGGATTGGTTAAAAAAACAAGGTAACGGGTTTGATATTGTGCAACAACTTTTTGCCCCAGAGCCCATAAAGCAACGTTTAATTACAACAATAAATCAACTCAGCCAAAATTTAATCGCACACCGCCAAGCTAATTTTATTGGTGGTATGTTGAATCATCACCTGCATAAAAGTACAAAATATATGTCGCAATGGATCGAAGCTAAAAATAAGTAGTATTCAATTTTAGGGCGTGCTGAAATCATTTCGTTCACGCCCTCAATTCAATAAACCCACTCACCTTTAAAATAAGGTATAAATAAAGGTCGCTAAAGCAGATTGTTGAGTCATCACCACTAATGCCCCTAGCAAGGCAAGCACAATAATAATAGGTAAAAGCCACAGCTTTTTACGCATTTTTAAAAATGCGAATAAATCAGTTAAAAATTCCAACATTAAAAGGGGTTCTCCAATCGATTTTTATCCATTTTGTCTTCTCGTTTAATATAGTGCGAGGTACATTGACCCTTTTGAGGGCGCTTATAGTGTAACTTTCCCCGCCGGCGCATAATAAAACCAAACGGCATAATCATTAAAAAGAAAGTCCCACCCAATATAATCCGCGTATTTATCCAGCCTAATATGCCCGCAATAAACATCCAAAAGCGATAAATATAATAAATTTGTTGAGGTGAAACGACATATAACACCGCGAATAATGCGCTGATGACTAGCGGCCATAAAGCATAAGCAAAGTTAAAAAGCCAAGGAATAATCACACTAAAAAACAGCGGAAAAGCCCACATCATCATTAATGCAAAAGATTTAAGTTCTGTAATATTTTCTTTTTCAATTAATTTAACCATTGGTTTAATCCATTTCAAATTCGATAGCTTTGGCCGCATCAATCGCTGATTGCGGCTGCTCTGTTTTACGCAGCATAATATTTCCCATCACTAAATAATCCATCTCAGTCGCTAAAAAACAGCGAATAGCATCTTCAGGGCTGCATACTGGCGGCTCACCTCTTACATTAAACGATGTATTTATAAGCACACTGGTACCGGTTTTTTGTTTAAACGCCGACAGCAGCTGATGTAATTTAGGATTAGTTTGCTTATGCACCGTTTGTAAACGAGCTGAATAATCAACATGTGTGATCGCGGGTAAGGTAGAGCGAGCTTGGTTCAATTTATCAATACCAAACAAATCATCATTGGTTGCTATTCGCAAGTCATCTTTTATATCCGCAACGAGTAACATATACGGGCTACTCACATCTTGTTTAAAGTATTGGTTTATATCTTCGGCTAACACAATTGGCGCAAAAGGCCTAAAAGATTCGCGATATTTAATTTTTAAATTCATGGTTGCTTGCATCGCTTGATTGCGAGCATCACCAATAATTGAACGATTACCCAATGCGCGAGGACCAAACTCCATCCGCCCTTGAAACCACCCAATCACATTACCGGCTTCTATCCAAGAAGCCGTATCAACTAACAGCTCATTTGTATGTTCACTCGAATATCGATGATATGGTAACGCTCTACCTAATGCTTTTTCAGCCTCTAAAAAAGTAATAATGTCTTCATCTGTATACTCGCAGCCTAAATAGGCTCCTTGCATTAAATCATCACTACTTTCAGTTGCATTTTGTGATCGCTCACCTTCAAAATAATGATGCCAAACTAAAAGCGCGGCTCCTAAAGCGCCGCCCGCATCACCTGCTGCCGGTTGTATCCAAATATGATCAAAAGCACTTTCACGTAAAATACGGCCGTTAGCGACACAATTAAGCGCAACACCACCTGCCAAACATAAGTTTTTGCTTGGCGTTAAAGTCGCTAAATGATTCACAATTTTTAATACAATCTCTTCCGTCACAACCTGTATAGAGCGAGCCAAATCCATTTCTTTTTGACTCACTTCTGTTTTATCGTCACGAGGTTCACCGCCAAACAAGGCATGAAATTTAGCACTGGTCATGGTTAAACCCGTGGCGAAATTAAAATACGACATATCAAGCGCGAAGCTACCATCAGCTTGCACTTCAATTAAATGGTCTAAGATTAAATCGACGTATTTAGGCTCACCATAGGGTGCTAAACCCATCAGCTTGTATTCACCTGAGTTAACTTTAAAACCGGTATAATAAGTAAAGGCAGAATAAAGTAAGCCTAATGAATGAGGAAAATTAATTTCCCAAATCGGGGTTAACTTGTTTTTTTGACCTTGCCAAGCCGTAGACGTAGCCCACTCACCTACACCATCTAAACAAAGCACGGCGGCATCTTGATAAGGGCTCGGAAAAAAAGCCGACGCGGCATGTGATAAATGATGCTCGCTAAATAATAGCGTGGGCATTTTGGCTTTTTTATCAAGTCCGGCTAACTCGCGCAGCGCTCGACGCAACACCGTTTTTAAATAAAGCTTTTCTTTGAGCCACACAGGCATGGCATTAATAAACGATTTAACACCGCGTGGAGCGTTAGCTAAATAGGTTTCAAGCAAACGTTCAAATTTTAATAACGGTTTATCATAAAAAATAATGGCATCAAGATCAGTTAGTTTACAATTCGCAGTATCTAAACAATATTGAATAGCTTGGGCAGGAAAATCTGGATCATGTTTTTTACGGCTAAAGCGCTCTTCTTGCGCGGCCGCAACAATTACACCGTCATCGACTACGGCGGCTGCACTATCATGATAATAAGCAGAAATGCCTAAAATACGTTTTGCCATTAAAAATCCTCGGCAGTTACTTTAAATCTAACACTCTATTTATCAAGTAAAGCACATAAAAGATGAACTAAAAGTTAAATTGATGAATTCATTAAATAAATTGGGCAAATATGCATACTGTTTCTACACTAAAGGTGCTGAATCGAATAAACCCATAACAGATTACTAAAATAATCAAATGCAACAAGCTTGTTTGCTATTAATACGTATTCATAAAAAATAGCGAAGCAAAAGTAAACGCAATCAGTTATAACAAACGATTAACAACTTAAGCTTTTAAATTATGTCCGTATCTACAACGCCGAAATCAAAACGTTTTAGCTTTTATGTTATTGCGATCTTATTACCTTTTATCTTATTAGCACTATTTGAAATCAGTTTACGTGTTGTTGGGTACGGTAAAAACATTCCTTTATTTATACCGGCTCAAGGGTTTGCAGGGTATATGCAACCTAACCCTAATATTATCCATCGATATTTTGCTGACCCAAGCATTGCACCTTCTGTAAGCCCTGATACGGTTTTATTTAAGCAGCAAAAACCCAAAGATAGCTTCAGGATTGTGGTTCAAGGCGGGTCGACAGCCGCGGGGTTTCCTTATGGTCGTTGGGCCTCATTGCAAGGTATGCTCGATCAACGCTTTAAATTGCTTTATCCAAACAAAAATATTGAAGTGATTAATACCGCGATGGCTGCCGTTAATACCTACACACTTTTAGATTTTGTTGAAGAGATAATCGAAATCCAACCTGATTTAATCTTGATTTATTCTGGCCACAATGAATATGTTGGCATTATGGGAATAGGTTCTGCATTTGCGGCTAAAGGCGGATACGCAGCCACCTTAATCTATCTAAAACTCAAATCGTTCAAGGTATATCAGTGGGTTGAATCAATGTATTTTAAGTTGTTTACCTCACTCAACCCGATGAGTGATAATAAACGCAGCCTAATGTCAAAAGTCGCAAAAGAAAAAAATATCGGATTAAATAGCGCTTTATATCAAGCTGGCGTCGAGCAATTCCAAAATAATTTATCGCTTATTTTAGCCGAGTATCAAACGGCAAAAATTCCGGTGATGTTAAGCACACTAACCAGCAATGAACAAGATCAAACGCCGTTTTCAACCATAGGGACAACTGACTGGCCGCAATTTATCAATCAACAATTGCCGATAACGTCTTTAACGTCGCTCGAAGCTCAAGTAAAAAATACACCTTCTGCTGCAAATTATTATCAATTAGGTTTAAAGCAATTCGCCCTGAATCAATTTGATTTAGCGCAACAATCATTTCAACTCGCCAAAGATTATGATCAATTGCGCTTTAGAGCGCCTAGTGAATTTAATCACATTATTAAAAAACTGAGTAAAGAATATCATGCGACCTTAGTCGATACAGACGCGTTTTTTAGAGCGGATTCAACTCATGGCATAATCAGTAACCAACACATGCTAGAACATTTACACCCCAATATTCGGGGCTATTTTCTATTAGCAGAGGCCTTTGTTACGGCATTGCAAACACATAATTTTATCGACGAAAAACCAGAAAAAATAACAACTGAACAAGCGTGGAAACATGCCCCTGTTAGCCAAGTTGATCAAGCTTATGGTCAATTTAAAATAGATCACCTAACGAGCGATTATCCTTTCACCACTCAAGTTAAAAAAATCACGCCACCCACCCCAAATAGTTTTTTTAACCAAAAACTGGTTGATAGAATTAATGGCAAAGATTGGCTTACCATTCATACAGAATTGATGGCGCATTACCAACAAACAAATAATTTGTCGCAAGCCAGTTTGATTGCCGGTTTATTAAGCGATACCTTAACCAATAATCATGCTGCCGCATACAAAGCCGGCCAATTATATTTTAAGCAAAAACAGTTACTGCAAGCTCGGTTTTATTACCGCAAAGCCATCGCGTTAGCACCAGAAAAAATAAACTACCAACTAAATTTAGCGCATTGTTACTTTTTATTAAACGAGTTCGAACTTAGCGAATCGTTACTCAAAAACGTATTAATACTTGACCCAGACAATACAAAAGCGCCCTACTTTTTACAACATGTTCAACAAGCAAAACGCGCCACAAACACTCTCGACCCAAACACTCTCGACCCAAACAATGATAAAAATAAAGGATAAAACATGAATCGAGTCTGGATATTTAGGTTAATTGCTATTGCCATTCCATTTCTATTTTTTGCCATGTTAGAAGGTGGCTTGCGCTTAGCTAATTACGGTAGAGACGTCACTTTATTTATCGAGAACCCTCAAGCGCCTGAATTTTTATTACCTCGACCCGATGTCGTAAAACGCTATTTTGCTGAAGGTGTAGAAACCCCTAATGTAACCATCGAAGCTAATTTTTTTAGCAAACAAAAATCAGATGATGCTTTACGTTTAGTCGTGCAAGGCGGCTCAACCGCGGCGGGTTTTCCATTTGGTATTGGTGCATCAATAGCCGGCATGCTCGATTACCGATTAAAACAAACGTTTCCTGATCGTGATGTTGAAGTCATCAGCACCGCCCTATCTGCCGTCAACAGCTACACAGTATTAGATTTTGCCGACGAAATTATTGCGCAACAACCCGACGCGGTTTTAATCTACGCAGGGCATAATGAATATTTAGGTATTTTAGGTGTCGGTTCAGCCTATACCGCGGCGAACTCTCAAGCCGCAACACTCATGTATTTAAAACTTAAAAACTTAAAAATTTTTCAACTACTTCAAAACACTTATGCGCATTATAAAGGCCAAACCAAGCCGAGTCATAATCAAACCTCGCGCACCTTTATGTCAAAGGTCGCTAAACATAAAAATATTCCATTAAATTCAGCGCTTTATGAACAAGGTTTGACCCAATTCGAAACCAATATGCAATTGCTGCTAAAAAAATATCAAGCGGCGAACATTCCCGTTTTTATTAGTACGATAGCCAGTAATTTAGCCGATCAAAAGCCGTTTTCATCGGCCGCGTTAAACAAACAAGGTCAGGTTTGGTTAACTAAATTGCGTAACTACACGTTATTAACACATGATGAACTTGAACAAGCTCAAACCGTAGCAAGACAACAACAAAGTGCCGATCTATTTTATGCACTCGGTCAAATAACCTATGCAAAATCACAATACCCACAAGCCAAAACTTATTTTGAACAAGCACGTGATCACGATTTATTGCGTTTTAGAGCGCCAACTGCAATAAATGAACAAATAAAGCAACTTACAAAACAGCCTAACGTGACACTCGTCGATGCAGAACAAGCACTGACCAAACAAGCGATAAATGGCATCATCGGTCGTAAACTTATGCTAGAACATTTACATCCTACAATCGATGGTTACTTTTACATTGCAGATAGTTTTTATCAATCGTTACAACAATCCCCCGTGATCGACGACTTTCCGACACCGATTTCGACGGCACAAGCTAAGGCCGACTTACCCATTTTTGAGGCTGAAATATATTGGGGCAAAGCTAAAGTAGCGGGGTTAATGGCCGATTATCCATTCACTGATAAACCTCATTCACCCAAGCTTCCACCGCAATTAACCTGGCAGGACCAACTAGGTTATAAAGCGTATAAAAAACAGCTAGGCTGGATCCAGATAGCACAAGAGACCGCAAAACGATCGCAAAAATCAGATCCCATAACGTTTAATAAAGCCTTAAAATTATTAGCTGATGCCGTGCCTAACGACAGCAATTACAACTACCAAGCTGGCACTCAATTAATTCAAGCTCGTCGAGCTTCAGAAGCTTTGCGCTACTTAAAACGAGCAGTTGAGCAAAAACCCAAAGAGCCTAATTACCGTTTAGCTTTAGCACATGCTTACGCCATGCAGCAACGATTTAAAGAATCACTCCATTGGCTAAACAGCGTGCTCAAAATCGATAAACATAACAAGATGGCGTTATCGGCTATTGCTCAAGTAAATCAAGCCATGAATCAATAATCGACACTTAACTAAAAAAATAATAAAGCGTTCAGAAAACTATAGTCAAAGCGATCGGGTTTTAAGCGCAGGTTTCTCGTTCCAGACGAAACCTCAGTACTTACATGTGATTGGGGCGCGTAAGCGCTGACAATGAACCATAAAACCTGAGCGAGAAGAGTATAAATACACGGGTAATTGTATAAGGCTTTGGTTGATGCATTACGCAGATAAAAAATATAGGCTTACTTTAAGCATGGATATCAATAAAATAAGAAAGCATATTCAATCAAGACACCCCTAAACCTATTGTAAACACGTGTTATCATCTAACCGCTCTGAAAAACCTACGCTCATGTGTAAACGTTTTATCAGAGGCCTAATAAAGAGTCGCATTCGCATAGTAAAGCCTCTCTATTTGTAATATTTAAGTGTGTCTATCTACGTTTAGATAACTTAAATTTAAAGGCTTTATTTTTAACACCTAACGGACAACCTTGAAATTAGCGGTGAAAATTGATGACAAGTAGTATGATATTGTGGAGTGTGGTGTTCGGTAGTATCGGGTTTGCTTACTTCATGTATGGTAAAAAACAAAGAAAAGTCGTGCCGCTCATTTCAGGGCTCGTATTATGTATATACCCTTATTTTATGCCCAATAGTTTAATACTCGTTATTGTGGGTATTGCCCTACTCGCAACGCCCTATTTTATAAAACGTTAATATTAGTGCACAAAAATATTAAAGATATAATTCCAATCTCTTTCGAATTTTTTTAATTTATCAATTGTATTCTCGGTCAATTCACTGTCTTTAGTTAATAGCACGGTACCTTGTTTACTTAATAAATCTCTCGACAAGATCATCCCGGGCTCTAAAAAAGCAACCGCGGTACAAGAATCTAAATGATACTCTTGTGTATCAGTAATAAGCGCTAATGTATCAATATAAGCATTAAAAACCTCGGGATCATAACGTAGCTTAGCATAAGAAGATAAATGCACTAATGCTTGTTCTTTAGACATTTCTTTACCCGTAGTGCGCCCAATTAGCAACTTATCATAATCATTCACTATGGCTAAAACTCTTGATGCTATAGGTATAGCATCTTTAGCTAGGTGATCAGGAAATCCAGTTCCATCAAACCATTCATATTGATGCTTTATTGAAATCGATATCGACAATAAGTTGGGGACTTTAGCCAGTATTTCAGCTCCTTTTATCGCATGAGCATACTTGCGCTGTAAATCCGCTCTACCTAAATCATTTTCGATTTGATTCAACAGTGTATCTTCTAACGAAACTTTACCAATTTCATGCATTAAGCCGGCTAAATAACACAAAGTAACAGTCGATTTATTTAACCCCATACGCTCTGCCAATAAACGACAATGCGAAGCAACACGTTTTACATGTCCTGTATTATCGTCGGTCACATCTTCGATGATTAAGTTAATCATCTCAATCACATCTTGAAACATATTTCTATGCTGGTTTTGAGCCTTTTTTAAACCAGTGGCGAGCTTTTGCAACTTAGCCGTACGCAATGCGACTTTTTGCTCAAGCACTTTATTATTATATTGTAACAACTTGTTTTTTTCTTTTAATTGTCGCTCTAAACAATACACTGATTGTTTTAATTGATATTGCTCCGCTGCTTGGCCAACAATTGTTTTTAATTCAATATTTTGCCACGGTTTGGCAATGTAATTAGAGATTTTTCCCAAATTGATTGCTTTAGACGTATCCTCCATATCGGAGAAGCCCGTCAATAACAAACGAGGTGTATCAGGTTTCAAACTCAAGGCCTGTTGTAAAAATTCAGCGCCAGACATGATTGGCATTTTCATATCAGAAATAATAACCGCAAATTCAGAAACCCTTAAGGCATCTAGCGCATCTTGCGGGCGTGTAAAACAACTGACGGCATAATCTTTACGAAACAAACGATAAAGTGCATCAAGAACAGGTTGTTCATCATCAACAATTAATAACTTTAATGCACTCATAGTTCATCCACATATCTTAAAAAACATTAATATTGAGTTTACTCTATCATTTACAAATAAGAATAACGCTCAAACTAATAAAATTAATTTTTCTTTTATTAGTTTACGTAAGTTTACGCATTTTAGGCTAATCTATTGTTTAATAATATGAAATAAATCGAGGATGACCAATATGAAAGGTATTGTTTTTAATGTACTGCAAGAGTTTGTTGAACAAAATGTGAGTTATATTGCCTGGGATAATGCCATTTCAACACTATCGTTACCGTCTAACGGAGTTTATATTTCGGCGGATAATTATAATGACGAAGAATTATTTTCATTAGTTGGTTACTTTTGCGAACACTTAACGTTAGAACCTAGCGTCTTAGTTCGCCAATTTGGTGAATTTTTATTTGCCTCATTAATTGAAATGGCACCTGCAGAAGCACAAAATGCGACAGATTTACGTACATTTTTAAATATGGTTGAACACCTTATTCATGTAGAAGTGCTCAAATTATACCATGATGCCAATTTACCATCTTTTGATTATCCCAAAGCAAACGACAATGAATTAATCATGATCTATCGATCTCCACGCAAATTATGTTTTCTATCAGAAGGTCTTATTTTATCAGCTGCTAAGCACTTTAAAGAGCAAGTAAAAGTAACACAAAGCCAATGTATGCACCAAGGTGCTGATTGCTGCCAAATTCATGTTGAATTCTTATGAGTAACGAATCAGATGCGCAAATAAAAGCGCTAGAAAACATACTCAAACGTGAACGTGAAGCCAGAAAAAAAGTTGAAAAAAAATTAGAAACCTTTTCGCGTGAAATATACGAATCAAATGAACAACTACGCGCTCAAACCGCGCAAGCCGAAGACAAACAAACTCAGCTTTCTTTTTTAACCGGGCTCGCCGCAGAGACATGGAAAAAAGATAATTTCACCGAAATAATCTCTAATTATTTAGAGCGCTGCAGTGATTTTTTGTTTTACCCCGTCTGCGTTTTTTTACAATTAGAAGTCGATTACAAAGTTAATTACTTGCAAATAGTGCAATCAAAAAATATTGATAATCCGACTTATCAAACAGTAAATAATAAAGCGATCATACATTTATTTTCACAACTAGACGGATTCAAATTACGCGATGCTTTTCAACAAAGTCCAGAAAGCCAATTATTAAATTTAACCAACTACATGGATAACACCATGAAAGTAACCAAACTGCCCTTTTGCTTTTTATATGCAGTTCCATTGTATTATTTACAACAATCAGGTGAAAACAACATAGGTTTGGCTTGTTTCTTTTATCGTGATGATAAAAATATTAGTATTAATAAATTACAAACTATCGAATCATCACGTTCAACGCTCACCTTAGCAATTGAGCGAAAAAGAGCCGATAAAAAATTACAGCGACAAATCAAAGAATTAGAAGAAATCAACAACACACTCGAAAAAACACAACAACAACTTGTCGAAACGGAAAAACTTGCGTCATTAGGTATGTTATCTGCAGGTGTAGCCCACGAAATAAATAACCCAGTTGGTTACGTGAAAAGTAATTTAGAAACCATGCAGGAATACTTAGAAAGCTTAAAGCGAGTCTTAACTCCTTTAAACAACCAAGACACATTAGATCAAAAAGCGTTACTGGATCTCTGGGAAAAAGAAGAAGGGCAATTTTTATTGAACGATAGCGAAAGTATTCTAAGTTCATCATTAACCGGGTTGGAACGTATAAAAGAAATTGTATCGGCTCTACGCGCTTTTTCACGCATGGATAATCATGATTTAGAGCCTGTCGACATCAATGTGATTATAAAAAACGCCTTAAAAATGTTACAAAATGAACTTAAATATGATTACGAAATACTTACTGAATTACGAGCAGATAAGCAAATTTTAGGCAGTGAAGGTCAGCTACAGCAGGTTTTAATCAACTTATTAGTTAATGCAAAACATGCCATGCCAATGGGTGGTAAAATAACAATAAGCTCATATGCTGATAAAGCTCGCGTAGTCGTTAAAGTAAAAGATGAAGGTTGTGGGATCTCGCCTGAAAATCTAAAAGATATTTTTAATCCCTTTTTTACAACTAAACCGCCTGGTGAAGGCACTGGTTTAGGGCTATCTATCTCGTACAGCATATTAAAACAACATCACGCTAAAGTAGATGTGAATAGTGAAATTGATAGTGGAACCGAATTTACAATGTCATTTTTCGCCTTTGAATAAGTGACCTTAAAATCGGATGATAAATCGATACCTACTCTGTGCTAACCTAAGTCTATACCCAAATCTTTTCAAAATGCCCGTTCAGCGCCTCGGTGGGGTTTAAAAATTCTATAAACAATCCAGCTTGATTAGCTCTCTTAATCAGAGTTGAAATTAAATCACCTCAAAATGCGTTGTGCCATAATGCAAAAAACGTCCGTTTGCATTATGCGAATATAACGTTCAAAAAACACACCTAAATATCTTAACCTATTGTATTTAAATAACTTATAAAAATTGGCCTGCTATTTGTAACATCCCAATATACGTTAATTAAAGAGAACATCATTATGGTTAATAAAATATCTATTTGCCTCGCATTTAGCTTAGCGATAAACGCATTACCCTCCTTTGCCGCACCATTCGAAGAATGCCCTTCAAAAGCATTTTTAATACAAAAGCCCGATTCTATAACAAAAACCTTTGGTGTTGATTTAGTCACGGGTTCGTATTCCACTTTAGCCGAAAACATGCAAGCACAAACATCGTTTAATGCCGTCGGGTTTAATGATCATGATGAATACCTATATGGTTGGGATCATGCAACCAGCTCACTCGCTCGAGTCGGTAACGATTATTTGCTCCAAGCAATAACCATAAATAAAGATGTACAATCCAAATCAGCCGGCAACTTTGTTGCGGGCGATGTTTCTTCTATCGACAACATTTGGTACGGGTATCGTAAAGACAAAGGCCTTTTTAAAGTCTACTTAGAGGGCCAAAACATTAATCAAATGGAATACATCGAAGGCAGCGCAGAACGAGCTTTACATAATTTAACTGATTTGGCCTTTCATCCTACCGACGGCTTTATTTATGCAGTAACCAATGGTACAAGCAGTAAGCTATTGCGTATTGACGCAGAAACCGGAGAAATAACCGAATTAGGTACAATTTATGAAGGCGTAAAAGCCACATTCGGAGCACAATTTTTTGATGCTTCTGGGGCTTTATATGCCAGCAACAATAACAATGGGTATGTTTATAAAATAGATATTGATAATGTCAGCATCACAACAGATGTATTCGCTTATGGACCAAAATCGTCATTAAACGACGGAGCACGTTGTGCAAATGCGCCTGTAGAAATATCTGAAGCAATTGATTTTGGTGATGCACCTGCAAGTTATGGTTCAGCTTTTGAAGACAATGGAGCACGACATAGCTTGTCGAGTGATTTGCGACTAGGTTCGCTCGTGAGCACGAGCAATGCTGATGATGGCATTCAAATGCCGACAGGATTTGAATCAGGTAATCAAAGCATCATTACAAGCGAAGTATCAGGTTTATCAGGACAGCCTGCTTATTTAAATGGCTGGGTAGATTGGGATCAAGACGGTGCATTTGAAGCTGACGAGCAAGCGATAAACAACTTAAATGTTTCAAACAATAACAATATTGTGGTTGATGTACCGGCTTGGGCATCTGAAGGTGAAACATGGGCACGCTTTAGATTAAGCACAACAGAAAATATCGGTCCAACAGGGGGCGTTAGCGATGGAGAAGTAGAAGATTATCAAGTCACCGTAACGCAAGCAGGTGTCACACTCAACTACTATCCCAGCTCAGCGAGTTATACCACCTTCGCCTATGAAGATTTATACCCCAAAATGGGCGATTACGATATGAATGACGTGGTTATGCAAATGCAATACATAGAGCACATTCAAAACAATCAAGTCATCAAACTACAAATTAAAGGCCGGCTCACCGCAATAGGGGCAAGCTATCACAATGGCTTTGCAATACAACTAAAAGGCGTTGATACAACCGATATTCGCGAAAATTCAATCATTTGGAAAATTAATAATGAATCACAAACAACCAGCCCATTAAAGACAACACAACAAGCGATAATTGAATTCACTGACGATTTAAATAATTACGCGCCTTTGCAAACCGGTTGTTTGTATTTTAGAACCGAACTCAATTGTACCAATACCAATATGACAACTTGGGAAATTGATATTCCTTTTGCCAATCCAATTGACGAAAATAACATGCCTGAATTTCCGTACGACCCTTTTATATTTGCCACTCCGGGGTTATACCATGGTGATGAAGCCAACAACTTACTTGGAAAAAAACCAGGTCATTCATTAGAAATACACTTGAAAAATCAAGCCCCAACCGAATTATTTGATACCGCTTTTTATGGATATTCAGATGATGTATCAAACCCTAGCGACAACGTCTATTTTGTATCAGAAAACGGAATGGGCTGGGCAATTGAAGTACCGTATAACTGGAAACATCCATTAGCAGGTAAACGTTTAGATGATGCTTATCCAGAGTTCACACAATTCGCAGCGGATAGAACAGGTAAATCAAAACCGGCTTGGTATTTAAATGTAAACACAAGCAATGTATACGAAGATTAAGAGAGGCATAAACCATGAATACATTAAAAGCATTAATTACAATTAATACGCTATGCATTATATTAATAGGCTGTGGTGGCGGTGGATCGGAAACGAGTTCAGAAGGAAACTCAAAAGTCAGCACAACGGTTACTAAAACAACAGTGACCCAAGCACCAATCCCCCAAGAAAACACTGAAAATGTTAATTCTGAAAAAGAAAAACTCGAAACAACTGAACTCATTGTTCAATCTAAAAATACAAGGATTGAAGACATTAATGTCGAACCAAATAATACATTAAGTGCAACTTTTGAACTCACCGTCTCGATTTCAGGTGTAAGCGACAAAGTCTACGTGTCACTGTGTGATGAATTTACAGAGCAACAGAACACGTACTCAGTCCAATACGATTCGTGTTTATTTCGCACACCCGTATCAAGCTCTAGTTATTCACGCACTCTAAAAATAGCGAATCATAATACCGACTTAGTATTAGCCGTATGGCATTATGATGGCCGGGCGCCCCAGTTTATCAGATGGATTAAATCAAACGAACTTGCCAATAACTTAAATATAGCATTATAAATGCCAAATCAATTTTACTCGGAAAACCCATCACACTAAATGGGTTTTTCCGTCAATATGCAAATCGCAATATATTGTATACCTTCAATGCAAGTTACATTAGCCTTTATCCAATCACAATTTTCAGATTTCGAGCCAAAACGCCTGCAAAACCATACTAGACTCAAGCCACTTGAGTCTAGTATGGTTAAATTTAAGATTAAATTATCAATTTCGATAAACGCTTTAAAATACCGTTTGCTACGAATCAATACTTAGACATCGCTTCCACCCTTTGGCTTAATTTTATGTTTATATCATTTCGTTAATACGGCCTTACTCTCGTTAATAAGTAATATTGAAATTATTAGCGCTGCATTTAAACGATCAATATTTGCTCAAGCATTTACCTATTAGCGTTACAACATAGTGCCACCGTACTAATCTTTAATTTAAAATATCACGCCTTAATTTACGTATAATCAATTTGCGTTTTGTTATTTGCAATTCGCTTTGCAAATAACAAAGCGCAAATTAATTACCGTTTAAAAAAAACAAAAAAAATACAACTAACATTATGATTTAAAACAATTTAACCAAACTGGCATAGTCTTCGCTACATACCTTGTGAATCTAATTATTAAGGTGAATTATTATGTGTGGGATCTATGCAGCAGTTAGCAACAAATCAATACTTAGCGAATTAATTAATGGTTTAGATAATCTTTCTTATCGTGGGTATGACTCAGCAGGCATCGCTATAATGAATGGCGAACACATTGAACGTAGACGAGCTCAAGGCAAGATAGACAAACTATCTCATTTGCTTTCAACTAATCCACTCGATGGCCAAATTGGTATTGCGCATACACGATGGGCGACTCATGGTTTACCTAACGTGCAAAATGCGCATCCACACATGACGCCAAAAGTAGCCGTGGTTCACAACGGTATTATCGAAAATTACCCCGCATTACGAACTCTTTTACAAAACGCAGGCTATCAATTTGAAAGTGAAACCGATAGCGAAACAATCCCATTGTTAATCACTTTATATTTAGATAAAGGATTAACGCCAGAGCTCGCAATGATCAAGGCTCTGCAGCAACTTGAAGGCAGTTTCGCCTTAGCGGCCATATTTAAACAGTACCCTCTTGAATTATTTGCAGCTCGCCAGGGGAGCCCGTTAATTGTTGGTCAGTCTGTTGATGGGTTTTCATTATCGTCAGATCAAAATGCTATGCCAGAGCAAACCTTAAATACGTGTAATCTTGAAGATGGTGATTTAGCTCGGATTACACAACAACAATTAACGGTAACTAATTTATCAGGCGACCAAATACAGCGCAATTTAATTGCAAGACAATCCCAAGCTAATGACACAAGCAAAAATGGTTTCGCTCATTTTATGCTTAAAGAAATACATGAGCAGCCAAGCGTATTTAAAAGTACATTTGCACATTACCTTGAACATTCAAACACACAGCAATCTCAACAATTTAAGAAAATTAACAGTTTAACTAACAAAATAAGTCGTTTAACAATTGTGGCTTGTGGTACATCTTATTATGCGGGTATGGTCGCTAAATATTGGATTGAATCGATTGCTGGCGTGCCAGTTGATTTAGATGTGGCATCTGAATATCGCTATCGTAAAGCGCCAATCCAAAGACAAGCAGCTGCACTTTTTATTTCTCAAAGTGGTGAAACCGCCGATACACTAGCCGCGTTACGTCATGCTAAAAGCCAAGGTCAAGCTTGTTTCTCTATTGTTAATGTTACTAACAGTACAATGGCGAATGAAAGTGATGTGGTATTACCTATTTTGGCAGGACGAGAAATAGGTGTCGCTTCAACCAAAGCGTTTACGGCACAACTCGCGGCATTAATTTCAGTGACCTTAGTTTTAGCCAGAGAAAACAAACTCGTCACCTCAACGCAAGAAAACGAGTTTATTAAGCATTTAAACCAAGTTGATACACTCATAAACCAGGTGCTAAGCCATCAAAAAAACATCAAAGCGATTGCGAAAACGATCAGTCTAGCCAGTAACGCTTTATATATGGGTAGAGGTTCTGCTTTTCCACTGGCATTAGAAGGCGCATTAAAACTTAAAGAAATTAGTTATATACATGCTGAAGCTTACCCTGCTGGTGAGTTAAAACATGGTCCTATTGCGTTAGTTGATGAAAGTATGCCCATTATTGTTGTGGCGCCAAATGATGAGCTTTTCAGTAAAACATTGTCAAACCTACGTGAAGTGGCTTCTCGCGGTGCGAAAATTTGCTTGTTAAGTGATGAAAATGGCATTACACAAGCAAAAGATTTCATAACGCATCACATCACCTTACCAACAGTACCTGAAGCCTTACAACCGATTATTTACAATATACCTTTGCAGTTGTTGGCCTATTACACAGCAGTTGAACGAAAAACAGATGTAGATCAACCGCGCAATTTAGCTAAATCAGTAACCGTGGAGTAATGAACAATGATGCTTTCGATTCAACAAACTAAAAAATGGCTAAAAACCAGTAATACACCTTTTGCAAAATGCATTTTGCATTTTGCAAAATCGGTTATTTTATTTGATTTTCCAGCCCCTAAAACACCGTTTAAATTAATTTATGCAAGCCATATTACGCTTAAAAATATGTTCAGTAGCGTGATACGTATTTTATATTGGACACCTTTGTTTAAAAGCCAAACGGTAAAAACAGGTAAACATTTATATCTATATGGTGGCTTACCCTATTTATCAGGCGCGATAGAACTATCGTTTGGAGACAATTGTCGTGTTTCGGGTCAAAGCACATTTAGCGGCCGTATTCATGGGTTATACCCTGCACAGCTCAACGTTGGTAACAATGTAGACATTGGTTGGATGACAACAATAGCCAGTGGTAGCAAGGTGAATATCGGTAATAACGTACGCATTGCAGGTCGCGCTTTTTTAGCGGGTTACCCCGGACACCCAATTGACCCTATCGATAGAGCAAAAGGCTTGCCGGAACTGGACGAGCAAGTGGGTGAAATAAATATTAAGGATGATGTGTGGTTAGCGACCGGTGTTTCCATTATGGCAGGAGTTACGATCGGAAGAGGCACGATCGTTGCAGCAGGAAGTGTAGTGACTCATGACCTACCGGATTTTGTTTTAGCCGGTGGCGTGCCCGCTAAAATAATCAAATCACTGCCGAATCCCGTTTAAGCACGATTTCGATTTAACCTCAAACACATAGGAGAATATCATGACTAAAAAGCATCTGATCGTATTTGGTGAAGACTGGGGTGGGTTACCAAGCAGTACACAACATTTCATAAAACATTTAGCCTCTGATCATAAAATAATCTGGGTTAACTCAATTGGCTTGCGCCAACCAAACTTCACATTATCAGATGTAAAACGGGTTGGATTAAAAATAGGCGCTCTTTTATTTAAGAATATTTTAAAAACACATACTCAATGTAACGAAACAGGCGATAAAAATCCTTTTAAAGAAAATATCACATTCATAAACCCCATCACGATACCAGCGCCTAAATCAAAATTAATGCGCTGGTTAGCCCGTGGGTTACTAAAATTGCAAATTTTACCACAAGCTAAAAAGCAAAACTTTGAACAACCTATATTATGGCTTTCATTAGCCACAGCAGTCGATATGGTCGGTCATTTAAATGAATCAAAAGTGATTTATTATTGTGGCGATGACTTCTCTTCATTAGCAGGCGTCGATCATAAGACCGTACAACAAAGAGAGATAGAGTTAACACAAAAAGCAGATTTAATTGTTACCGCTAGCCAAACTTTAAAAGAGCGATTTCCGGCACATAAAACGCATTGTATTGAGCATGGTGTCGATATTGATTTATTTTCGACACCGACTATCAAAGCCGATGATTTACCCAAAGGAAATCGTCCTATCGCGGGCTTTTATGGCAGTATAAATACTTGGTTCGATATTGATTTATTAGTTAAAACAGCTAAAGCATTACCCAATTGGGATTTTGTTATTATCGGTCAAGTTCATATCGATGTAAGACGCTTAAAATTACTTAATCATGTTACATTTTTAGGGCCAAAACCTCACTCTACGTTACCGCGTTATAGCCAACATTGGACCGTTTCAATTTTGCCATTTGTGCTAAATGAGCAAATAGATGCGTGCAACCCACTTAAAATTACCGAGTATTTAGCCGCAGGTAGCCCAGTTATTTCGACCCGCTATAAAGCGGCCGAACATTACATGGGGTTTATTCACTTAATTGATAATCACCGTGACATGATTAAAGCCTTAAATGCAATCGCACAAGAACCCGCTTTACCGCCACTAAAGCGCAGTTTGCAAGCAAGAGTCAAACAACAGTCTTGGTATGAACAATCAAACAAACTCAATTTGTTGTTGGATGCGCTATGAATAAATTAAGTTATCAATTTTATTTTTTGCTGGCGGGCGCTTGGCGTCAGCGCTACATCATTGTTTTGCCAATGCTATTGCTCCCAATAATCGGTGCGTTCATTAGCTCAACAACCGGTAAGCAGTATCAAGCGCATACCAGCATGTTGATCCAAGAAACCGCCAAGATGAACCCGTTTTTAGAAGATTTAGCCGTTTCAACCATGCTGAAAGACCGGATGGCTGCGCTGAATACCCTATTACACAGCCGTCATATTTTACAAATGGTCGCCGAAGAAAGAGGCTTATTAAATGCCGAAACGACGGATATGCAACGAGATCAAGTTGTTGCTGAATTATCAAATCGATTAACCATGGCGATGGCAGGTAAAGATTTAATAAATATCCAACTAAAAGCCAATACCCCTGTCGGTATGAAAGAAACTCTCGAATCCGTTAGTCGGCATTTTGTTGATGTTTTATTAGCGCCAGAACGTTCGTCAATTAAAGATTCATCTTTGTTTTTAGCTGAGCACCTTGATGAAAGACGCGCAGAACTAAATACATCAGAAGCGGCATTAGCAAAATTTCGGAGTGAAAATGCTTTCGCATTACCCAATATGCATGCCAGCAACGTAACGAGGTTAGCTGAATTAAAAAAAGAACTCGCCGCAAGACAAGCTGAACTCGCCGGTAAAAAAAGAACGCTAGGCTCAATTAATCAACAGCTCTCAAGTACAAATCCGGTGATTGGTAGAATCGAAGAACAAATGATTCGATTACGAGGTGAATTGGCATTATTAAACACACGTTATACCGATAAGCACAGCCAAGTCATTGCAGCTCAACGTAAATTAAGACGTTTAGAAGCCGAAAGACAAGCCATTATGCAAAGCGCAACCGACAACATTAATACCGAGCAACTATGGGATATCGCCAGTAACACGCAAACTCAACCGGATGGAAATCAGCCTTTATTAATTAGTCAGCTTGAAATATTACAAGCAACAAGCAGTCGAGTACAAAGTTTAGATGAAGAGGGTAAATGGTTAATCAGTATGATTAACGACTTAGAGCCCAAAATTGCAGCTTATGGCCAACAAGAGCATAAATTAAAAAAATTAGAACGCGACATAACCGTGAAACAAGATTTATATGACGAGTTATTAAAACGCTATGAAATGGCACAAGTAACAGGTTCGTTAAGTAAATTTGAAGAAAACAAACGCATAAAAGTCATAGACCGTCCTTTTACGCCAACAACACCGATTAATTTACCACTTATATTATTTGTAATTGGTGGTTTTTTTGGTGGTTTATTCTTGGGTTGTGGCTTAGCCATCATGTTTGAAATGGCTGATTCGACCATACGACGTAAAGACGAATTAGAAGAATTAACCACACTACCTGTGTTATCACGCTTACCCAGTTTATCTAAATATTAGGAGCTAACAATGAAAACGACATTTCAAGTTGTACAAAAATTAAGCCCAGGAGGAATTGAAACAATGGCGCTTGATTTTGCTCAGCAAGCAACCCCCACAGAACAACACTTTATTGTTAGCTTAGAAGGCACATTACCAGCGTTAATTCATCATTGGCCTAGATTAAAACAAATTCAACATAAAATTATCTGTCTTGATAAGCCAGCGGGGATCAGCTTAAAAACAATCCAGCGTTTAGTTAAATTGATAAAAAAAATGAACGTTACCTGTATTCATACTCATCATATTGGTCCTTTACTTTATGGTAGCCTTGCCGCCAAATTAGCCGGTGTGCGTTGCATAATGCACACTGAGCACGATGCGTGGCACCTCGAGAATAAAAAAAATCGTTGGCTGCAACGGTTAATTATGAATATAACCCGCCCTATCTTCATCGCTGATTCTCAACTGGTTGCCGACAATGCAGCTCGATTTTTAGGCAATTATAAAATGCATGTTATTTATAATGGGATTAACACAGAAAAATTCCAACTAGGCGATCAAAAAAAGGCTCGAACAGTAATGAAACTGCCGCTGAATGTCACATTAATTGGTAATGCAGGCCGGTTAGAAGATGTAAAAGGGCAACGTGTATTAATTGAAGCGCTGATAAATTTGCCCTCTCATATTCATTTGGCCATTGCCGGGATAGGTTCGAATGAACAAAAATTAAAAGCACTAACTAAGCAATTAAAGCTAAGCAACCGAGTCCATTTTTTAGGTTTAATTGATAATATGCCAGCTTTTTATCAAAGTTTAGATGTGTTTTGCTTACCTTCATTTAAAGAAGGTTTTCCGTTATCGGCTTTAGAAGCCCAAGCTTGCGGTATCGCTGCCGTATTAACAAACACAGGTGCAAGCACGGAAGCGTTATGTCATCAATACGGTGAAATAGTTGATACGGGTGACAATATTGGTATGGCAAATGCAATTGCTAAGGTATGTGAGCGAATTAATCCTGTTAACCCGCATAACGGTTTGCAACCTGATTCGCATAACGCAATGATTCGCAATTTTGTAAAAACATTTGCAGATAGCGAACTAATGTTAAAAGCCTACAATGAGTTAAAGAATTCAACGTAGGCACCATAAAAGGTGATCTATGACGTCTATAATTTCGCTAATCACATTAAGCATGATGATATTAATTATTTATCATCATGCTATCTACCCTGCTTTATTGAGGAGGTTAGCTCAACATAAAAAAGACAAAAGAAGCGATATCGCTACAGCGATAAAAACGGATTTTAAGCGCTGTTATGAGGTTAATTCAGACGACGAATATTTACCTGAAATAACCTTAATATTACCCGCATTCAACGAAGAAGAAACAATTGCGGCCAAGATGGCAAACTTAGCTTGCTTAGATTATCCCGCAGAAAAATTATTTATAGTTATAGGTTGTGATGGTTGTACTGATAACACATTGCCTATTTTACTGCATTGTTTAGAACAGCCTGAATTAAAACACCTTAATGTTAAAGTTAATAATTTTGAACAGAACCGAGGAAAAATAGCGGTTATTAATGAGCTTATTAATCAATCAACAAGCCCAATTGTGGGTTTAAGTGATATATCAGCTTTGTTATCAATTGATGCACTTAGCCAAGCGGCTATTCAATTTACCGACCCTACGATCGGGGTTTTGACCAGTCAATATCAATTAACACCGGGCTGTTCGACGGGTGAAAAAAGTTACTGGCAATATCAAAGTTCAATTAAATACTGTGAAGCTGCGCTTGGCGCGACAATGGGGGTACACGGTGCGTTATATTTTTTTAGACGAACACTTTTTACCCCTTTAGCTTCGGACACCATTAACGATGATTTCATGATTCCTATGCAAATAGTGCAACAAGGCTATCAAGCGGCATATAACACAGAAATTAACGCTTTAGAGCTCGAAGTAGCAGATACCTCGCTTGATCATCTGCGTAGACGCCGTATTGCAGCCGGCAATTTACAACAACTTTGGCGATTAAAAGCGATGTTAATTGATAGAAAACAGATTGCGGTCGCTTTTAATTTTCTGTCCGGCAAGGCATTGCGCTGTTTAATGCCTTTTCTCTTCATTTTAACCTTCATCGCTTCGGCTTGGTTAAGTATTAATTCACCGTTATTTATGGGCTTGTTTATTTTACAAATTATTGGCTATGTAATGTGTATTTTTAGTTGTCTTTATGCCGACAAAATACACTCAGAACTTTTTAAAACATTGGCTTATATTGCCAGTGGCTACACCGCAAACCTAATTGGTTCAGTTCGTTATCTATTAAAATTAGATAAAGGCCATTGGACAAAAAGCTAAATGACAAGAGAGGTCTTCATTATGAAATTTACGACTATAAACACAATCAGCCCCACCACTTATTGGGCTAAAAGAATTTTTGATATATGCATCGCTATTATAGGATTAATCGTTGTTTTACCTTTATTTCCGGTGATCGCCCTGCTCATTAAAATGGAATCAAGCGGCGATATATTTTTTACTCAAATGCGAATTGGCTTGGCGACCCCCGACTTTACACATATGTTTAAAATGATTAAGTTTAGAACAATGGCGCAAAACGCCGAAAAAATATCGGGTGCTGTATGGGCAGGTAAAAATGACGCAAGAATAACCCGTGTAGGCCTCTTTTTACGTAAAACAAGATTAGATGAGCTTCCTCAACTCATTAATGTGCTAAAAGGTGATATGTCGATTATTGGCCCTCGTCCTGAACGTCCTGGTTTTTATAAAAAGCTCGATCTAGCGATCCCTTATTTTGCCGAAAGAACTTATTATGTTTACCCAGGCATAACAGGGTTAGCGCAAGTTAATCAAGGCTATGATACTTGTATCGAAGATGTCCGTCGTAAAGTGGGATTTGATCACAGTTATGCTATGGCCCTAACCCATCCGTTAACGTGGTTCAAAATGGATATTTGGATTGCTATTAATACCATCAAAGTGATGGTGCTAGGCCGAGGTCAATAACTGCGAAAAGTAATGAGTTTATGCCCAAGTCACTTGGGTATAAGTATAGTCAAAGCGATCGGGTTTTAGGGGCCGATTTCTTGTTCCAGACGAAAACTAAGTACTTACATCCATGTCAGCAAAGCCGTCAAAGCTACCGCGTCCTGCTCTCGCCCCTTACCTGCATCCATGCAGGCAAGCTTCGAGACGCCATGAGCATAGGCTCTACTATGTGATTGGGGCCGCCTAAATGGATTTAGGTGTTAGAACGACGCAGGAGCCAAAGTCGAGAGTAAGCACTGACAATGAACCATAAAACCTGAGCGAAAAGACTATACCTTATTTAAGCGCCCTATTAAAAACTAAAGAAAGTCTGGGTATGACACTCCCAGCACTCCATTCGTTGACAGACTCTTTTGTAAAAACCTTTAATATATAATGACCATTTGTATTTTAAACTAATACTCCACATGACGGAGGATACTTTAGTTGATTTCCAGCCATGATCCATTTTTATTTCTGTCTTTCCTTTTTTGCTTTCAATTTGCCTTTTCATTATACCCTTACGCCATGCAATATAATGTCTGTCTGTTTTACTTGCTTTATAGCAACCGACACGCAGAGACCATTTATTAGCGCTTAAATATTCCGGTATTCATTTTAAATGCAGAATATATTCAATAAATAAACCTCGAGTACCCTTAATTGCATTATCAGTTGCATATTGCGAATCGACATTTTCATCTCGATATAAAACGTTAAAAAAACAGTTAAAAAACACACTAAACCATTGATATTAAGCAATATTTTAACTTTGGAACACTACCTGCAGTACTTTCATTAAATCAGCATAGAAATAAAGCTTTGAGGTAGAAAATGAATATTACACAGCACATAAGTCCTAATAACGAACTAATCATAAATATTGAGGGTGAGTTTGATGCTATAGGTTGCCAAGCAACTAAAGCCGTTTGGGCGAGCTTAAGTGAACAAGCGGATCACCCCCATATAATTTTAGATTTAACATTAGTCAACTTCCTTGATTCATCCGGTGTTGGCGCCATTGTGTTTCTATTTAAACGTTTAAAAGCCAATAAACTAACAATGAGCATTGTCGGGGCTAATGGCCAACCACAAGAGTTATTAGAATTACTTCGAATCAATCAAGCTATTCCCATTTCTGTTTTAGCGGATGCACATTAGGAGTTAATAATGAATAAAAAATGCCTAACCATTGTTATGTTAACCGCGTTGAGTCAAACAGCTTGCATTACGACCCTACCTGACTTTGGTCAAGGCGGACTAGCAGAAAGATCGCCTAACAACTATCGAACCGTCAATGCTAACGAACCGTTAGGTCCTGAGCACGGTTTAAGGTTTGAATTAGAACTCGTCTCACGCCATTTAGATATTTTAATACTTGAAGGTGCTGAATTGTGTTTTCCTGCGACGGTTGTCCAAGCTAAACATCGCGAAATTCGTATTACGCGTCAGCTTGATGGAAATTTAGATTATGCAGCGGCTAGTGATTTACTTATTCAACGTCAACTTTTAATGCGATTAGAACACCAACTTGACTATGTTAAACAACAAGCGGTCTGTGAAATACCATTAGCCAATACTCATAACCAGTTTGACGGTCATGGCAATCATGATGATCACCAGCGTACTGAAGACCTATTTAGTCATTTGTCAGACTTACTTAACGCCGATAACCAGTTTGCCCATGACTCCGCTGAAATAAACCCTAAATATATCGCCAGATTAGCTCAGGCAGCACAGATATTAATTAAGAATAAAGACATTACTCTTCAAGTAACAGGCTATGCAGATGACACCGGCAATAATGAATACAATCAGCGCTTGTCTAAACAACGAGCACAAAAGGTCGCTCGATATTTAAAACTATTAGGTATTAATGCTTCAAGGTTAAGCATTAATGCGGTGGGTGAAACACAAGCACCGTACGAAGGAACGGAGCCACAAGTGAGACTAGTCAATCGTACCGTTAAGATAGAACTAAGCGATTCAATCGCAACCAATGTAGCAAGCAAACCAAACGTTTTTCAACAAATAAAATAAGGCGAATAATGATGATTAAACAAAAATTAATATTTCAATTGATATTCGTTATTTTGGTTTGTTTTTATAGTAAAGCGGCTCACGCTCAAACCTACACGGTGCAAGTAGGCGATATTATAAAAATTTCATTGCCTGGTGAAGAATCGTTAGATAAAACATTTGATGTAGATCGACAGGGACGTATTTATTTACCTGAAGTGGGTGTTATCACAATTGCCAAGCTAACTGAAGATGAAATGGAAAAACGCGTTAAACGTCTGCTTAGTAATGCATTTCAAGATTTATTAAACTTGAAAGTTTATGTTTATAAACGTCAAATAATGATCAATGTATTGGGTTATGTTGAAAAACCGGGCGAAATTATTCTTTCAGCCAATGCGGGGATCCAGCATGCACTAGGCGCAGTTGAAGGTTTAAGACAAGGCGCTCAGTTAGATAAAATCCAATTGAGACGACAAATAATTGCAGATGATTTAACCGTAAAAACAGAGACTCTCGTCTTTAACTATAAACAATACTTAGATACCGGTGATGAAAGTTTATTACCCACACTTCAATCGCTTGATGTTATTTTTGTGCCAGCGTCGCCTAAAACAGGAAATGTAGAAGTTGAATTTGATCCATCAAAGGTTGCCGACTCTGGTGATGCAGCTTCAGAACGAGATGCGATAAAAGTATTTGGCGAAGTCAATAGCCCAGGTAGTTATTCATACAAAGAAAACCTTTCGTTACTCGATTTATTGATGCGTTCAGGAGGGGTTACACGCTATGCTGGTGTTGAAAAAATAAGAGTGATCAGTAATAACAATCCCGAAGTATTTGACTTAAAAGGCTACCTTGATTCTGGTGATGAATCTCTTCTCCCTATTATTGCGGCAGGCACAACCGTTTTTGTACCCAAGCAAGAAGAAGAAATTAAAACGGGAGCCAAAATGGTATACATCATGGGGGAAGTCGCCAAACCTGGTGCTTATGAAGGTAATGATACGGTTACATTTATGGATATTTTAGCGAATGCGGGTGGCCCTACACGTTTTGCTGAATCACGCCAGATAAGAGTGATTAAAACAAATGGTGAAGTGATCCCATTTGATTTAGCCGCGTTTACAGAAGGCCTACCAAATACTGTGGTCCCCCAAATAGCTGCCGGTGACGCTATTTTTGTGCCTGAAAAAACAGATATGAATGAAAAATCATGGTTAAAGGTTGCCCCCTCAAGAGCGGTCAGAGTGATTGGAGAAGTATTACGTCCAGGTAGAATTGAATGGTCAGATGAAATGTCATTATTGGATTTATTAGCCCATGTTGGGGGGCCAACAGCTAGAGCTGATACCTCAAGTATAGAAATTATGACGCCAAATGAATTAGGTGGTAATAGTGTATATCGCTTTAGTTTTGATCAATATATGAAAAATGGGATGGCCGATAGTGAATTACCACAAATTCAAGCCGGCGCCACAATTCGAGTGCATGATTTACCGCAAGATCCGAGCGACAACAAGGCGCAATGGGTGAGACAAAGCTCTGAAAAATCGATTTATATTTTAGGACAAGTTGTCGCACCGGGTCGCTACATGTTTACCGACGAGATGCATTTTTTAGATATATTGGCGGCAGCCGATGGTCCAAATAGTGATGCCGATATTCACAATATTAGGATCAGTCACCGCAATAAAAAATACGCTAAGGTCAGCAAATTAAATTTAGCTTTATATTTTGAAACAGGCGATGAGAATTTATTACCTCGCGTAACGATGGGCGATACCATATATATTCCAGAAAAAAATAGAGAGTGGTTAGATAAGAGTAAAGAATCAACCATTCGTGTTTTAGGCGCGATTAATAAACCAGGCCGATATAAATTTAACGACACCATGACATTGCTCGATCTTTTAGCAGAAGCAGGCGGAACAGCCCCTGGCGCATATTTAGAAAAAATAACCGTTGTTAACTTAACCTGTTGCGAGCAACAATCTACGACATTTGATTTAACCGAATTCAGCAAAACAGCTAATTTTAAAGCGCTGCCTGTATTACGCGCCGGTGATACTGTTTACATTCCACAAGAAAGTGAAAGCACAATGGCTAAAGCTCGTGTGATATTAAGAGATGTAGTTGAAATAGCATCAATCGCTTTGTTATTTGGAGGTTTATAATGATTAGTCCACTGCACGCTGAAGTTGATATTATTTACAACCAAATTTTTATGCAGGATATTCAATCTGTGAGTATTTGTGCGAGTAATAGCGGTGAAGGTTGCACGTTATTATCGACTTTACTCGCTCAACGCTGCTTGCTCTCTGGGCGAAAAACCTTATTGGTTGATATGAATACACATAAACCCAGTATTCATAAATTATTAACCTTAACAACGCCATCACCTTGTCATAATGAATCAATGATTAATAATCAGGACACTAACGTCAATCAATTTGTATCGTTAACGCCTGAAATCGTTGAAGTAAATGAACATGCATTAGTTGGCATAACCGCACCACAACGAAAAGATGCCATTTTAAAATTAAGATCGCCTGATGTTTTAAAAGCATATATCGAACAATGGAAATTAGAATTTGAATGTATCATTATAGATACAACCCCTATTAGCCGATTAAATGTCAATAACATACCTGCCGATTTTGTGGCACAAGCCAGTGACGCTGCTATTCTAGTGGTACAAGCGGGTGAAACAACAGCTGAAATGGTCAATGCCAGCATAGACAAACTAAAAAAAAGCCAAGTGAATATCATTGGTACGGTTATAAATGACAAACATAATCCAACTCTAAAACAAGAACTACTCAGAAAAATAAAACAATCTCGCTTTTTACCTCGGTTTATTTCGCACTTTGTTGAAAATTCAATTATGCGTAATAAGTTAATGAATTTATCAATTTAAAAAGATGCCTCTCATGATTAATGAACCCGACATCACTCACATCTTACTTGTAGATGATGAGCCCGAAGTGCTTAATGCGTTAAGACGCTTATTTAGAGGGAAAAATTACCAAGTGTATTTGGCTAATTCAGGTGCTGAGGGTATCGATGTTTTACGCGAAAATACCATCGATATTGTTATTTCAGATGTGCGCATGCCCAAAATGAGTGGCACCGATTTTTTAAAAACCGTTTTTACTGAATGGCCCGAAGTCAAACGTATTGTATTGACCGGACATGCCGATTTTAGTGAAACACTTAAATTGGTCAATGATTGCCAATTGTTTCGTTATTTTCACAAACCATGGCAAAAAGATGACTTAAAAGCTGCAGTTGATCAGGCCGCAGAGCAAAGACGCTTATACAAAGAAAATATCGCACTACAAGCTTTAACTCAAAAGCAAAATGCACAATTACAAAAACTAAATCAAATGTTGGATGAAAAAGTAAAAAAAAGCACCAGTGAATTACAGATAACAACCGAAAAGTTAAATGATGAATTGTTAATTGAAAAGCAATTACGCCAAGCAAGGATAGAAGCCGATGAAGCAAATGAAGCGAAGAGTCGGTTTTTAGCCACGATGAGTCATGAAATTCGTTCTCCTCTTAATGCCATACTGGTGATGAACAACTTATTGCTTGAATCAACATTGAATGATGAGCAAAAAGAACATGCAAAATTAGCTCATCATGCAGGGCAAATTTTATTATCCTTAATTAACGATATTCTTGATTTTAGTAAAATTGAATCAGGTGAATTAAGTTTACATAATCAATGGTTTAATTTAAAAAACCTCGCCAACACTACGCACAAGATTTTATCAAGCCAAGCCGATATTAAAGGCATTGAATTCAAATTAAACCTTGATGATAATATAAATGGGTTATTTCATGCTGATGAGATAAGACTTAAACAAATATTAATTAACATGCTAAGCAATGCAATAAAATTTACTGAATCTGGTCATGTTGCACTCAATATATATAAAGAAGCGCCTAACTCATTATTGGTTATTCAAATTGAGGATAGCGGCATTGGTATTCCGCTGAAGCAACAAAATCGTATTTTTAGTGAATTTGTTCAAGTGGAAGACGACGCCAATAGACGATTTGGTGGTACAGGCCTTGGGCTCTCTATTGTTAAGCAGCTTGTCATAAAAATGGGAGGGGCTATAAAATTAATAAGCACACCAGGTATAGGCTCTACCTTTACGGTTACCCTACCTTTACCTCATAAAATCAGTACGGAAGAACACATAAATCCAGTAAAAGAAAAAGCCAAACTTTTAGACCAATACCATAATAAATCATCTATTTTATTAGTCGAAGATAGTCCGGCAAATGTCGCTGTGATACAAGCGTTGTTAAAAAAATATAATTTGGATATTACGATCGCTAATAACGGTCGAAAAGCCATAGAAGAATGCGTTAAGAAAACATTTGATATTATATTGATGGATCTTTCTATGCCCGTCATGGATGGATTAGAAGCTACCCGTATAATCAGACATAAGGCAGGTTTAAATCAAAACACCCCTATCATTGCGATGACGGCTAATGCGTTTATTGAAGATAAAATAAAGTGCTTTGAAGTGGGTATGAATGAGTATATTAGCAAACCTATTGATACCAATGTTTTTTTCAAAAGCTTAAATACGTGGTTAAGCAACAGCAAAATAACGACGCCAAACCAGCCCAAATCAGAAAGACCATTGTCAGGTAATTCAAATACGGAAGCCTGTGCTATATCGGAGGTAAATCATGAAGATGTACTCTTAGATACCACCACAATAAATAGACTGATCCAAGACGTAACACTTGATGCGACATTAACTATATTTGATTTATATACAACCGAAACACAGAGCCGCATTGAATTAATGCAATCGCTTTTAACAGATAAAGATTGGTCAAGCATTCAAAACGAAGCACATGCACTAAAAAGTAGCTCTGGCAGTTTTGGTTTAACTAAATTGCAATCAACAGCTAAAAGCATTGAACTGGGCAACACCGAGACGAATGGTCAAAAAATAATTAACCAAGTACAAGCCCTTTCAAGTATCTATAACGACTCAATCACAGCCATAAAGACTCATTTTTTGACCTTAAAAACGGCAGGTTAATCATTATGTTTAAACATCAAGCGCTACTCAATGTAAAAAGATCAAGCGAACTCAATAATGTAGCCGCTATGAGAAAAATTTTAGCTAAAACATTATTGATGCTAAAAATTGATAATCGTTTGAAAAATAAAATGCTCTTAGCTTTCACAGAAGCCGCAAATAATGTAGTTGAGCATGGTAAACCCGCCGCAACCTATATTCAATTACAGCTATTTCGTTTACCCGAGTATTGGCAATTATCGATAAATGATGACAGTGACTTTTTTGACAATAAAAAACAGACCAAAGACATGACACACATAGAAGCGAACGCGGAAGGTGGTCGAGGTTTGGCACTTATTCAATCGCTTTGTTATGAGCAACAATATGATAAAAAACTTAATCATAACCAACTTAATTTATTTTGGTTAAAACAAAATATTTCAAAACCTTGCGTACTCATCGTTGAAGACGAGATTATTCAACGTAAATTAATTTTAGCTTTTTTAGGTGATGAATATACGATCTTAGAAGCCAACAACGGCCAAGAAGCATTAAAAATAATACAACAACAAAAAATAGATTTAGTGATTGCAGACATACAAATGCCGGTGATGAATGGCGTCTCGTTATTAGAACATTTAAATGAAGATGAAGAACAATCATTAGTCCCTTTTATTTTTTTAACCGGTTCCGAAGATCAGGATATATTGGACCGAATAAATTATTTAGGCATCGACTCTCTTTTACATAAACCGATTAGCAAACTGCAATTACAACGTTGTGTTAAACAAGTACAAGCCAGACACCAACAATTAACAATGAAATTAAATGCTCAAGTTGATAAAAACTTAGCCGCATTATTAAAACCCAATGTACCTTCAACAATAAATCAATACCAACTTGTTCATAAGCAATTTAACGCTAAAGGCGGTGGAGGTGATTTTTTACTTTGTCAGCTTTTACCTAATAACCAGGGGGCGATAATTGTGATAGGTGATTTAATGGGACATGACAGTACCTCTAAATTTTTTGCACATACTTATGTTAGTTATATTAGAGGCCTATTAATCAGTAGCCTAGAAGGATTATCAAACCATAACCAATACGATATAAGTGAGTTAATGACGCGTATAAATCGGTTTTCTATTATTGATAACCTCGCGTCTCAAACGTTAATGACTTGCCAAATCATCAAATTATCAGCCGACACCTCCGCAGATAATATAGAAATAGTCAGTGCGGGGCACCCTGCCCCTTTCATCGTAAACGCGCAGAATTCATTGGTACAAATAAACAGTCAAGGTATGGCTTTAGGCATTGTAGATGACGTGACTTATCCTAAAGAGACCATTAATTTACAGGAAGGAGAAAGGCTAATTCTATATACCGATGGATTATTTGAATCAGTCAATGATATAAAAAACATACCTACGTTGGTAACTAATGTGCAAAAAGCCATGATCAAAAGCTATAAAAAACCACTTACAACAGCAATTGATCAAATAATTCAATCATTTAGTTCAATTGCGGGCTTGCCAGTAAAGGATGACACGCTATTATTAATAATAGGTCGATAAAACCAAGCGGTGATAATTTATATTATCTAAGCTAAATCGCATTCTTAACACACCCTATTTTATCTAACGCATATAGAGCAATAAACGTAATGCAAAAAAGACCTTTTGTTCTGCTAGTTGAAGATACAACAACATTAGCAGCCATCTATAAAGAATATTTAAAAAAAGAACCCATCGAGCTTAAGCATGTAGCAACCGGTCAAGCCGCAATTGATGCGATAAAAGCGCATACGCCACAAGTCGTTTTACTCGACCTGAAGCTGCCCGATATGACCGGGCAAGCAGTACTTAATTGGATAAAAACTGAAGGTTACCCTTGTTCTGTCATTGTCATTACAGCCCATAGTACCTTAGATATTGCAATTAATGTGATGCGTGATGGGGCCATTGATTTTATAGAAAAACCATTTGATGCAAGCCGGTTAATAACAACATTACGGAATACAATAGAACGTTATAGATTAGAAAATATTGTCGAAGAATTTAAATCTAATTTTTCAAGAGATAAGTACCATGGTTTTATCGGTAGTAGCCTGCCAATGATAGCAGTTTACCGTATTATAGATGCAGCTGCGCCAAGTAAAGCATCAATATTTATCACGGGTGAAAGTGGGACAGGTAAAGAAGTTTGCGCAGAAGCCATCCATAAACAAGGTCCTCGTAAAGCCGCGGCTTTTATCCCGTTAAACTGTGCTGCGATCCCCAAAGATTTAATGGAAAGTGAAATTTTTGGTCATGTAAAAGGCGCATTTACCGGTGCAGCGGCCGAAAGAAAAGGCGCTGCCGAATTAGCCGATGGCGGCACATTATTTTTAGATGAAATAGGCGAAATGGATTTAGACTTACAATCAAAGTTATTGCGCTTTATTCAAACCGGTACATTTCAAAAGGTCGGCTCAAGCAAATTACAAAAAGTAGACGTTAGGTTTGTAAGTGCGACAAATCGCGACCCTTTAATTGAAGTCACAGAAGGTAGATTTAGAGAAGATCTTTATTATCGCTTACATGTCGTACCGATTCATTTACCACCATTACGAGAACGAGATAAAGATATTATCAAAATCGCGTCTCAATTTTTAAAGCTGTATTCAAAAGAAGAAAATAAACCGTTCAAACAGTTCTCTCCCGAGGTAGAAGTTATTTTAAATAGCTTTGATTGGCCGGGCAATATACGTCAATTACAAAATGTAATACGCAATATCGTGGTACTGCACAATGACACTAAAGTTCAAACTCAGCATTTACCGCCACCACTCGATAATAACTTAGCTAAAATTCAGGTAAAACAAAATCCACCAACACCATCAAATGAAATAGTGGCGGAGCATCTCAACCCTGTTATACCTGAAATAACATCTCAAACTGTTCAGCATGAAGGTATTAGGCCCTTAGCAATTGTCGAAAAAGAAATAATCGAAAATGCTATTGAATATTGCTCGGGTAATATACCTAAAGCAGCCGCATTGCTTGAAGTTAGCCCGTCAACGATATACAGAAAAAAACAATCTTGGGAAGATGCAGGTCTTTAATAAACCACTCTTTACAGGCCGCCTTGGAAAACCTATTGTTCAAAGGCGGCAATACACTATGCCCTTAAGATGATTGAATATAACTCAATTTTTTCAAATTATTATTCATTGGTGATAGTGTTGAAAAAATCGTAAATAGCCCTTCAAGTAGCGTAATAGAGGGTTTAAAATTTAACAGTTGTCGGCTCAAACCATTGTCTCCCACACTCAGGTATTGCGCTTTATTTTCAATATTGTGCAAATCAACCCCGTTTTTAATACTCAGTACATTAAAAATACTTTTAACTAATTGAGACGTTGTGATCGGTTGACCTGAACACAAATTAATCACGTAAGGAAAGACCCCCCTATTTTTCATCGCTGAAACAAAACCTAATACAACATCATTAATATGAACAAAATCATGAACTGAATCAGCACAACTTTTAATTAATATTTTATCATTTTCATAAATAGGTTTATTTAACTGACTCACGATTTGAGAAATCAGTGCATTTTGCATGGTTTGCTGACCATATACTTCGAATAACCTTAAACCCACAATAGACGTTTTGTGCCGTAAAGTCGCAATGCGTGCAAAATTCTCGATTGATAACATAGTCGCGCCTAACTCAGATATAGGTTGTGTTATAGATTTTTCAGTAAAAGGGTAATCAGCATTATGTCCGTAAACTTCTGATGATGATGCATAAACAACAGGAACATTTTGCTCGCTTGCTGCATTAAAAACAGTCATTGCCGCCGATAAGTTATGTAAATTAATTTGTGTTATATGATGTTTATTGTGGGTAGATAGCGGCTTTGCGGCTAAATGAAAACAGCCATCTATACCGAGCATGGCATCTGAAACTGATTTTAGTTCGGCTGCATCTGCAAGAATAAATTTACAACTCGCAGGCAGATGTTTATGTCTACCTGATGATAAGTCATCCAATACGCTCACTTCATGACCTAATATCAATAAATGTTTAACTAAATTAAGTCCGATGTACCCACACCCCCCAGTAACCAAATATTTTGCCATTTTAAAATCCTCATTTGAATATATTTTGGTTATTGCAACCCATACGCCAATAATTAAAAAAACATATAAAACAATAAGTTAAAACAAGAAAGACAATTTAAAATGCAAAAAAGGAATTATAACTATTATTTCAATCTCAAATTTGCAATTAACATTGCATTTCGCAATTACTGAAACAGATAAATAATAGTCAACAAAGAATATAAAATAAAAAACTTATAAAACAATAAGATACATTTAAATTAAATATCGGCCTTTATTTTGCAACTTAGCATTTATGATCAAATAGAGGTTTTTAACATGCATAATGATAATGAAATTTGGCAAGTCGTTGATAGTCGTAACTTTGGTGGTATAGAAAGTCATATTTTACAGTTAAGTGATGGTTTACTTAAACAAGGTTATAAAACACGCGTGGTCTTTTTAAAAGATTATGGCTCTCATCCCATTTTACCGTCGTTAGATAAATGCAATATCCCTTATTTATTTTGTCGCGATGGCCAATCAACATTAAGACAACTCGTTGCAACTCATGCCCCTGCTTTGCTGCACACTCATGGATACAAGGCTGGAATTATTAGCCGTTTGATTGGGAAGATGACAAAAACCCCAGTTGTCAGCACATATCATGCAGGTGAATCGCCTAAAGGAAAAGTGAGAATTTATGATTGGTTTGATCGATATACGGCTTTTATTGCTGACCAACGTTTAGTAGTCAGTGAGCAAATTCAACACAAACTCCCCGTTAAAAGCGAAATAGTTAAGAACTTTATTGATGTGAATGGTTTAACGCAAAGTAAGGGTAATGAAATCGCTTTTGTAGGGCGTTTAAGCCATGAAAAAGGCATTCACCATTTACTCAACTTATGTGAATGTTTACCGCATATAACGATTCATTGTTACGGCGATGGCCCTGAAATGCCTAAATTGCAGGCTGATTCACCAAGTAATCTAAAAATTCATGGACAACAAAATGATATGGCAACGGTATGGCCGAAGATAGGTTTACTGCTGATACCATCTTTATATGAAGGTATGCCAATGGTTGCACTTGAAGCAATGGGAAGAGGGATCCCCGTTGTAGCGAGTAAAGTTGGCGGTTTGCCCAGTTTAATTAATCATGGCATTAACGGTTGGTTAAAAGAGGCTGGAGATATAGAAGGCTTTGCAAATTGCATAAAAGTTTGGTTATCAATATCAGATGAAATAAAAAATGAGCTAAGTGCCGATGCTAAGGAAACAATCCATTGTCATTACTCTATTGAAGCATCCATACCACACCTTATTAATCGATATTCACAAATAGTCAAAGGAGCGTCATAAAAATTATTGATTCCCATAATCATTCGCAATTTGCTAAAAGTAGAAACACTCATAAATAAAACATTAAAAATCAACAAGATAAAGTTAGGCACACTTGTTGCTCTATTAGTAATTAATACATTTATAAAGGGTAACGAAATTATGAAACAGACAAAAAAAATTAATATTTTGTTCGTACACTACGGTGATGAGGCCATAAGAGGAAGTGAATTGTGTTTGATTAATCTGCTTTCAAAACTTGACCGAGATCGGTTTAACCCAATTGTATGGTGTAACAGCGAGGAATTAACCTCAACGATCAACTCACTTTTGATACCGGTTGTGTATTCTAGTTTTTCTATATTATTTGGTTGGAATACACCCAAACTGAATATGACTCAATTTTTTAAACAAATAAAAAAAGCGAAAGAATTGATTAACGAACATCAAATTGATGTAGTTCATTGCAATAGTGCTGCGCCAAATCAGTGGATCTCATACGCTTGTAAATCAACAAAAGTAAAAGTACTAGCACATTTACATGCCCCCTACCCTTTAAGAGACAGGTTAACACTTAGACTACATAATTTAGATAAAGTCATTTGTGTTAACACCGAGATCAAACAACAGTTACTCAATGATGGCATGTTTAACAAACACGTAGAGGTTATTCACAACGGAATTGATTTTGAGAAAATGGAACGGATTTTCCCTGTCGATACAAAAGCTCAACTCAAATTAAAACGTGACGATATTTTATTAGCGACTGTCGGCTACTTAAGTTATGAAAAAGGCATCGATAATTGCATAAAAGCAATTCGTTTTTTAGAGACAAAATATGCGCTCAACGTCCATCTAATGGTGATAGGTGACGGTAAAGAAAGATATAAATTAGAAAGATTAGCGATTGAACTCAACATTAGCAATAGAATTCATTTTGTCGGTGAAAGTGATGTCGCGCAAAGTTTGCTTGCCGATAATGTTGATCTTTATATATCAGGTTCAAGAGCCGAATCATTCGGTTTAGCGATTGCTGAAGCCGCAATCGCTAAATTACCCATTGTTGCGCCAAACGTCGGTGGGATCCCCTTAATAATAAAACATGAAAGTACCGGTCTTTTATATGAAAAAGAGAATATCGCTGATTTTACAGACTGTATTTTTAAGCTTTTATCTGCACCAGATAAAGCACAAAAACTAGCGTTAACGGCTTATACACATGTAAAAAATTCATTTCCGATAGAAAAAAATGTGTATGCTTTTGAAGCCCTTTACACCACATTATACCATTCGACTTCAACCCCCCCTGCTTTATGCCTTAAAGCTTATAAAAATTTACTCAAACGTGTAATAAACCTGTTGATCAAAAAAACACACGACAAATGGCTAAACTTTTCAATGACCAAGTGGGGTTAATCTCATGAACAAAAAAACAAAACAACCACATGTATTAGTTTTAGATCCAATCGCATTCAGTGGTGGGTCTAAAAAAGCAACAAGCTGTATTCTTAACTTATTGGCCAGTAACACACATATAACCGTGGTATCTTCGAATATAAACGACTGGAAAAAATTACAGCATGAACACGTTACCTTGATTAAGTTATTTGAGCCCAAAATATTGGCTCATGCTGAAATAGGTTATTTGTATTTCATTCGACATCTATTTATCTTTTTTCAGTTACTGGGTGTTAAATTAAGATCTAAACCCTTTAAAGGTATTTTAGGTACGTCTGGGCCTGGCGTTGATTTAGCGTTATATTTTTTAAAATATTTTACCCATATTCCCTTAATACAATTAATTCAAGGTCCCGTAGCGGTGTCTAACACGATAGCAAAATGTCTGCATACTGCTGATCTAGTTTATTATTTACCTTCTTGCACAAATACAATCCAACAATGCTTAAAGCATTACGCTGAACGCGCTCATAAACCCTATTTTTTTATTCATGAAGCTGAAAATTTTAAACCGATGAACAATGGATTACCCAAACAAGAGTGGCCAGAACCTAAAGTGGTTTATAACCAGGCTCCTAAATTATTATGGGCAGCGTCTTTATTAAAATGGAAAGGTTTAAATACGCTCACCGAATCACTGTATTTGTTTGATGATGCAACACGCCCAACGACTTCAATTTGTTATATAAAACCAGTTGATACGATAGAGTCCATCTCTAACTATAACCAAAATATACAGCATGTGACTTGGCATTCAGAACTTACTGATTTAGCCAGTTTTAGAATTAAACACGATATTTACATTTCAACGAGTCATCAAGAGCCTTTTGGTCTTGCCATTTTAGAAGCCATGGCAAGCGGTTTATGTGTTGTCATCCCGAGTGATGGTGCCTATTGGGATCAAAAATTAACGGATGGGATATCTTGTATAAAATACGAACCACATAATGCTGAACAATTAAAAGAAAAATTAAAATCCCTTTGTACGACACCTCATTTAGTTAAAAGAATAGGTGAAGAATCTCTATTAATTGCTACAAATTATCAAGCAGAAAAAACATATAAACCGATTGTCGACTCGTTAAATAGCGTTATCCAACTCGAAATAGCAAACGAGAAAAATTATGAAAATGCTTAATTTTTATCCGCTCTCTCCCCAACTAACCTACGCTTTGTGTTATGGCTTAAGTATTGTATTTATGAAAGGCTTATCGCTTATTTTATTGCCTTTTTTAACACATAATTTAAGCCAAAACGATTATGGTCAATTAGAAATAATCACGACTATCGCGACTGTTGGCAGTATTGTCGCAGGTTTAGGCTTAGCGGATACCTTATTTCGATTTTGCGGGTTGGCACAAAATAATGAAGAGCGGCTATCTCATGCAAGCCAGCTTCTAAAATTTAGTTTAATTCTGGGGTTGATATTAGCTTGTTTAAGCTTATTTTTTGCAGGTAATTTAGCCAATATCATTCAATATGGTATTACTGAAAATATGATGCGCTTAATTCTAATCATGGTGGCCTTTGAAGCGATGAATGCCGTACCTTTAGGCTGGTTACGCATGCAAAATAAAGTCGCGATATTTTGCTTCCTTCTTTGTAGCCGAGCACTCATTCAATTAATTTTTACGATTTCCTTTATCAAATTAAACTATGGCGTAACCGGCATATTACTCGCGGGTGTGATCGCAGCTTTATTTCAAATTCTACTACTCATTTATTTTGTAAAAGATGAAATATTTATTCAAAAGTCACGCCCAAACTTTAAACCCTATTTACGCTATAGTGCGCCTATAATGTATAGCGGACTAGTTGCTTTTTGTTTATTTGGTGCAGATAAATGGATTTTATCTTTATTTGCCAGTTTAGATTCAATCGCATTATTAGGAGTCGCGTCTAAAATTGCTTTAACGTGTGTAATTTTATTACAACCGTTTACGATGTGGTGGTCGCCTAAACGTTTTGAGATCTATAAGAAAGGCGGAATAGAAAAGCTAACTTATTATACAACGATAGGTATAGCATTTGCATTTATAGCGGGCTGTACTATTTCAATGCTAAGCCCTTTAATTTTTAAATTTTTACTGCCTAATAACTATCTAGAGGCTAAAACACTAATACCCCCGTTGATTTTAGCGATGATTTGTAAAGAATTAACCGAGCTATTAAATATTGGCTGCTTTGTGGGGAAATCAAGTCATACACAAGCAATATTAAACACTATATCCGCAGTTTTGACATTGATCATACTTTATGTGGCGACTTGGCTCTATCAGGTTAATGGGTTAGTTTGGGGGTTATTCTTTGGTCAATTCACTCGGTTAATTATGTTTTATATTGCAAGTAATAGAGTTGTTAAATTACCTTACAAGATCAAGAATATTTTAATAATTGCCATATTCAGCTTATGTGAAATCGTGTTGTTGCCTTTAACCCTTTCACCTATTAACCAAGTGATTGTTTCCACTATTATGGTGTGTATTATTACCATTTACACGTTTTATTACTTAGTTAGAAAAAATCAGCAACTTTTGAAACACGCCTATGCCTGTTAAATGGATTAAAGAAAAATTTAATGCACTTTCATTACCGAGTGTATCGATTTTAATTACGCTTATTTTAATTGGCATTATCACGCTAGGTTGGCGATTTATGCCAAATCCAGCGGTTGCGGTAGCAATCGGATTATTACCATTAGGTATATTATTTGTACTTCGTTATCCTTTTCAAATGGTGATGTTATTTGTCGTTTTTTCATTTTTCAGATTACATGAAGTGTTTCAACCGCTCTACTCACTTAAAATACCCTTGTTATTATCACTTGCTAGTTTAGGTGCATTGGTGTGGCATATCGGTTTAACAAAGAAGATAAAACCTTATTGGGAAAAAGAGCTAACCTGGTTATTAGTTTTTTTTGCTTTAGTTGTTTTAGGTGTGATCATGGCGAGTAATCGTGCTATTGCAATCGCTTATTTCAAAGGTATTTATTGGAAAATAGCGGTCATGACTTTCGCGATTGCTTGGTTAACACGTGAAGAAAATCATTTTGCTTTTTCTGCAAAATTGATCACGTTTAGCGGTATTTGTACAGGTTTAACCGCATTGTATAATCAAGCAAACGGACTCGAAATGGTGGAAGAAACCCGAGTGACAATAGGCCGTTCTATAGGTTCAGTATTAGGCGACCCAAATGATTTAGCACTCGTTTTAATGTTCCCCGCTGCATTTGCTATTGCGTTAGCACTCAATAAAAGTATAGGAAAAACAGCTCAATTTTTAGGTTTAATCGGGATCCCAATATTATTTATGGCCATTTTAGCTACGCAAAGTCGTGGGGGGTTACTGGGTATATTAACGGTTTTTGGTATTTTTGGTTATCGGCGCATCAAATCAAAAGCTCTATTTATGTTAATTGGTATAGTCGCTGCTGCTATTTTATATGTGGTTGCAGGCATATCCGATCGATCTTCTGGAGGCGCTGCTGAGGAAGGGATAGATGCTTCAGCGATGGGCAGGCTTTACGCTTGGGAAGCAGCGTTTAAAATGGCCCTACACAACCCGTTGACAGGCGTCGGTATCGACAATTTTTATTCTAATTATTATTATTATAGCCCACATTGGGATGGCTTAAATCATGCAGTTCATAGTACTTGGTTTGGCGTTTTAGCTGAGACAGGCTTTTTAGGATTAATTATCTTTATTATTTTAATTTCATTAATGATCAAGACCGCTTATACCGCATTAATCAAAATAGAATCAGCTAAAGAAGCAGTACCTGTTGCCGTAAAAGCAGTCGCTCAGGCTGTATTTGCCGGTATGCTAGGTACTATAGTATCAGCAACATTTTTAACCCAAGGATTTACTTGGCCTATTTATATTCTTGCCGCACTTGTAGTGGCTTTATCTCATTGGGTTAGAACTCATATCAAATAAACGATAAAAATATTTACGTCGTGCGATGCCCCACAGCCTATCATTTAAAGAATAAATAAGTAGGAAGCGGATCGAAGGGTATAAAGTGTTGGTGATATGAAAAGAGCAAGTACTAGTACTAGCACTTGCTCTTTAGCGCTTCAGTTTAAAAATTAAACTAAACGATTAACAAACTCGACTGCTTCACCAATGTAGCTTGCTGGCGTAAGCTGTTTTAAGCGAACTTTCTCAGCATCTGGTAATGCTAAACCATCAATGAAATCAGCCATGATTTCTTGATTAACACGTTTACCACGTGTTAACTCTTTTAATTTTTCATACGGCTTCTCAATCGCATAACGACGCATTACTGTTTGGATTGGTTCCGCTAATAACTCCCAGTTAGCGTCTAATTCATCAAGTAAGCTTTGCTCGTTAACTTGTAACTTGCTGATACCTTTAAGCGTTGCTTGATATGCAATGATTGAATAACCTGCACCCACACCTAAATTACGTAAAACAGTTGAGTCGGTTAAATCACGCTGCCAACGTGAAATAGGTAATTTTTGCGCTAAGTGACCAAAAATAGCATTAGCAATACCTAAGTTACCTTCTGAATTTTCAAAATCAATTGGGTTAACTTTATGCGGCATGGTTGATGAACCAATTTCACCCGCAATGGTTTTTTGCTTAAAGTGACCGAGTGCAATGTAACCCCATAAGTCACGATCGAAATCGATTAAGATAGTATTTGCACGCGCAATCGCGTCAAATAGTTCAGCGATATAATCATGTGGTTCAATTTGCGTTGTGTAAGCATTCCACGTTAAACCTAAGCTTTGTGTAATGAACTCTTCAGCAAATTCGTGCCAATTAAATTCAGGATAGGCAGAAAGGTGTGCATTATAGTTACCGACTGCACCGTTTACTTTGGCTAAAATTTCAACGTTAGCGATTTGGTCACGTTGCCTTTTTAAACGCATATAAACATTAGCCATCTCTTTACCCATTGTAGTAGGAGATGCAGGTTGCCCATGTGTACGCGCCATCATCGGAATGTCACGATACTCAACGGCTAAACGTTTAAGTTCACTTAATATTTTGTCAATATAAGGTAAAATAACGGTTTCACGCGCTTCCGTAAGCATTAAGCCATGAGAGGTATTATTGATATCTTCTGAAGTACAAGCAAAATGAATAAACTCATTTACCGCGTGTAATTCTGCATTATCAGCTACTTTTTCTTTTAGAAAATACTCAACCGCTTTAACATCGTGATTAGTCGTACTTTCGATATCTTTAACTCGTTGTGCGTCCGCTTCTGAGAAATCAGATACAATTGCATCTAAAATAGCATTCGCTTCAGTTGAAAAAGCAGGTACTTCATCAATACCCTGTGCTTGTGCTAATTTTTGTAACCAACGCACTTCTACAGTTACACGAGATTTAATTAAACCGAACTCACTAAAAATAGTGCGTAACTCAGTTGTTTTACTACCATATCGACCGTCTACCGGTGAAATAGCGGATAAAGCTGATAATTCCATTAGGAACTCCTATCGAGGATATCGAATTAAATTTGAGAAAATTTGCTTAACGCTTGAGCTGAAAAACCAACCCATTTCGTACGACGAAAAATTATATTTCTACGTCTACCGCCTAATTGTCGCCATAAAACCGACATTCTCATGCCAGCGAGTAAAATAGCGCGGATTTTATTTTGTACTGATTTTTGTTGTAGTAATGTCGAATTACCAAATATCTGAATTTTAGGCCCTAAAGGGCTAACAACATCACTGTAAATACCGGCAAAATTAGCCACGACTTGCTCATCGGTTAATTCAAAATGATCAAGCTGCCTCTCGATATCATTAATACCTTTACCTAAACGCTGCAAAGCGAGTTTGTTACCAGAGAGCTTTCGTTCTAAAGATAAAAGACTTAAAACATATCGCGTTAATTCTGCATCTTTTTTATGACTTTTATGACCTAATTGGTCATGAATAATTTTAAAACCTTGTTCAACTGACTGTTCCGAACCAAATACATCTAAGGTATTTTGGGGAGACGTGTTCGTCACCCATTTTAATGGCTGAGCTAAATCATCAGCATCAAGTCGGCCGGTGCGTGCAAGTTGCTGTATAAGATAAGCAGCTTGGCATACACCCGCAAGGGCTAAAGTTTGTTCATAAGTAACATCTGACATAGTTTAAAAAGCTTACTTAATTAATTGATCTATAATGCCGCCACCTAAACAAACTTCATCTAGGTAAAAGACAGCTGATTGTCCGGGTGTAACAGACGAGACAGGTTCGTTAAATATGACTTTAATTTGATCATCAGAAATACGCTTCAATTCACATTGAATATCCGGTTGTCGATAGCGTGTTTTAACAGCGCAGGTGATCGTTCCTTTGGGCCCTTTTCCGTCTACCCAATTTAATTGAGTTGCCATTAAGCCTTTAGAAAATAAACGTGGGTGCTTGCTACCTTGTGCCACAATCAAAACATTACGTTCAAGGTCTTTGTCTACCGTATACCAAGGTTCTTCCCCTTTATCCGATAAACCACCAATACGTAAACCTTTGCGTTGGCCTAAAGTGTGATACATCAAACCTTGGTGATCACCAACAATTTCACCATCAACCGTTTCTATTTTACCTGGCTGAGCAGGCAAATATTGTTGAAGAAAGTCAGTAAATTTGCGCTCGCCAATAAAACAGATCCCCGTAGAATCTTTTTTATTAGCCGTCACTAAATCTTGCTCTTCCGCTATTCGGCGAACTTCAGGTTTCTCTAACTCACCAACAGGAAATAAAGTTTGACCGATTTGCTTAGCGCCGACAGCATAAAGAAAATAACTTTGATCTTTATTTGTATCTAATCCACGCAGAAGTTGGAAGCCATTATCAGACTCTCTTCGCCTTACATAATGACCAGTGGCAATGTAATCCGCATTTAAAGCTTCTGCCGCAAATTCTAAAAAGGCTTTAAATTTGATTTCTTTATTGCACATGATATCGGGATTTGGCGTCCGCCCAGCTTTATATTCGGCTAAAAAGTATTCGAATACATTATCCCAATATTCTGCGGCGAAATTGATCGTATGTAGATGGATACCTAATTTATCTGAAACAGCTTGCGCATCAGCAAGATCTTGAGCAGCAGAACAATACTCATCAGTATCGTCTTCTTCCCAGTTTTTCATAAATAAGCCTTCAACTTGATAACCTTGTTGAAGTAATAAATACGCTGATACAGAGGAGTCTACACCACCAGACATACCTACAATGACTTTCTTACTACTATTGTCAGACATCGAACCACCCGAGGAAAAATTAGGGCGCGAATTTTAACAGATTTTGGCCTCTAGCAAAATACATCCGTGCGCTAATTAACGCGCAAATTATATTTTTTGGCTATACACCATAGCCAAGTAAGCGCATTAGGCAAAACGAAGCGCCCCGATGACTCTTTTAATTACAGAGTTCGTTCTAACTGAATAACAACTCGGCGGTTTTTAGCTCGGCCTAATACGTTTTGATTCGTGTCTATGTGACGTTTTTCGCCATAACCTTGCGTACTCACGCGATCAGCTTCTACACCTTGTTCGGTGAAAAATGTTTTAATACGCTCTGCACGTTTAATCGAGAGTTGTTCATTATGGTAACGACCACCATAACTATCGGTAAATGCAGTGATTAAAACTAAATCCAATTCAGGTTCCGCTTTTAAATATTCGCCTATCATAGCCAAACGTTTACTTGATTCTTTAGTCAAACGTGATGAGTTTTTCTTATAATTCAAAATCGTAAATGCAATATCATCAAAACTATAGGGTAATAAGTCATCCACGCAGCGCAAAAAGCTTTCGTATTGCTTATGAAAATTAATTGAATTTAAACTCACTGACACTTTGTCGTTAGGATTACTCCAGTCGGTATAATATAAAGTCGGTTGCATCCCCTTTTCGAGTTCCGTTAACATTTCCCATGCGGTCTCTTGTGGTAATTCACCATGAAACTGTTTCAAAATTTTCATGTTGCTCAACATGCGTGATTTAACGCCCGCTCGCCAAGGCGGAGCTACAGAGAAAACTTCAGCGACATCGTAATGAGAAGGTAAACGCAGCATATCAAGTTCGAATTCAAGGTTTAATTCTCGACTTGCATAAGTAGTAAATAAAGCGTCACCATAGCGAGGAATGGCATGAGACAAGGTGCATTGTAATTTTGACGCAGTAGGTATAGACCAAGCGGAATTCTCTAGCCGGGCATTATATTGCCGTAAATCAGCCATCGCATTTTGCCAAAATAAAATAAACATTAGTGTAAATAAGGAAATAAGGCGCGTCATCGATTGTAACCTGTCAAAAAGCTGGCTTAAAATAGCTTAAACCAGACAAATACGTATTAAATTTATACTGTTTAAAAATATTTAGCAAAATACGCGCCGACTTTACCGTGTTTTCTGACATAATAGGGACAGATGATAAATAAATATTTATATATACTATGAAGAATCAACTTTTTAAACAAAGATTTAGAGGTTATTACCCTGTTGTTATCGATGTTGAAACAGCCGGTTTTAATGCAAAAACAGATGCCTTGCTCGAGATAGCCGCCACACTCACTGAAATGGATGACGACGGCGTTATTAGCACCGGTGAAACACTGCAGTTTAATGTTAATCCGTTCGAAGGCGCTAATTTAGAAAAATCTGCGCTGGAATTCAATGGTATTGACCCATTTAACCCTTTGCGTGCAGCTGTTGACGAAGCTGAAGCATTAAAAGAAATATTCAAAGCGGTTAGAAAAAAACAAAAAGAGTATGATTGCCAACGTGCGATCATGGTTGCGCATAACGCTGCTTTTGATATGTCTTTTTTCAATGCGGCACTTGCAAGAAGCAGCGTTAAGCGCTCCCCATTTCATCCATTTGTTTCATTTGATACAACCAGCTTAGCCGGTTTGGTTTTAGGCCAAACAGTGCTAATTAAAGCCTGTCAAGCAGCGGGAATAGAGTTCGATAATAAAGAAGCCCATGCAGCACAATATGATACGCAAAAAACAGCTGAGTTATTCTGCTATATGGTTAATAAGTGGAAAGCATTAGGTGGTTGGCCCGCAGACGACTTACACCCTGTAGAAGAGTAACGAGTATTAGTTTCCATTTTTTATTGCGCTAGATAACAAAAAGCCCGATATAAATCGGGCTTTTTTTAGTTATAAATAAATCTTATAACTTGTCAGCATTTTCTGCTAAGTAAGAAGCAACGCCATCAGCGTCTGGCTTCATACCTTTATCACCGTCTTGCCAACCAGCAGGACAAACTTCACCGTGCTCTTGTGTGAATGATAAAGCATCAACCATACGTAACATTTCGTCTACGTTACGGCCTAATGGTAAATCATTAACAACTTGGTGACGTACTAAACCATCTTCATCAATTAAGAAAGAACCACGGAAAGCAACACCGGCTTCTGGATGCTCAACATCATATGCTTGACAGATTTCATGCTTAACATCAGCAACTAAAGCATATTTAACTGCACCAATTCCGCCTTCATTTACAGGCGTATTGCGCCATGCTGCGTGAGTGAACTGTGAGTCAATTGAAACACCGATAACTTCAACACCACGTTTTGCAAATTCTTCAAAACGCTTATCAAAAGCGATTAACTCTGAAGGACATACAAAAGTGAAATCTAATGGGTAAAAGAAGATAACGGCTTTTTTACCTTTAGTCACTTCACTTAAAGTAAAGCTATCAACAATCTCGCCACTGCCTAAAACAGCTGCTGCAGTAAAGTCTGGGGCTTGACGGCCAACTAATACAGACATGGTTGTACTCCATTTATTTGTCATTATGAATGAGGAATATTCTTACACTTTTGTATAAGAACAAGTATTACTAGAAAAAGAGTATATAGGCAGTATGTGAAAAACCAAGTGCTGTACTCAAGTATTTTTATCTATAAATAATAACGTTTTATTGTGACTAAGTTGATTAATTGAGCAACTGAAAATATATAGGCGGGGTTGCTCAATTAAAGTAACAAAGATATTAAAGTTAAGGTTAGTAAACTTTTATCAGGTCAATAATAAAAACAAGCGTTTCATCTTCTCCGATATTTGGCGGAGCACCTTGACGGCCATAAGCAAGATTTGACGGTATAAAAAGTTGAATACGTCCACCTTCACTGATCTTGGTGAGCCCTTCTGTCCAGCCTTTAATAACCTCACGTAAACCAAATGTGATTGGCTTTTGGTTAAAATTAGTATCGAATATTTGATTTTTCAGGTTTTTACCCTGATAAAAGACTTTAACACGATTGTGACGACTCGGGAAAACGCCTTTGCCTTCTTTTAAAATTTTGTACTGTAATCCACTCGATGTTGTGATAACACCTTCGGCTTTTGCATTATCACGCAAAAATAGTTGACCTATTTCGTAATTGGTGACGATGCGCATTGGATCATTCGCCGGCAAATAATTTGCTTGCGCCGAAGTCCAATACATCATAAAAATAATAAAAATAATTTTTTTCACTGTTCTAATTACCTATCGATTTTGACAATATTCTGCGCCACGTAATATAGCGTCTGTGAGTTCAAAAACATCAAATTTGGTTAATGCTTCGTTTGCGCCTACTTGCTTAGCTTGACCGACACTAATTTCACTCGAAATAGAGGTGTGTAATATAATATAGCAATCATTAAGCTGAGACCGGTCTTTTACTTCAAATGTAAGTTCGTATCCATCTAATCCTGGCATTTCAATATCACTCACTAAAATATCAATGGGTGATTTATTTTCATAACAGGTTTGCATTAAATTTAATGCATCGAGTCCATTAGAACACACTTGATAAGGTATATTTAAGCCATCAAGTGCGTCAGACAACTGTTTACGAGCAACGGTTGAATCATCAACTAATAAAATACTTAATGGTTTCACTAACTCTCGCTGAACATCCGTTAAAATAGCTCTTTTCGGCAGTTTGTTTTCTGGATAAATAAGTGATAATAATAATTCAACATCCAACAGTTGAATCAACTCTCCATTAACCTCAGTGACTCCGGTTACAAATATTTTATCACCTAAGTGACTAGGTGGACTTAAAATATCACGCCAATTACATTCTACAATCCGTTGAATACTGTGCACCAAAAAGCCGATTTTCATACGTTGGCAATCGGTTATAATAACAAAGCAATTTTTATATTCCTCGGGGGGGATTGGCTGACAGCGTATCGCTTTAGCCATATCAATAACAGGAATGGTCAGGCCTCTAAAATTGGCAGCACCTAAAACACAAGGGTGAGATCGCGGTATAGCAGACAAACTCGAGAGTGGAACCAGTTCTTGTACTTTTAATGTACCTAGCGCAAATGTCTGTCTACTATTAACGTTAAATAACAACATTCCTTGTGCATGACTGGCTTTGTTATTTTTATTACTCACTCAATTAACTCCAAAGAAGGGTAATTTAACCATAAATGATTTATTAAATGATCTCAATAAAGGAACCCGCCGAGTTCGATTAAAACCTGACAACGCTTTTTAAAGTAAAATAGCGCCTCCAACAATGCTCAGTAATGCAAAAATGTAAATGGGTAACGAGCTATATCTAAATATAAATAAACTTAAGATTACAATCAAGAATTGGCTTATAGAGTGAACAGCGTTAATCCCAATTGGATTATATAACGCCACGATTAAGATACCGACAACAGCCGCATTGATATACTTAACCGCTTGCATTAATTTTGGCTTTGCCATTAACATCTGCCAATTTTTTACCATAGCATACATTAATAACAACCCCGGTAAAAAAACAGCCATCGTAGCAAAGATAGCACCTATTACAGGAGAAGATACATACCATTCAGCACCTAAGTAAGTAGCAAGCGTAAACATCGGTCCTGGAATTATTTGTGCTGCAGCATAACCCGTTAAAAATGTATCTTGACTGACAACGTCCCCCATCGATTGCTGCAATAAAGGTAAAACGACATGTCCGCCACCAAAAACCATAGCTCCAGCTTGATAAAAACTATCAAATAATTCGATGATTGGATGCAGGCTCTTTATCAAAGGTAGCCCAATCAATAAGATAAAAAAACCAACAAGCGGAATAAATCTAACCTTATTTATATTTCTACCAGTGTCGCTATGGCTGCTACTTTCATGTTTTAACGCTGCTTTATCTTGTTTAATAGCTCCAACGGTATAGCCTACTAAACCAACCAACAAAATAAGTAACGGAGTCAGCCAAGCATAAGGAAAATAAAAAAGTATAGCACTGGCTATCAAACACACAGCTAATGTCTCTTTTGAGGAACAAAAGCTTTTTCCCATCGTCCAGATGGCATCAATAACAACCATAACCGCAAAGAGTTTTAACCCAGCGTAAATCCCCTCTATTCCCCAATCAACAAATAGAAATTGAAAATACGAAAGCAACAGAAGCAAAATAAATGAGGGTAAAGTAAAGCCAACAAAAGCTAATACACCACCAATTAATCCGTATTTATGCAAACCGATTGCAAAACCTACTTGACTAGAACCCGGCCCAGGCAAAACTTGGCTTAACGCAACAAGCTGCTGATACTCGGCAGCCGTTAACCAATTGAGTTGCTCTACAAATAATTTTTGAAAATACCCAATGTGCGCAGCAGGGCCGCCAAAACTTGTGCAACCGAGTATGAAAAAGTAGCCAAACAACTTAAATATCACTGTAAAATCTCTATAAATAGTCAACGGGGGTCATTATACCTAATAAATTAAATGAGAGTGAAGATGGATGAACTAACAAAATAACTAACGTTAACTTTAAATTAGCGAGTCGCTATCCGAGTAGCAATGCGAGTAGTGATACCATTATCGTTTATGGGGAGACCACCTTAGCGAAGTGAAAAACTTGATAAGGGTGTTTAGAACTTACCTTGTAAAATAACAACTTATACCAATTCATATAAATAAGTGATCTCTCAGAATGCATCCAGCGGTTTTTGAACAAGACGTCTGTGTACAGGAATGGTCACCCTTTCAAATACCGATAACGCAGGTCAAAAGCCGCTAGGGCATTCCTTTCAGGCGAGTTTTAAATGCGCTTACTCTGTGTTACTCGAACTCAAAAGAGCACCACTATTCTTTCATTTAAGTGCATTTAAACGCTCGGTGAGTGGAGTGGGCACTTATTATTACGGATTGGTATTAGATGCGTTTTTTAGCTTTTTTACTGAATCGAACGGGCTAGTAAGCAGGTTTTATTTAGACGTGATAATAAAAATAATATATTTCAGGCAATAAAAAGCCAGCTAATAAGCTGGCTAATGCGGCTTTATTTATATCATGCGAATAAACGCACGTTATAAATTATAAAGCTTGAATATTTTCTGCTTGAGGGCCTTTTTGACCTTGAGTAACAGTAAATGTTACTTTTTGGCCTTCAGCTAAAGTTTTGAAGCCGTCACCAGAGATTGCACTGAAGTGAGCGAAAACGTCAGGACCATTTTCTTGAGAAATAAAACCGAAACCTTTAGATTCGTCAAACCATTTTACTGTGCCAGTGATAGTATCAGACATATATATGTGTATCCAAGTGTAAATAATGTAATAAAGTTGCCATAGGGCGCGTTGCTAAAAGTGGTACGAGTATTTATCAATATAGGGCGATTTATTGCCTGTCACATTGAGACCTTGATAAATCAAGGGTAGAATCAACTTACTATCAATTGCGAAAGGTTTCATGTCTTTAATAAACCTTTCAATCTATTAAGAGACTACTAAAACGACGCTATGGACTGTATAAATATAAGACTGACTTTCAAGCTGTGTTCAGTATATACCCCTTAACCCCACAGTCAAACATTTTATACAAATAAATACTAAATATTATAAAAAAACACTTTCAAACAATTAATTGTAATATAAATCAATAAGTTGAATCACTTACATTCGATTAAAAAAGACTTCCAACTTGCAAAAAACACCACAAAGTCATCAAATCCACAGCCTGCACATTCTAAGTGATCATCAATACTTAATGACTCTTCCAGTAGACGCTCCTCTTCTTCCGCATCTTCAAAAACATTGACCTGAACAATGGCTTCATCATGGTTAAGTGACAACGTAACTTCACTCCCCACACTAACCTGTACATTCATTAAGTTTTGACTGGCTTGTGTAATTAATGCATCAACCTCAGCCATTTTTTGCTTATCATCACCAATCTCATCAATAAGCCAACGGCCAAATATACTATGCTCTGAATTTAATTCGGCTTTAAAACCAGTGTTCGGGTCGCGGTAAAAGATATATTCCAATTTTTTTGCTCAGTTAAGTGTATATAAAGCTAGCTAACAAACAAAAATAATTTGCCATCTGTTTGTTAAAGATTAAGGCATTATATCGTTAAGTCACAAACGGCGCTATTTAAACCACAAGTTTAAAAATATAGTCAAAGCGATCGGGGTTTAGGGGCAGCCGTCAAAGCTACCGCGTCCTGCTATCGCCCCTTACCTGCATCCATGCAAGCAAGCTTCGAGACGCCATGAGCATAGGCTCTACTATGTGATTGGGGCCGCCTAAATAGATTTAGGTGTTAGAACGACGCAGGAGCCAAAGTAGAGAGTAAGCGCTGACAATGAACCATTAAACCTGAGCGAGAAGACTATAACGGCACCTAAAAAGCATGAGATATCTGTAAACCATATAGATCAACTTGGTTAACAGCGCCCGATAAACCTCCGCTGGCAGAGTAAGTTTCATTACTTTGCAGATAACTCATATTAAAGAAATCGGTTAGTTCAACTTGATAAACGCCTTTTACTAATTCAACCTGCAAAGCGGTAGAAAAAGTTAAACGTTCAATAGCATTTGTCGGACTAACATGAGGGAACTGAATAACGCCTTGTGCGACAACATGCCCTACTTCGTTTATTATTTCTAACCATTTTACACCTGCGGTGATCCCTTGGCCGATAACATGCTGTTTATTATCGTAAGCAAATCTAAAGCTGAATTTATTCTGTTGTTCAATGTTGATTTGACTAATCTTTAATTGATCACCTTCTTTACCCCAATCTTTAATCACAGACATCCCATTTGATAATTTATCAAGGCGAACGTTACTTTTAACCTGCTGGCTTTCAACAGAAATAAATTGATTAGACCCAACACAACGGTTTCGGCTCGGATGTGAATAGAGTGAGCTTTGGTTAATAGCTTCAGCAATATAACAATTAGCTTCGTTTGCTTGATAAACAACATCATGCTCACCTGCCTTCACATGTTGTTGCAGCAATTTTCCATTTCGGTATAGATTAAAAGCAATAGACTGCTTGAAAGTTTGTTTGGGATGAGGCTTTAAAACTAACCTAACCACCTGCTTTTTCACTGTTTGATTATTCTGTGATTTAGATAATTTCAGTTCAGGCTCTAAAGGTGCAAATAGATGAGTGGTTAATTCGCCAGGTTTAGCTTTAACAAGGTTAATCGTATTATTAGGAACCTTAATAGTTTTAAGTTGCACCACAATGTGATTATTTGCTGCTAAAGCAGCTAACGGAATCCCTTTTCCTTCTTCAATCATAACGCCATTAAGTTTGATATGATCAGTTGTTAAATAGCTATATTGAGATAATTTACCTAGCGGACGGTTTAACGTAATATTTACTTTTTTGCCTAACAGCGATAAATTTTTTAATGATAATTCAGTTCGATTCTGTAAATGATCATTCAATAAATCAGGTGAAATAAATGGATTAATCGACAAAACACCATCATCTGTCTTGATACCAAAAACATTCTCAACCACCATATTAAGATATGCGGCAACTGACCAAAGTTGATATTTAGAATTAATCACAGGTCCTGACATGCTCGGGGCATCCATTTGTAACCACATTGGCTGCCCAGATAACCACTCTAAATTTTCCATATTAGATAAATTAAGTGCAGCACCTCTAATTAGCGTTTTATAAGCAGCATCAGCCGCTGAGGTATGTTGGCTGGACGTTGCAGCTTTTAAACCATAGGCGGTTACAAACGGCCAAATAGCTCGATTATGGTAAACCGCTATTTCAGGTTGCTGTGGAAATATAACCGGAGCGCCCATCGGCCCGTGCGGATAATGGCTTAAAATAGAAGCCGCTTGTTCATTACTCGCAATGCCAGTAATAATAGCTAATGATTGTCCTAACCAATCATATTTTTTTAACGGTCGGCTGTCGTATTCACCGGCAGTCAAACTACTGTATAAGCCCGTTTCTTCAATCCACAATCGATTATTGATTGCCTTTTTTAACTGGCTGGCCCAATCAGAATATTTAATTTCGACTTCAGTTCGATTTAATTCTTTTGCTATTTTGGCGGCGAGTGTTAGTGCTTTATAATGCGCCGCATTAGTTGATAACGCTTTCGAAGTTGCCATCTGAGATAAATCATTAACAATCCAAGTAGCATACGTTTGCTCTCGCCAATCAAGGAAAGATTGCTCACCTCTATATAAACCATCATGTTTGTCAAAAGCAACGATTCGATCATTCTCAATCGTATTAACCAACGCATCAAAAGCGGTTATTAAAAATGCTTGTCGTTTATGTTGGGGTAAATTATCTAATACTTTGTCTGCACCGAATGCCCACGTGACTCGATCTGTACTGACCGGCCAACTGCCACCACTGCCCGTGTCCTGTATTATTTGTCGCCCTTTTAAGTCACCTGCAATATGTTGTGATAAGTTGAGGTTATCTCTAAAAAAAGACGTTTTAAAAAGCAATGAATTTAGGACTCGTTCAGGATCTAATAACGCCAAGCTTAAATCAGCGGCATAAGCTAAATCACGAGTCCAGACATACGCCCATTTTTCACCTGTTTTAAAACATTGGCAGGCTATATCTTGCCCTTTTTTATAATTACCATCATTTATACTATCAACACTCAAGTAACCCATTTCATTAATGGCTAACGCAAACAAAGCATCAAATTCAACACTTCCCGTTCTAATATAAGGTAAATCGGGTTTTTCAGTGTATTTTGTATATTTTGGACCTGCATCTCTTAATTCAGCAGTTGAAGATTGCGTATAAGCTCGCAAAGGTGACTTAGAATCTGCTATCGAGTACGTAACCGTTTCAAACTTATGATCGTAGGTTTCATATTTTCGTTCAGTTATTTCATCTTGGTTTTCATGCGGATTAATCACAATTTTAGTCGGTTCTATTGCTTGATTGACCATTAAAATGGGCTTGTCAGGTTGCGTTAAATCCAAAGTAAATACAAAACGCCCGGTTTTATTAACAAACAGAGCGTCTTCTGGCGCTTTGGTTTTATGTAAAAAATATCGTGTGCCCAGGGTGATAATTTCTTGTGATTGCACATTAACAACCCATTCAGAAGACCAATCTTCAGTTGCGACTTTAAAACCAAAGTTACCTGGAGTCACTTCAATGGTCGCAGTATAAATGCTTTTTTCTTTCTTCTTAAACGGATGATCAACCCCCCAGCCATTAAAAGCCCCTCTCAAATACAATGACGATACAGAAGAAGGCATGTTGACACTAACTTGATTAACCTCTCTATGAGTTTGGCACGATAATAAAGAGCAAAAAACGATCAACAAAACCAGTCGACAACGACTTAAAAGGTCAACAAAAAACATGGGGGTACTCTATTTAAAATAATTAAAGATAAAATTATGACTTACAGTATTTAGCGATAAAATCGTTATGCCTAGGAGCAGATTGTGATGATTCAATCATTATTTTGCGAAGGCCATTTAACGTGCGGGTATAATCGATATTTTGTTTATGGGTTACCATACCCGGTAACTGATCAGGCTTTAGTCCTTGCCCTGCCATCACAGCAAGCCAATTAGTATGCTTAAATAAATTATCGGCTTCAGGTGTTAAATGGCCAGCATGTTTATATAGAGCAATTTTGTCAGCTAGCGCTTCAGGTATCTGCATATTTTTGCAATAGTGCCAAAACTCACTATCCTCTCGTGCAGTCGCCTTATAATGCAGAATTAAAAAATCTCTCAGTTGCTCATATTCAGAGGCTGTTTCTCGGTTATATTGCTCAGCAAGAAGTGAATAACAATCCGTACTCGGTAAATAAGTAGTAAAACGTAAAATAGCACTTTGAATCAAATGTAAACTCGTTGATTCTAAGGGCTCTAAAAAGCCTGCCGACAAACCTACCGCCAAACAGTTTTTATGCCAAAATTCATTTCGGCGGCCTGTTGTAAATGATAAATGCTTAGGTTCGCTAATCGCTTTTGTCGGTATGTTTTGTAATAACGTTTCTGTCGCCTCATTAGTCTCCATATATTGGCTACTATAAACTAAGCCGTTACCTAAACGGCTTTGCAAAGGAATTTGCCACTGCCACCCCGCTTGGTGAGCGATAGATCGGGTATAAGGTAATATTTGGTTTGGTAATTGACTTGGTACTGCGACAGCTTTGTCACATGGCAACCATTTTTGCCAATTTTGGTAGCCAACCCCCATTGTTTTACCCAACAATAAGCTATTAAACCCAGTACAGTCGATAAAAAAATCGCCCGCAACTTCATCACCATTACTGAGCTTCACATTTGTAATAAAGCCACTTTCAGGGTGAGTAAATACCTCATCTACTTTACCTTCTTGATGTTTAACCCCCAGCTTCAAACTATAATTTTTTAAATAATTAGCATACAAATTAGCGTCAAAATGATAAGCATAATCAAAAGTTGACTGTACAGAACGAGCGTCACGAGAAGGGTGAGCAAATTTGTTATTTTTTGCCATATGCCACGCCATTGAATATTCTTCTACGGGTTTATTCACTCCGTCTGCTTGATTGCGTAACCAAAAAAAATGAAAAGGGGCATAATCAATTTCTAAACCAAAACGACCAAAGGGATGGAAATAGCGATCTCCTTTTTTATGCCAGTTCTCAAAATCAATACCTAGCTTAAAAGTACCTTGTGTACTCTTTAAGAAATCACTTTCTTTAATCCCAAGCAAATTATTAAACTGCTTTATCGGGGGTATTGTGGCTTCACCTACCCCAACCGTTCCAATTTCAGAAGATTCAATGAGTTTTATTTCGCAATCTTTATCCAATTGACGAGCTAAAAATGCCGCTGACATCCAACCTGCTGCGCCCCCCCCTACGATCACTATTTTTTTTAATTTTTGCGTCATTGTCTGTCCAAACTATATATTCAAATAAAAAATAAATTGCTATCTGTATTTGTCTATCACATAGAAAATGAAATAAAACAATTTAGATGAAAGATAGTTATAAGTATTTGTCATAATTGATATTTTTCAACCGCACTTTATAAATACGGTTGAAAAATATAAAAATGAAGCCATAAAAAAGCCCCGCCACATAATATGAGACAGGGCTTGATACTCTAATATTTTATGTACCTTTAATTATTAGAGTATATATACAACTAAGCGTTACATTTTAACATTAACACCAAAGTAGAATTGACGACCAAAATACTGGATCGTACCGGTGTTATATTGCTCACCAAAGTAAGATACATTGGGCTCATCTGTTAAGTTGTTAATTGATAAAACACCTTGAACTTCATCCGTAATTTGATATGAAGCTTGGTAATCTAAAATTAACTCTTCTTTAAAGAATGCCGTTTGTGAATTCCCCACAGCGATTTGGTCACCTAAATAAGAATCACGGTAACGCGCATTAATACGAGTCGAGAAAGTATCTTCGTAATCATAAAATAATGCGCCCGTCCAAACACGCTTAGAAAGCCCCGGAAGTGGCGTAGTTCTTTCAACACCACCAATTGAGAGCGAGTTCTCTAATTCACTTTGTGTGTAAGAGAAGTTACCACTAAAACCTAAGCCAGATAACGCACCCGGTAAAAAGCTAAAGGTTTGTGTATAGGCAAATTCTAAACCGCGGATATAACCGCCCTGTCCATTATTGAATTTAGCTTTATAGTCACCAGGTACTAAGTTCTGTAAATCGCCATCTGGATCAATGTACGTTTCAGGCATATCAATGCCCGCAGCAACAAAGTCATAATTCTCAGCAGTGAACTCTTGAACAATTGATTCAATATCTTTATAGAAAACAGCGGCTACAAATGCACCTTCAGTTTCGGTGAAGTAATGTTCATAAGATACATCTATCTGGTTTGCATAAAACGGTTGGAGTAATGGGCTAGACGTCGAGGTTAAATCGGCTTGGTGAAGCTCATCTCCGTTTGCATCGAACTCATCATTTATTTTTTTGTATGTCCAGCTACCCGATACAGCCATCTCATTCATGTCTGGACGGGCTAATACTTTAGCCGCGGCAAAACGAATTTGATCATTCTCTGCTACTTGGAAATTCAAGTTAAGTGAAGGAAGCACGTCAGTATAAGTATCACCTTGAGTAACCTGAGCAAACGTACAAGCAATTTCAGGCATCGTTGTTGGATCATTTTCATCAAATCGACCATCACGAATACAAACCGCATCTTCTTCCGAAGCTGCTAACTGTAAACCGTTGGCTTTTTGTTCTGAACGAACAACTCGCACACCAAAGTTACCGGTTACCGGCATATCCATAAATTCAGCGTTAATATTTGCTTGAACATAGGCGGCGAAGGTTTCTTCTTGTACCGAGTTAGACTCTTGTACAAGCGTCCAGCTATGGCGCCAATCAAAAATAGCCGTTGTGTCTTCACCTTGTAACCAAGTTTTCTCGATATAAGCGTTATCAATGGCTAAGAAAGATGGGTATCGAGAAAATTCGCCACCTAAATTAACCACCTCATATTCGCCGTCAGACAGTTTATAAGGCTTATACATTTCAACTGGAACAGGGTTTTCAGGATCAGTTAAGTCCCATTCAGCGACATAGCGACCATTACGCTGCAGTTTTTCATCTTGTTGACCATAACGATAAACATTTTTGTATTTGTCGTAACTGCGCTCAGCCCAACGAACACCGGTTTCAATCGCTGAAATGTATTCATTGTCTATATCAAATTTAACATCAACTTTGACGTTATTCGCTTCATTTGATTCATACGTTGGGTATTTTTCTAAGTTCCCCACCATTGAACGATTTGGATCTGACAATGCTTTAGCCATATTAGGGTTTAGGCTAATTGAAGGCAGCTCTAAACCATTTAGCTCATAGTTAATAACAAAATCATCGGTGGCAATCGGTAAATCAGCATTTGCATCATCAAATACAACCAAGCGAACAACTTCATCTTTTAATAATGATTCACCAGATGAATGTGACGCATCAAATTTAACCACATAACTGTCTTGCGTCCATTCAGCATTAAAACCAAGTGATAAAATTTCACTGTCTAATGTTGCATCATCTGACTGAGTTTGTATGGTTAATGGCGTTCTTGAGCCTTCATACGGCGCATTAATGGCGGTTCCTGATTGGTCGCGGTAGTAACTACCACCCACAATAGCGTTATTTACAATAACAGGGTTTTCAAAGGCAATATTACCATTAAGCATCGCATTTAAACCATTAACGCGGAAACCACGGTCATATGACTCTGAATCAAATTTTGAATAAAAAGCATCCGCTTTTAATTTTAGATTATCTGATGGTAACCAGGTAACCGTACCTAAGTAACCGTTACGGACTTCTTCACCGCCACGCGCCATCAGCTCAAAGCCCGTTGGCACGTATAAATAATCACAATGTTCAACAGTTTCATCAATTTCGTCAGGTCTACATTCACCCGCAACCCCATCATAAGGAACACGTTCAAAATCAGGGTTGTAGTTTACAAACTGAGTCGAAATTTTAGGTTGGACTAAGCGTGCATAACCAAGCCCAACACCTAGCGTTTCATCTAGAAATTTACCTTGGTAAGAGATACTAAAACGATTACCAAATGCATTTGCATCAGGATGGTCTTCCGCTGAATCGTTAAAACTTAAACGCCCCTGGAAATTAACAGAATGATCTTTTTCACTATTAAGAGGATTTATCGTATCAAGGTTAATACTACCCGCAACCCCACCTTCAACAAGTGACGCTTTTTGTGATTTGTATACCTGGGCAGAACTAATTAATTCGGCAGGATACTGGTCAAATTGGACTGAACGACCGCCTTGGTCCGTTACAATTTCACGACCATTTAAGGTAGCAAATACGAAATCACCTGATAAACCACGAATATTTAATTCACTTGATTGACCGCCTTGACGTACAGACGTCACACCCGGTAAGCGCGATAATGCATCAGCTATAGAGACATCAGGTAAACCACCAATGTCATCAGCAGATACAGCTTCAACAACCGTATCAGAGAAACGCTTTGTATTGATAGACTCAATCAAACTACGACGGAAACCGCGCACTTCAATTACTTCTGTACTTTCGTCAGCAGTTGCAGTGTTTTCTTCTGCATCAGCAGCGTGAGCTAATAGTGGTAATGCTGAAACCTGCACTCCACCTAGCAATAGCGCTATCGAAAGCGCACTTGGCTTGAACTGTTTCATGTATCTTCCTCAAACAATTTAGTTTGTTTTAGTTTTTTGAACGTACAACAACATAAATGTTCGAAATACAAAATTATGGGTAGTTAATGTTTGGCAACGAGCTAAATATTAGTGCAAGACAAAAATTAAACAAGTCAACGCATACGTATTCATAACAATTCATTTACATTCCATCTAAGCACCTGATTTTACTATTGAGTCTCATCAAAACGATGCATACAGGTATGCATACAGGTATGCATAAAGTTATGAATACGTATTCATGGTAATTTAAGCGTATTAAATGTAGCAAAATTGCAAACATGTTGTTTAAATTAGAGGTGTTAGATAGTGTACACACAGCATTATCAAAATTCGAAATCTAAAATTTGGTAGGTAGTTAGCCTGTTTCTTCATTTGGCAATGGCGCTTCACTCTTAGAGAGTAAGCAAAGAAATAGGGAGTAAATCAAAGGGGAGCATTCACACATACTCTATATAGTAGGTAGTGTTAGTAATGCGACTTATACCAGTCACTAGATTTAATGGAGTTACGAACCCATGAATTTTAAATTAAAGCCGCTTTCGCTTGTTGCGTTAGCTACCACTGCAACCTTAGCGGGCTGTGGTTCTGAAACTTTACCGCCAAAACAAACTAGCGATGAACTAGGTTTGTGGTGTCCTAACCCACAAACAGTTGAAATCGTTAATCAAGATTTTTATGCATTAACTGCGACCGAGAATAATGCCTTACAAACAGCTTATGCTACTTATCAATCAGGTGGCGGCAATAACGACTTTGAAACATGGTTAGAATCAACTGACATGTTCCCCATTCTTGGTTTAACCTTAGCCGAGAAAGCAATTCAGGCAGATAAGAAAAGAGAAGCAAAAGCAGATCTAATAAGCCGCGGCCAAGACGCAATTTTTGGTGAAAATTTCTCAAGCTGGTTTGATAGCTGGTTTGATAACTTAACGATTGCTAGCTATATGGGGACCTCAGAACGCTTGAATAAAGCAGGCCTAGCAACGCCAGCAATGGACAATCAAGAAATTTGTTACACACCACCCACAACCTGTTCAAATTATCAAATCGAAGATGAGACAGGTAATTTTGCGTGTGTGATCCCTGAAATAAATCCATTAGCAGAAGAGCAACCTGATCCCGTATATATTGGTAATGATTCAGAAGCGGTTATTTATTACCGTAATAAAGATCATGTTACCGGCGGCGATAATGTCGACCTTTATAAAGATTGGACTATCCATGCTTGGAATGAGGGTAACTGTAAGCCTTCTTATCAAAGCGAAACAGCATGGGGCACAGGCCAAGTAGCTGCGGGTATAGATGATAATTATGGTGCTTACTGGGTCATGCCTTTAATACCAGACCATGATAAATGCGGAAACTTAATTGTTTATAACAAAACAATTGGCGATCCGTCTAAATTTACAGGCAGTGTTGATGGGGCTATCCCACTTGGCGATTCTGGCAACTTGGTTTATCACAATGTAAATAAAACGGCTTTCTGGCAAGATGGTTTCGCATCAAACAACTTTGATGGCGAACTTTTAGCTAACCAACATCCATACTTGGGTGCGGCCGCAGGCGGTTCTATATTATGTGCTTGGGGCACCGAACCTAACGAGGCGGGCGATGCATGTATAGGCGTTGATTTACAAGACTCTTGCCCTGCTGGCACAATAGCGGTTGGTGAAGGTACAATTGATGTGAGCTCAAAATGTGTAACTCTATACACACCTTCTGCTGATACTCCACTGCATTTACGTGGTGGATATAATGATGTATTCAATTTAGACAATTCTACGACCGCCTTTGAATATAAACAAATGGGTGATACATCAATCTATCGCTTAAATTTTGCTTATGGTGCTCACCCAGCCGGTGCTGAAATTGACACAGCAACGAATACAGTAAATCATGAATTCCAAATTGCTGATACAGAAATGACTGAAGCAACTACATTTGGTGGTATAGCCGATCAAGACCCACTTGCATTAGTGACACCATTCTCACTTACTGTAGGTGCAGATGTTGCTACTCACATGGCGCTTGCCATGACCGAAAATACCATTTACCAATTTGTGATGGACGCATCAGATCCAGCAGCTAATTCACTTGTGGTAAACACAGTACCTGTTGCGGCGTTCCCTGTGTTAACTGTTGGTGATGCAGATGTTGAGTTTGAATATATCGGTAATGACCGTTATAAAGCACAATTAACATTAACGACCAGTACGGTTAATGTTGCGATTGCAGATGTTAAGGCACAATATACTTTAGCTACTGCAACCGACACTGATTTAGTAGCAGGCGTAGCTGTTGATACGGTTGTTGGTGGTTCAGGTAATATATCATTCACACCAGCTGTTGAAGGTGTTTATGACTTTATTATTGATTATTCAGAACCAGCAACTGAAGTAAGTTCAGCCGCTGTAACTAACCCAACATTAAAAGTTGTACAGGCTGCACCGCTAGGCGTTGATCCTGTATTCATCCGAGGCACGATGACTGGTTGGGGTGATCCAGCTCCTGACGAAGACGAAATTGTTTGGGATGCAGAAACGCGTACTTATTCTGTTATATATGGTTTAGAAGCGAACGGCACTCATAACTTTAAGTTTGCAAATCAAGCTTGGGGTGGCCCAGTAGATAAAGGTGGCGACGCGTTTACGGCTGGTGCAGAATCAATTCCATTAACTAATGTTGGTCCAGATGCAGCCGGTAACATCAGCGTTACACCTACAACATCAACTGCATATCAATTCTCAATTGATTATAACGGCAGTGAGGGCGTGTTATCAGTTAAAGAAGTGCCTATCTATATTCGTGGTGGTATTTACGGTACAGGCGATTGGGCAGCGGATGAAACAATGCGCTTGAACTTTGTGGCGACTGATGACCAAAATCCAACTGAAGCGGGTCATACATTCACAAGTACGCTTACAACAACAGGGCCAGGCTTCTTCAAGATAGCTGATGCTGATTGGGGTGGTGCATTTGGAGTGAACTATGGTATTGCAGCTGATTCAGATAATAACTTGATTACATTAGGCGAGCCTAAACAGTTATCAGGTGGCAGTGACAGTACTGATATTAGCTTCCAAGAACCAGCTGGTGATTACATATTCTCGTTTAATGATGTAACGAAAGTATTAACGGTTACTACAGCCCAGTAAGTAAAATAATAGCTTAATTGAGATAAGAACTATAAACCTCGCATTAATTATGCGAGGTTTTTTTGTAAAAAAATAAACCCCTTATTATAAAGGAAAAATAAAAAGGAATAATCATGAAATTAACAATACTGCTCTATTTTACAATACTCTCTATACTTACAACATTTAGCTTATCAGCTAAAGAATTAAATACATCTCATAAGAAGCTCGCAATATCTAATTTACAGCATCAAGAAATTTTTAAGGATGATGATGACCCTTACATAAATCATGGGACTTATAGTTCAAATAATGCAAATATTGCAAGCTCAAATAATAAAGTTGTCGTTATATTAGACTCTTTGCAGGGTGTATTAGACGCTAACTTACCATTCGAACTCGAAAGTGAAATTTTAGAGCAGCAAGGTTATAGTAATTGGAACCTTACTGATGAACAGTTAGAAGAAAAATTTGATAGGATGGTCATTGACATAGAAGCGATGAATAGTGCATTTGGCCTATCAGGGGAAGTAAGAGCTGCGAGTTTTTGTTCAAAAAAAGTAGTTAACAGAACAAAAACTACAAATACAAATATCAACATCACTAAAAATAAAAGTAAAGATTTAAACTCTAATAATACTTCAGGAACTTTATCCACATCAATTAAGGTTGAGGGTGGCTTAAATATAACCGTTAATTACCGACGAAGGAGTCGTTGCGGCTTTGTATACAATGTAAGTGTCAAAAGCTTAAAAGCGGAACTTTCAGCAGAGTTACAAGCTAAGCTAAGTGCTTTTGGCGAAGCAAACTATACTGTATCGTCAAAGTTATTCAATGATACTATTAATATTTTTGATACTGACGTGGTTAGTGGATGGATATATTTTGTTTACTACGACATCGATGCAAAATTCGATATTGAATATGGCGTAAACTTGGATTTTACAGCAGCAGCAAGCTTTAACTCAAATTATACAGCAGAGGGAAATATAAATATAGAATGGACATGTGACAGGAAATCTTGTCAAAAAAATTCAAATGAATTCAACTTTGAATATACGAGAGTTACAGATGACTCTTATGAAGTGCAAGTGGAAGCTATTTTAACACCATATGTAGAACCCCAAGCAACTATTGACTTAGACATTTATGAATATTTTGATATAGCGAATGCTCAAGCAGGTATAAAGCTAGCCCTCCCAATAAGATATTATTACTATAATGGCACAATGTGTTCAGATGGAAATAATGATGGCAAAAATGACCATATTACCGCGTCATTATTCGATGTCAGCGCTGAAATAGAGGCTTATGTAGGCCTTGGGATATTAGGAAAAACGATAACTAAAAGCATTGATCTGAATTTGAGTAACTGGGCTGAAATAAAACGAGGTAAAAGAAAATTTTATAGAAAAAATATTTACTTTAAAGATTTAAATGGAAATTCAAATATTTTCACCCCAAAACTATCTTTACCGCCCAATCAAAATTATGAAGAAGGCTTTCTAATAACTGGGACAAGGAAATGTTACCCATTTGAGGCGGATGTTACATTAGTTGTAAATTGGGGAAATGGGCAACAACAAAACTTAACATTACCAGTACAGCAAACTGAAACAGTAATGCACCAATGGGGATTAGGGTCTTTTGATGTATCAGTCAAAATTGTAAGTGATGCTGCTGGAAGATACTTTAATAGTGATTCATCTTCATCAAGAGTCAATACCTCTGTAGATGGCAGCTCTGCTTTTATATACTCCTATGAAGCGCCTAAATATAACAACCTAATACTAGGCTCTAGTAGCTGGTACCCTGCATTTAAAACCGTCAAGCAGTATTGTATTGAGCATGGCCATGAAGATGCATACAATTATTACTCTAAAACTTCCTATGGTGCAGGCCATTATTTTTATTCTTCAGGGATTTGGCGAACTTACGGAGGGCAAAAATTTGATATTATAACAAAGATCTATTGCGAATCCTTTTCTCAAAACGCTATTAAAGGAGAAAAAGTTTACTATAACATTAAAAAAGGAAGCAATATAGGATACAAGTATAATGATAATATGCTAAAAACATCGGTTTTAAAGTGGTGTCAATCTGAAGGTTATAGGAGTTATAAAGATTTAAAAACTAAATATGTAAACTATAAATATTACGGCACTCCTTATACATATTTTAAAGATTACAAATGGAATACTAGTAGCAATACTGGAGCATATATAGTTGAAAAAGTAACATGTTTAGGAAGTTGAATAAGTTTAAGATAGAAAATCAGCTCCCCCTTAACACGTTTTGTGTAACATACTGGATAAATTAACTTTTTTATACGGCCTTAGAATAAAACCATAAACTTATTCAAGGCCGTTGTTAATCTATTATCAAGTATCACAAGTGTATTGAAGGTTTATGTGGAACTTCATAATTTTTTGAAGATGAGTATATTAATTATTTTTTAATGATTCGTTTATTTGCTCTAATACGCTATAAGGATCGGCAGCTTGTGTTATAGGTCGCCCAATAACTAAATAGTCAGCACCATCTTTTACCGCCATTTCGGGCGTCATGATCCGTTTTTGATCACCTACATCAGCCCCAACAGGTCTGATACCAGGGGTGACTAACTTAAAATGCTCGCCTATTTCAGTTTTCAACATTTTTGCTTCTTGAGCTGAGCATACAACCCCATCTAAGCCACTTTGATTAGCTAATGTGGCTAATGCTAAAACTTGCTCTTGAGGTGTCTTAAGAATGCCTAAGCCATTTAAATCTGACTGATCCATACTCGTTAATACGGTTACACCAATTAACAATGGTTTTCGCCCATTAACCTTCTGTAACGCTTCTTGTGCAGTGCGCATCATAACTTCGCCGCCACTCGTATGAACATTAACCATCCATACACCCAAGTTAGCAGCGGCAACACAGGCTTTAGCCGTAGTGGCGGGGATATCATGAAACTTTAAATCAAGAAATACATCAAAGCCTTTATCAACTAACTTACCCACTAAAGAGGGACCAAAATAAGTAAACATTTCTTTACCTATTTTTAAGCGGCATTGCTCAGGCTTTATTTTATTAACTAAATTAAGTGCATCTTGTTCGTTGTTATAATCAAGGGCAACAACAATACGTGAACTATTTTCAATCATCAGAACTATTTAATCTCCGGTTAAACCTTTAATTGGCTTTACGCTTCCCCAGTGTTTACACCGAGGACATTGCCAAAATAAAAAACTACCTTGGTAGCCACATTGCCCACATTCATAATCAGGCAATTGTTCAATTTTTTTAACCACCATGCTTTGCAAACTTTGCATCATTGAACGAGCAGGCTCAACATCAATTTGCTTAGCATTTACTGCCATTAAACTCGCAAAACCACGTATAGTCGCATGTTCTTCTAACATGGCTACAAGTGTTTTTCTCGCAGCAGAAGGCGTTTGCAGCTGTAATTGCAATTGTGCAATTTTATCAACGATGGCAGTACTCGAGCCGAGTTTGTCGGTATATTGTAAAAAGTGAAGTTGGTCAGTTTTATCAATAAAAATGTCATCAATAAGTGGAATGAGTACAGGTACAAAATCAATACTGTTATCGACTAATGCATAAGCATAATCTTGCGCCTGTTTAACCTGACTTTCAGACAATGCAAAATCAATCAATGCAAGATAAGCCCTTGCACAGGTGACATCATACTCAACCGCACGAACTAACTGAGCTTTTCGAGAGTTACCTTCTAATTTTTCAGCTAACTCACATAATAAATATGCGCGTGTATTATCGAGGTTATCGCCATCTTGAGATTCAACATTAACTAAAATATCGTAAGCGGGTTGCCAATCGCGATAGGTTTGATAGATACGAGAAAGTAAGGTCTTAGCTTCATATTCAAGCTCAGCATCATCGACCAATGGTTTTAATAACGCTTCTGCTCGATCGTATAAAGCGCAATCGATAAAATCTTTGGCAAGTTGTAATATCGACATTCGGCGTTGACAGGGACTAAGTGCATCTTGCTTGGCTAAAAATTGGTGAATTTTGATCGCACGATCATTCTCTCCTTTAGCTCTAAATAATTTACCAAGCGCGACATGTGTCGTAAACGTTTCATTATTAACTTCCAAATTCTCAATGAGAACATCTATCGCTTTATCACGTTGATTATTTAAAAATAAATTTAAGCCAGATAAAAAATTTTGATTTATCTTTTCATGTTGGCGTAATTGAGCTTGTTTAAAACTATTGCGCCCCATTACATAGCCGTATAAGGCGGCAACGGGCAATAGTAAAAATAATAATTCAGGCATTTAATTAATGATCTTTAAGTTGGATCCGCAATTGTTCGTTTTCATTTTGCAGCTTAGTCAATTTACGTTTATTTTGAAAAAGCTTAAAATTAGCTTTAGTGAGTAATATCCACCACCCTACTGAGGCAGCAACAAAGCCTATAAAGAAAAACAGACTTAATACCTGAGATAAAACTAAATTTTGCTTAGCAAGAATATAGTTTAGAGAAACAAGTTGTGCATTTTGACTAGATATAATCAAAACGCACACTGATACCAAGATAGCAGCAGCTAACGTAAAAAACGTAACTAATTTTTTCACAGATAATACCTGAATAATCGTTAAGTAATATTAACGCGATCTCTGAGTTCTTTACCGGGCTTGAAATGAGGAACATATTTACCCTCTAATTCAACGCTGTCACCCGTTTTAGGGTTTCGACCTAGCCTAGGCGCACGATAATGCAATGAAAAACTGCCAAAACCACGTATTTCAATGCGTTCATTTTTCGCTAAGGATTGTGCCATATATTCCAAAAGCTCTTTAACACTCGTTTCAAGATCTTTAAAAGGGATATGTGGATATTGCTCTGCTAATTGCTCGATCAGTTCAGATTTGGTCATATAACCTCCAGTTCAATAACAAATAGGATTTTGTTTACTGAAGGATGGGAAGTAAGGTGGAAGTTAAACTTCCACCTTAACAGCATTATTCGCCTTTTTGAGCGTTTTTAAATGCTTCTGCCATCGCATTAGTGAAAGTACCAGAATCCTGTTGTTGATTAACAGTTTCTAATGCAGCTTTCTCTTCTGCTTCGTCCTTAGCTTTAATTGATAAGCTAACAACGCGGTTCTTACGGTCAACACCTGTGAATTTAGCTTCTACTGAATCGCCTACGCTGTATTCAGTTGATGCATCTTCAACACGTTCACGTGAAATATCACCAGCACGTAAGTAACCTTCAACACCTTCAGCTAACTCAATTGTTACGCCTTTAGCATCTACTTCAGTAACTTTACCATTAACGATAGCACCTTTTTTGTTATCCGTCAGGTACTTAGTAAATGGATCTTCATCAATTTGCTTAATACCTAATGAAATGCGCTCACGTTCTGCGTCAACTTGTAAAACAACAGCGGTAAGTTCTTCACCTTTCTTGTATGTGCGTACAGCGTCTTCGCCAGATGCATTCCAAGAAATGTCAGATAAGTGAACTAAACCATCAATGTTGCCTTCAAGACCGATGAAGATACCGAAGTCAGTGATTGACTTGATCTTACCAGAAACTTTATCGCCTTTAGCGAAGTTCTTAGCGAACTCTTCCCAAGGGTTAGGTTTACATTGCTTAAGACCTAATGAAATACGACGACGTTCTTCGTCAATTTCAAGAACCATAACTTCAACAGTGTCACCCAAGTTAACAACTTTAGATGGGTGGATGTTTTTGTTAGTCCAATCCATTTCAGAAACGTGAACTAAACCTTCAACGCCTTCTTGGATCTCAACAAAACAACCGTAATCAGTTAAGTTAGTCACACGACCACTTAGCTTAGCACCTTCAGGGAAGCGAGCTGCAATTTCAGCCCATGGATCGCTACCTAATTGCTTAAGACCTAATGATACACGTGATTTTTCTTTATCAAACTTAAGAACTTTAACGTCAATCTCGTCACCAACATTAACAATTTCACTTGGGTGCTTAACGCGTTTCCAAGCCATATCAGTAATGTGTAGTAAACCGTCTAAGCCGCCTAAGTCAACGAATGCACCGTAATCAGTAAGGTTCTTAACGATACCTTTAACTTCAATGCCTTCTTCTAATTTGCTTAATAGCTCTTCGCGATCTGCACTAGACTCTTGCTCAATAACAGCACGACGTGAAACAACAACGTTGTTACGTTTTTGGTCTAATTTAATTACGCGGAAATCTAATTCTGCACCTTCGATGTGACTTGTATCACGAACTGGGCGAACGTCAACTAGTGAGCCAGGTAAGAATGCGCGGATGCCTTCAACTTCAACAGTGAAACCACCTTTAACTTTACCAGATACATAACCTTTAACGATTTCTGAATCTTCACAAGCTTTCTCTAAACGTAACCAAGCTTCATGACGCTTCGCTTTTTCACGCGATAATAACGTTTCACCGAAACCATCTTCAACAGCGTCTAATGCAACGTCTACTACATCGCCAACGTTTACTTCAACTTCACCAGTATGGTTAGTGAATTGTTCAACAGGAATAGCACTTTCCGACTTAAGGCCAGCGTCAACTAAGACAACATCTTTAAGAATTGCTACGATAGTGCCTTTAACGATTGCACCAGGACGAGTTTCGATAGTTAATAAGCTTTCTTCAAAAAGCTGAGCAAAATTTTCAGTCATTATATACAGTTTTAATGATTAACTGGATTGCATCCAAACGCACCAGGGTTATTTAGGTAAGCAGATCATCCTAATCCACTAAAATTTTCAGCTTAATCTATTATGAGTATTAAGCTGAAAGGTCATCTTGATTGAGCTTATTCATGGCAAAATCCAGAACAATTTCAATCACTTCGTCAATATTCATTTGAGTAGAATCAACAATAAACGCATCATCTGCAGGCACCAAAGGCGCTACAGACCGATTAGAGTCTCGTTCATCCCTCGCTTGAATATCGCTTAAAAGACGTTCAAGTGTAACCTCTGGGTGCTTATTTTTCAACTGAAGGTAGCGTCTTTTCGCTCTCTCTTCGGCAGAAGCAGTTAAGAAAATCTTAACTTCCGCTTGTTTAAAGACAACCGTTCCCATATCGCGACCATCAGCAACCAAACCAGGTGCTTCACGAAATGCACGCTGACGTCGTAATAATGCTTCGCGAACTCGAGGTAATGAAGCCACTTTTGAAGCGACGGCACCAACTTCTTCAGTGCGAATAGCGGATGAGACATCTTCACCTTCTAAGATAACGCGTGTCTCATCAGTGTCTTCATCATTAGCAAAGCTAACATCTAAATGGGCAGCAAGTGAGACTAAAGAACCTTCATCCGTCGGATCCATATCATGATGAACAACCGCAAGAGCAAGCACCCGATAAATAGCGCCGCTATCTAAAAAATGCCAACCTAACTGTTGTGCTATACGTTTACTTACTGTTCCTTTACCAGCCCCGCTTGGGCCATCGACTGTAATAACGGGAAATATGTCAGTCATTACTACCTCATTTATTCTTTATTTTCGTCAATCCACACTAACCATGCTTTTTAGCAAAATCGAGCATGAAATCCGTGAGCGCTTTTACACCTTCATAAGGCATTGCATTATAAATACTTGCGCGCATACCGCCGACTGAACGATGACCTTTTAAAGCCACTAAACCCGCTTGCTTAGCCTCTTTTAAAAACAAATCGTTGAGTGATTCATTTTTAAGGTAAAATGGGACATTCATTCTTGAGCGGTGTGCTTTTACAACCCGACTTTCATAAAATTCACCGTTATCGATGACATCATATAAAAGTTCGGCTTTTGCTATATTTTGTTTCTCTATAGCCGCCACTCCACCTTGCGCTTTTAACCACTTGAAAACAAGCCCGGCTAAATACCAGGCGTAAGTAGGCGGCGTGTTAAGCATAGAATCAAAAGACTCTTGCTGTTGATAATCAAAAATTGAAGGGGTATAACCTCGGGCTTTGCCTAACAAGCTTTTACGAACGATTACAATCGCTAAGCCACTTGGGCCAATATTTTTTTGTGCACCCGCATAGATCAAATCATAATCATTGACATTAATTTCGCGTGACAAAATACAAGAAGACATATCGGCGACTAATGGCGCATCCGTTTTAGGCACAAAATCAAACTCTACCCCGTCTACCGTTTCATTAGGGCAATAATGCACATAACTAGCATCTGAACTAAATTGCCACTCAGATTGCGGTGCGATCGTTTTTTTACCATCAACGTATGTCACATTTGAAATAATGTTTGCTTGACCGTATTTTTTACATTCTGCTACGGCGCCTTCTGACCAAGCTCCCGTTATAACATGATCAGCAACGCCACCTTCAGGTAACAAATTCATCGGTATAGAACAAAACTGTCCACGTCCGCCTGCATGCATAAATAAAACAGCATAATCATCCGAAATATTCAATAAATCACGTAAATCCGCTTCAGCTTCAGCAGCCATTGCAATATATTCTGGACTGCGGTGACTGACTTCCATCACCGAGCAACCTAGACCTTGCCAATTTAAAAACTCTTCTTGAGCTTGCTGCATCACAGCGGCCGGCAGCATAGCTGGACCGGCACAAAAGTTATATATTTTATTCGTCATTACTATCGGTTGAGTCATTAGTTGAAATTTGTTCTTCAGTGTCGGTAACAACTGTTGTGTCTGCTGATTCAATGTCAGTATCAGCGTCTGTGGCTACAAGTTCATCAAGCTCTTCTATGCGCTCTAAACCAACAACACGTTCATCATCAGCGGTGCGAATTAAACGAACACCTTGTGTATTACGGCCAACAGTAGAAACTTCACTGACACGGGTTCTAACTAAGGTGCCCTTGTTGCTAATGAGCATTATTTCATCGTTATCTTCAACTTGAACCGCGCCTACTACTGCGCCATTACGTTCACTGACTTTAATAGAAACAACACCTTTAGTCGCACGGCTCTTAGCTGGATAATCAACTAATGGCGTACGTTTACCAAAACCATTTTCAGTTACGGTTAAGATCTCGCCTTCATTGTGAGGGATAATTAGAGAGACAATAGACTGCCCTTCTTCTAATTTCATACCGCGAACACCTGTCGCAGTACGGCCCATACCACGAACTTGAGTTTCGTTGAAACGAACAACTTTGCCCTCATTTGAGAACAACATAACATCACTTTCGCCGTGCGTAATATCCACGCCAATTAATTCATCACCTTCATTAAGATTTAGCGCGATGATACCGTTTGCTCTAGGACGAGAATATTCAGTTAACGCTGTCTTTTTAATTGTTCCTTTAGCCGTAGCCATGACGATGTACTTGTCAGCATCATATTCACGCACAGGTAGAATTGCCGTTATACGCTCATTTTCGTCTAAAGGTAGAAGGTTGATAATCGGCTTACCACGAGCTTGTCTTGAAGCAAGAGGTAACTGATAAACTTTCATCCAATATAATTGACCACGAGTCGAGAAACATAAAATCGTATCATGGGTATTAGCAACAAGTAGTTTTTCGATGAAGTCTTCTTCTTTCATCTTCGTTGCCGCTTTACCTTTACCACCACGGCGTTGAGCTTCATACTCACTTAATGGTTGATATTTTGCATAGCCTTCGTGTGATAAGGTAACAACAACATCTTCTTCGGTGATTAAATCTTCAAGGCTTATGTCATGAGAAGCAGCCGATATTTCGGTGCGTCTCTCATCACCAAACTCTTCTTTAACCGCGACTAACTCATCACGGATAATTTCCATTAACCGTACAGCACTAGCAAGAATATGAAGTAATTCAGCAATTTGATCTAATAGCGCTTTGTATTCTTCTAATATTTTCTCATGTTCAAGACCGGTTAATTTGTGTAAACGCAAATCAAGAATAGCCTGAGCTTGTTGCTCAGTTAAGAAATATTGGCCATCACGTATACCAAATTCAGGTTCTAACCACTCTGGACGAGCAGCATCGGTACCTGCACGTTCGAGCATATCTGAAACATCACCTAATTGCCAAGAGTTAGCAACTAAACCTTTTTTAGCTTCTGCAGGGCTTGGAGACGCTTTAATTAATTCGATTATCGGATCAATATTAGCGAGGGCAATCGCTAAACCTTCGAGTAAATGAGCACGTTCACGTGCTTTACGAAGTTCAAAAATCGTGCGTCGAGTGACAACTTCACGACGATGATTAATAAATGCATGAATCATGTCACGTAAGTTAAACAACTTAGGTTCACAGTTATCTAATGCAACCATATTCATACCAAATACAACTTGCATTTGAGTAAGAGAATAAAGTTGATTAAGTAGTACTTCACCCGATTCGCCGCGCTTAACTTCAATAACAATACGCATACCATCTTTATCAGATTCGTCACGTAAAGCACTAATGCTTTCAATGCGTTTTTCTTTAACAAGTTCGGCCATTTTTTCAATTAGGCGTGCTTTGTTAACTTGGTACGGAATTTCAGAAACGATGATTGTTTCACGACCATTGTCACTAACGACAACCTCAGCTGAAGCTCTTAAATAAATTTTACCCCGACCCGTTCGATACGCTTCTTCAATACCTTTTCGGCCACTAATGATTGCAGCAGTCGGAAAATCAGGACCTGGAATATACTCAATTAGTTCTTCAATCGTGATGTCTGGGTTTTCGATCATGGCTAAGCAACCATTAACCACTTCATTCAAATTATGAGGCGGAATGTTTGTTGCCATACCAACAGCAATACCTGACGAACCATTTACTAATAAATTCGGAATTCGAGTCGGTAGCACTTCTGGAATATGTTCTTGACCATCATAATTAGGTACAAAGTTGACGGTTTGTTTTTCAAGGTCAGCCAATAAAGAATGAGCAATTTTAGACATTCTTATTTCGGTATAACGCATGGCAGCAGCTGAATCGCCATCAACAGAACCGAAGTTACCCTGACCATCAACTAACATATAGCGTAACGAAAACGGCTGAGCCATACGAACAATCGTATCATATACCGCGCTATCGCCATGTGGATGGTATTTACCAATTACATCGCCAACAACACGAGCTGACTTTTTATATGGTTTGTTCCAGTCATTTTTTAGCTCGTTCATCGCAAATAGTACACGGCGATGTACAGGCTTAAGACCGTCTCTCACATCAGGTAAAGCTCGTCCTACGATCACGCTCATTGCGTAATCTAGGTAAGAAGTTTTCAGTTCGTCTTCGATATTGACGGGAAGTATTTCTTTGGCCAAATCACTCATAAACCAGATTAATCCCTAAATAATTGTTTTATTTGATTTTTCTTCTAATGCGCGAATATAACGATCGCGCGAAAAATTTTGCGCGCAGATTCTAACACAATAATCACTGCAAACCATGTAAAATATTTGTAAAGATAGCTATATTTTTTACAAAAAAGCGGACTTTTTAAGTCCATGTTATACAAAACAAGCTGAATTAACCTTAATTACCTGATTGCACCGGCTCGCCGCGCACGTATAATAAAGTTCAAGCTAAGGTGGAATATAAAATAATGAACGATAACATTGACTTGCAAGAAGTCGCTAAATTTGACGAAATAGCACACAATTGGTGGGATAAAGATCAAGAGTTTGCCCCTTTACACCGTATAAATCCTTGTCGTCTACATTACATACAAACGCATACTAACGGGTTATTTAACAAAAACGTCGTTGATATTGGTTGTGGCGGCGGAATTTTAGCGAGTTCAATGGCTCAACAAGGTGCCGTTGTAACGGGAATTGATGCAGCGGAACAAGCCATTAAGGTGGCAAAGCTCCATGCTAAATCAGAAAATTTATCTATTAATTATCAATATACAACAGCCGAGCCATTTGCAATTGAACACTCTGAGATGTTTGATGTGGTCACTTGTATGGAAATGCTAGAACATGTACCAGATCCGGCATCTGTCGTTGCAGCGGCTTGTAAACTTGTTAAACCAGGCGGATATTTATTTTGTTCAACTTTAAATAAGACACTTAGATCATACTTATTGGGTATTGTAGCAGCTGAACAGATACTCAATTTAGTCCCTAAAGGGACACATGAACATGATAAATTTATTCGACCATCCGCCTTAATTAAGATGATTGAACAAAATGGGTTAAAGGTACAAGACGCAAAAGGGTTGCATTATAATCCAATCACAAAAAGTGCAAGTTTAAATAATGATTTAGCCGTTAACTACCTATTATTTGCGAGAAAACCGAATGAAAACAATCTTTAAACCCGACGCGGTTCTTTTTGATTTAGATGGCACTTTACTTGATACTGCTCACGATTTAGGTAATGCCCTCAATAAGTTATTAAAGACATTAAATTTACCATCAAAAGCATATGACGAGTACCGCGATTCAGCATCCCATGGTTCGTATGGCATGCTTAAAATTGGATTAGGTGAGTTATATGATAGCTTGATCACTGAAGATCTTAGACAACAGTTTTTAGACCATTACGAAGCTGAAATAAATAAATCAACCGTATTTTTTAATGGCATCGAACAGCTTATCGACTTGCTTGATATAAATAAAATACCGTGGGGAATCGTGACGAACAAACCGGGATATTTAACTGACCAATTAGCAGTGCAATATTCAGCGCTTAAAAACTGCAAAGTGATAATTTCTGGCGATACGCTACCCGAGAGAAAGCCCCACCCTGCTCCAGTACTTTACGCTGCCAATAAAATGAATATACAACCTGAAAAATGTTGGTATGTCGGCGATGCTGTTCGCGATATTCAAGCAGGTAATGCCGCAAAAATGTATACCGTACTGGCTGAATGGGGTTATACAAAAGATCTATTACCTGTAAAAGATTGGCAGGCTGATGTTTTAACAAAAACCCCTCATGATTTAACAAAGCTAATACAAAGAAAATTAAACGAACAAGCAAAAGCAGGCAAATAAATCAAATAAATTCTTATTACTTTTAACTCTAAACTAACACCCGATTTGCTAACCTTTTTTTTCAAAAAAAACTTTTTTTTATAAGTGTTTGCAAAGTCGCTGAGCTTATAAAAACTAGCGTCTAAAAGTGAGTGTGCACTAACAAATTATTTTTGTGTTTTTATACGCTCATTTAACAAGCAAGTTGGATCTTGCTTTACAATCAAAACCTCATTATCTTGTGGTCAAATTAGTAATTAACCCTACATCTTGTGTATGACATTTTAATGAGAATTAATTTTCATGAGGTTCAGGGGACGTTATTTAACCAATTAAAATTATAATATTTACCAACATTAGGCGTAATCATGAGTGAGCAGCTTTTCGTTAAAAAACGAAACGGATTAAAAGAAAAACTGGATCTAGAAAAAATACATCAAGTGATAACATGGGCAGCCAAAAATCTTGATAATGTTTCGGTTTCTCAAGTAGAAATGAAATCGCAAATCCAATTTTTTGACGATATTAATACGGCCACGATCCATGAAACGTTGATCAAATCAGCAGCAGATTTAATCTCGGAAGAAACGCCTAATTATCAATATTTAGCCGCTCGGTTAGCTATTTTCCATTTACGTAAGCGTGCGTTTGGTCAATTTGAACCTCCTCATTTATATGATCACGTTGTCGCATTAACTGAAGCTGAACGTTATGATCGTCATCTGTTAGAAGATTACACAAAAGAAGAGTTCGAACATATGAACTCGGTAATGGATCATACTCGTGATTTAAACTTTTCATACGCAGCCGTTAAGCAATTAGAAGGTAAATATCTAGTTCAAAACCGAGTCACAGGTGAAATTTTTGAAAGCCCGCAGTTCTTATATATGTTGGTTGCCGCTTGTTTATTTAGTAAATACCCGCAAGAAACTCGCATGGATTACATCACTCGTTTTTATGATGCGATTTCTACTTTTAAAATTTCATTACCAACCCCAATCATGGCGGGTGTGCGCACACCAACTCGACAATTTAGTTCATGTGTTTTAATTGAATGTGGTGATAGCTTAGATTCAATTAATGCCACCGCGAGTTCGATTGTAAAATATGTAAGTCAACGCGCCGGTATTGGTATCAACGCGGGTCGAATTAGAGCCGAAGGTAGTACAATTAGAAGTGGCGAAGCTTACCACACCGGTTGTATTCCTTTTTACAAGTACTTTCAAACAGCCGTTAAAAGTTGTTCACAAGGTGGTGTTCGAGGCGGTGCAGCAACGCTTTTTTACCCACTTTGGCACCTTGAAGTTGAATCATTATTAGTGCTTAAAAATAACCGCGGTGTTGAAGAAAATCGTGTTAGACATTTAGATTATGGCGTGCAATTTAATAAATTAATGTATACACGTTTAATCAAAGATGAGCATATAACCTTATTTAGCCCTTCAGATGTTCCGGGTTTATATGAAGCCTTCTTTGCTGATCAAACTGAGTTTGAAACACTCTATGTAAAATATGAACAAGATACATCTATTCGCCAACGCAAAATTAAAGCATCTGAACTCTTTGGTTTATTTGCTCAAGAGCGTGCATCAACCGGCCGTATATACTTACAAAATGTAGATCACTGTAATACACACAGTCCATTTGATCCAAAAGTCGCACCGGTCAGACAAAGTAACTTATGCCTTGAAATCGCACTTCCAACTAAGCCACTTGATCACGTACATGATGAAGAAGGTGAAATTGCCTTGTGTACACTTTCTGCCTTCAATTTAGGTGCTATTAGTGATTTATCAGAACTAGAAGAGCTAGCACATTTAACCGTGCGTGCGCTTGATAATTTATTGAGTTATCAAGACTATCCTATTCCTGCAGCTGAAAACGCGAGTATTAGTCGCAGAACACTGGGTGTAGGGGTAATCAACTTTGCTTACTATTTAGCGAAGAATGGCGTTCGATACTCAGATGGTTCAGCTAATAATTTAACGCATAAGACATTTGAAGCCATTCAATATTATTTATTAAAAGCGTCAAATATATTGGCTCAAGAACAAGGTGCCTGCCCTAAATTCAATGAAACGACTTATGCAAAAGGCATTTTGCCAATAGATACATACAAAAAAGACCTCGATAGCATCGTATCTGAACCCTTACACTTGGATTGGGAAACATTAAGAAAATCAATAGTTGAACACGGCTTACGTAACTCAACCTTATCAGCCTTAATGCCATCTGAAACATCATCTCAAATTTCCAATGCAACTAATGGCATTGAACCACCACGTGGTTTCATCAGTGTAAAAGCCAGTAAAGACGGTATTTTAAAACAAGTTGTGCCTGAGTTTGAAAGCTTACGCTTTAACTATGAACTGTTATGGAACATTCCATCAAACAGAGGCTACTTACAATTAGTTGGGATCATGCAAAAATTTGTTGACCAAGCTATATCGGCCAACACCAATTACGATCCAACTAAATTTGAAAGCAATAAAGTGCCAATGAAGCAATTACTATCCGATCTATTATTAGCCTATAAACTGGGTGTTAAAACATTGTATTATCATAATACACGTGATGGTGCAGAAGATGCCCAACAAGATCTAAAAGAAGAAGATTGCGCTGGCGGCGCTTGTAAGATATAACGTGACTTAAAAAAGCAAATAGCACAAAAGTGCTATTTGCTTACCCTCTTAAACCTATCGAAGTGTAAACTGATTAAACCATGAGCTATACAACCTTTAACCAAAAAAATACTGATTATATGCGCGAGCCAATGTTTTTTGGCAACTTAGTTAATGTCGCGCGTTATGACAAGCAGAAGCACCCGATTTTTGAAAGACTTATCGAAAAACAGCTTAGTTTTTTTTGGCGTCCAGAAGAGGTCGATGTCAGTAAAGATCGCATTGATTATCAGCGTTTATCAGAGCACGAAAAGCATATTTTTATCAGTAATTTAAAATATCAAACGCTGCTAGATAGTATTCAAGGCCGTTCACCTAATGTGGCTTTATTACCGATAGTATCATTACCCGAATTAGAAACTTGGATCGAGACATGGGCTTTTAGTGAAACGATACACAGTCGTTCATACACCCATATTATTCGAAATATTGTTAATGATCCGGGACTTGTATTTGATGATATCGTTGTTAATGAACATATAATTAAACGAGCGGATGATATATCTCACTACTATGATCAACTCATCCAAATGTGCCAACTGTATTACACTCAAGGTGAAGGTACTTTCAATGTTGAAGGTAAAGACATTGTTGTTAGCAAGCGTGAAATGAAACGTCTAACTTATTTGTGTGTTGTCGCGGTTAATGTACTTGAAGCCATTCGATTTTATGTCAGCTTTGCCTGTAGTTTTGCTTTTGCAGAACGTGAATTAATGGAAGGTAACGCCAAAATAATTAAGCTTATCGCACGTGATGAAGCTCTTCATTTAACCGGTACTCAGCATATGATAAATATCATGGCACAAGGTGAAGATGATCCAGAAATGGCTGAAATTGCTAAAGAATGCAGAGAAGATGCAATCGCAATTTTTAAAAATGCAGCTGAACAAGAAAAAGAGTGGGCTTCATACTTATTTAAAGACGGATCGATGATTGGTTTAAATAAAGATATATTAAGCCAATATGTTGAATATATCACCAATAGCCGAATGTCAAGTGTTGGGTTACCTAGCATATTCAATACAAATCAAAACCCTATCCCTTGGATAAATTCTTGGTTAGTTAGTGATAATGTTCAAGTTGCGCCTCAAGAAGCCGAAATTAGTTCGTATTTAGTTGGGCAAATTGATAGTGAGTTTGATGTAAACGAATTTGACGATTTTGAGCTTTAATCCAGCTTTAACGACCCATGTCGGATGAAATAGAATTTACGTTAGTCATGGACGACTTCAACGACAGTAAAAAAACGAACATTTTAGAATATCTTGAACAACAAGAATTAAATGTTCACTATCATTGCCGAGATGGATTTTGCGGAGCCTGCCGCACACCACTCGTCAGTGGTGATATCCACTACCATAAAGAACCACTTGCATTTATTCGTTCTGGGGAGTTCTTGCCTTGTTGCAGTACACCTAAAACCAATTTAAAAATAACAGCGAAGCAAAATAGTAAATAGCGTTCTATCTTACATTAGCAGTGATATCTAGATCACTTAACTACGTCAAATACATTACCTACTAACTAACGATATTATTCAGCCGCTTTAGAGCCAAAAAAAAGAGGTTTTTACACCTCTTTTTAGATTCGTATTTTATACCAATCCATATAAATAAATGATCTCTCAGAATGCATCCAGCGGTTTTTGAACAAGGCGTCGGTGTACAGGAATGGTTGTTCCCTTTCAAATACCGATAACGCAGGTCAAAAGCCGCTGGGGCATTCCTTTCAGGCGAGTTTTAAATGCGCTTACTCTGTGTTGCTCGAACTCAAAAGAGCACCACTATTCTTTCATTTAAGCGCATTTAAACGCTCGCTGAGTGGGCTCTTATTATTACGGATTGGTATTACCCAATATCTTCAACATGGTCATTCAGCACCTTGAAGTCACTTGGGTATATCATGTTTATCCTTGTTACATATATTTACGCTCTCGCTTAGTAGCAACGGTATCAATATAAGCATGCCAACTGGCAAAACCAAGTAAAGGCATTATCACTAAAAAGGCTAAAAAATAGGTCGCAAAACCAATCGCAACGCCAATCGCAATAATACTAGCCCAAAACAGCATAACGCCTTTATTAGACCAAACAGCATTGATACTAGTTAATACAGCCGTCATTAAATCAACTTTTCGTTCAACTAGTGTCGGTTGAGTAAAGGCACTGATCGTAAATACAAATGCAGCCAGTAATGCGCCTACACCGGTACCGACTAATAAAAAGGGAATTAACTCAACAAAGTCGTCTCCGATATAGGGTGGATATAACGCATGTATAATAGAGGCGACACGTAACCAAAAAATCATAGAAACAAGCAGTAAAATAGCAAATGCCCATTCATGCACGCTATTACGATGGATCGCACAAATTGAATGCCATAATGACGGCGTGTGGCCTTTTTCAAATTCCCAGCTGACATCGTATAAACCAGCGGCTAAAAAAGGTCCAAGCATCATAAATGCAACTACCGCAGGTCCTGCAACTAAATAATTATCGGTTAATGATACAAGGTAAGTAATTAAAATAGGTATGACACAGAACACCATGCCATAAAAAAGCGTGATAAGCGGTGCTTTAAACATATCATTTAGGCCAAGCTTAAGCCATTTAATAGGATCACCCCAATCAAGTTCGTTACAAGGTATTACACGGCCGAGCTCATTATCATGCAGCGCGTTTTTTTCCTTTCTCATAGCATGCGACATAATTGCTTCCTCTTTTGATCCCAAATGGTTTTTAGTGCTTCTTATTTAGGCGAGTCATAAAATCTGACTTTTTTCGCTTAAAGAGCATTTACGATAATATTCAAAACAGATTTACGAATTAAAAATTTGTTTCTTATTACTAAGTATTGATTAAAAATTATATTTTTGTAGTTTTTGTAACCAATTTTTTACAATTTAATTAGATCAGAATACCTAAAAACACTTTAAACACTTAAAATCAGCAACTTAGAAAACAGAAGCGATTAAATTAATATGTAATAAAAATGTAACTACATAAATAAAAATCCAAGAATAGAAAAATAAAGTCATTGCCGTCAGGTTAAATAGAAAATAACGTTAAATTGTTCTAAATACACAGATAAAAAATCAGGTACGGGGGAAGGAAATAAAAATAATATTTTTTATATATTTAGCTTCACATCAGCTTAGACTTAAGTTAGTTTTGCACATTGAACCCTCTATTTAATTTTTAACATTAGGAACAAAAGTGAGCGAAATAAAGCAATCCGATAAATTAAGACATGTTTGTTATGAGATTCGTGGTCCCGTGGCCAAAGAAGCGAAGCGCCTAGAAGAAGAAGGCCATAAAATTCTTAAACTTAATATCGGTAACCCAGCTCCTTTTGGTTTTGATGCCCCTGACGACATCTTAAAAGATGTGATCCGTAATTTACCTCAATCACAAGGTTATTGTGATTCAAAAGGTATTTATTCAGCACGGGTTGCAGTGATGCAATATTATCAGCAAAAAAATATCCATAACCTCAACATTGAAAATATTTTTATTGGTAATGGCGTTTCTGAATTAATTGTTATGGCCATGCAAGCTTTACTTAACACCGAAGATGAAGTTCTCATACCCGCTCCAGATTACCCATTATGGACAGCGGCTGTTGCCTTATCTGGTGGTAAACCGGTTCATTATATTTGCGATGAACAAGCTGATTGGTACCCCGATATTAAAGATATCGAAAGTCGTATAACCGAAAAAACAAAAGCGATTGTCTTAATTAATCCGAATAACCCCACCGGTGCGGTTTATGATAAAAACATGGTACTGGAGTTACTCGAAGTCGCGCGTAAACATAATTTGATTGTATTTAGTGATGAAATATATGACAAAGTGCTTTACGGAGATGTAGTACATCACCCAACGGCCAGTTTAGCTGATGATTTATTTGTTGTTACGTTTGGTGGTTTATCTAAAAATTATCGTATAGCGGGCTTTAGAGCGGGCTGGATGGTATTAAGTGGAGCGACTTATCGCGCGATTGATTATATTGAAGGGTTAAACATGCTCGCTTCAATGCGTTTGTGTGCCAATGTACCCTGTCAACATGCGATACAAACCGCATTAGGAGGTTACCAAAGTATAAACGAACTCATCGTACCGGGTGGTCGTTTATACGAGCAAAGTCAATTCGCCTATGAGCGAGTCAATCAAATTGAGGGTCTAAGTTGTGTTAAACCACTAGGTGCAATGTATATTTTCCCTAAATTAGACCAAAAGAAATTTAAAATCAAAGATGATCAAAAAATGATCATTGATTTTTTACGCCAAGAAAAAGTCCTGATGGTACATGGTACCGGTTTTAACTGGCCAACTCCCGATCACTTCCGGCTTGTCACGCTACCACATGTAGAAGTATTGTCTGAAGCATTTGATAAACTAGAACGTTTTTTACATAGCTATCGTCAATAAAATTATGCAAACAACATCAAGTCACTTTTTTGCACATATGGCCCGGTTAAAACTCATTAACCGTTGGCCTTTAATGCGCAATACACAAATTGAAAATGTGCAAGAGCACAGCCTACAAGTTGCGATGATCGCTCATGCTTTAGCGGTCATACGTAATGAATATTTTGACGGAAATATTGATGCAAATGCAATCGCAACACTCGCTTTATTTCATGATGCCTCAGAAGTCTTGACGGGGGACTTACCCAGCCCTGTAAAATATTTTAATAGCACGATAGCAAGTGAATATAAGAAAATAGAGAGTATTGCCGAGCAAAAACTGGTTGATATGTTACCTGAAAGGCTACAAGCGTATTATAAGCCGCTAGTTTGCTCAGATTTACACAACAAAGATGATTACCGTTTGGTCAAAGCCGCTGATATTATTAGTGCTTATTTAAAAACAGTCGAAGAGATCAGCGCTGGTAATAATGAATTTAAAAAGGCACATAATAAACTTAAAATCCAACTCGACAATATTAAACTGCCAGAAGTCGAGTTATTTAAACAAACCTTTATTAATAGCTTCAAACTCAGCCTAGACGAAATAACAGATAACGAATTATAAAGTCAAAAACTTAAGTAAAGTTAATCTTGTACTTGCTCATTAACCGAGCCAACTGTGGTTTATTCGCTTGTATTTCTTGTAACGATAGCCCATTGATCTCATGCGGAAAAACCAACCATTCGTTTGAAATATTTAAGTAGTAATCCGGAGTTCTGAGGGTTTGATTATTGTCAGGTTTATACCAAGGGGTCGCAATTTTGATCGCCATTGGCATCTCATCTTGACATAAACCGCTTAAGGTATTTATCACCGCATCAATACTTTTACCCGTATCAAATATATCATCAACGATCAATAATTTCGTTTTACGATCCACATGCTGTGCAACATAATCTAAACCATGCACACGTACGGTTTTTCCCTGCTGAGAAGCGCCAATATAAGATGACGTTCTAATACTAATATGATCAGCTTCAATGCCGCATACTTCCAAAACTTCTTGCACCGCAATACCTACAGGCGTTCCCCCCCGCCACAATGCAATAATAAAATCGGGAGCATATTCGCTTTGTACAATCTTCATACCAAGTTCAAATGAGTCACTTAATAATGCATCAGCATCAATAAATATTTTTGTGGGCATGCATTAAACCTTATCTAAAAGAGGACAAACAACTAACACAACATGCTTAGTTGTTTATTGAGTATAGCTAATTATTGATTTGGGTATTGAATTTGAAATGAAAAAACGCGGTAAAAACCGCGTTTAATGTTACGTGAAAAATAGATTTACGAGCCGTTTATTAGATTAACGATTTAACCGATTTTCAATTAATTGCTCAACAACAGTCGGATCGGCCAGTGTTGATGTGTCGCCTAAATGCTCATGTTCATTAGCGGCTATTTTGCGTAAAATGCGACGCATTATTTTGCCTGAACGTGTTTTAGGCAACCCACCTGTCCAGTGGATCAAGTCAGGTGTTGCGATTGGACTTAACTCTTTACGCACCCAATTACGTACTGCTGCAGTGAGTTCATCGCTTATTTCAACACCTTCAATCGGTGAAACATAAACGTATATACCCAGCCCTTTTATATCATGCGGATAACCCACCACTGCAGCCTCAGCTATTGATTCATGTGCAACAAGTGCACTTTCAATTTCTGCGGTGCCTAATCTGTGCCCTGAAACATTGAGTACATCATCAACACGACCCGTTATCCAAAAATAGTCATCTTCATCACGTCTTGCTCCGTCTCCGGTAAAATACATGTTCTCGTATGCACTAAAATAAGTTTGCTCAAAACGAGTATGATCACCATAGATCGAACGAGCTTGACCAGGCCAACTATCTAAAATAACTAAGTTACCTTCAGCTTTGCCTTCAAGTATATTGCCCTCGCTATCAACAAGAGCAGGTTTAATACCAAAAAAGGGTCGAGTAGCAGAACCCGGCTTTAACTCAGTCGCCCCGGGTAAAGGCGTAATTAAAATGCCGCCTGTTTCAGTTTGCCACCAAGTATCCACAATTGGACACTTCTCGTTGCCAATATTTTTGTGATACCAATTCCAAGCTTCTGGATTAATCGGTTCACCAACCGAGCCTAATAAACGTAACGATTGACGATTATTAGTCGCATAGGGTTCAGTGCCTTTCGCCATTAAAGCGCGAATAGCCGTCGGTGCGGTATACAAGATTGATACATTGTGTTTATCAACGATATCGCCAATACGTGCACTTGATGGGTAGGTTGGAACCCCCTCAAATATAACTTGTGTGCAGCCATTTGCTAATGGGCCATAAACAACATATGAATGCCCAGTGATCCAACCAACATCCGCAGCGCACCAATAAATATCATTAGGTTGGATATCAAAAATCAATTCTTGGGTCATAGAAGCATAAACTAAATAACCACCGGTTGTATGCACAACGCCTTTAGGTTGGCCAGTCGAACCTGATGTATAAAGAATAAATAAAGGATCTTCCGCATTCATGGGTTCAGGTTCACAAATAGCGGGTAAATCAGCAGTTAAGGTCTCGACACAAACATCAACACTATCATCCCAACGGATATCTGCCCCTGTATTAGTAAAAACAAGACAAGCTGTAATAGAGGTTACATCTTCACGCGCTAATGCTTCATCTACATTCGCTTTTAAAGCAACCGATTTACCCCCACGACGACTTTCGTCGGCAGTAATAATAACTTTAGCATTTGAGTTATTAATACGATCGGCAATGGCATTAGGAGAAAAACCGCCAAAAATAACAGAGTGCACAGCACCGATGCGGGCACAGGCTTGCATCGCATAAACAGCATCAACCGTCATCGGCATGTATATCGCAACACTGTCGCCTTTAGAAACACCTAATTTTTTTAAACCATTTGCTAATTTGGCCACGTTATCATGTAAAGCTTGGTATGAAACCGTAAAACTTACCTCGGGTGAATCACCTTCAAAAATCAGGGCGGTTTTATTTGCATGCTTAGCTAAATGACGATCAATACAATTATATGAAGCATTAAGCACGCCATCTTCAAACCATTTGATGCTGACATTGTCTTTTGCGTAAGACGTATTTTTAACAACCGTATAAGGTTTGATCCAATCTAGTCTTTGACCCTGCTTTGCCCAAAACGTATCGGGGTCATCGATAGACTGTTGATATAAAGCCAAATATTTTTCATTATCAATAAGGGTGTTTTCAGCAAAGTGTGGCGCTACAGGAAAAGTTTGGTCTAGCATGAATGTCACTCCATTCTTTTTTATTTTTATAAATTGATTACAGATTCTAGATAGCACTTTGAAAAATAACGAGGTTAAAACTAATTAATCAAAGGTGTTTACCGCAAATTTAGGCGCTAGATTAACAGGATATTCAATATTTTTTAAGAATTTTGTTACATCAAGGAATAGAATGAGTAAGAGGGAAAATAATTTAATAGCGAAATTCAAATAATGTAGAAGACAAACCAAACAAGAATACGGCGTTTAGCAACGCCGTAATTAATACCAATCCGTCTATTTTCGAACTTCGATGGGGTCTGATTCTTTGGCTTTACCTTGTAATATCGCGATCTCTACACGGCGATTACGGCGGCGATTAGTGAGTGTGTTGTTTGGCACTAACGGGCGAGTATCTGCATGACCAACCACAACTAAACGACCTTGTTCAAAATTAGGCGTTCGGATCATCTCATGTGCAACCGCAACCGCTCTTTTACTCGATAGCTCCCAATTTGATGCATATAATTCAGACCCTACATTTTGGTTATCGGTGTGCCCGGATACGGTGATTTCACCCGGTACTTCATTTAACAGTAAGGCAATGTCTTTAATAATGGGTTTAAATTGAGGCTGTAAAAATGCTGAACCTGATGGAAAAGCCCCGTTTTCTCGTATACGAATAATAATTTGTTGGCCAAGCGATTCAAGCTCAATAGCGCCATCAACAATTTGATCTTCAAGCTGTTGCGCTATTTTTTTAACTAATTCGCTCATTTGTTCTTGCGACGCTTGGCTTTGTGATTCACTTGCTTGTTGGCTTGCGGTTTCTTGTGAGGAGCCACCCCGTTGATTGCCGCGTTGCTTTTGTCTACCCCCGGCAGAATCCTCATCACCCGCCTGAAACTCTAACATTTGTTGGGTCATTTCAATTGTTTGTTGTTGAATAGTCTCGATAGGCGTTGGATCGGGTCTACCCGGACGAAACTCTTGCGCGATAACAGACGTACCTTTAGGAATATCTTTAACTTCAAGTTTATTTTGCACACCAAATGCAAACTTCATTGACCCCGCAATCTGTTTAAATTTAAGTACATCCATTTCAGAAAACGCAAGTAACAATACAAAGAAACACATCAACAAAGACATGAGATCTGCAAAAGTCCCCATCCAAGCGGGTAGACCTTCGGGAGGACATTTAGGACATTCATCAGCCATATCAGTTCCTACTCTTCTGTTGAAGTGCCACGTTTAGATTCAGCAAGGTAATTTTTTAATATGCCTTCAATAACCCTTGGGTTTTGCCCATCTTGAATACCAAGAATAGCATCCAAAATTAATTGCTGGTTTAACTTTTCTTCGTTGGTTCTAATAACCAGTTTACCCGCTAACGGCAATGCAATAACGTTAGATAAAAACGCCCCATATAATGTAGTTAACAACGCAACAGCCATTGCCGGGCCAATCGCTTTAGGGTCATCCATGTTAGATAACATAGCAACTAAACCAATCAAGGTACCAATCATCCCCATGGCAGGTGCAACGTCACCTAACGCTTTTAACAATGCCACACCTAGCTCATGCCGTTCAGTGGTTAAGGTAATATCTTTTTCAAGAGTCGCTCTAACCACTTCACCGTCGTGGCCATCAACTAACATATCAACGCCTTTTTGCATAAAAGCGTTTTCGATTTCAGCTTCTTCTAACGCTAAAAACCCCCCTTTACGCGCAGCATCAGCCATTTCAACCGACTTATGGATAAGTTCATCAGGCGATTCAATTTTAAACATGAAGGCCTTACCCATAATTTTGCCAATGCCGACAAACTGTCCCATGGTATAATTAGACATAACAACGAAGATAGAACCGACAAATACAATAAGAACAGATTGCACATCAACGAACATCATAATGTCACCGGCAAGAAACATTGCTGCTAATACAAAGCCGATGGACCCAAGTAATCCAATTAACGTTGCTAAATCCACTATTATCTCCTAGTGTTTTTTTAATTCTTATATTGTTACAGCTAACAATTCATTCGTTAGCTTGGTCGATTTTTTCATTACTGACTTAACTATAATCCGCGCGCTAACAATAGTCGACCGCAATCTACTACTTTCATGTTACAAATCAATATGCTGCTAGGGCGTGTTTATCTTTTATGTATACTTTTGCAGCCGTATTTGCACGATTTATACAAGGCAGAGCGATTGCGGTGTCGTTATTCTACATAAAAGAGCGATAAAGACTTTATGCTTCTGCAAAGTCACCTTACCCCACATCCATGTTGGGCAACATAGTAGAAATAGGGCAAATGCGCTGCCCTTTGGGTTCAATCCAAAACGTTTTGCTCTTTGTTATTGGCTTTTGACGTAGAACCACTATGCCATCAAGCCAATGCCGCGATCAAAACGCTTTGGAATTGAACAAAATCTATACGACAAAGATAAACACGCCCTAGTTTATTGCAACCCATTTAAGCGTTAACATACTAAAACCAGCTATAGATTAGCTAATATTACTCAATTTAGTTAACTTTAGTTGGAATACAAAGCGATGTCTGCAACTTGATGAAATTAAACCAAGCCCAAATGCCCGTTCAGCGTCTTTTAAAACCACTGAGGAATATCAAGCCAATTCCCCTGATAAAACAGCGTGTTATGATATTAGTATCGGCCTGTAACAGCATGACTTTAACTCAAATCTAAGCATACGCCAATTAAAATACCTCCGTATTAAAATAGTATAACAATCATAGCGCTTTATACTTTATTGAATTCAATAACAAACAACTAGCGCGTTTAAATAAAACCCTATAAAAAGTAAAGAATACAAGATTAAAAACATGACGACCAAGCCAACCCAATACTCTGACTCTAAGCCCTATTTTATGCTAATTTTGCGGGATTAAAGTTGACCGAAAACCAGTCGTCATGTAGTGTTGCGCAACATTTTTAAAACACTTGATATCATGGCCGCTAAAAAACCTGAAAACATGACTTTAGAAGCGACGCTCGGTGAACTAGAAAACCTCGTTACACAGTTAGAATCAGGCGATTTACCGCTTGAAGATGCCTTAAAAAACTTTGAAAGAGGCATAGGTTTAGTCACTGCAAGTCAGCAAAAATTAACGCAAGCAGAACAAAAGATACAGATGATCACGCAAGCTAGTGAAACCGCTGCTTTAAAAACATTCAAACCTGAAGAGGATTAAGAGTGTCACTTGAACAAGCGCTAAATACGGCCCAGCAGCATATCGCTGATGTGTTCGATCACTATTTATCTGAATTACCGGTCAACAAAAAAGACACACTGCATCAAGCGATGGCTTATAGTTTAACAAACGGCGGCAAACGCATACGTCCGTTTTTAGTCTTTATTGTTGCCGACATATTAGGTCTACCCACCAAAGACGTATCGGCAGCTGCAGCCGCACTCGAAATAATCCATTGTTATTCATTAGTACATGATGATTTACCGGCAATGGATGACGATGAATTACGTCGTGGAAAACCAACTTGCCATATTCAATTTAATGAAGCTCAAGCTATTTTAGCCGGCGATGCATTGCAGCCATTTGCTTTCGAAATTTTAGCAACTGCACAGCAAACCGATGCCGTTAAAGTAAAATGGGTACAAAGTTTAGCCCAAGCTGCGGGTATTGTTGGCATGTGTGGTGGCCAAAGCTTTGATCTAGAAGCTGAAAACAAACAACTGACCTTAATTGAACTCGAAAATATTCATAACCGAAAAACCGGTGCCTTATTATCTTGTGCAATAGAGCTTGCTTGTGCAGCCAAACCTAACTTACCGCCACAAGAACAACAAGAACTCCTCACCTTTGCTAAAAACATCGGGCTCGCTTATCAAGTTCGTGACGACATTTTAGATGTTATTTCGAGCACCGAAGTACTAGGAAAGCCGCAAGGTTCAGATGTTAAATTACTAAAAAGTACATACCCTGCACTAATGGGACTTGAAGAAGCACAAGTAAAAGCAGACAGCTTATATCAAGAAGCACTAGAGGCTTTAAGTCGCTTACCGTACAATACACAGCAACTAGCAGATTTTGCTGCTTATATTGTTAAACGAAACTATTAAAATATTCATACCCATACATGAGCACAGATATTAGCAACTACCCTATTTTACGTTTAATTAATTCACCCGAAGAGCTTCGAAGTTTACCCCTGTCTGAGTTAAATCAAGCAGCGGATGAATTACGTCAATTTTTGTTAGCATCTGTTAGCCAAAGTAGTGGGCATTTTGCCTCAGGTCTTGGCACGGTTGAGCTCACTGTCGCCTTACATTATGTTTATAACACGCCCTTTGATCATCTTATCTGGGATGTGGGCCATCAAGCTTACCCACATAAAATATTAACGGGCCGTCGTGATAAAATTGATACCATTAGACAGCTAGATGGATTACATCCGTTTCCATGGCGAGAAGAAAGCGAGTTTGATACTTTTAGTGTCGGCCATTCTTCGACTTCAATCAGTGCTGCCGTGGGCATGGCCATTGCGGCAGAAAAAGAAAAAGCCAATCGCAAAGTGGTCGCGGTTATCGGCGATGGTGCCATGACCGCAGGCATGGCATTTGAGGCCATGAACCATGCAGGTGGCGTTAAAGCGGATATGTTGGTCGTATTAAATGACAATGATATGTCTATCTCTGAAAATGTTGGCGCCTTAAATAGCCATTTAGCCCGCCTATTATCAGGTTCAATGTACACATCATTACGTGAAGGCAGTAAAAAATTATTAAGTGGTTTACCGCCAATTAAAGAACTAGCCAGCCGAGCAGAAGAACACTTAAAAGGAATGGTCGTTCCGGGGACTATCTTTGAAGAATTAGGTTTTAACTATATTGGTCCAATTGACGGACATGATGTTAAAGGTTTAATCGACACCTTAAAAAATATGCGTGGCCTTAAAGGCCCTCAGCTATTACACGTGGTAACTAAAAAAGGCAAAGGGTACAAACCTGCTGAAGCCGATCCGATTGGTTATCATGCCGTACCCAAATTTGATCCGAGTATCAGTAAGTTACCCAAAAAATCGGCATCCTCGCCTAGCTATTCACAAATATTTGGTGATTGGTTATGTGATATGGCAAAACAAGATCCAACATTAATGGCCATTACCCCTGCCATGCGTGAAGGCTCAGGTATGGTTAAATTCTCTAAAGAATTTCCTGCACAATACTTTGACGTCGCCATTGCCGAGCAGCATGCTGTAACACTAGCAGGTGGTATGGCAGCAGCCGGGTTAAAACCCGTAGTCGCCATTTATTCATCATTTTTGCAGCGAGCCTATGATCAATTAATTCACGATGTTGCATTACAAAATTTACCCGTACTTTTTGCCATCGATCGGGCTGGCGTTGTCGGTGCAGATGGCGCTACACACCAAGGGCTTTATGATTTAAGCTTTTTACGCTGTATTCCGAACCTAATTATCATGTGCCCAGCAGACGAGAATGAATGCCGACAAATGTTATACACCGGCCATCAACTAAAACAACCGGCTGCAGTGCGCTACCCCAGAGGTTCAGGTACGGGCATTGAACCCAACAAAGCCATGCAAGCACTTGAAATAGGTAAAGGTCGTTTACTTATTCAAGGCCAAAAAATCGCAATTTTAAATTTTGGTAGTTTAATTACTTATGCCCAAGAAGCCGCAGAGCAATTAAACGCCAGTGTGGCTGATATGCGATTTGTTAAGCCGCTCGATTTATCTTTAATCGATCAACTGCTAGCAGATCATGATGTGCTCATTACACTCGAAGACAACGCAATCGCGGGTGGCGCAGGCAGTGCGGTTAACGAATATTTACAACAACGTAAATTGATTAAACCCGTACTAAATATCGGTTTACCTGATGAGTTTATTAGACACGGAACCCAAGAAGAAATTTATTCATTATATAAACTCGATACAGCAGGTATTGTCGAACAAATAAAAGCATACCTAGGTCAATAACAACATTTTACCACACTGCTATTTGTAACTATAAATAGCAGTGAAATGCCGTTTTTACACTTCCCGCGACTCTTTTACATTTTACGTACACTTCTTTACAGTTACGCTAACCTTCAATCGATACACTTATTCCGACCTTTAAAAAGCACATAAAGACGAGGAATACGTTATGAAACACTTAGTTGCCGCTTCTATATTTTCAGTGGGTTTAATCGCCTGTGGATCAGATTTTGATACTAAATCAAATGGAATGCGTTACAGCCATGATTTTGCTACAGAATCAGATGTTTGGACAGCAGGCTATGCCGATTACCCAACAACCAATACCGATCAGTATGAGCTAACCAGCCAGCCTTTTACTACGTTTGATTACATGAGTCATGATGTAGAAAAAAGTACCGATGGTCACTTGTTGTCAGGCAATAATCATTCAGATGATTTGGTCATGTATTTAAAAACCCCCATTGATAACCTAGACAGTAACCAAAAATATAAAGCGGTGTTTTTTCTGCAACTAGCCGCAAATTATGGCCCTAACTGTGTCGGTACAGGAGGCTCACCCAGCGACAGCGTTTGGATAAAATCAGGAATTGCAGTTGAAGAACCCGAAACCCTTGTTGAAAGTGGTGATACCGATATGTATCGATTAAATTGGGATATTGGCTCGCAATCTACTGATGGTACACAAGCTATCGTATTAGATACGTTAACGGCGCCTGGGCTAGATTGCACAGGCGATGATTATGCTATTATCAATGTTAACAGCGCCGACAAAACGTTTGAATTTACCACGGATGATACAGGTTCAGCTTGGATATTTATCGGCATAGATTCAGGTTTTGAAGGCACAACAAAAACATATTTAACCGGCTATGCGCTCGATTTATACAAAGTAGATTAAAATCAAGCGAGCTTTTATACCAATTCATATAAATAAGTGATCTCTCAGAATGCATCCAGCGGTTTTTGAACAAGGCGTCGGTGTACAGGAATGGTTGTTCCCTTTCAAATACCGATAACGCAGGTCAAAAGCCGCTGGGGCATTCCTTTCAGGCGAGTTTTAAATGCGCTTACTCTGTGTTGCTCGAATTCAAAAGAGCACCACTATTCTTTTATTTAAGCGCATTTAAACGCTCGCTGAGTGGGCACTTATTATTACGGATTGGTATTAGTCTCAAATAAAGCGGTTATGCATAAGTGTGATAACCGTTAATAGGCATGATTGCCATTTATACCTGAGTCACGTCAATATGCCTGTTCAGAACCTTGAAGTGACTTGGGTATATTAACAATATTGGATCGCTTGTAACGCGTATTGTTGACCTAATAGATAATCATCAATACAAAGTTGAACCATATGGCTACGATGTTGAGGTGCTAATTGTTTGATTTGATCTAAGGTAAACCAGTGAGCAGCTGTAATATCATCATCTTGCGGTTGTGTTACAGGGGGTTCACCGGTTAATTCGATTGCATAACAAAAACGCAAATACTGAATATTTTTTTCAGGGATTTCACTTTGATAGATCCCCACAATAAATTCAGGTTCTAATACAAGACCCGTTTCTTCCAATAACTCACGTTTAGCGGCGTCTAATAAGCTCTCATTCGCTTCTAAGTGACCGGCGGGTTGATTATAAACCACCTTGCCATCTTCAAACTCTTCAACCAATAGAAACTTTTCTTGGCATTTTACCACTAAGGCTACGGTGGTGTTTGGTTTAAACATGCTTAATCCTTTAATGTTTTACTAAATTGTAATTCAAAACGTGCGCCACCCGATTTACTTTTACCCAGTGCAACAATCGAGCCTTGGTGCCACTGCATAATATGTTTAACAATAGCCAAGCCTAAACCAAAGCCCCCCGAACTGCGGGTACGGCTTTCATCCAAACGTGAAAAAGGCTGAAAAATAGTCGCTAAATTATGCTCTGCAATGCCATCCCCGTCATCTTCAATGGCAACAACTAATATATCGGGTTGATCAATCAGCTCTACATTAACTTGAGAACGCCCATATTTACAGGCATTTAGTAATAAATTTTGCAAAACCCGATCGATAAAATGACCATCACACATTAACAATGTTGATGCTTGGCGATTCAATTTAAATTTTATTAGCGGGTACTGCAACGCCAGCGATGCAAATTGCGTGTTAATAAGTTGAATGATATCGACTTCACTTAAATGTAATGCGGGTTGAGTTTGTTCAAATTTTGCATAAGTCAGCATTTCAAAAACCAATGCATCAATTTCATCTAAATCTTCGATGATTGAATCAGCATAAGTTTGTGCATCTGCATACGCTTGCTTTTGTATTTTATTCGACATCATCTCAACGGCAAATTTGGCTCGTGCTATTGGGGTTTTTATTTCATGTGAAACAGCCGATGTCAGTTCTTTGTGTGATTGAATTAAAGCCGCAATCCGCGAAACCATATCATCAAAATTGTTAGCAATAATACTGATCACTGAGAGCGATTTAACCCCACTACGGCTTGATAAATCACCTTGACTCACTCGAATAGACGCTAATCTTAATTTAGTTAAATCGCGCCACAGTGGTTGTAACCAAAGCCAAATAATAGCGGCTAAGCAGGCATAAAAAACCAAAGTGATAATAAATTTAACCCAAGCTGCGGTGGGTAAAACAAATTTAACAACAAGCAGTTGGTTATGCACTGGCAACCAAGCGTAATAATAACCTTGCCCTTGTTGATCATCTAAAATAATGGGCGCGTGTTTAATATCGGCTAATAAATGTGCAGGCAGTTGTAAATCATTAACCGACCATAAACTAAAGTCATGCTGGTATATTGTTGATAAAGAAGTTAAAACATCATCTAAAGGAGGATCAACACGGTTGAGTAACGTGCTAATAGCTTGAATGTCGTGTTGACTAAAGGCGATTTCATACGATATTTGCTGCCAAACCCAATCAAATAATAAACCTAAGCCAATAAATGAAATAAACAATAATATGTATAAACTCGTAAAAAGTTTGCGCATGTTAACAGCCTAAAAAATCAATTTGATTTACCAAGCATCAGGCACAAGCAAATACCCTTGCCCCCAAATCGTTTTTATTCGTGTCGGCGCATCCGGGTTATCACCTAATTTTTTGCGCAATTTAGAGATTCGAACATCAATAGACCGATCTAAACCATTATAGTCACGACCTCGAAGCACTTGGGTTAAATAATCTCGACTTAAAATATCGCCAGCATTCGTTGCTAAAACCAATAACATATCAAACTCATGACTCGTTAACGAAATCGGTTCATCACTTAAATCTACAGTACGTGCACTCTGGTTTATACTTAAAGATCCAAACGTTAAGTGTGTTGAATCGACACCTGTTTTATCTGGTGAGCTTGGGTTAATTCGGCGTAACAATGCATGAATTCGCGCTAGCAAAACACGGGGTTCAACCGGTTTAGCAATAAAATCATCGGCCCCAATTTCTAACCCAAGCACCTGATCAAAATCAGTGGTTTTGGCGGTTAAAAATAAAATAGGGCCATTAAAGTGTGGGCGGATCCGTTTACATATTTCAAAACCATCTAAACCAGGTAACATAACATCCAATATAATTAAGTCAGCTTTAACTGAATGCGCTAATTGCACAGCGGCTTTGGCACCGTTGTTTATCACTTCAACTGAAAAATTATTACTTTCTAGATAATCACTAATAAGACGAGATAATTTTATGTCATCTTCGACTAACACAATATGCTTAGTTGAATTAATCAAAACAAACTCCAAGGGTTACGTTGCCGACGGCGATAATGAGCCAACTGTAAAACGGGTAATTCACTCTCATAAATAATGGTTCCGGTTTCATCAACTAACGTGACTAATAGTGGCTCTGAGCCTAAATAGGTATAAGTAAAAGCGTGCTCAACGGGCGTGTGAATACAGTTAACGGATTGTTCATTAACATGTAAGCAGGCTGCAACAGGTGAATAATAATGAATAAGCACATCAACACTGCAAATAGCATGATTATTAAGCGCACAGGCTTTAGGTTTTAGAATAATATAGGGCTTTTTTTGTGCAACAACCGAAAATGAGCTCATTAATAGTGAACTCATTATTAATAAAAATAAGAAAATACCTTTTAAGAGGCTACACACGTTATTTACGCTAAAAATGGTAACTTACCCCAGTAAACCACTTCGTAAGTGATTTTCGATTAACCAATGGACTATCAACAACGTCTTGACTCAGTCGTTCAATTTTAAAATTTGAAATCAATGACCAATTCGAATTAATTGGGTAAATGGCAGTCATCTCGGCAAAAGCAGAAAAACCACCCGCCGCTTGATAAACATAACGCGGATCATTCGTTTCATCATCGTTTATACCATAATAATAGTCTAGCCAATTATCGCTTTTATAGTGTAAACCCAATTTGCTAATCAATTTTAAATGGGTAAAAGCCCACGGATAACTCGCCTCTGCAGCTAAACCATAACCTTTATGTACGCCCGATACATCATGAGTCAATCGAATATGATAAGCACCATGTTCATAAAAGCGGTTATATTCAACCCCCATGTTAATCGCAATCTTGCGTTCTATGTCTAACATTAACGGTGTTACCGTGGGTTGGTCAATACTGTCGCCTTTATTTATGGGGGGCGTAAAACCACCGCCACTCGCAGGAGGACTCAAATCATCTTCGACAGGCTCACCTACATCGGGGCTCTGCGTTTCATCGGGTGTTGATACCGATTGTGAAGTCGTCACATTGCTTAAATGCCACTGATGAAAATAAGCAGAGTCATCGGCCAAATTAGCGATCACATTAAATGATGAATGGGGTGTATCTCTAAATGAATAGCCAACCGTGCCATTATCAATAAACCAATTACCGTAATAAAAATTAAAATCGGCTAACACAACAAGCGGAATATCATCACGATATTGATACGGGTTTTGCTTACGGCCATAGCCTAAGGCTACACTCAATTCAAACTGCCCGTCTTCGACACACAAGTCATCAATATACGAAGCGACAGTACAACTCGAATCACTTTGTGACGCATTAGCTTGTGCAATCATCAACACACTGAGTATTGAAATACCTAAATAAAATAAAATAAATCGATTAAAGTCTGGCATTGAAACCTATCTTAAAAATACATGCGCTGATTACAATGTATCATTCGTAAAATAATATACCTAACCACAAGCAACTAGATTTACATTTCGTTACAATTATCAACATAATTAATACAGTTTCATTAGACGTACTGAGCTAAATTTAAGCTGTTACCTCTAAACAAACAAGGAATTGACATGAAGCACGCACCTAACTATTTAAAATTAAGTGCTGTAAGCGCAAGCTTAATAGCACTAGCAAGCTGTGGTTCAGATAACACAGTTACACCGCCAACCCAACAAACAGATGAACCCTTTGAAATAATACAGCTGAACGCCCCGACGCCTACACTTGCCAAACTAAAAAAAACCAGCAGTGCAGATGAAACAAAAACACGTTTAAAAAATAGTTTATTACAAACAACCAATCAAAATTATTTCACCAAGACCAGTGACACCATTGAAACCGCTCTACCTTCAGTTCCACAAGAATCGGCTGATGCGGTTACAGATGATTCAAGTGATGGTGGCAGCACAGACGATTTTAGTCAAACCAATTTAATAGAAGCCAATGTTGATGAAGCTGACTTTGTAAAATACAACGGCAACACATTATTTGTCAGTGTAAACAAATACAATCATAGTAATATAGATACGGCTATCGAACCGTTTATTAGCGATACATTACCCTCCTATAGTGTAGATTCGTATATTAGAGTTTTGCAGCCTAACAACGACAATGTTATGCAAGAAATAGCCAAAATTGACGCGCCCACCGATACGTTACACTACGATAATTTGTATCTAAATGGCGACACACTCACGGCATTTGCTCACGAAAATCAATATTTTTGGTCATTTAGAACATGGGGGTATCCTAATGTTTGGCAAAATGGGTCGTTTGATGTTCTAAGTTATGACATCGGCACCCCGAGTACACCAACCGCATTAAATCAAATAAAAATATCGGGCCATTTAGTGCAAAGTCGCCGGATTGGCGATAAATTGTATGTATTAAGTCAGTTTTCGCCGACTTACCCAACCGATCTAATCTATTACCCAAAAACAGAAGAAGATTACCAAACGAATGCCCAACAAGTTGAGCAATTAACCGATGATCAACTGTTTCCAACTATTTCGATTAATGATCAAACGCCAGTATTATTAGGATCAATGGACGATTGTTATATACCAGAGACAAGTGATGAAAAATCATCCTATGGCAACATATTGTCGGTTACCGTTTTTGATATAAATAATTTAGCGCAATTCGAATCAAGCTGCTTAAACACCTATAATGACGGCTTCTACATGTCTGAAAATGCGATGTATATTACGTCACACGTATACGACTCTGATAGCTTAGCCATTCATAAACTGGATTTAACCGATACAGGCGTAACATATGCGGCCACGGGCATAGTACCGGGTTATTTAGGCTGGCGTGGTATGTCGTTTAAAATGAACGAAAAAGATGATTTATTACGCGTAATGACCACGCGTAACACAAACGATAATAATGACCGATTCGACCATAATTTGTACATATTGCAAACTAACGAATCAACCAATACATTAGAACCAATCGCACAGTTACCTAATGCGCAAAACCCGAAAAAGATAGGTAAAGATAACGAAGATATTTTTGCTATCCGGTACTTTGGAGACAAAGCTTATGTTGTTACCTTTGAGCAAATCGATCCTTTATACGTTATCGATTTAAGTGTGCCGAATGCGCCGGTGATCACAGGCGAGTTAGAAATACCCGGCTTTTCAACGTATTTGCACCCTCTAGGTGAAAATTATGTGATGGGTATAGGTGAAGATGCTAATGTGCAAAGAGGGTTTGGGCTGATTGAACCCGCAATAGTAGACCCAATTAATACAAGTGATACTGAAACTGAAAGCACTTCACCAGTCAATGATGAAATAGAAGACGTAGTGAATGAAGGTGGCATTAAATTAGGCCTATTTGACGTATCCGATATAAATAACCCCGTTGAAATGCAAAGTTATGTGCTGGGTGATCATGGCACATGGAGCCAAGCACTCTACGAACACAAAGCGTTATCCATATTAAAAACGGGTGATACACAATACAAATTTGCGATACCGGCAACAGTTTATAACAACAGCCCTACCAATGGCTGGTGGCAGTGGCAATACACGGGGCTTGAATTATTTAATATCGATTTAGCTAATTCAACCGCACCTTTGGTTCATACTGGCACATTAAAAACAGAAGTAAAATCAGCCACCAAAACGTATCAAACTTACAACGCGAGTGGTCGAGGTATTATTCAAGGTGAAAGAGTTCATTATGTACAAGATAGTTATGTTTGGTCGGCAGACTGGATAGCAGCAGAAGATGCCGTCGGTCCTAATTAGCGTCAAATATAGTCAAAGCGATCGGGTTTTAGGGGAAGCCGTCAAGCTTCGAGACCCCATGAGCATATGCTCTACTATGTGATTGGGGTCGCCTAAATGGATTTAGGTGTTAGAACGACGCAGGAGCCAAAGTCGAGAGTAAGCGCTGACAATGAACCATAAAACCTGAGCGAGAAGACTATAAAAGCGTTAGCCATCAAGTCAATATAGATAAGCGGTGCGTTTAACAACGTGCCGCTTTTTATTATCCAACTGAGGGCGTCCAAAAATATTGCATTCAAGAAAGCATTAATACCAATTCATATAAATAAGTGACCTCTCAGAGTGGGCACTTAGTATTACGGATTGGTATAAACAGCTAATCTATAACTTTATATTCCCCAACCTTTAAACCATCCAATGAATAAGGGCCAACACGAGCGCGGATCAGCCTTAACGTTGGGTTGCCCACATGCGCAGTCATTCTTCTCACTTGTCGGTTTTTACCTTCACTTATAGTGATCTCAAGCCATGTCGTCGGAATATGTTTACGTTCGCGGATAGGAGGAACACGCGGCCAAACAACAGGCGCTTTAATAACGCTAACTTTAGCCGGTTTAGTTAAGCCATCTTTTAACTCAACACCTTGGCATAATGCCTTAATCGATTCGTCACTCACCTCGCCTTCTACCTGAACCCAATAAGTTTTTTGCTTATTGTTTTTAGGGTCAGCTAAAGCATGCTGCAATTTGCCATTATTAGTTAAAACCAATAAGCCTTCAGAATCTTTATCTAAACGCCCTGCTGCATACACATGCGGTATATCAATAAATTCTTTAAGCGTTTTTCGATTTTGATCATCCGTAAATTGGGTCAAAACATCAAAAGGTTTGTTAAACAAAATAACTTTAGTATCTTGCGGTTCTTGCACCTTGTAAGCGGGTTTTCTTGGTTTGCGATTATATGAGCGGGCCGGTTTTTTCATTTAGAGAGGTTTCGGTTACCGGTAAAAAACAGGTTTAACTGCTAAATACCATTATTCTTTAAAGTTATGATCAGTATAACGCCAAAACGGTGCAACGATAAGATATTCATCTCAACTTCGACTATAATATCACCGCATAGAGCTTAAACCCAATAACATAGACCAGCGAATTATTGGGTGTAAGTTCTTTTAAAAATTATGTTTAAAGTGCAACCTATAAAAAATAGGTCACCGTGAAACAATAGTTAAATTTTATATTTCAATAGATAACGTTAAAACAACATGTTTTTTAAACTGATTAGTGATAAAAACCTTAACGCATCTTAATAATTGACTATATTTATTCACAAAATTACACACTTTTAATTCGCTATTAAAAATTTAAGGAAAACCATGTCTAAAATTATTTATACAATTACTGACGAAGCACCAGCGCTTGCAACGCATTCTTTATTACCTATTATCCAAGCTTTTACCGCGCCAGCGGGCGTAGAAGTCGATACACGTGATATCTCATTAGCGGGTCGTATTCTTGCAAATTTATCTGAATTTTTACCAGCTGACCAACAAATCGCAGATGCATTAGCTGAACTTGGCGACTTAGCTAAAACGCCAGAAGCAAACATCATCAAATTACCAAACGTTTCAGCTTCTATTCCACAATTACAAGCTGCAATTAAAGAATTACAAGCGCAAGGCTACGCACTTCCTGAGTTCCCTGAAGTACCACAATCAGACGAAGAAAAAGCAATTAAAGCGGCTTACGCTAAAGTATTAGGTTCAGCTGTAAACCCAGTATTACGTGAAGGTAACTCAGACCGTCGTGCTCCAGGTTCAGTTAAACAATACGCTAAAAACAACCCGCACCGCATGGGTGCATGGGCTAAAGATTCAAAGTCTCACGTTGCTCACATGTCAGGTGGCGATTTTTACGGTAGCGAGCAATCAGTTACCGTGGCAGATGCAACCGATGTTAAAATTGAATTCCAAGGCAAAGACGGTTCAGTTAACGTTTTAAAAGCATCAACGCCTTTACTAGCCGGCGAAATTATTGATTCATCAGTAATGAGCGCTAACGCATTACAAACGTTCTTAGCCGAGCAAATTGCCGACGCTAAAGCACAAGACGTTTTATTCTCTTTACACATGAAAGCAACCATGATGAAGGTTTCTGACCCGATTATTTTTGGTCAATGTGTATCGGTATTCTACAAAGACGTATTAACTAAACATGCAGCCGTATTTGCTGAGTTAGGTGTAGATGTTAATAACGGTATTGGCGACGTATACGCTAAAATCACATCATTAGACGAAGCTAAGCAAACTGAAATCAAAGCTGATTTAGATGCGGTTTATGCTAACTCGCCTGCAATGGCAATGGTTGATTCAGATAAAGGTATCACTAACTTACACGTACCAAGCGATGTGATCATTGATGCTTCAATGCCTGCCATGATCCGTGGTGGCGGTAAAATGTGGAATGCAGAAGGTAAAGAACAAGATACTAAAGCTGTTATCCCTGACCGCTGTTATGCTGGCGTTTATGACGAAACAATCAAGTTCTGTATCGAAAACGGTGCATTTGATGTAACAACAATGGGCACCGTGCCTAACGTTGGCTTAATGGCTCAAAAAGCTGAAGAATATGGTTCGCACGATAAAACATTCCAAATGTCAGCTGACGGTGTTGTTAAAGTAATCGATACAGCAGGCAACGTATTAATGGAACAAAATGTTGAAGCTGGCGATATCTTCCGCATGTGTCAAGCGAAAGACTTACCGATTCAAGATTGGGTTAAATTAGCCGTTAATCGTTCACGTTTATCAAATACACCAGCCATATTCTGGTTAGATGAAAACCGTGCACACGATGCAGAGATGATCAAAAAAGTTAACGCTTATTTACCACAGCATGATACTGAAGGGTTAGATATTAAAATTTTAGCACCTGTGGCAGCAACTAAAGTCACCTTACAACGTGCTAAAGATGGCTTAGATACTATCTCTGTAACAGGTAACGTTTTACGTGATTACTTAACAGATTTATTCCCAATTTTAGAATTAGGTACATCAGCTAAAATGCTTTCAATTGTGCCATTAATGAACGGTGGCGGTTTATTTGAAACCGGCGCAGGTGGTTCAGCACCTAAGCACGTACAACAGTTCGAAAAAGAAAACTATTTACGTTGGGATTCACTGGGTGAATTCTTAGCGTTAGCGGCTTCTTTAGAGCACTTAAGCAACTTTGCTAACAACCCTAAAGCACAAGTTTTAGCAACAACGTTAGACAAAGCAACAGGCACATTCTTATTAAACGATAAGTCACCTGCCCGTAAGCTTGGCTCAATTGATAACCGCGGTAGCCACTTCTATTTAGCACTTTACTGGGCTCAAGAATTAGCAGCACAAAATGATGATGCCGAATTAAAAGCCACATTTACTAAATTTGCAGCTGAATTAACCGCTAACGAAGATAAAATTGTTGGCGAATTAAACGGTGCTCAAGGTCCAGCTCAAGAAGTAGGCGGTTACTACAAGCCAACGGTTGAATTAGCCTCTAAAGCAATGCGTCCGAGTGCAACACTAAATGCCGCACTTGCTACCTTATAAGATTTAGCTTTACGCAAAAACTGTAAGCTAAACTCGATAAAAGCCGTTAATATTTATATATTAACGGCTTTTTTTTAGGCTAAAAATTTAAACGGTCAATAAGCAACCCAAGCTAATCGCTAATAGAACCATTTGGTACCCCAAATACCCAGACACTCGATGGCTAAAGCTTAAACTAATGATTAACACTAATAACAAACATAATGCCGAAACTATTGCCGAAACAGGTGAAGTGCAATGGACCGTACCTTATTCCATGTTATTTCCTGTTATTCAGTCAATGCTTGATGATGACACACGGTTACTTTAAAATTTAATCAATTAACTTGTTCCCTATATCTATACCTACAAAGAGCCACCGCATGAAATTAACCGAAATAACTGAACACTTAAGTACGATTGTTAATGGCAAACCACCCATTGAAGCTATTTTAGCGGCAAAAGAGAACTGGTCAGAATTTTTGCCAGTTATTGTCGAGTTAATGAATAAATTTCACCAAGAAACGTTAACTAAACAAGAAAATACCTTGTTATTTATGGGCATACTTCTGCTCGTTGAAATGCAGCAACATGATGCTTTTGAAAATTTTATCGTATTGTGCGACGGTGACGACGAGTATGCAGAACCATTAGGGGAATTGCTAGGCGATAGCGTAACAGAAGGTTTAAGTAGCTACTTTTATATTTTAGCCAACGGCAGACATGAATCATTAGCAAAATTATTATCAAGCAAAGTTGCTGGTGAATACATTAGAAAAGCAGCACTTGAAGCAATATTTTCTCAATATGAATCAGAGCAGATATCTAAAGAAACGTTAAGTGCGATAGTTGATTGTTTATTGGTTTTATATAAAGAGCAAAATGACTTTTACTTACTCGGTAGTTTGGCCTGTTTATTAATGAACTATCAATGGCAAGAATACCAGCCCCAAATTTTAGCCTTGTTTGATGATGATTATCTTGAGTCCTTGTATTTATCAAGAAAAAACATAGAGAAATGGCAAACAACAGCCAAAAGTAAACGCCTGCTAGAATCAGGTTTAGTTAAGAAAGAACTCGATGTTATGGCAGGAATAAGTAATTGGATATGCTACAGCCCCACAGATAATAAAATATCAACAGATAAAAAAAGCTATATAACCGCAAAAACACTCACACCAGAACGCATTGCAGAAGACAAAAAAGCCCCCGGCAGAAATGAACCTTGCCATTGTGGCAGTGGAAAAAAGTATAAAAAATGCTGTATGTAAAAGATCAACGATAGAGATCATTGAGAACATAAGATCATCATGGACATGCATGGATGCATAGTCGATGCACTTAGGTAATATCAAATAAAATCAAAGATTTATTTGTGCCTGTCCTGCACGAACATTTCTTCAAATAAAACAGAAGCTTATTTGTGCCAGAAGCTTATTTGTGCCTGTCCTGCACGAACATTTCTATATCTGACCGGAATAAGAAATAGTGAGGCAAAGAACAGAAAACACAACTGGGATGCAAAGGCGCTAATCGGCCGGTGAATTTTAAACATTTGGAGGAAACGCCCTCTGCTCTGGCATCCTGCTTCGCTCTACCGACTATAGTCATGTGCGGAGCGCATGCAGGGTGTTGTGTGGCTGGATGCTAGATACCTCCGGTTACCCGATTAGTTGCCATCTTTAGATGCCCAAACTATGTCTACGCCATTGATTAAAAATTTGATATGTTCACTCGTCTGAATCATAAATTCATTCGTTAAACTTGGATGCCCCCATAAAACAACGCTCTTATTTTTACAGTCTGTATTTAATGGGTGAAACTTGATATCTGAATATAGAGTTTCTATAGAAAACTCTCCGTGTTTGTTTTCTATTTTTAAGTTCTGATTAATATATACTTGAATTTCACATCCTATGGCATCAATACGACAAATATGATTGTTTTTTATCGTCGGTATTTTAATATCATGAGCCTTATCGTTTGACGGCAAAATAGAAAAGTAACCAACCAAAGAAAGAAGTATAGCGATAACACCTAAATGCAATGGACTAGAATTCATACACTGTACCTAATAGCAACTAACATTTAGTGTTCATTCACACGTAGTGTGTGGATTAATCATTTGTTGAACGGGCAGATGAACAACGAGGTTGGTTTGATTTATGCTATAGGGATTTGCTTTTTTAAGCTTGATTGATGTTATCAACATAGCATCCCTGTTATTTGCATTTTCTATCAATTTTCGACGACTTGCTCGCTCTATACAACCTAATTTAAGCTAGCCACGCGTTTGATTCAACTCTATTTTTTATTTCACACAACCGAGCTTCGCTTAACAAATCATAAAGAAATCAAATATTCATGCGGGACAGCAAATCAAATATTCATGCGGGACAGCCATCGATGCATAGTCGCTGAATCAACAACTTCTTCGTGCCTTACTTATCTAATATCAAATAAAATCAAAGGCTTATTTGTGCCTGTCCTGCACGAACAATTCTACATGACCACACTGCAAGTACGAGGCAAAGAGAAAGTACTTGTGTGATTTAAGGCCAACACCATTTTGTTGTTGAAGTGAAACCGTATAAGATTTCACCGTTTTAGACTGACGCTATATCTACCTTTCTACCCATTACTTTCAAATTGTCGACCATAATATCGATTGTATTCATTTCAGAAACACAAGCTGACAAATTGGGGTTTTGCAAAGCCCATAAATACGCTTTAGAGAATTTAGACATGTCTGGCTCGGGAATTGCCGTGTTTAATTTTTCGAGGCGCCATTCTGGCTGATCTTTTAACCATAATAATTTAGCGACTTTCATGGCGACCATACCTATTCCCGCTTCTTTGGCTTTAAACATAAGGTTTTCTAGAGCAGCATGGTTAGCAATATTGTAAGCAAACATAGTGATATCGTAATAATCGACCTCGATAGCTTTTGCCAAATGCCCTGCCACATCGTTGTGAAAAGAAACAGCAGAAGCGCTAATCAACCCTTTTTGTTTAAATTCGGCTAAGACTTCTTGAAGCACTTCATCGTCCATCATTTCGGGCATAGCGATACCGTGGGGGCAATGTAATACGTCTAGATGATCGGTTTGTAAACGCTTAAGTGAGTCTTCGAATATTTTGTAAGCGTGCTGCTTAATTTTACCTCGCCATTCAGACTTAAAACCATATTCTTGAAGCATTAAATATCGATAATAAGTCTTCGGAAATTGTGCTTCTTGACCCGTAAAATAATTCATATGGTAACCTGGTTTCATCACCGATCGCTGCTCAATCATTGCATTGGCTTTTTTTAGCAAAGCGTCTTTTTTACCTTGTGGTAAACCTTTTTCAATATCGCGAATGACTCTGTCTATATACCCATAATAAAAACTTAACTTAGTCGATAAAAAGACTTTGTCTCTATTACCTGACTTTTTAAGATATTGACCTATCGTAGACTCCACTTGTCCATTGCTATAAGCCGGCGCCGTATCGATATAATTAAGGCCTTGATCAATCCCATAGTCCATTACTCGATCGTAAGAGTCGTCAGTAAAAGGAAAAGTGCCAATCACTAACTCCGAGACCATCATTCCAGTTCTGCCCATCATTCGATAGGCCACACCATCTTGTTTGTTGCGCCAAATAGGCTTAATTTGGTCTAAAGATTTAGCAACTTTTGGCGTATTTGTGCCCCCGAATGAGCTATGTGCTAGTGTCAGCCCTATAGAAGCTGCAGCTGTTTTTTTAATGAAATCTCTTCGAGAATTTGTTGGCTTAGACATACGACAATCTCCTGAACTTGATTATTAAGCACAATACTCAATAAATAACACTTTTAATATATCACAATTAAACTTTACACTTTAAATATAAAATTGTTAACATGTTTTTTTACTGATTACGTTTTTGAGAATTAATCAAACATGCTTACAGGATTATATTTCGGTTCTTTTAATCCCATTCATATAGGACATTTGGCCGTCGCCAATTATATGCTTGAGTTTACCGATCTGGATGAAATATGGTTTGTGGTGAGTCCGCAAACGCCTCTTAAAAAAAAGCATTCACTGCTAAATGATCAATTTCGTTTAAAGATGGTGAAATTAGCGATGAGCCAAGACCCAAGGTTTAGCGTATCTGACGTAGAATTTGAAATGCCTAAACCGTCTTATACATCTGATACGTTAACGCATTTAAGCAAACACCATCCTGATAGACAATTTGTTTTGGTTATGGGAGCAGATGGGTTGTCAACGTTTCCCGGTTGGAAAAAATTCGAATTCATTCAGGATAAATATACACGCTATGTATATCCCCGGTTCGAAGACGATATTGAGACCTACAAAGAGCAGAAAAATATTAAATTTGTACAAGCACCCAAAATGGAAATCTCTTCCAGTTTTATAAGAGATGGGATTAAAAGTGGTAAAGATATTCGGCACTTCTTACCTTCTAAAGTGTACGACTTTATTCAAACGAAAGGTTTCTATCTCTAACTTTCGTTCGCGGTTCATACACGTAGGCATAAACGCAGTAAAGAAGAGATCAACAAATTACTCATAGCACCGTAAGCTAAGCAATGCGAGTGCTATTAACTCGATGATATGGAAAAGTAACGATGAAAAAAAACATAACCCCCACACTGGTGCGCCACCGCTATATTCCGCTTTTTTTATCCCTGACGTTATGTCTATTTACAATGGGAGCAACCGCCAAAAACACTGACACTTACAACCTGTCAGCTGCGATGCAGCCGGTTGCACAAGAAAATGTTTTTCATGATGATGAATATTTCAACTGGGGCTCAACTATTGTTAAAGGCAAAGATGGAAAATATCATTTGTTTTACGACCAAATGCCTAAAAAGCATGGCTTTTACTCTTGGTTAACCGATGGCATTGTATCTCGTGCTGTTTCTGATAGCCCCACGGGGCCGTGGACAAAAGTTCAAGAAGTCATGGCCGGAAGAGGCGATGGTCATTGGGATCAATACACAGTGCATTGTACTAAAGTGTATGAATTTGACGGCAAATATTACCTTTATTATATGTCGACAAACTCAGGCATTACAGACTTAACCAAAGAGCAACTTCAAGAAGCTCGTAGTTCAGATTGGAAGCCGGGTAACCTTAGAAACATGCTGCGCTTAAATCAACGTATTGGTGTTGCAGTAGCCGATAATATCGAAGGACCTTGGAAACGCTTTGATAGACCCGTATTTGAACCTCAATTACCCATTGCCAATCAGTCAAATAACGTCACGGTGACTAAGCGCCCTGAAGGTGACTTTTTAATGGTTATTCGCGGTGATCAACCGGATCAAAAACCGAATGAAATTATCCGAATGCAAGCTGCATTACTGGCCGACAACCCGCTAGGCCCTTGGAAAATGCAACATAAACCTGTGGTCATTAATTATAATTCAGAAGATCCAGAAGTTTGGTATGACGCCGAGCGTAAGCGTTATTATAACTTATATCATGCATTTGGTTACATGGGCATGTTAACCTCAACCGACGGTTTAAATTGGGAAAGAGCCAAACATTATAAAGTGGCTGATAAAGAGTATGTAACCACAACAGGGAAAACCGTAGAAGTTCATCGATATGAGCGAATGGGGATATATTCTGAAAACGGTAAACCGCTGGTCATGACCGCAGGAATATTTTTAAAGAACGGCGATACTCATTCGTTGTTTATTCCGCTTAAACAATAACGTTTTTTAAATAATGTATATGATTAAACACCTTCATCATGAAGGTGTTGATATTATAGTCTTCTCGCTCAGGTTTGATGGTTCATTGTCAGCGCTTTGACGGCTTTGCTTACAGGGATGTCAGTACTTATGTTTCGTCTGAAACGAGAAATCGGCCGCTAAAACCCGGTCGCTTTGACTATATTCGCATGTTTTACTAAACATGCGCTGCAAGCACAAGGTAATTAGAGGGCTGTTTGTTACAGCGCTTTTAGCTCGTCAGATAGTTGATTTAAGTTTTGTGCAATTGAATCAATTTGTTTAATTGTTGTTGAGAAGGCTTGGTTGGTTTCTTCCATTGCATGAGTCCCTTCACTAACAACTTGTGAGCTGGCTTTAATTGCGGTTTGGATTTCTTTTACGGCTTGCTCACTTCTTTCTGCTAATTCACGAACTTCATGAGCGACAACACCAAATCCTCGTCCACTCTCGCCGGCTTTAGCGGCCTCAATTGCAGCATTAATAGATAATAATTTAGATTGGCTTGCAAGGGCTTTTATTAATTCAATGGTGCCTACAATTTGTTCATTCTTTTCGTCAATTTGTGTAATGATGTTTGTCATTTCGCCAACAATATTTGAGCATTCTCCCGCACTTGATTTAGCTTGATCTGTTTCTGATTGTATCGCGTAAACGCGGCTAATTTTGGCTTGTATTTTTTGTGCGTTTTCTTGAACTTGCTGGCGATCGTTAACGGCTTCTGTGACATTACGAGTGACACCGATTAAGCCATTAACTTGTTTAGATATATCATGCTTCCAAATTACTTTACTTGTTGAAAACCAGGTATCACCCGCTTGCTCTTCTGCATCTTTAATTGGCTGGCCAGTCTTCATTACGGTTTGTTCATCTCGCCAAATTTTTTGGCAAAAATCAATTGGCATAAATTTGTCATCACTGAAACCGATTTGTAAATTAGGCAGCGCTTGTTGGAATGATTGGTTAGCAAAGACATAGTTATGTTGAATATCTTTTACGTAAATCCAATCGGGAATTAAATCGAGTACGGTTTTATACAGTCTTTCTTTATCACTCGATTGTTGTAATTTTAGGTTAACGGCAGCTAATTCTTGCTTTAATTCGGAAATTTGCTGTTGGTTTACTTTTAATTCTGGGGCTTCAGATACTTGATCAAGGGGCACGGCAAATAAACTTGGTAACGCCAACATTATAATGATATTGCAACTCAGAATTGCAATGGTGAGCCAAGTTGGTAAATATAAATCGACTAAGATCGTCAATAAAAATAAAGCAGCGGCTATGTAACCCATCTTTTTAATGGCCAATGCGGAATTATGATTGTCGGGCATGTGTAAACTCACTTTGGTTTTGGCCAATTAATTTGGCACGATTAAAAGCTATTCCCATTAATTTAAAACAAATATCATCCCTGCTACTTATCTTATATTAATTACATATAAAAACAAATGTTCATTTATAAATTAAAATAATAAGAGAGTTAAAGGTAAGTATCAGTCCCGTTTTAAGTTAGCGACTAACTTTACGCCATAATCGTTGTTTAAGTGATATAGATAGGTGTAAGCCTAAGTTATGCATTAACAATGTAAAAATAGATGTTTTAATAAAATCGTGTGCGACAGGCAGCGTTAGTACCCTAACTGAAAAATTGAAATCAAATTAAAGGCTTATTATTGGCTGTCCTACATGGGTGCTCGGAAAAAGTGAATACACAGTGGCAACTGTATTGTTTAGTGCATAATATTGAGAAGTTAAGAGGCAAACTACACTAATAGCGCAAAACAGCCTCTATTTACGGTACAAACCAGCATAACAGCCACCCAAATCACACTCACCTGAAATAGCTAATCAGCATAAATACCCTCAAAAAATACGGTAAATAAGATTGAAGCGACTGACAAACTCAGATACTGTTTAATGCAATTAAAAATAACAATAAAAACGAGTTATTCTACAAGCTCGTTAGGTTTCTAGGGGAAGTTTTTGAGTAGAATTGAATATCGTAAACAGGTAGACCAGCTAGAGGTAATAATTAAGCCAATTAATGAGGGGAAATTTCAGACTTACTTTCTAGCTTTTTGGCTAATTGGATGGGCATTCGGCTGGGTCGCAGCATTCAATATGTTGCTTTCAGAATCTATTAGCCCGGGATATCTATTCGTGGTCGTATGGATTGTTGGTTGGACTTTCGGTGGAGCTTTCGCTGGGCTTTGGTTGGCGTGGAAGGCAGCTGGTTTCGAGCAAGTTATTGTCGACAAGACACAGTTAAGTATCAAGCACAATATATTCGGGTACGGTCCGCAAAAAGTACACCAAGTAAGTTCATGTAATAACTTGAGGGCTGCAGGTTACTTTGGAAACGACAAGGACATTTCAATACTTAATCAAATTGGCATGAAGGGCGGTGTGATAGCGGTTGATATTCCGAATGAAGTTGTTCGGTTTGGCGTGTCGCTTGAAGAGGGTGAAGCACTTGAAGTTGTCGAATCACTTCGAAAATACATAAAAACGCCTTGCTAAGCGCGCAAAAAATTGTTGGCTAAAATTAGCGAGGAACGAGCAAAAAGCCAACTGTTTTTTGTCCGTTTAAGCAACTTAGGCATATTTTGAACTTAGCTTTGACCAAATTTGATAAGTACCAATTGAAGACCAATTGCGACATCGAGGACAGTCACTCTAAGAAAAGAAAGGTTTCACCGATTCTAGCTACATTGTGTTTGATAAATTAGTTGGTTGATCGCGTTATTTATTCACTTTTCTGGTTTTAAACGATGATATGCAGGACATCCACTTATATTTTTGAGAAGTAAGGGTTCACGGCTCTTAAAATATGCGGTAGAAAGTAAACTTTAATGCTTGCTGTCACCTCAGGGCGTGTTGTTAGACATATGCTACCAATCAACATCATGATATTGTTCTGGTTTATTGCCTGATTCATAACTATTCATGCGGGACAGTCATCGATAAAATTATGTAATACCAAATAAAATCAAAGGCTTATTTATGCCTGTCCTGCACGATATGTTCCATTCTAAACCGATTCGCTCTTAGTTAATTGTTTTAACAACGGGTATCTTTCTTGATAATACTCATATTCTTGCGCTTTACCTTCTGGCGTTTGCGCATATTGCCAGCGCGTTTTTAATTCATCTGGTAAGTTTTCTCTTTGTAATTTTTCGCGTACTTGATTGACTAAGCTCCATGCAGCTTGATAGCGCTCTTCATCAACTTCTTTAAAAGGGTCAAGCTGTTCATAATAGGCAATGAGTTGCAAAAACTGATCAACCTCCTCAGACACTCGCCCCCATGAATAGTCAACTATATTTGAACAATAGAATGAGAAATCTAAAAGGTATTTATAATATGAATGAATATAGTATTTTTGGTCTAATAAAATTGAGTTACTTGCACTACAAAAAGCAGGAAATATCAGGTCATTGCGAGATTCTCTTAACTTAGAAAATTGTTCTTCGGTTTCACCATATAACAGCTTGCAATAAATCGCCTCATTACCATCTAAATAGCCTTGTTCGTTAAGCCCTAATGACATTGTCGGTGACATTCGTTTAAAAAACTCAATGTAACGACTAAAGCTTAGCTCGCTCCTAAAAAAAGCGCAGTCCTCAAATACTTTCGTTAGCCCTTTTTCTGTTTGATCTGCATGAAACATCATACAGATAATAGGATTAAACTCTTTATAATTACGATCTGACTCGGCACCATCTAGTTGACCTGTTAAATAATAGTTTTTATAAGAGTTAACATCTTTAGCAGACATTTTTTTATCTTGCTTGATAACTTTACTTAATTCGCGCCACTTAGCTTTGCGGTTTTTAACCCACTCTTTATCGTCTAGCCGCCAAGCTGATGTGTCAATCAATTTTGCAACCTGTTGCCTTAGTGTTAAATCTGACATAAAGCCAACTCCTCTGTGTCTATATTTGCAGCTTCAAATATGTCTGTTGCAAACTAAGTTATTATTTCGTCGATGATATGCAGGACATCCACTTATATTTTTGAGAAGTAAGGGTTCACCGCTCTTAAAATATGCGGTAGAAAGTAAACTTTAATGCTTGCTGTCACCTCAGGGCGTGTTGTTAGGCATATGCTACCAATCAACATCAGGATATTGTTCTGGTTTATTGCCTGATTCAGATACTATTAACGGATAAGATTGGTTAGCAATTGCCGGCTTAGCCTTATGCCTTGTTTTAGACACCCGAAAAATCCAATCATCTCCAAAATCAAACCAATAAAATAGTTTTCTATTTTTTGGTAAAGGAAATATATCCGTTAATTTAGTATCGAGGGAATGTTCATTTTCATCGAAAGAAATTCGTTCAGAGCCAAAAGCCTTTGAAGATATAAAAAAATCGAATAGGTGATCATCATTAAACCTAACTGCTTTTTGAATTTCATTATGAAGGTCGGCTAGACTGGTTGCCTCTTCAATTTCAAAAGTACAAGACCATTCCTCTTTGGCATGTAAACCTGCCAGTAATTCAATTTGTAATTTTATTATCATCATGAGCTAATAATGTGCCTAACGAGCTTGTAGAATAACTCGTTAATATTGTTATTTTTAATGGCGTTAAACAGTATCTGATTTTGCCTGCTGCTTCAATCTTATTTACTGTATTTTTTGAGGGTATTTATGCTGTTCAGCCATTTTAGGTAAGTGTGATGTGGTAGCTGTTATGCTCTTTTTATCGCCAATAGAGGCTGTTTTACGCTATTAGTGCCACTTGCTTCTTAACTTCTAAATATTATGTACTACACAATACCGTTGCCACTGTGTATTTACTTTATCTTGAACCCGTAACGTGAATTTATTCAAGCCTTTGTTCACTATCTATGCCGCGTTATCTATGCCCGGCAGGCATAGATATAGTCTTCTCGCTCAGGTTTTATGGTTCATTGTCAGCGCTTTCTCGCCCCAATCACATAGTAGAGCATATGCTCATCGGGTCTCGAAGCTTGACGGCTTTGCTTACATGGATGTAAGTACTTCGGTTTCGTCTGGAACTAGAAACCTGCCCCTAAAACCCGATCGCTTTGACTATAGCTTTGAAGGTTTATTTGTGTCTGTTCTGCATTATTGCCAGCAGGCTGCAGAAGCGGTGCCTAAATCAATTTAACTTCCCATTGGATCCTGCTCCTTGAAGTCACTTGAGTATAAACACCTTAAAATCGGTTTATAACTCGATAGCTGAAATAGTGTAAGGCTTGCCATGGCCTTTATTTACAATGCCTTTACCTTTCATTAAATCAAAATTAGAAATAACTAATTTGTCTTGGTAGACGATTAAATCAGCGGGTTGATCAATCTCACCATTAGCGCCATTGTTATCACTATATTGCGCTAACAAACTAATTTTACCGCTGGCCGTGACTTTATAAATTTCATTTTTTAAAAAGCCGGCTAAGTAAACGTTATCTGCTTTATCAATGGCTAATCCATCAATACCTACCGAGTTATCTAACTCTGCAAATACTGATTTTTCTACGACTTTACCTGCTTGATCTAAGCGTAATTTGTAGATAATAGCATCGCCAAAGTCACCGACTAACAAATCACCTTTTGAATCAAAAACTAAGCCATCTAAACCAAACTGACGGCTCTTGTTTTCAGTTTGTCTTGAAAATATTAAGTGTTCAGATGTTAAGTCACTCGCCACTTTAACGTTTCTGTCGTTCTCTGAAAAACGGTATATACCACTACTCATATTAGCCGTTTTAGCTTTAGGTAGTCTTAATTGTGATACATACAAATTACCTTCTTGATAACGGACGCCATTAGGTGAGCTCATGCCTGTTGCAATTACTTCAGTGCTCGCAATTTTGTTACCATTCAGTGTTACTTTTAATAAGCTCCCTTTATGACGACCTGCATTATCGCAAACATAAAGGCTACCATCGGGGGCATATGCTAATCCCATTGGTTGAGCAAAACCGTTCTTGGTTTTTATTTTACCGATTTCAGTGACAGAGCCATCAGCTGTCACGTTTAAAAGCATACCTTTTACTTTTTTGCTTGCGTAGTTAGGGCACGATAGCGTTAAACTTGAATCGGGCGCGATAGCAAAAGCATCGGGGTTTGGACATGAGTCTGGTAAATTTGCGAATAACGTGGCTGGCTGCAAGTTTATAGGAGCCTGTTGTTTAACGGCTGTTGGTGTTTGCTTGGCTGTACTGTCAGTTGTGGTAGAGCATGCTTGCAACAAACCAATAGCGGCTAATGAGATTAATGTTAGTTTGGCTTTCATGAGAGTCCTCTGTTAATTATATTTCCATCAACTTAAGATATGATGTTTATATTTACACCATCTAATAACCATAATTAAAATAATGTTATCAATGTTAATGAGTTTGTTATGAGGACTTATTAAAAAATTAATGCAAATCAGGAGGTAGAACAGACACAGGTAAAACAGGTGATTTCTTGAGGAAACAAAAGAAAATTGAGGTGCAAAGAATAATCAAAATTGACGGCTCTTATACTCACTTATACTCAAGTCACTTCTACATGTTTTTTCATCATATCTATGCCGGACAGGCATCGTTAACAGTCTTGCCAGAAAAGCTAAATTCATCAATCAGACGTAATTTATGCGTATTTATAGTCAAAGCGATCGGGTTTTAGGGGCAGATTTCTCGTTCCAGACGAAACCTCAGTTCTTAAATCCCTGTAAGCAAAGCCGTCAAAGCTACCGCGTCCTGCTCTCGCCCCTTACCTGCATCCATGCAGGCAAGCTTCGAGACGCTATGAGCATATGCTCTACTATGTGATTGGGGGGGGTGAGTAAGCGCTGTCAATGAACCATAAAACCTAAGCGAGAAGACTATAAAGCCATCACAGTGAATAAATAACATGAGCAACTAATTTATTTATCAAACACAATGTAGCCAAAATCAGTTAAATTTATCTTTTCTTAGATAGGCTGTCTGCGATGATCTTCTTAAATATAAATAGGCGTTATTTGCTCTGCGCATTATTTATCGGAACAACAAAAGCCGTGGACGTGTTAGCTTTACCGCCCATTAACGCTAAAAACAGATGAGTCGGCTTGCCTGATTGCATCAGTACTTGTGGACGTTCCATACGCTCAATGGTGGTTTCATGGGTGTAGTCCGTATTGGTTTTGTAACCTAATAGAGGCTCACCCCAATTGATGCCATCATCTGATTCTAACAACAAACCTACGTGTGGATGAATTACGCCCATATCGCGCATGATCATTTGAAACTTACCGTCGTGCTGAAAAATATAAGCATCTTCAACTTGTTTTTTTAGATAAGAAAAACTGACCAATGGATTTTTCTCATGTTTTTTATAGGGCCCTTCAATATTATCAGCAATGGCTACGCCCATTTTTCGCATGTTGTCGTTGTATTTATCCCACGCTTTGTAATAAAGCCAATATTCACCATTTGGGTGTTGTAATAACGCGGGGTTAGTTGTTAAGTAACTGTCCCAATCTTTCGAGTTTTTACTAATATCAAGAATTGGATCATTTTGAACTCTTTTGTATGGACCATAAATATGATCGCTTAATGCTAAACCGATACGTTGAGTAGAAGCATGATGGCCGTCATAATCGCTCGCGCGAGCTAAGTTATTACCAATATAAAATAACGCGTATTGGTCACCCACTTTTTGAATTGTTGGGTTATGAATGGTGTCGGCATCCCAATGTTCGCCACCTCGACCACTTAAGACTGTTCCTAAAGGTGTGTAAGGCCCTTCTGGTTGATCGGCTACCGCATGTGCTATTTCACTATGGGTTAACCAAGCGCCATGATCACCACGCCAGCGAGAGTAAAATAGATGATATTTGCCTTTTTCATCAACAATAGGTGACGCGCCCCAAATGTTCCAGTTGTCACGCTCGAGTATGCGTTGGCCTTTGTAAAGTTGTTTACTGAAGTCTGACTGAGTCACTTGCTCATAATTAGGTGGTGTACTTTTGTGTGATGAGTGTTTTTTGCCACTAAAAAACGGCTTCGTTAATGGGTCATTAGTTTTTAACATGTTGTTAAACATTTTATCGTCTAACTGCGCAATCACCTTCAGTAATTTGGGTTCAATTGTGTTAATTAAATTGGTTGTTTCTTCTGGGTCATTGCTTAAGTCGTAAAATTCATCACGGCCTTTATTAACAAAATCTTTCATTAATTTATATTTGCCGTCACTGTACATACGCATTCCACTAACCGATTGATGAAGAGTGCTATAGGCCGCATAGTAATCGGTTGAAAGCACAGCATTACTGTTGAAGAAGGCTGTGGATTTATCGGTACCTCGTAATAAGGTATTTGCATCAGGTTTAGCTTCAACAAGGGATAATAAAGTTGGATACCAATCTAAGTTTGAGAATGAGGTTACGTTTTTAGCGCCTTGTGGAATATGTTTAGGCCAGCTAACAATCATCGGCACTTTAATCGAGTTATCGTACATATTGGGTCGTTGGTTACTTGGAATATTTTTAGTCCCTTGAGTGTCGTTTTTTAACAGCCAATGACCATTACCTTTATGCCACATGCCATTGTGAGCCATGTTATAACCATGATCTGAGGTGAACACGACAAGCGTATTTTCTCGTAGTCCTAACTTATCTAATTGCGCCATTAATCGGCCTAAATTACGATCAACACTGCGTACGCTAGATAAATAGTCTTTCATCATTTTTTTAGCGCGCGGCTTGTCTAAATTTGGGTAATCAGGGTGAGGTAATTTTATGTCTATATTTTCATATGGGGCCGCATCTTCAGGGGCTACAGGTAACCAATAGGTATGAGGGGCTCTGTAGTTTAAAGATAATGAAAATTTTCCATCTTTCTGACGCGTTAAAAAGTCAATGGCTTGGTCGGTTAATATATCAGCAGTTAAGCCTTGGTATTTTTTTTCAACGCCATTTGATTCTAAAATAGGGTCTTTCGTTGTTGTGCCTCCCGCGATAAAACCATGGAATTCATCATAGCCATAATGGGTAGGATGATGCTGGTTTAAATAGCCTAAATGCCATTTACCGACTAAGCCAGTATGGTAACCCTTTTTTTGTAGTATTGATGGCCAGGTGACTAAATCTGGATTTAAGCCTAACTTGGGCTCTTTGCGGGTCAGTGATTTGTGTGTGGTATTTATCCAATCATCAATATCAACTTCATAACCGTAACGAGAGGTTAATAAACCCGCACGAGAAGGGCTACAAACCGGTGTAGTGGTATAAGCATTTGGAAAATACATACCTTCACTGGCAAGTTTGTCCATATTGGGGGTTATTGCTTGCTCATTTCCACTGTAACCCAAGGCCCACGGCGCTTGATCATCGGTATAAATAAATAAAATATTGGGAGATGTTGTTTTGTCAGACGAGTCAACAACTTGACTACAGCTGGTCATTATAAATAACGATAATAATACTAAGGCGATTTGTTTCATTTTAATATGCTCTAACTTATTTATAGGGGTTTTGATTTTGTAATTGAGATTAACGATTTTTTTTTCAAATATTTATATTATTCAATTTAACAATCAATAACTTAACTTTATGTAAATCACATTCAACTTTGTGAACCTTAAGCATTTATATCAATATGCTAAATCACAATAGTTTTATTAGCAAATAAATAAATTCATATACAAACAAAAAAGAAAGAAAAAGTAGAGTGCGGGAATTAAATAAATGTGTTAATTGGGTAGCGGCATTAATCCACGTTCCGACTTCAATTTAGAGCAACAGCTAAGTATTAATGTGAGCTTCATTTTGTTTAGGGTGGTGGCAATCTTATTTAACGAATCCACACCCTACCCTGTAATGATTAACACAATAAAGAAATAAATCTGGCTGATCAGGTTGTTTTAATCATTTGCTCTTAAGTCGAGCGAAAACGAGATTGAAAAACCTGTGCGAAACGCTGTTGGACCAACAACGATCGCCAAACGAGTAACCGTTTAATTTTTGCCTTAATTAGCTAATTAATATATCAACCCACCAAACTAAAAAACGCCACCTCACCCTTTAACAAGATGAGTGGCGTTTTTGTGTGTTTAAGCGCGTAGCTAAATTTTATTCAAACCGCTTTATTTACTTTCTGGTTGTTGCCAAACGCGAACATATTCAATTTCATAATCAACAACAGCGTCGTCTTTTTCACCTTCAGGGCTGTTCTTTTCTAAATCTTCTTTCGAATCGGGGTAACCACGCCATGGAAAGGCTTCAGAATCTAACCAAAGGTGCATGGCTTTATCAATAACGTACCCTTTATCGCGGCCTTTCTTTTTGGCAAATTTTTCAACATCGTCACGCGATACATCAGAAACTAATTTACCATCAACAAAATAGCGAATGCCTGTTTCTGTCCATTCAAAGCCATACGTGTGAAAGTCAGCTGCGACTCTAAAACCTAAATCTTTGGTCTCGGTGTACGTGACATTTTTACCGTTCTCGTGCCCAAACTTTGGATCCCAATCATGTATTGTCCACCATAAATCACGATCACGATGGGCTTGACCCTCGATTCGATGACTACCAAAATGCTCAAACATATCAAGTTCTAACTCTGTGTCATTTCGCTGACCATTAGGTTTTTCATGTCTTGTCATCCAAAATGCACTTGAAACTTCGGCATCTGCCGCTTTAGCGCGTACTTCCATGTAACCATATTTAAATATTTTACGGTTAATAACAGCTGCTGTTGTAATATTACCGTATTGATATTTTACGTTATCTAAACCTTTTTCAGTTGTAAACGGAAAATCGGGTTCCCAGCGTGTTTCAAGCATGAGTTTGCCATCTTCTAAACGATAGTTTCGGCCCGAGAATTGTGCTGGTGCGCGCCCAATCCAAACTTCACGGTTGGGATGGTCAGGGTCTTTATAAACGGGTTTACCGTTTTCAAATTTACCCACAATAAACCAACGCTCTTCATTTAGGGTATCACCTTCAAATTCATCACTTACCTCGGTGTTTAAAACCCAACCACCGATGTTATCCGGATCTGAATGCGGTAAAACCGAAGTTTGATTTGTGGTTTTCTCTTGTGTTTCAGCACAACCTATTAATGATGCTAAAAGGCTTGTAACGCCTATAACGCTTAATAAACAAATCATTTTACCGAGTTGTTTTTGATGTTGTTTTAAATGAGTATCACGCATATATCCAAACCTTTATTAAATTGGTAAGACAACAAATTTTTAACTTTGCGCTTAGTCAGTTATTTAAAGCGCAAACTTATCCTAACAAAATAATAACATAAACATATAATGTTTATATAGATACAATTTACAGTTTATTTACACTCAATGTACATCAACCTACTTTATATTCGGTTGATAATTAAAACAGGTACGTAATTACACTGTTTAAACGCTTAGAACAATTTTTACAAACTTGCTTATATGATGTACAAAGCAGAGGTGAATTTTTTGTGAATAAAGATACGGATATATTAATACCAATCCGTAATAATAAGTGCCCACTCAGCGAGCGTTTAAATGCGCTTAATCAAGGCGCTTGAATGAAAGAATAGTGGTGCTCTTTTGAGTTCGAGCAACACAGAGTAAGCGCATTTAAAACTCGCCTGAAAGGAATGCCCCAGCAGCTTTTGACCTACGTTATCGGTATTTGAAAGGGAACAACCATTCCTACACACCGACGCCTTGTTCAAAAACCGCTGGATGCATTCTGAGAGAGCACTTATTTATATGAATTGGTATAACTTAAAGCGCGGTGTAAAAATGGCAGTTAACGGCATAAACAACATAACCCAATATCAAATAAATACAGCGGTTAAACAAGAAATAATGGAACGTATTAAGCAGGCTGAAATAGAGCATGGCGTTAAAGTGCTTTATGCGATTGAATCGGGTAGTCGGGCGTGGGGGTTTTCTTCACCCAATAGCGATTATGACGTGCGTTTTGTTTATGCTCATCCAAAAGATTGGTATTTATCGGTTAACCTAGAAGATAAACGAGATGTCATTGAGTACCCGATTACCGATGAAATAGATATCAACGGTTGGGATATACGCAAAGCGCTTAAACTATTTTATAAATCGAACCCGACTATTATTGAGTGGTTATACTCCCCTATTATTTATATTGATAATAATCACTTTGCCCAGCAATTAAGGCAATTAGTTAATCCGGTATATTCACCGTCAAAAGGCATTTACCATTATCGCAATATGGCAAATTCTAATTACCGTGCGGTAAACAAAGACGAACGCGTGCCACTCAAAAAATATTTTTATATATTGCGTGCTTTGCTATCCGTCCAGTGGATTGAAAAATTTCAATCGCCGGCCCCTGTCGAGTTTGAAAAATTACGCACGTTATTGGCCGATGATCATGGTAATAATTGTGAGGGTAATAATCAGAGCAATAATAATGAGGTCGATAAAAATGAACTTAACACCACTATTTCGCATTTGCTTAACCGCAAGCAAATAAGCGAAGAGGTTGCATTAATACCGACTATACCCATTATGAATCAATTTATTGAAACAGAACTTAACCGTTTAAAAATTTATCAGGGTAAACAAGTCGATAAAACAATACGCTTTGACGAGCTCAACACGTTGTTTTTAGCTGTGCTTAATAAAAATTAAACACTGAGTAAATTGAGGGTCGGTATTTTATGTACTGTCCTTAAGCTTATTTTCCAAGTTGAGCCTAAGATTGAAATGTTCCACAATTTTTAACCGGCTGTTGTTTATCAAAAAATAATGTGACCTCGGCTATTTGCACGCCTAATTTATACATGGCGGTTTTATTCATCACGCGATATTGATCAAGCTGATACATCCAATCATCCATTGTTACTTCGATAACGTCATCATCTAATTGAAGTAACAATTGGTATTCAAACTGAAAAGCGAAACCTTGATGCCGACCAATTGCTTGTCCAATAACATCTTCTGCCGTTCCTTGGTAATCGCCATTGGTTTGTTTAATCAACGCCCAGTTGCGGTATGTTACTTCACCATCGGCAAAATAAAAGGTTTCGGCTAACAATCCTTCATTGCCTTGCCAGCTTCCGTCTATTTCAACACAAAACCGGCGTTGAACGTGATTGGTATAATCTTGAACGATACCCCAAGCAATGACGCGCCCACTAAAATAGGCTTTAACATCAAATGGTTTATCAACTGCCTGATAATCATTTAATTGTGTAGTGCAACTTAATAATGATAAGCAGCTGATTAACAAAACAAAACGCATGACAAAAAATTTCATTGTGTTATTCCTAATAAATCCGTTCTCAGTTCCGGTTGGCTGGTTTTTTCTGATAACCATATATCAAGAAATAAAGGCCCAAATGCAGGTTCTATAATTTGTCCTATATAAACACCATTAAAATAAAATTCGGTGGTTCCATTCGTTAGTACTAAAGTGAGCGTGTCGCCAGATTCAATATCAGGCCAGATCTGATTTAATGTTTCAAGATAAGGGGTATATAGGCTTTCTTTTATATCGATATGTTGCCATTGCTCGACAGTGCGCTTAATCAAGTCTTTTTTAGAAATGTCAGCTAAATAGTTAATCTCATAGATCAAATGTTCAAATTTAATATTAATGGGATAACGACCGGTTGTGGTTAATAATTTACTTTTGTATAAATCCCAAAATAAAATCGAAAACGTCGCTTCACCCATTTGAGTAAAGGCATGTTGTTCATAAACTTTATCAAGTGTTTTGTTATTATTTGCCAGTAACGTCGCTGATAAATTTAAAATGCAAAACCCGATTAACCAGTAGCATGATTTTTTAAACATATGAATCCAATCCTAGTAACCTTTAAGAGTAAATTGAGCGCTTAAATAATAAAAAAGTAAAAATAATACTGACCATATAACCGCCAGCACGCCATACATAATCACCAATTCATAACCCAACGTGACCGCGTCAAATTGAGATGCAGCAATATAACTAAATGGGGCGAGCCCGCCACCAATCCCAACTTGTAAATACTTTGATGATTTTAAAAAACTTAAACTATGACAAAGCGTGCAAGCAAAACATGCCCACATAACACCCAGCCATATAGGTATATACCTTGACTCGTTATTAAATATATAAAACTCAAAGTAATATAATGCTGAATCAACTAAAATACCCAGCAAGGTAACACTTAAAATAAGCAACCATTCAGAATATTTTTTTGCATAAAAAATCAAATGAAATGCCACCAGCACCATGGCTATTGGAATAAACGCATTTTCCCAATATAGCAAACCAAACCAGCAAATTTGAAAACCAATAATATTTAGTATCATGAATATACAGCCCCTACATTTTTACTTACGGACGTAAAGTGGATGAAGATCACTTTCCAAGTAGGGCTTTTCACCAAAAGGTATTAGTGCATGGAGGTTCGGGTGTTGTTGGTCAAATTGCCTTGCAAATTGCTAATTATTTAGGGGCTAACGTTTATTCAACTGGCGTCGGCGAAAAGCAATTAGCATTAATTGAAACCGGTGAAACTATGTAACAACATACAAATGGCCACAACCGTTTCAACTGTTGAATATCGATTTATCACCTGCACTCTTTAAAGGTTTGTTTTTGCCTTTATGTTGATCCCCATGCTGCATAACGTGAAGCGTGCAGCTCACCGAGAAATACGGCGTAATACCAATCCGTAATAATAAGTATGCCCACTCAGCGAGATTTTAAATGCGCTTGAATGAAAGAATAGTGGTGCTCTTTTGAGTTCGAGCAACACAGAGTAAGCGCATTTAAAACTCGCCTGAAAGGAATGCCCCAGCGGCTTTTGACCTGCGTTATCGGTATTTGAAAGGGAACAACCATTCCTGTACACCGACGCCTTGTTCAAAAACCGCTGGATGTATTCTGAGAGATCACTTATTTATATGAATTGGTATAAATTAGCGGATATGGTTGATGCCGGAAATTAAAAACCGATAGTTGATGAACGGCATTTCAATTTAGCACAAGTAGGCAAAGCACACGACCATTTAGCCAGTGATAAAGCGGTGGAGTAAGTGGTAATCGCTATTTAATCGCATTGTATTTAAAGGTATATCAATACCTGACCTTATACTCAAAAAACGCGATCGCGAGCAAAAAATGCTCGCTTATTTATGCAGGGCGAGGTGCAAACATAATGATAGCCATACCGAGCAAAGCCACACCCGAACCCACTAAATCCCAAGTGGTTGGTCGAATACCATCAACGCCCCATAACCACAACATCGCCACAAAAATATATACACCACCATAGGCGGCATAAACTCGGCCTGAAGCTTCAGGGTGCAATGAAAGTAACCAAGCAAAAGCCATTAAGCTGAGCGCAGCTGGCAATAATAAAAAGATTGATTTCCCTTCACGCAACCAAAGATAGGGTAAATAACAGCCTAAAATTTCGGCCAGTGCGGTGATCACAAACAGCCCTACCGTTTTAAATTCTTGCACATTATATGACCTCTTAATTATTTAACGATTAAAAACCGATACTGAGCCTCTAAACGAGTGTCGTTCGATTTGATTTAATATGTCCCGCTTTTTTTTCACACCTCTGTGTTTCAATCACCTTCATAAAATCAAACTAAATGACAAAAAATGAGCTACTTATTAACATTGATCAGCATGATGAGTCAAAAATGCATCAACATAATCGTTAACACTCATATTCTTGTGATTTAAATTAAACATTTGCGCTTAATTATTCTATTATTTACAAACTATTTACACTTATTGTTGTTCTATATAGGTTTTTTATGCAAATTAAACGTACTTCTCTACTTGCTTCCATTTTAAGTTTGTCGGTTACACTCACCGCTTGTCAAAACACAATAGATACGGGTTCTGCACCGTCAACTAAAACCAAATCATCTACATACTTATATCTTGATGAAAACTGGTTAAACGACAGTTACCAACGTTATCAAGCAGGCGATCCCGTTAGGCAGTTAGTCGTTAAACGTTTAATTACTAAAGCCGAACAAGGTTTAACCAAAGGCCCTGTTTCGGTATTAGATAAATCGCATGTCCCACCCAGTGGAGATAAACACGATTACATTAGTATTGGTCCTTATTGGTGGCCAGATCCAACAAAACCAGATGGTTTGCCTTGGAAAAAACGCGATGGCAAAGTCAACCCAACCAGCGCAACAGGGGGGACAGATAAAACAACCATGAACAACATGCTATTTCAAATTAGCGATTTAACCCTTGCTTATCATTACACCAAAGAAGAAAAATACGCTAAACATGCCGCTTTACTGATCAAGAATTGGTTTTTAGACCCTGCGACCCGCATGAATCCATCGCTAAATTTTGGTCAAGCCGTGCCGGGTGATAGTGACGGACGTAAATACGGGATTATTGAAACACGTTGGTTTATTCGTTTAATAGACGACGTTAACTTGCTGTCTCATTCTAAACATTTTACCCACACAGATGAAAACCAATTTAAAACCTGGATCAGTGATTATTTAACCTGGTTACAAACAAATGAATTAGGTAAAGGCGCCTGTGACGCTCATAACAACCATGGCACTTATTGCGAAGCGCAAGTTGCAGCTTATGCACTTTACACTGGTGATAAAGCACTCGCTCGTGAATATGTTGAGCGTATTTTTAAGCACAGATTACCTGAACAAGTTAAACCAACAGGAGCACAGCCTGATGAGCTTGCTCGTACTCGACCATTACATTATTCAGTCTTTAATTTAGAAGCCTATCTATATGCGGCGCGAGTAGCCGATCAACTCGGCTTAGATTATTGGCAATACAAAGCCGAAAATGGCGTAGGCTTGCAAGAAATAATCGACTTTTTATTACCAGCCATTAAAAAACAAGGTTACTGGGCAAACGTAAAAGATAAAAAAATGCGCCGCGGCCGTTTATACTACTTCTTACAATATGCTTACCAACGTTATGGCGATGACAAATATCGCCAAGCGATTGAAGATTTATATCCATTAATCATCAAAGAAGATCGCAGCGAGCTTGCGCAATGCTTTTTAATTATGCCTAAGCCTGATTCAGTTACATTAGACCTTTATAAGCAAATGGACCCAACAGGCAAAAAATCGGGCTATCGCTGTTATTATTAGTCAATCTGTTTTAACGTGTTATACCCATCACCGTTAATAAATGTTCAGATATTAAAATCGATGGGATAACATCAAATCCAATATAAAGGGGCTTAACCATAGGCCCCTTTTTTTTAGCATATTGACAAGCCTTTCACCTGTTTAATACGGTTAATTCGCGAGCTGGCTAAAAACCCATTCATCTTGGTATGAGCAGGACAATTAAAGTCTAAAAACAGCGCTTCACTATTCCGCAATTTATTTGTTAAAATCGCACAAAATTTATTAAAAACTAAACAAGAGCCAACAAAATGCCTATATATGTAGTGGGTCACAAAATCCCAGATTCAGATTCAATTTGCGGTGCAATTGCACTTGCTCATTTAAAAAACCAAATCGACGAACCAGCCGTTGCAACTCGACTAGGTGAACCTTCACCAGAAACACAGTTCATTTTAGATAAATTTGGATTTGACGCACCAGAATATAAAGAAAGCTACGCCGGTGAAGAGGTTTACATTGTTGACCATTCTGAATTAACACAAGCACCAGACGACATAGAACAAGCTACGATTGTCGGTATCGTGGATCATCATAAATTAGGTGATTTAACAACCTCAACACCACTTGAATGTTGGATCAGACCGGTGGGTTGCAGCAATACCGTTATTAAAATGATGTACGATTTTTATGGCGTAGAAATTCCTAAAGACATCGCGGGCATCATGATGTGTGCAATTTTAAGCGACACCGTTATTTTTAAATCGCCTACGTGTACCACTGCCGATATTAAATGTGTTGAAGCATTAGCTGAAATTGCCGGCATTGCCGACCCTAAAGCGTTAGGCATGGAAATGTTCAAAGTTAAATCAGCGGTTGAAGGCACCCCTGTGCGTGATCTTGTTATGCGTGATTTTAAAGATTTCAACATGAATGGTAACTTAGTTGGTATTGGCCAATTAGAAGTTATCGACTTAGCAGTTTTTGATGAAATTAAAGCCGATTTAGAAGCTGACTTAACAAAACTAAAAGAAGAAGGTAAACGCCACAGCGTATTATTACTTTTAACTGACATTATGAAAGAAGGTTCAGAGTTGATTATTGCGAGTAACGATACCGCAACAATTGAAAGTGCGTTTGCTAAATCAACCAACAATAAAGTGTGGTTAGACGGTGTATTAAGCCGTAAGAAGCAAGTTGTTCCACCATTGCAAGAAGCCTTTGCTTAAATAGCAACGTAAACCTTGTTGACAAAAACCAAGCATAATTGCTTGGTTTTTTTAATTTTACGCCTCATAAAATGGGCACGGACAAACTCCAGTAACGACCTTACCCTGCGTTGGATGAATAAATTCAAGTTCACTTGCATGTAGCAATAACCGTTTAGCCAGTTGCTCGCTACCCTCGCTTTTATACAGATCACAACCTAAAATAGCATGCCCTATATAATAACTATGAATTCGTAGTTGATGAGTGCGCCCCGTGAGTGGCTTATATTGCACCACACTGCGGCGTGGCATTTTAAATTCAGCATTTAAATCAGCGTCGAGTTTTTGTAATAATTTGTATTCGCTCACCGCCGTTTTACCCGTGACCTCACAAATTTTAACGCGAGGAAAAATAGTCGGGTCTTTTGCAATAGTAGCTGAAATTTGCCCTTGATCATGCTCAAGCCAGCCTTCTAGCACGGCAATATAACGTTTATTGACAGTTCTAGCTTGAAACTGTTTGTTTAAATGTGCTGATGAAGCGGCATTAAGCCCAACCACCATAATACCCGATGTGCCAAAATCTAATCGATGGGGTAATTTTGCATGAGGAAATGCCGGACTGATCCCTTTTTGGCCCTTTAGTAATCGATAGTGAACAGAATCCCAATTGAGTGGATTTTTACCCGATAAACTCAATAATCCGCTTGGCTTATCGATTAATAGAATATCTTCATCTTGATATAAAATAGTCACCGGCTGATCGCAAGCCGGTGCGATAAAATCATCAACTATTTTGCTTTTTGATAACACCGTTTCTGGCATCAAGTTTTCCTCAGTATCGCAGTGACTGACTTAAATAAAAGCAATCAATAACATAACCGCCATTTATTATTGTGAATAGCGGTTAAAAAGTTAATTGCAGGCTTAAGTGTAAAGTATACCGTGTAAACAAGCGCTTAATAATAGACAACTACCACTTCAATCCAATAAACAGTACTATGCCATGATATATCTAAATAATATTTTAAAGGATAAACGGCGAGTATGAGCAAAAAACATTATGTGATCTGGAAAGGCGCACAAACAGGCGTGTTTGATACATGGGCAACGGTCAAATCTCTCACCGCCGGCAGCAAAGATGCCCAATATATGGGTTTTGCTAGTAAAGCGGAAGCTGATGCCGCTTTTAAGTCAACTTACACCAAAGCACTGATGAAGCGCTCGTTAGAAAAATCGGGGGGACCCCGTAATAGCTCGCCCCCAACCAACGCAACTAATAGCAGCTCAGAAAACGCCAGTACCGTAAAAAAACAGACAAAAAAATCATCACTGACTCCCGAAAACAACGCCGATTTCAATATATATTGTGATGGTGCCTGTTCTCCTAACCCAGGTAAATCAGGCACGGGCATGGCAGTTTACGAAAAAGACACCTTAGCGCAATTATGGTATGGCCTACATCAAAAAATGGGCACCAATAATACGGCTGAATTAAATGGCATGTTAGAAGCCTTTCGATTTGCCAAACCTTTGATAGCACAAAATAAATCGGTTCAGGTATTGTCCGATTCTAAATACTCTATTGATTGCATTACAAAATGGGCTAAAGGTTGGCAAGCAAAAGGTTGGAAACGCGGTAAAAATGAAGAAATTAAAAACCTAGCGATCATTCAAGAGTGCTTCTCGTTGTATCAAGCCATGGCCGATAAAATAATCATTACCCATGTAAAAGGTCACGCCAACATTGAAGGTAATGAGCTATCTGATCGAATGGCGGTATTAGCCCGCATGAAAGCAGAACAAGGCTTTGTTCAATATACCGATTCAATCAATATACAAGATATTCTCGCGATGCCTTCGGGTTAAAATAGCACCGTTACGGTATTAAAAATTTGAAGTTAAAAAGAACTGAATTTAACAAGAGGATGTTATGGTTTTTAACATCCTTAGTTTAGGTGTTTATGCTTGTGTTAGTGCGCAAAATATTAAAAAATCAACAGAGGCGACAGCGCCGTTATTTTTGCGCACTAACACCCATTAAATGATCGACTTTTTCAATGCGCTTAAAGCCAACCGCTTTAAGTCGACGAATAACACCATCAACAAAACTGCTGCCTTTTTTAATTAAATGCGGATTACCCGTGTAATGAAAAAATTGGCCACCCGAGCGTAATACACGATATATCTGTTGATAAAATTCTTCACTATATAATTCACCGGCCAACGAAAAACGCGGCGGATCATGAATAACCGAATCAAAAGACGTGGACTCCATAGAGCGTATTAACTCATAACTACTGCCATGCAATTGCTCTATGCCATTATTGGCTAAATCACGCGACCATGGGTTTTGAGCTCTTAACCCCATCACTTGCGGGCTTAATTCAATGGTTGTGACCTTACTTGCGCCGATACGATGGGCAGCAATAGCGGCATAACCTAAACCGCTGCAACAATCCAGCACGTTATCGCCTTTAGACACCGCTTGCTGAGCCATCTCAGAAGCACTTTTATAAGGGTCAGTCCCTTTAGAAATATGCATTTTAACACCGCTAATTTCTAACAATGGCGCACCAGTTGTCGGTACTAATTTGTAGTAGCCCGTACTACGATCTTCAAGTGGAAACCAATCACCATCGGTGCAGATATAAATGCGGTGTTTACGCTTAACTAATTTTTTTAGATCGGCAACACACAATATATTTTCTTCATCGAGTACTAAAGATTGATCCCGTATTGAGTATTCATGCTCAGAAAGGTGTAAATCGGTTGAAATTGTCACCCAAGAAAGATCTTGCTCAATCGCATTCAATGCTTGTTGGGCGTTTAAAGCGTGAAGGTAATATCCAAGCATACTGTTCATCTATTAAATTAAAATACGGCCGGCATTATACACGTAATAGCAGGCTTAAATAAGTGATTGTAATTAACGTAAAAATCGTCAATCGACCGTTATAATTTGACGATTTAACGCTTACATTCACGCCAACTATTAAACACAGCGCATAAGTTATGTTGCCGTTTTACAAGCCAATTTATAATACTGATTATTATTAAATTCAAATTCATTTATAACCTGTAACGGCGTTTTACCCGTGTGCGCTGCAAACGATCTTGGGTTAATTTTGTTAATAAACGTGACCATAATCGGAAAACGCTTGTGCATTTCAGCCAATGAATAATTAAATATCTGTTCAAATACCCCAGAGCCACGATAAGATTTATCGACGCAAACCGGTCCGTATTGATAAGAATTATCAACGGTTATCACTTGATTTAAACATTCAGCATCGTTTAAGTGGTTTACCATGTATTCAAACAAAGGCCATTGCAGCCAAAAAGACCAAGAGGCCGCCATCGCATAGGCTACAATTTCATCTTCGACACAAGCGATAAAAAGCCCCTCTTCTTCTTGGATCAAACGTGTCAAATGCGCCGGGGTAAACGCGGTGGTAATAAACCCATCGGCTTTGTCAGCTTCGTTAATTGAATCTATTTGATACTTGTAATGCAAAGCCAATACTTCATCAACATCCGTTAACGAAGCGCGTTTAAATGCGATTTCCATTATTTTTTCACCTTAATTTATACCCAAATAACTTAACATGCAGTGTGATGATGATTGATCACCAAGCTTTTACTTTTTTGATATGCGCTATCAATTTTTTAGCATTGTTAATATGCTGCTTAACCCGAGGGTGTGCTCGATAACCCGTAAAATCAAATTGTATTAATTCAATATTAGCCGTTGGATTTTCGGCGTTAATTTCATTTAATGCGGTTTGAATATAACGTGGCCAATGCGCTCTTTTAGAATGGGTTGCATCCATACTCCCTAGAACCGAAACAAATCGAGCATTCGGATAATGTGTCATTAAGCGCAGAACAAAACGTTTATAAGCTGCGGTTATGTCTTTTGGCGAAGGCTCGGGTTGTAAACGTTTTTCGTTATCAATAAGCCAGCTATCATTTTGTCCTAAATTTATAACCACCACATCTGGCTGCCATTGGGCAAAATCCCATACCGTGTCATTATCACCGACGCCCGATATTTGGTCATAAACCTGAGGCATAACATGATCGAACCAACTCACCATAAAACCAATTCCGCTTGAAGAAATAGTATGAAATTCGGCATTCAAATGCCGTGCAGTTATTGGTGCATACGACCAGTAGTGGTTTTTGTCCGCACCGATATTATCTTTTGCGTTATCCGGCGCTTCATTGCCCATACCAGAAGTAATTGAATCACCAAAAAAGGCAATCCGTCGCTTTAATGCCTTAGGCTTAGCTAATAAATTGGCCTTATCAGCCAACTTAAGCCCTAAAAAATGCGTGCCGCCTTCATGTCCTTCTGTTCGCTTGAATATCTCTAACTCATTAACCTTTGAAGCTGTGTTGGTTAATAAATAACTTAAATCATATTCATGGCGACCTTTTTTAAGTTCAAGCACGGTAGGAAATTGATCATCACCATTTAATATCACGTTATAATAATTTTTCCCGAGTTGATCATCAAAAATAATAACTAATTCATCCCCCGTAAAAGTCGCTTTAATACTGCTGCCTGGCCAAGAAAGCCAAGGCTGTTTAGGCATTTTAAAATCGACTCGACCGGTATATAAAAACCCATCGTCATCAGCACCTATTTGTACTTGTGCCATAGATGAATAACTAATGACAAATAACAACGTTGCCATATTAATTAAACGCATAAACGCCATTTTCATTTTCCTTTATTGATATTTTTATCTAACGCGTTTTAAGTCGGTATGCCTATTATATTTTTATGCAATATATCTAAATCGACTCATCGGGTTTCACTTATTGACCGGCATTTTAATTTAAATGCCCCCTTTCACACTGTTATTAACACAATAACTAAAGCCGTTTTAGTGGCTTTTACTAACACTACCTTAAATATTCAAGCACAAATATAGATTAATCATTATTAGTGAGAGCCATTTTTAACGGGTTTAGTTATAATGCGCCATTATTCGCTAAAAAATTATCATTATGACATCTTTTGCTAAGCTCGGCCTTAATGCAACGCTGCAATCAAATATCAAAGTTTTGGGCTATAAAAAGCCAACCTATATTCAAGAAAAATCGATCGGAGCGGTATTGTCCGGTACTGATACTTACGCAATAGCACCAACGGGGACAGGAAAAACAGCCTCGTACTTACTGCCTATCTTACAAGAGCTGACTCAATCTGATCATAGTGATGACCAAGTACGCCCTATCCGTGCCTTATTTTTGGTGCCAACTCGAGAACTCGCACTGCAAGTCGAAGAATCAATTGCCCAATATGGCAAGGGTTTAAAGCTTCGCACAATTAGCATATTTGGTGGTGTGCGTATTGAGTCTCAAGTTAAACGCTTTAAACGCGGCACCGACATTATTGTTGCCACACCCAAACGCTTAATCGACTTAATGAAAAATGAAACAATTTCATTAAACGATATTAAATATTTTGTGATGGATGAAGCAGACCGATTAGTCAGTATGGGTATACACCAAGAGTTAAGAGCCATTTTAGCCGCTATTCCTAAAAATTCACAAAAAGTATTATTTTCAGCGACCGATTCAAAAGCCCTTAACAAGTTTAATGAAGAAAATTTATCACGCGTTAAAGTCGTTAAAGGTGGCAGCATACAACCCGCTTTAGATAAAATATTACACACCATGTATCGTTGTTTTAGAGAAGACAAAAACCAGCATTTATTAAGTTTGCTAAACATGCTTAACAGTGACCGCACACTTATTTTTGCCCGTACCAAACGTGATGTCGATTTTTTAACTCAATTATTAAACGATAACGGTTATGCCAGCACAGGTATCCATAATGAAATTCCACAAAAAAAGAGAACAGAACGCCTAGAAGGGTTTAAAAATGGTGAATTTAAGCTATTAGTTGCAACCGATATTGTTTCACGTGGCATCGATATTAATGGCTTATATTATGTTATTAACTTTGATTTACCGGTAAATAGTAACGACTATATTCACCGCGTGGGCCGCACCGCCCGAACCAAAACCAGCAAGTTAGAAACTAAAAAAGCCATGGCGACTAAAGCTAAAAACCAAGCATTATCAAAAGAAGTCGCAGCCAAAAACAAGCCGGTTATGTATCCGGTGCCTGAAGAAGAAGTCGGCATCAAAGTATCTGATATTCACGGCCATGTTTATTCGTTAGTGAGTCATGAGCAAGAGCGCCTTGTACCACTTATTACTAAAGCAGTGGGTAAAGACATTAAGCTCGAACCCACCCCTTGGAAAATCGAACGATAAAAAGCATGAATAAACTGAGCGTTTGACGCTCAGTTTATTCATATATAGTCAAAGCGATCGGGTTTTAGGGGCAGGTTTCTAGTTCCAGACGAAACCGAAGTACTTACATCCATGTAAGCAAAGCCGTCAAAGCTACCGCGTCCTGCTCTCGCCCCTTACCCGCATCCATGCAGGCAAGCTTCGAGACCCCATGAGCATATGCTCTACTATGTGATTGGGGCCGCCTAAATGGATTTGGGTGTTAGAACGACGCAGGAGCCAAAGTCGAGAGTAAGCACTGACAATGAACCATAAAACCTGAGCGAGAAGACTATAAAAGTAAAGGATTGCTGCTTAAATTTAAGTTTTACTAACCCATTCAAACGCCTAATTCACCCCGTATTTTATCTTTACCTTACTGACCTTAACTTTATTTAAACCCTATAAATTTAATGTTAAAACCATAACACGTTGCGGGTTTTCTCTTAAATCTGTCATTAAATTCTTACTTTATTGTCATATTGTTTTTTTATATTGACCGCCGTTTTTTAAATACAGGCAATAAAAGTAATGAAATTTAACACGATCTCTTTATGTTTGATCGCAACACTAGGTTTAGCAAGCTGTAGTGATGATGGCGAAAATGGAATTAATGGTACAAACGGTACAAATGGCACAAGTGGAACAAATGGCTTTAATAGCCTAATTCAACATCAAGCGTTAACACTGGGCGACAGTGACTGCTTTTTTGGTGGCTTAAAAATACAATCCGGTTTAGATACCGATAACAACAACGAGTTAGCCGCAGCAGAAATTACATCAACTTCATTATCATGTAACGTTAATCCAGTGAGTAATAATGGCTCACGTCTTCCTTATACCGTTTTACGAAATGATATTGATGACGGTGCGATGCCAGGCATGAAGTTTGAAATTCGTAACGGTGGTTTTGGTTCAGATATGGTTGCGCATCCAACCGACCCAAGCCTGTTTTATGCCGTAACAGATCGAGGCCCAAATGCAACTTTCACCGGTGCGCAAGGTAAAGGAAAAATATTTCCAACACCCGATTACACGCCACGTATTGGGTTATTTAAATTGCAGCCTAATGGTGATATCAAAAAAATCAAAGAGATATTGTTCAAACGCCCTGACGGTACTTTAATCACGGGCTTACCAAACGATGCCGCGTTTGGTGGTACTGGCGAAACCCCTTATAACATAGATGGTACACTAGTTACCGTAGATGCAACTCAACCTTATGATGCCACTACAAACCCAATCAAATTAGATAATTATGGTTTAGATGCCGAAGGTATAGTGGCACTATCGGATGGTACGTTTTGGGTAAGTGATGAATACGGCCCACATATTGTACACTTTGATGCCGACGGTAAAGAAATAGGTCGCATTAATGCATTTAGCAACGACACGCGTAACACGCACACCCTACCCGCAGAATTTGCTAACCGCCGAGCAAACCGCGGAATGGAAGGCTTAGCCATAACACCAGACGAATCAACTTTAGTTGGCATTATGCAATCGACCCTTTATAACCCAAGCAGTGCGGTTAAAAATTTAGATATCGTGCGTATCGTGACGGTAGAAATTGCCACAGGCAACGTCGCACAATACTTATATAAGCAAGAAAAAAATCAAAACTCACAATCAGGTATTGTGGCACTAAGCAATAACACCTTTTTAGTGATTGAACGCGATGGCGCATTTTATAATGCAACACCAACGGCGATGAAACACTTATATAAAATAGATTTAACTAACGCGACTAATATAGAAGCCATGACCGCGTCGGGCGATATCGAGCAAGATCCCGCCCTCGGTTTAACCATTGCAGGCGAAACACTTGAGCAAGTCGTCTTAAATTCAGGTTGGACCACGCTTGAAAATGCAGGCATAAACCCAGTCAGTAAAACAATGGTAAGCGATTTAGTGGCTGAAGTGAGTTACCCTCACGATAAACTAGAAGGCATTTGGTTAATCGACAATACACGTGTTGGCGTGATTAACGATGACGATTTTGCGACTTGGGCAACCGGTGGCGTGCTTGAACAAAAATACTTAGATGCAGGTAAAAATACCATTGACGGTAACACTTTGTATATTATTGAAAATCTTGACCTCGGCATGACGCCATAAAAAACTCACATTGCATTTATAGTAAAGCCTATGTATTTATACTTAGGCTTTACTTATTAAAGCGTTAATTGATGGTATGCAACAATGCTTTGTTGATGATGTCGTTTTCGTTAAAATTGGGGTTGTCTATTCTTATTATGGTTCGCTCATGTAACCTTGCTCGTTTAACATCTTCTGCATAATATCTATCAAAAATAGCCTTGAGCTGACCGTTACGGGTTATTTCTTGTAGGCCATGGTTTATTCTTGTTGCAATTTGAGGCGCATTTCGCGACACATATATATAAGTGGCCATAGGAATATAAAGGGCAATATTAGGCTCTATAACCGCATTAGGAATAAGGCTTCGGCGTTGCTTTAACTCATCATAAGCTTCATACACCGCTCGAGGTATGTAATGAAAGCGTTTCTTTTTGAGCATTAAAAACAATCCTTCAAACTCGTTACCATACACTACATTTAAGTTATGTATTTTGTAGACGTCGTCCGTAACCCAGCTATGTTGCAACCCTGCTGACAATCTTGATAATTGCTCTAGTGTTTTTATATTGGCAAACAAAGGAAGATGCTCTTCTAATGTGACTAATAAGCGATAACTCAGTAATCCTTGGCGAATAGGCGTTTTAATGGCAATTGATTTGCTTTCCCACTCGGGGCTGGCGGGTGCGATAAAAATGTTAATGAGGTCACCGTTGTGGATCTCTTGTAATGCACGCCCTGTTGTCATATCCACATTGACTTCGACAAACTCATATTGACCAAACTTAGGGACAGAGGCTTCTAATGCGCTTCGGATCACTTCATCTTTATGTTTGGCTCGTTTATCATAACTCAATATGGGCTTGAGTCTTTTAACGGAGTCAACAGCATATGCCTCAAAACTTAATGAGCTAAATGCAATAAGCAAAAAAGCGCTATTAATTAACCTGTATACATTATTCATGAATACACCTTCATTGAGTCATGAAATTGGCCATACCTAATCATTAATTATGGATATAAATCGATTTTTTGCACGACTGTCGGTCTTTGAAAATTTATTTAGCTAAATAGTGACGACGATTAATCAAATTACTTTCAAGAACATCCATTAATAAAACCCTTCATTACCTTGACTTTTTTGCAACACCCATCAAACTTAACTGTATATAAAAACACCTGTATTAATCATCATGACTAAAGCCCGTAAAAGCCAAATATCACTCGATGACACCGCTTATTATCATTGCGTTTCTCGCTGTGTGCGACGCGCTTTTTTATGTGGGCAAGACAACGCAACCGGTCAAAGTTTTGAACACCGCCGCACATGGCTTGTTACCCGCATTAAACAACTCGCCACTATTTTTGCGATTGATATCGCTGCCTATGCCATCATGAGTAACCATTATCACTTAGTATTAAGAGTCGACCGTAAAAAAGCTCTAGCGTGGTCAGATGATGAGGTATTAAAACAATGGCATTTGTTGTGTAAACCCACGCCAGTTGTACAACGTTATTTAGATAGCAACATCATCAGCGACAGTGATTTAATCATGGTAAAACAAGAAGCGGCTAAGTTTAGAGCAAGGTTATACAACATTAGTTGGTTTATGCGTTACCTCAACGAATTCATATCTCGCCAAGCTAACCAAGAAGATAATTGCACAGGACATTTTTGGGAAGGACGTTTTAAAAGCCAAGCTTTATTAGACCAAACCGCCATACTCGCTTGCATGGCCTACGTAGATTTAAACCCAATACGCGCAAACATGGCCGATACACCTGAAACATCCGATTTCACCTCAATTCAAGAGCGCATTGGCATGGCCAATCATTTAATCGACCCTCAAGTTAATAACGTTAGAATGGATAATGAAAAAATAGAGAGTAACAAAATAAGAAATACAAAAACGGATAATGACAGTACGAATAATAACAAAACAGATGATGAAAGAAGTGATAATGACAAAACGGTAAATAAACAAGCCATTGCTTCATCACTTGATAACATCAAACCCGCAACCTTATTACCCTTTGCCGGTAACTCACACATCAGCAATAACCCAACCCATATACCGTATGAATTAATTAACTACTTACAATTAGTGGATTGGACTGCACGACAATTAAAACCCAATAAACGCGGTAAAATGAATGACAACACACCGGAAATTTTAAAACGACTGAACATCACAGTTGATAACTGGCTTGAATATTCAAGCCATATTGAAGACCAATTTGGTTTTAGCCTAGGCGCAGAGCAAAGAATGCGCACCTATAGCCAACACGTAAATGTAAAACGCATAGCCAAACTCAAATCAGTACAACGCTACTACGCAACCCCCGCCGCACTCACTTAGCTAATCTAATTATTTACAGGTCAAAACCAGCAAAACTCAAAACACCAGCCATGATGTAAACCGTCACGCCTTAAAAAGCTGAATTCATCAATTAAACGTAATTTACGCGTATTGAACACCATCAAAATGAATAAATAACGCGATCAACTCACTCATTTATCAAACACAATGTAGCCAAAATCGATTAAATTTTTTTCTTAGAGAGACTGTCCCCGATAGTTTTCTCACAAAAGATAACTGGCTTGAGTATTCAAGCCATATTGAAGACCAATTTGGTTTTAGCCTAGGCGCTGAGCAAAGAATGCGCACTTACAGCCAACACGTAAATGTAAAACGCATAGCCAAACTCAAAGCTGCACAACGTTACTATGCAACCCCCGCCGCACTCACTTAGCTAATCTAATTATTTACAGGTCAAAACCAGCAAAACTCAAAACACCAGCCATGATGTAAACCGTCACGCCTTAAAAAGCTGAATTCATCAATTAAACGTAATTTACGCGTATTGAACACCATCAAAATGAATAAATAACGCGATCAACTCACTCATTTATCAAACACAATGTAGCCAAAATCGATTAAATTTTTTTTCTTAGAGAGACTGTCCCCGATAGTTTTCGACGTTATTATGTTAGTTTCTTTTCTGTATACATCACGTTTTCATCTTTATAGACCCTAACGCTTAGAGCGACTGTCCCCGATAATGCTCATCGTATGGGACAGGCATCGTCAAAACCCTAACGGAAGGATTAAAATCAAGTAAAATCATCGGTTTATTAGTGCCTGTCCCGCAGGACAGTTTTCGCACCCCGATGATCATGTTAGCATACTATCCTTGAGGCCTAACGCCCCGTTCAGGGGCCAATAATTGTTTGCTAAAATGTGTAGCGCAGCGGAACCGAGCAAACTGTTAGCGGTCCTTTGCAATGGCTTGTTAGGAGTATTATTGCACCTGTTCTGCAACACTTTTAATTACATCAAAGTTAGCTTTAAAAAAGCCAAACTCTTTATTACCTGCTTGTACTCTTTTTAAAACCATATCGATTGGAAATATTGTAGCCCCTCCACTCAATACAACGATAAAGCCAGCACCATGCTTATCAATTATTACTTTCCACTTAGAATCCACTTTTGATACAACGAAGTTACCAAACATAACTCCAAGCCCGTATATTACTTTTTGGTCTTTAGGTTTATCTAAGCTGCCGTCTTGTGCCCAAGTACGGTAAACAAAGTCTAAACTCGAGGGGGTTACCTCTTTGTCTTTAGCGTAGAGTTCAAAAATTTTACTGCCCCACTTGGTCGAGTCACTTTTTAACTTTACTTCGTTATCAGTCAGATCTCGGATAGTACTTTGCTGGCTTGCTATGCCAAGACTGCTCCATAAGATTGTTATTAAGGTAACCATGCAACTTAGATATAACCGCACTATAAAATACTCCTAACGAGCTTGTAGAATAACTCGTTTTTATTGTTATTTTTAATTGCGTTAAACAGTATCTGA